>NZ_CP012996.1:614729-1229458 GCF_001412655.1 Pedobacter sp. PACM 27299 | reverse complement strand
TTTATACATTTGAATAGCAAAAATTACTTAAGGATGCTTATGACCAGTACCTACTGCAGTATTTTACAAAGTCCGATTGGCATAATTTACGTGTTTGCCGAGGAAGATTCAGTAAGCAAAATTACTTTCAAGGAGAGCGATACGCAAGGCCTTTCAGAGAATAAGGTCAGCAAATTAGCAGCGGCACAGCTAAATGATTATTTTGAAGGGAAATTAACTGTTTTCAGTTTGCCGCTAAAACAAGCAGGGACGAGCTTTCAGCAAGGTGTATGGACTGCTTTACAAACCATTGAGTATGGGAATACCTGTTCTTATCTGGAATTCTCCAGGCAGCAAAATAACGTGCTGGCGATTCGGGCAATTGCTGCAGCAAATGGAAAAAATAACCTGGCCATTGTCATCCCTTGTCACCGGGTAATTGGCAGTAACGGCAAACTCGTGGGTTATGCCGGAGAATTATGGCGCAAAAAATGGCTGCTGGATCACGAAAGGGCCCTCAGTAAAAAAGGACAAATGACACTTGATTTCTAAATCAAAAACCTATGAACCAATACCTGGATATTATTCTAAGAAGTCTTGCCGTTTATGCATTTATGCTGGTTGCCATCCGCCTGACTGGGAAAAAGGAACTTTCTCAGCTCAACACCACTGATGTAGTATTGATTTTACTGATCAGTAATGCGGTTCAAAATGCGATGGTGGGCAACAATACCAGCTTACTGGGGGGATTGGTGGCTGCTGCTGTCCTATTTACCCTCAACTTCGCACTGAAAAAACTAATGTATAAGAGTAAGAGGTTCCGAAACCTGCTATCCGAAAAACCTGAAATTCTGATCCACAATGGCAAGCTGGATTTTGAAAAACTGGCTAAACTCGACATCACCGATGATGAATTGAGGGAGGCCATGCGGGAACACGGCGTGGAGAAATTCAAGGAGGTGAAACTCGCCATTTTTGAAGTAGACGGAAACATCAGCATCATTACCGGCACGGATACCCTTAAACAGAGCCATTACAAACGCAAAAGAAAACAAAAAGCGCTTGGCGGATTGAATTAAGATGAGCATAAAAAAAGAGCTGATCGGATCCGATCAGCTCTTTTTTTATTTAAAATTTATGAGGTGATCAAAGCACCTTTTCTTTGGTTATGAAACCTCTTTAGCCAGTTCTGGTGTTCCCTTTTGTACCAGTACCACCCTTGGTCTCCTTACGGTGATTAACACTGCGGCACCAGCCAGAATCACGTACCAACCCCATTTTAGTTTCACCATTCCTGAAGCCACACTCACCAGCTTTTTGAAATGAAGGAAGCCAAAAGAATCGTTGACTTTAAAATAAATACCGACCAGCGAAATTGCAACTAATGCAATTGCTGCCCATCCTGCAAACTTGATTAAACCTATTTTATTAGCTAAAGAACCTAATAAAGCCACCGCTACCACCACATAAAAAGTAATGGCTAATGTGATGTCTATATCAAAATAGTTCCAGTTTCCAATAATTGGTAAGCGCATCAGCGGACAGAATCCGCCAGCAGCCATAATTGCTGCACCAATAACTCCCTGAATTTTCATCCTGATTTTATTGCTGCGTATTAATTCCCATTTTATCGGCAAAATGCGCGCAATAATCGCGTAAATCTTCAACGATCAATTTCTCTCCAGTAGCTTTAAGGAAGCTATCTCCCATCGTTTGCAAAGTTTCATAAAAGAATCTTTTCATCTCATCTACAGGCATGTCTTTAGTCCATAGATCGATGCGCATAGAGTTCTTATAGTTATGATCCCAAAGTGCCAACATCATTGACTTTACAGGTACCTGCTCTTTTGTAGCTGAATCTGTAGATTCCCAAAGGATATTATCAGGGACATTATTGTCGTCTAATTCAACGGTAATTTTGATTTCTGCTTGTTTCATTTAATTTATGCTAACTTTTATAATGACAAATAAGAGAACAGTAAAAAGAATTACTGTACATTCCACTATCCATATCTTTTTCAGCTCAGGAATAAACTTCCTGAAAATCTGATCGGATATAAAAGCGATCACTGCGATGAGCAAACTAAAGCCAATCAGAATGGGCTGTAGGTTGATCGTATGCGCATTTGATGGCGGTCTTTTTTCAAACAACAGCACAGCTGCAATCGCAATACAAACTGCAGAAATGATGTTAAGTGGTGTCAGTTTTACTTTCAATTCCCTTGTTTTACTTTTTATTTTTGAACTTCTTAGACTTCCAGGCAGGAGTTTTATTTTTCATTTTCTCTCTTTCTGAAGCTGCAATTGCCGCGGCATGCTTCTTCTCATGGAAAGCTCCTTTGAACTCAGGATCATCCTTACGTTTCTGGTCGTCAATTGCTCTGGCAATTGCCTGACGTTCTTCATAAGGAGTCTCTTCTACGAAAATTTCTTCCGGCAAAGGTAGCACAGGAATCTGTTGTCTGATCAACTTCTCTATTTTCTCAATGTAATATTTTTCCGCAGGCGTAGCGAAAGTCAAGGCATCCCCCTTGGCATAAGCCCTACCCGTACGGCCGATGCGGTGTACATAATCTTCAATAATGATTGGTACATCGAAGTTGATCACATGACTCACCTCAGAAACATCAATCCCTCTGGAAGCCACATCTGTAGCCACTAATACCCTGATGTTTCCTTCTTTAAAGCTGTTGATAGAGTTGATTCTTGTGTTTTGCCCTTTATTGGCATGAATTACCCTTACGGCATCTTCACCGAACCTGCGCACGATAAAACTGAAAATATTATCGGCAACCGTCTTCGTTTTACAGAAAATGATCAGTCTTTTAAACTCTTCATCATTTTTCAGCAGGTGCTGTAATAAATTGATTTTTGTTTTGAAATTGGGCACTTCATACAGCTTCTGCGTCACTGTTGCCGCAGGAGTAGCTTGCAGGCCTACTTCAATGATAGTGGGGTGTTTCAGGAAGTCTCCCGCAATTTTCTGTACCAGATCACTCATGGTTGCAGAGAACAGCAAATTCTGACGACGACGGGGCACCACTTCTAAAATCCGGTGAATGGAACCGATAAAGCCCATATCCATCATTTTATCCGCTTCATCCAGAACTAAAAACTTAAGGTATTGTGTATTGATGTGTCCAGCCAGATAGATGTCTAAAAATCTTCCCGGCGTAGCCACAATTATGTCTACACCTGCTTTAATCTGTTCGATTTGTGTTTTTGGACCAATACCGCCGAAAACAACAACGGTACGCAAGTCTGTATATTTAGAGAAAATTTTGACATGTTCAGTGATCTGCATCGCCAACTCTCTGGTTGGTGCAAGGATCAAGGCTCTTGGCGCATCACCCTGTGCATATTTTAATTGCATCAGGATCGGTAAAACATAAGCTGCTGTTTTTCCGGTTCCAGTCTCGGCAATGCCGAATATATCCTGTCCTGATAGAACGGGTGCTATTGATTTTTCTTGTATTGGGGTGGCAACAGTAAACCCTGCATCAGCTACAGCATTTAAAATCTGTCGATTAAGGTTAAACTCTTCAAATGTTTTGGGCATTTTGCAAAGATACTATTATTTATAGGATCATCAGCTCAACGTATTATTTATGATCACGATTGTTTTAAAAAATCTTAAATAATGTACTTTTATAAGTATAACGAATGAACCAGATGCAAAAACAACAAAACAGATGGTTAAAGGCAATATTCCCAGCTGCCTTTGCCTTACTGCTCTGCGGAAGCACAGCTGCTTATGCCCAGGAACTATACCTGCCAAGAAATATAAAGATGGCTTATGAAAAAGGAAGCCGGTCAAAAGACGGGAAACCGGGCAAAAATTACTGGCAGAATAAAGGTAAATACGACATGATGATCAGTGTAGATCCAGTCAGTAAAATCGTAAGCGGAACGGAAACGATCAAATACACGAACCACAGTCCAGACACCTTACATCAAATTGCAATTCGGTTTGTCAATAATTTACATAAACCAGAAGCTCCACGTGCAAATTATGTGAATAAAGACTTTCTATCTGATGGGCTAACCATCAGTTCTTTGCAAATTGATCAGCAGAAATACAATGTAAAGAATGAAAATTGGGGAACTGTAGGGGAACTTGAATTAAAAAAACCATTGAATCCGGGGCAGACGGCCGAATTAAACATCAGCTGGTCTTACCCTTTATCTAAAGAAAGCGGCAGAGAAGGTCAGCTGGACAACAGTACATTTTTTGTGGCTTATGCTTTTCCCAGGGTATCTGTTTATGACGATTATTATGGCTGGGACCTCATCCCCCATACCGACAGGGCTGAATTTTACAACGACTTTAACGACTACCGCTTAACGGTAAAAGTGCCTAAAAACTTTGTGGTATGGGCCACCGGAGATTTACAAAATCCGCAGGAAGTACTGCAGCCGGTTTTTGCAGAAAGATTAAAAAAATCCTATACCAGTGAGGCCATTACCCCAATTGCCAACGCAGAAGAAATGACAAAGGGACTCGTGACGCAGCAAAACGACTGGAACAGCTGGGTATTTACTGCCGATCACATTACAGATGTGACATTTGCCTTGAGCAACCACTATCTATGGGATGGCGGAAGTGTGGTCGTAGACCCAAAAACCGGTAGAAGAGCGAGTGCACAGGCCGCCTACGATGCCAAAGCGATCGATTTCCCAAAAGCAGCAGACTGGACAAAACAAGCTTTATCCTGGTTTTCAAACCACTGGCCAGGCGTAGCTTATCCATTTTCAAAGATGACCGCAGTGCAGGGCTTTGCAGATATGGAATACCCAATGATGATCAATGATTCGACCACGCCAGATCTGGAATTTTCCCAATTTGTATTGAATCATGAGGTGGCACATACTTATTTCCCTTTTTACATGGGCACCAATGAAACCAGGTATGCACACATGGATGAAGGCTGGGCCACCACATTAGAGTACCTGATCTCTACTGCACAGCTTGGAAAAGTGAAAGCAGATGAGAACTTCAAAAAATTCCGTGTAGACCGATGGATCAATGATCCTTCCGGGGAAGAAGATCAGCCAGTAATTACGCTATCTACACAGGTATCCGGCGCTGGTTATGGCAATAATGCTTATGTTAAACCTGCCCTTGCCTACCTTGCCTTAAAAGACATGCTGGGTGACGCTGCCTTTAAAAAGTACCTTCATGCTTATATGGAGCGCTGGAATGGCAAACATCCCATTCCATGGGACTTCTTCTACACCTTTAATAATGTATCCGGACAAAACCTGAACTGGTATTGGAACAACTGGTTTTTCAGCAACAATTACATTGACCTTGCTGTTAAACAAGTATCTAATAAAGGACTCCTTTACCAGATTAAACTGGATAACGTGGGTGGTTTCGCCGTTCCATTTGATATAAAACTGAAGTATAAAGATGGATCAACAGGCGTGTTTCATCAAACTTCAGCGGTTTGGAAGGCCAATCAAAAATCAACAATCATTTCTCTGAATGCAAAGCAAACAGTGGTAGAAGTTCAGGTGGATGGCGGCATATTTATGGATGCCAGTCCTGCAGACAACATCTGGAAGGGCAAATAACATTTTTTTTATTTAAGTTTGAAGGCATGAACACCATTCTGATAAAAGCGGCCTCAGTGGTAAACGAAGGCCAAATATTTGTTGCTGACGTACTCATTAAAGAGGGATTTATCGTAAAAATTGCGCCAAACATCACGGCGGAGGGCGCAAAAGAAATCAATGCAGAGGGCTTACACCTCTTCCCGGGAATGATCGATGATCAGGTACATTTTAGAGAACCCGGACTAACGGATAAAGCGGACATATTTTCTGAAAGTATGGCTGCCGTTGCCGGAGGGATCACTTCCTTCATGGAAATGCCCAATACTGTTCCTAATACCTTAAGTCAGCAGCTGCTGGCTGATAAATATCAGATCGCCTCAGATGTTTCTTTAGCGAATTACTCGTTTTTCATGGGTGCTTCCAATGACAACCTCGATGAAGTCTTAAAAACTGATCCTAACAACGTTTGCGGGATTAAAGTATTCATGGGTTCCTCTACCGGAAATATGCTGGTAGACAACGCGACGGTTTTAGAAAACATTTTCAAAGAAGCGCCGATGTTGGTGGCCACACATTGTGAAGATGAAAAGACCATCAGAGAAAACATGGCACGCTACAAGGCAGAATATGGCGACAATATCACCATAGACATGCACCCATTGATCAGAAGTGCAGAAGCTTGCTATATTTCTTCTTCAATGGCAGTAGAACTGGCTAAAAAATACCAGACACGTTTACATATTCTACACATCTCAACCGCTAGAGAAGTCGCGCTTTTTGACAACATTACGCCATTAAAGGATAAAAGAATCACTGCCGAAGCCTGCATCCATCACCTTTGGTTCGACGACAGAGATTACGCCACTAAAGGCAACTGGATCAAATGGAATCCGGCAGTAAAAACAGAACAGGATAAAGATGCGATCTTAAAAGGTGTTTTAGACGGTCATATCGACATTATTGCGACAGATCATGCTCCTCATACGATTGCAGAAAAAGAACAGCCTTACCTGCAGGCCCCTTCTGGTGGCCCATTGGTACAGCATGCGATGTCTGCCTTATTAGAAATGTACCATCAAAAGAAAATCACACTAGAGCAGATTGCAGAAAAAACAGCGCATAATGTGGCGACTTGTTTCCAGGTAGACAGAAGAGGTTTCATTAGAGAAGGTTACTGGGCAGATTTAGTTTTAGTGAACCTGAATGATCCGGTTAAAGTGACCAGGGCAAACCTTTGGTACAAATGCGGATGGTCGCCTTTTGAAGGACAAACGTTCCAGTCGGAAATCACACATACCTTTGTTTCTGGAAATTTAGCCTATCAAAAAGGCAGCTTTATGACCAATGAAAAAGGAAAGAGATTAGCTTTTAACAGGTCTTAAAATTAATGAATAACAACTCATGAAATTAATGGACAAACCCAGAGTTAAACAGTTTGTCCTGCTGTTCAGTCTGTCGGGAATCGTATTTCTTGCCGGACTGAGCAGTAATTTTATAGAAAAATACTATTCCAATGGCCTATACCAGGTCAGTTCAGTGATTCAGCGATGGATCAGTTCCCTATTTACCTTTCCTGTTGGCGATTTCCTGTATCTCTTACTCGTTTTATACATTTTAAGGAGCCTTTATCTGTTTTTCAAAAAGGTCTTTCAAAAGAGACTAAACGCTTCAGATCGAATCAACATTCCCTTGCAGGTGATGAATTTCGGATTGATTTTATACCTGGTGTTTAAAATCTTATGGGGATTAAACTATTCCCGACCTACGATCAGCAAGCAATTGGGAATTTCAAATGAAAAGTATACTACTGCAGAATTAGTGCTGCTGGGGGAATATTTTATCGCCAAGCTGAATGGTTTACAAAGCATCAAAAAAGAACACTATAACCTGGATCAATTGGAAAGTAAGGCAAAAACAGCTTACGATAGCCTAAAGAAAACCAATGCCTTCTTCAATTACCGGGCGCCCTCAGTTAAGGCGGTCCTGAACAGCTGGGTCGTGACCAAAATAGGGATTGAAGGTTATTACAATCCGGTATCAGGCGAAGCCAATGTAAACACCCGACTGCCCACAACCTCCTTACCTTTTGTGACCTGCCATGAGATTGCCCACCAATTGGGCATTGGCAGAGAAGATGAGGCCAATCTGATCGGTTACCTTGTGGCCATCCACAGTACCGATCAAAATTTCCAGTATTCTGCGGCTTACAATATGCTGAGAAGTATTCTTTTTGAGATCAAAATCAAATCTCCTGAAGATTATCAACGCTTATATGAAAAGATAAACCCAGTTACTTTAAATGATTTCAAGATAGAAAGGGCATTTTGGAAAAAATACAATAGCGACATGTATGGCTATATGGATGTGGCCCTGGACAGCTTTTTAAAGCTAAACAACCAGAAAAAAGGAACAGATAGCTATCAGGATATTGTATTGTGGTTATATAATATTCATAAAAAGAGCTGATTCCTGCTCAGAAGGTTAAAACATTACAACCTTAAAACAAAAAAAGAACAAAACATTCCTAAATTTGCCTCACTATGGCAAAGATCTCCATTAACCTCGCAACAGGTTCCTTACAGAAAGAAGAAATCATCGTCGGCATTGACCTTGGTACCACCAATAGTTTGGTCGCCTTTATCAACCCCGACAAAAACCCTATGGTCATTAATGACACAGGAAAAGGTGTTTTGGTGCCATCAATCGTGCATTTTAATGCCAATGGCGATGCAGTTGTAGGTAATGATGCCAAAGAATTTTTAATCAGCGATCCCTCAAATACTATATTTTCCGTTAAAAGATTATTAGGCAGATCTTATAAAGATGTTGCTGCACATCAGGATACTTTTTCTTACAAAATCATAGATGACGAAAACGATTCTTTGGTGAAAATTAAAGCTGGTGATAAATTTTATACGCCAATAGAACTTTCAGCAGAAATACTGAAGGAACTGAAAGCAAGAGCAGAACATGCGTTAAAAACCCCGGTAAACCGTGCGGTGATTACGGTTCCTGCTTATTTTAACGACAGTCAGCGCCAGGCCACCCGTGATGCGGGCAGGTTAGCAGGTCTGGACGTGCTGAGAATTGTGAACGAGCCAACCGCAGCCAGTCTGGCTTACGGAATCGGCCTGGATCCTACTCAGCAAAAAACAATTGCGGTATATGACCTTGGTGGAGGAACGTTTGACGTTTCCATCCTATCTATTCAAAACGGAATTTTCGAAGTATTGGCCACCAATGGCAACACCTTTTTAGGAGGTGATGATTTTGACCGTGCCATCGTTCATTACTGGATAGAAAAAAATAAATTAGATAGCGCTGCCTTATCAGCAGATCAAGGTTTAATGCAGTCTCTAAGACTAAAAGCGGAAGAAGCTAAAAAATCATTGAGTACTCAAAACCTTTTCAATGAGCAGATCGGAGCAATCTGGTGTACCTTAGACAAGCAGACTTTTGAAGACCTGATTTCAGCTAAAGTTGCTGAAACTTTAAACGCCTGTAAACAAGCTTTAAGCGACGCTAATTTAACAGTAGCAGAAATTGATGAAGTAGTACTTGTGGGTGGTTCTACACGCACACCTTATGTGAAAGCAAAAGTAGCCGAGTTCTTCAATTCTACACCACATGATCAGATTAACCCGGATGAAGTAGTGGCATTAGGTGCTGCAATACAGGCTGACATTCTTGCTGGAAATCGTTCAGACATCCTTTTACTGGATGTAACCCCATTATCTTTGGGAATTGAAACCATGGGTGGATTAATGGATGTCATCATCCCTAGAAACGCAAAAGTACCTACCAAAGCAGGCAGACAATACACCACTTCTATCGACGGACAAGTGAACATGAAGATCTCTGTATTTCAGGGAGAACGTGACCTGGTAAAAGAAAATAGAAAACTGGCAGAATTCGACCTGAAAGGGATTCCTGCAATGCCAGCAGGATTGCCAAAAGTAGACATCAACTTTATGCTCAATGCAGATGGGATCCTTACTGTTCAGGCCATAGAACTTCGTTCTGGCGTAAAGCAGGAAATCGACATCAGCCCAAGTTATGGCCTTACCGATGATACCGTGGAGAAAATGCTGATCGACAGCATTACCCATGCTAAAAGTGATGTCGAGCAACGCATGTTAATTGAAGCAAGAAGTGAAGGGGAACAATTGGTCTACACTGCGGAACGCTTCATCGAAAAACATGGCAACTTCTTAACAGCTACTGAAATTACAGACACTAAAACTCATATTGAATCGCTGAAAAGCGCATTGGCAACCGCAGAAAAAGATACGATATTGAAAAAGGCGGATGAGTTGAATGAGTTCACCCGTCCATTTGCGGAAAGAGTAATGGATATGGCCGTTTCTTCAGCCATGAAAGGAAAAAGCATCGAAGAATAACCAGGTAATAGGTTAAAATATATAGCTTGACAGGGATGAATCGTGTATTGATCCCTGTTTTGCTTTTTATGACCTGGCTGCTGTGCTCCTCCTGGGGATTTTATGCGCATCAGCGAATCAACTATCTGGCCGTATTCACGCTTCCTAAAGGCCTGAATGCTTTCTATAAGGCAAACATCAGTTATCTCAGTGATCATGCGGTAGACCCCGACAAACGTCGCTATGCGGACACTGCAGAAGCAAGCAGACATTTCATAGATGTGGAATGTTATGAAAAAAACATAGATAGCATTCCCAGAAAATGGACAGAGGCGCAGAAAAAATACGGCCTCAAGCAATTATCCACGAATGGCAGCCTGCCCTGGCAGATTCAAAAATCCTATTTCAAGCTCGTTCGGGCCTTTGCAGAAAGGGATTCTCTAAAAATATTAATCTATTCCGCCTACCTCGGTCATTACGTTTCTGATGCACATGTGCCGCTGCATACTACTCAAAATCACAATGGTCAGCTCAGCAACCAGCATGGCATTCATGCCTTTTGGGAAAGCCGCTTACCGGAATTATTTGCAGCGCAATACAATTTTCGGGTCGGAAAGGCAGTATACCTCGAAGACCCTTTGAAAACTGCCTGGAAAATCATTAGTAACAGTCACCGGTTACTAGATAGTGTACTAGCTATGGAAGCAAAAGTAAGTGCAAACACCCCTGGAAGGAAGAAATACAGTTTTTCGAAGCGACAGCAATTGCTGATCCGGCAATACTCCATAGCTTATTCCACCGCTTATCATCAGGAAATGAACCAGATGGTGGAAAAGCAAATGCGATCTGCAGTCCATGCGACCGGAAGTTATTGGTATTCCGCCTGGATCGACGCTGGACAACCCGACTTAAAAAAGATGCCTAAAAAAAACGCGGCTTCCAGTGATGTTCAAGAACTCGAAGCCGCGCCGCTGCCCAATGGGCCTATTTTGATTAGAGAACCAAATTAGTCCTTTAAAATATCTTTAGGTTTAATTCTGCTTTTAATCGCCGCATAAATCACAGGACCGAAAGTTACGACAGCAATCGTAATGATCACAATTGAAAAGTTATCTCTGATAATTGGAATTTGTCCAAGTAAGAAACCAGCAAACAGCAAACTGAAGATCCAGCCAATACCACCCACTACGTTGTAATAGGTAAATCTGCCGAAAGGCATTTTAGCTACACCAGCTACAAAAGGAGCGATCGTTCTGAAGATCGGAAGAAAGCGACTAAAAATAATTGCTTTACCACCATGCTTTTCAAAAAACTCATGGGATTTGTTATAGTATTCCAGTTTCAGGATTTTATTTCCTTCTTTAAATACTTTAATACCGAAATAGCTACCCAATCTGTAATTCAAGCTGTTTCCAGCAATTGCAGCAATGGTGAGGAGCAGGAACATGATCCAGATGTCAAGGCCGGTTCCACCTTTTGCGATCAATGCACCAACGGCAAACAGCATCGAGTCACCAGGTAAAAATGGGGTCACTACAAATCCGGTTTCCGCGAAAATAATCAAGAATAAAATAAGGTAAGTCCATGTCTTATAATCGCTTACCAGCTGCACTAAAGCCTTATCGGTATGCAATATAAAATCTACTAGTTGTGATAAAAGTTCCAAATCGTATAGTTTAAGCCCAAAATTAAGAATAACATGTTAATAAACATCTTATTTTGAATTTTAGTATTCAATAATTAGTTAGCTGTGACAGAATAAATTCCGTGGTTCTTCTGGGAATTTTGCAAAAAGAAGGCCTGATAAAATACCAGGCCTCTCATTATACTTTAAGATAATTCTAGTTATAGTTGTTCAGCATCACTGGCATCACCAACATCAGAACATCTTCGTTCTCGTCATTTGTGTGTGGAATTAACAATCCTGCACGGTTAGGTGTAGAAAGTTCTAAAGTCACTTCTTCACCACTTAAATTGCTAAGCATCTCGATTAAGAAACGGGCATTGAAACCAATTTCTAAATCTTCACCTTCATACTGACAGCTCAAACGCTCATGTGCTTCATTGGCGAAATCTAAATCCTCAGAAGAGATATTCAGTTCAGAACCATTGATTTTTAAACGCACCTGATGTGTGGTTTTGTTCGCAAAAATCACTACCCTACGTAAGGTATTTAAGAACAAAGCACGGTCGATGATCAGTTTATTAGGGTTATTAGCAGGAATTACCGCTTCATAATCTGGGTAACGCTCATCAATCAGGCGACAAACCAGGTTGATGTTTTCAAATTTAAAGAAAGCACTTGTGGCATTATAATCTACAGAAACATTCACATCTGTAGATGGCAACGCTGCTTTTAATAAAGTCAATGCTTTTTTAGGAAGGATGAAAGAAGAAGCTTTTTCGCCTTTACTGTCCATTCTTCTATATCTTACCAATTTATGTGCATCAGTCGCTACAAAAGTAATGTGCTGCTCAGATAACTGGCAATATACACCTGTCATTGCTGGACGTAACTCGTCGCTGCTCACTGCAAAAATAGTTTTGGTAATTGCTTCTGTCAATACCGAAGCAGGAAGGTTTATCGATGAAGCATTTTCTACTACCGGAATTTTCGGAAAATCGTCCCCATTTTCTCCGCTTAGTTTATATTTACCGTCACCTGCGCTGATTTCAATAGAGAAAGTGTTGTCATCAATATTGAAAGAGATCGGCTGATCTGGTAATGTTTTTAATGTGTCTAAAAGTATTTTTGCTGGCACAGCTACTTTTCCGCCTTCCTTAGACTCAACCGGTAAAGAGGTGGTCATGCTGGTTTGTAAATCAGTAGCAGAGATGGTTAAACTTCCATCTTTAATTTCAAAAAGGAAATTCTCCAATATCGGCAATACAGTACTGCTGCTTGACGCACCGTTTACTGTTTGCAAATGTTTTAATAACGTTGATGTGGATACAATAAATCTCATAGTATGATCTTGTCAGTTCTCAAAAATATAAAAATTACCTCGCATACTTATACTTGCGGTAATAATGTTGAAAAATCGCGAACGATATTAACAATAATAATGGCAAAGCCATATTGACCAATTGCCATTGAAGTTTTTCGGTACGCAGTTTCGCCTTATCCAACAGTCTGATCTTAACCTCTTTATTCCTCAAAGCGATTAAATGATGGTCATTTGACAGGTAATCTGCGATATTTAGGAGCAAAGCTTTATTTCCGTAGTTTTTTTGCGTGTATCGGTCGAAGCCCAACGGAAATGCAGAACCGTCCTTACTGCTGATTTGATTTTTGAAGACATCACCGTCGCCGATCACAATCATTTTGGTTGGCTTGCTCGTTGCCGGAAGCGGATAATTTCCTGTAATTCCTGCCGGAACAGAACGGTTTAAAAACACCGAAGGAAAACTGCCTTCAATCAGGACCCCCAAAGCCTGTGGCTTGCTCGCATAATCACGTGGATCCGGCTGCTCTGCTACCATTTGTAAAGACAACAATTTTGGCGCATTGAACACCTTATTAAAAGGAGAAGAATGTAAAATTACCGTTTTCTTTAATCCTTTCACTGCAATGGTATCTATCGTGCTGACAAATTCCCCTCTGATGACATCAATATTTTTAACGAGGTTATGTGAAGTATCTGGCTGTATTAAGGGATAATATACCCATGGTGCCATTTCAATCTGACCGTTTCCACCCATACTCAATGGAATTTCTGCGCAATTGGCATCGGCAATCAGGTTGTAGTTGATCCTTGAACCATACATGAAGAGCATGTCGTCCAGGTTTAGTTTCTTGTTAAAAGCCAGCTGTTCTCCCGAATCTTTCAGGCTGTCCAGATCGGCACTCACCTGATCGATCGCCCAGACTACCCGACCACCTTTCATCACAAAATAATTGATTTTATACTTTTCAGCTTCTGTAAACTCCTGCTGAGGTTTGGCAATGATCAATGTTTTCAACTTGTCCAATCCCGCAGCATCAATGGTATTCAGGTTTACCCTGCCCACCTCATAGTTATCGGAAAGCGTCGTGATGGCATCGTTCAACATTAAATCCGTTAATTCTCCATTTCCTTCAGTAAAACCGATGCGGGGATGTTCTGAAGAAAGCACTTGCTGAATCGCTGAGGTAAAGAGGTATTCTAAATTCTGAATCGAGTTGTTGATGTTCTCCTCATAACCACCGGTTGCCCCTAAATTCTGTAACAGCTTTACCGGAAGCTGCCGATCCGGACTCTCCAGCATCGCCATCGGAAAGACTATTTTCTGTGCAAAACCTGCATCATTTTTAATGTTGATGGTAGTAGGTTCGATCCCTGCACTATATAAATGGTTGATCACCGTATCCTGATCTGCGATAGACAGCCCTGAAATCGGATCTTTAAAGATCACTTTAATTTCCTGTCCGGCTGCTGCTCTATAATCCGCAAGCAAGTCTTTGGTGGCATTTCTCAATCTTTTAAAAGGAGCTGGTAAATCGCCATCCAGGAACACGGTAATGGTAATCGGGTGTTTAATATTTTTCAGGATCTCCTTCGATTTTAGGGTTAATGTATATCGTTTTTCTTTGGTAAAATCGATTCGGGTATACACATATTGCGCCAGGACATTGATTAAAACCAACGCGATAATGAAAATGGCAATACTAACTATTTTACGCTGCTTAATTACCATTTCCGACCTCCGATCACCAATTTAGTTGCGCCTAGAAAAACGATAATAAAGCTCAGGAAATAAACCAGATCCCTTGTATCCAGTACACCCCTGCTCATCGATTGATAATGTTCATTCACACTCAGACTGAGTAATATATTTTCAATTGCCCGAAGGCCAAAAATCTGACTCATCGCCTCAAATCCGCTGTAAGCGAAGAAACATAGAAATACGGAAAGCGCAAAAGCGACCACCTGGTTTTTAGTCAGCGAAGAGGCAAAAATCCCAATGGAGACAAATGCAGCGCCCAATAGCAGCAAGCCTATATAAGAACCGATGATGGCACCGCTATCAATATTTCCTATTGGCAAGGCCAGCTCAGAAATGGTATAAGAATAAATCAGGGTAGGCAGCAAAGCGAAGATGACCAGTACAAAACAGGCCAGGTATTTGGCAAAAATAATCTGCCAGTCGGTTACCGGCCGTGTAGCCAGCAGGATATAAGTCCCTTCCCTCCGCTCCTCTGCAAAAGAACGCATGGTCATGGCAGGGATCAGAAAAAGGAATAAAAAAGGAGCCAGGCTGAAAAAGCCATTGAGCTCGGCATATCCATATTCCAGGATAGAGGTATCTGGAAAAAACCAGAGCAATAAGCCGGATGCCAGTAAAAATACACCGATGGTAATATAGGCCATCAATGAATTCAATAAACTAAATAACTCTCTTTTAAATACCGCGTACATTCATTTGGATTAATGCTGCCGAAGTTAGAAAATTTAAAAGACAAAAAAAGGCTGCCCGATAAAATCGGACAGCCAAACATTAACTATTCCTTATCTTAATTATTATTGCTGATCCCACCAGATTCTGCCTTTGGTATCGTTGATATCGGTACCATAAGCCGCATCTTTGGCTTTCATATCAGCCACTGCTTTAAATTTATTAGCACTGTTTAAGTCAGAACCAGGAAGCACACCTCTTCTTGGTTTGGTCAGGTTGGCATTACCATTCCAAAGGTTTTCCAGGTAGGCAACGCCAGTACCATCTCCAATATTTCCAGGAGTAGTTGGCTGTCCAGGTCTGAAATCTTTAGACTGAGGATAACCTGTTCTTTTCCACATTGCCCATGCTTCTTCTGGTTGTGCCAGGTAATGTACCCAGGCTTGAGAATAAATGCTCTCCAGATTACGGTAAGGGTAACGGGTTAAAAAGTCGCCCATAGCAAGGGTTTCAGCATAAGGTACACTGATGTCTGTTCCTACTTTTTTGTATTGATCAAATGAAGCAGTCACACCAGCATTATACCATGCTGCAGCATCTTTTCCTAAAGCCTCACTGCCTTTTTTAGCCGCAATTTCCGCCATCATAAAACAAGTTTCTGCGTAGCTTAAAAATAAAGATTTGTATTTCAATAAACTACCCGCAACCAATTTATCATTGGTATTCAATAACGGATCTGGAACATCTACTTTAAAACCACTATTCTTCACAAAATAGCGACCTTGAATCAGCGATTGGTAAGTTAAACTTACAGAGTTGCCAGTAGTTGCAAAAGTCTGGAAACGACCTTCACCTGTTGGCCCATAAGCCGCAGATTGTGAGGCAGGGAAAGTATGTTTTCCATAATAGCGCTCCTTATATTCAGGTGTTGCTAATCTTGCCAAAGTAGCTGGAGTAGCCACTGGCAATAAAGCACTGTAAGCAGGGTTATTAGTTCCCAATTGATTTTCACGAACCAATACTGCCAATCTTGGATCTTTTGTTGATTTTAAGAATTCTACAAAAGGATAAGCTGCATTGTAAGTAGTTTTTATCGCATTGATATCATCCACGTTATTGTTCCAGTCTTTGGTATGGTTAATTCCGAAGGAGTCCTCGTAAGAACCAATCAGCTGAGCACCGAAATTGGTCTGGATGTCGTTAAGGACTGCTACAAGATTTGCAGGGTCTCTTTTCTCATAGCGCTGTGCAAGTTTAATACGTAAAGTATTCGCAAACTTCAACCATTTGGTCATGTCACCATTATAGAACAAATCATTAAGGCTCATGTCCATTTGGTCGCCAGGAATATTCTTAATCGCTGTAGCTGCCGTTTTTAGCTTGGCATCGAATTTTTTATACAGGTCATAATCATATTCGTAAGCGGGATTTGGAAACTTTATATCCTGAAAAGCCTGATCGTAAGGCATTGCACCTACCACATCTGCCGCTCTCCATGCTTCATAAACATCCGTGATCTGGCCCATCGCTTTTAGATTTTCATATCTTGGCTTGCGATCTTCCGGCATAACCTCAATTTTAGCTAACAACCTGTTGATGCCCACGCCTATCACTTTATAATAATCTTCATAATAAGAAGACACCGGAGGACTTCCGCCTTTATTAGCTCCTGGAGCCCAATACAAAGCAGTAAGATCCGCATCAGCACCATCCCTCACGATATACTGCATGTAAGACATAAAGGTATACCTGTTGATGATTCTATCTCTTCCATTGTAATTCATATCCTGGACAGTAGAGGTGAACAAATACCTTGGATCTACATCTTCCAGGGTATCAGGCCTTGTATTAAGGTCAATCATGGTTTTTTTACAAGATTGCCCAACTGAGGCGAAGACAATCAGCCCTAATATATATAGTTGTTTCTTTTTCATTTTTTTAATTTTTAGGGATTAGAACTTAACATTTAAGGAAACTGCATAATTCCTGGTAAAAGGAACACCACCAGTAATCCATGGGCTAAAAGGATCGTTACTTTGAACAGATTCTGGGTTTTGCCCACCCACTAAGCTGTTGTATAAGTAACCCAGGTTTCTCGCTGTAAAGTTGATGCGCGCACCTTTAATTTTCACTTTATCCAGAATTTGAGTAGGGATCTGGTAACCTAAAGTCACCTCACGCATCATGATCCATGACATTTTAGAAATAGCTCCTGAGTTGTTCAATGCATTCTGCCATCCTTTAGTGTAAGAATAATAAACAGAAGCTTTCCATGGTTCTACCAATCCTTGATCATAAGCAGCTCTGAAGGTCATTCCTCCGATTGATTTAGTAGGATCAATTAAACTCATTTGTCCAGCAGCAAAAACAGCATCTGGAATCGCACCATCATATACTGTTTGACCTGTATAAGAATCGATACGGGCAACACCACCATGTGCCTGATCACGATATTTCAACGAAGCCAAAGGAACACCATTACCCATAGAATAGGCGTAAGTTTCTGAGTACACATAACCACCGAAACGAGCATCTACTTGTGTAAACAAGCTGAAGTTCTTATACCTTAAGTTCACAGAGAATCCGCCTGTTAAGCTTGGCTCTACTCTACCGATTGGCAACCTTCCATTTGGCAGGTCACTTTCCTCATTGTCAACCAGGTTATAATTGGCTACATTATATTTCAAGTTTGGATCTGCATTTGCCAATCTAGGCGCATTGATGATAAAAGGGAAACCTGTGGCCGGATCAATCTTTACTGTGGTATTTGCACGCATTTCAAGCACGCCAAAATCGCCGCCTTCATAAGCCCAAACCTGTCCACCTTCATAATCTCCTGTAATGTTCCAGGCTTTGATTCCTTTACCAAATTCAATGATCTTACTTCTATTATGCGCCAGGTTAAGGGATAAATCTACACCCCAGTCTTTCGTTCTAACTGGAGATCCGCTAATTGTGGCTTCAAAACCTTGATTCTGAATATTTCCCGCATTAAAGAACGATTTAGGATAACCGGTTTCATAAACACCATCCAGCTTCAATAGCTGATTGAAGGTATTTCCTTTATACCAGGCTACATCAACATCAATTCTATTTTTCAAGAAGGACAGGGTTGTACCAAATTCTATTTCGCGTTGTCTTTGTGCTTTAAGGTCATAATTTGGTTTAGTATCCCCATTGATTTGCGTGGCTAAAGGCACTGTTTTGCCATTGATGTCCACCATCACACTTGGCGCATATCCAGCACCAGTATCAAAGGCTCTGGCAATACCCGCGCTACCAACATAAGCAATGGAAGCTCTGATCTTTCCAAATGACAACCAGGATGGCATTTTATCTTTAAAGTGATCAGAGAAAATATAAGATAGGTTTGCAGAAGGATAAAATACAGAGTTGTTGTTCTTACCCGGAACAATTGTTGGATAAGTTAACGTAGAAATCCAGTCATTACGTCCAGAGATCTCTAAATTCAGGTATTTTTTATAAGCAAAATTCACTACTCCTGCCAAACCAATAGTTAGAGAAGAAGGCAAAGAAATACCATATTTTCTGGTGGTCGTATTACCTGGGCCGCCTTCTACTGGCTGAATGGAGTTGGCAAGGAAGAAGTTATTAGGAACCGCTAAACCACCACTGGTAGCCGCACTATAAGTCTCTCCCAGTTTATTGCCATAAATCTCATTGATCAACCTAAAATCAACATTCAGGTCTTCATTAATGTCTTTATTGGCATGTCCCATGAACAATAAGGTATAATCTGTTGAATAACCACCACCTACACTATAATATCCTCCTTTGTTGTCTTTTTCATTCCCATACTCCTTAGTTTCCTCAAAGTTTTTCTGGTAATTAAAGTTACCTCTTGCACTAAAATCTAACCATGGATTCACCTGAGCTTTCAACTGAAGAAAACCTAATAAAGAATTTTCATGATTTGCATAGTTCTTTTTGTCGATTCTTGAAAAAGTATTGACCACGGCATCAAAGTTCCCTCCAGGTCTGCTATAGGTATAAATTTCGTTATTTGCAGGATTTCTGTAGTTGGCATACCAATCCGCAAAATCCAGGTTTCTAGGCAAATAGTAAGTACTGAAAGCTAAAGCATTATCACCGATTGTAGAATACCTACCTTGGTTATAATAGTTTTTAGTCACCGTATTTGCATAGCTCAATCCCATTTCAGAAGAGAAGATCTTATTGATTTCACCACCAATTTTAAGGTCTATCGCATCTCTTTTCAATCCGTTATTAGGCAGTGTTCCTTTGTTGCTGGTATTAGAATAAGAAACACGGTAATTGAATTTATCTGTACTTCCACCTAAAGCAACGTTGTTATTGATGTAATTTCCATTGCGGTAAAAGGTTTTCCAATTGTCTGGCTGTGCTTCATAAGCCACCATTTTTGATGGGTTATAGATCGCAGGTGTTAACCTTCCATCGAATTTCGGCCCCCAGTTACCATTCGTTCTACTTTGCGTACCATCTGGTCTGAATGCGCCTTCTCTGGTCACAAAACTTCCCATACCATAATCATTCTGAAGGTCCATAAAACTCTTATAAACATCAGTGATCTGATAAGTACTACTCACCTCAATGCCTAATCCTTGGCCACTTTTACCTCTTTTAGTGTTGATCACTACTGCTCCATTTAAGCCTCTGGAACCGTATAATGTAGTTGCTGCTGCACCTTTTAGGATCGTGATCGATTCATAATCATCCGGGTTTAAGTTTTTAAGCTGAGAACCACCATCACTGGCATCACCATTCACAATGTTATTGGTGATCACCTGACCATCAATTACAAAGATTGGCTGATTATTGGCCTGTCTTTCTCCACTTCCCAGAACTTTAGCACCCCTGATCTGGATGTAAGGAGAAGTCTGGACTCCTGCAGTTCCCACCACATTGATATTCACACCGGCAACCTTACCTTGTAAACCTGTAATGGGGTTCACCGTATTGGTACGTGTAATCTCATCTCCTTTGATCTTGGTGACAGAATACCCCAGGTTTCTATCGATCTTTTTCACACCGAGTGCACCTTCTACGGTTACTTCCTTCAAGGCATTATCTGTAGGTGCTAAACTTACGTTTAGAACCATATCAGTTCCCACCTTCAGTTCTTTACTGGCATAGCCAAGGTATCTGAATTCCAGTGTATTTCCCGCGACTGCTTCAATGGAGAATTTTCCTTCTGAATTGGTGCTGGTTGATTTTTTTGTTTCTTTCACCCGGACGCTTACTGCGGGCATGGGTGTGCCTGATTCATCCTTTACGGTACCTGTTGCGGTACGACCGGTCTGGGCAAAGACGCCGATGCTCCAGAATAACATGGCACAGCTGAGCCATGTCATTTTTAGTAGTAGTTTAGTCATAGTTTTTTAGTTTAGAATTGGGTTTGTATAATTGGTAAAGGATGGTTCTATCTATGTGATAACTGTGCTTATGAAAATTCGGATCTTTCCATCACCATATTGGCTGCACCGAGTAATTCCGCATCATTGGCGATCTCAGAAACTTCAATATGGGTACATTCTGCAATCCTGGGAATACAGAATTCATTAATAGCCTGCTGAATAGAAGGCATAAACATCTTTCCTGCAATCGCGCCCCTGCCGCTCAATACAATTTTTTCGGGATTCATGATGTGGATTAAGGTGGCTACACCTTTTCCTAAATGGAAAGAGGCATCAGCTAAGATGGAAACAGCCAATGGATCGCCAGAACGCGCGGCTTCCAGAAAATGGTCGCCATCATGTTTGGATCCATCCAGAAACAAGCGTTTCATACTGGATTCTACCCCTGCTTCTACCTGAGCTTTTGCTTTTTTTGCCATGACCAATAAGGAAGTTTCTACTTCCAGACAGCCACGCTTGCCACAGGAACACAATTGGTTGCTTCCAGACAGCGGAATGTGACTAAATTCACCTGCGAAACCACTATGACCTCTGAAGATCTTTCCGTCTATAATCATTCCCAGTCCGGTACCCCAGCCCATATTGATCACCATCACATCTTGCTTTCCTTTGGCCTTTCCAAACTTCAGCTCTGCCATAGCAATTAAACTGGAATCATTGTCGATGAAAACCGGAAGATTTAATTTCTCACTCAGGTAATCTCTCAGGTTCTCCCCCTCGCTGATCGGAAATATGGTGTAATTGATTCCTTCTTCGATATTGACGAAACCAGGCATACCAATGCCGATCCCCAATATATGATCCGGATTAATGGCAGATTTCTCCAGATTAAGCTGGATAAAAGCAATTAATTTCTCCAGCGCATCGGTATCTGTATAAGTATCTATTTCAATCACCTGAAGCGGGAGTTGAATTTGATGGGTTAAATTATAGATGACCATACGGGTAACCATCTGATCTACAGCAACGGAAACGATATAACGTTCTTTTTTAGGATTCAATAGAAACATGGATGGTCTTCTTCCACCACTGGAAGGTGCAAGGCCATCGCTGATGACAAATTCATCAGTGATGAGTTCGTTCACTACGGCAGTCACAATAGGTAGGCTCTTCTGAGTCAGTTTACTGAGCTCATTCAAAGAAAGTGAGAAGCCTGAATACAAGTGCCTAAGTAGTTCTCTTCTTAGTTGCGCACTCTTTTTTATTGTTGCAGACATATTTGGCGTTTGGTTTACATAAACATATAAAAAGTTAAATTAAGAATTCAATACTTTTATATTTTTTTAATAAGTCATTAAGCGTTGTGAATAAAATAGATAAGTGTACAAGTAGTTGATTTTTCTAAAAACCTTCCGGGAGAAGGTAAAAAAGTGATTTAAAAAAAATCACCTGAGTATAAAAAATTAACTTATTGAGAAATGACTTGGTTTTAAGTAAATAGCTGCTAGAAAATATTATCTTTTTACTTTAAATTGACAAAGTAAAAGCATCGTTACAAATCTTCTCCAAAAGAAGCGGTTAGTGTTAATTTTACACTACAAATAATTAAACAAAAAAAGTTTAAAATAATTTCTTTTTTTTCTAAAATTGGATTTTTATGGGCTAAAAATGACCTAAAACAAGACGATTTTGACCTGAAAATAAGGGCTGAAAAATCAAATTCTTCCCAAAACCGATCAAGTCGGACATAATGTTTTAAAAAATCTCTAAAAATCCGTCTTTTTTTAAGGGGAAAAATGGTCAAATATATGCTACCTGGATGTCTTCGAAATGGGGACAATCTGGCCTGCTCAATCAGATAATAATTGGAGCCTGGCTCATTACACTGGTAAGACCTGAGTGAAGCAATAATACCATATCATGATGAGATCAATACAGATTCGAACAGAAGTTGGCATTGATAAATAAGGAATAAAAAAAACAAGGCCTTCCTAGAAACAGGAAGGCCTTGCAACTGTGCTAAACCGGCACAGTATAAAATTAGTATAGCCTACAAACCGAAGTTAAATGCTGCTCTGATACCAAAGAAAGAAGCTGTACCATTGTTAGACCAGCCCTCGTAACGACCGCCTAAATCAACTGATGATTTATCTGAAACAGGGAATTCAACACCAATACCTGGAGAGTATACGAAAGCTGTTCCGCTATTATTGCTACCCGTTGCAAATGATGCACCTAGTTCACCGTTGATGTAAAAGTTCTCTGCAAGGAAATATCTCGCACCAGCTTTAACAGGAATAAATCCAGAATTGAATTTAGTACCTAATATCTCTTTTGACTCGAAATTAATGTATCCGGCACTTCCTGTTAAATTCAAATTCGGCGCGATTGGGTGTTGGTAGTTTAATGATCCACCATAACCGAAGTTCTGGAAATCTCCAAAGTTTCCTACTGGGAACGCGAATTCTGCACCTATACCTAACTTAGGTCCATTCATAGCAGGATCTTTCTGAGCCTGAGCAGTTGAAAATGCAAAAATACCTGCGATCGCTGTTAGTAAAAATAATTTTTTCATGTGTTTAAGTTTAATTTTTATTATTGATATAAAATCAATACACAAATACAAAAACTTGGCCAATGGCGATAAACACCTCAAAAAATCTTCATCAGGAAGTCAATTTCCTGAAAATATCCTCTAAAGAAGTCAGTTGGTGTTCTTTTTTGAGTTCATCAATTGATGCATTCGCTACAATCCGCCCTTTATCAATGATAATGACCTCATCACAGATGGCCTCTACTTCCTGCATAATGTGTGTAGAAATGATCACTGTCTTATTTTTACCCAGCTGTTTGATCAGTTCCCTGATCTCTGTGAGCTGATTGGGATCCAATCCTGAAGTGGGTTCATCTAAAATCAGCACCTGCGGATCATGAATGATCGCCTGTGCCAGACCAACCCTTTGCTTGTATCCTTTAGAGAGCATGGCAATCTTCTTATGCTGTTCCGCAGCAAGCCCCACCTTTTCAATGGTTTCCTTTACGCGCTGCTTCGCCTCTTTCAATTGATAGGTTTCCGCTACAAACAATAAAAACTCCTGCACATACATATCCGCATATAAAGGAGTGTTTTCCGGAAGGTAGCCCATGATCTTTCTGACTTCAATCGACTGTGTCCGGACATCAAAGCCGCATAGACTCGCGGTGCCGGATGTAGGGCTCAGATAACTCGTCAGCATTCGCATCGTAGTAGATTTCCCGGCACCATTCGGGCCTAAAAATCCTAAAATCCTACCTGGCTTAGCATTAAAGCTAATGCCATCTACCGCTTTCTGCTGATCGAAATGCTTGCTGAGTGAACTGACCTGAATGCTCAATTTATTTTACCTTTTTAACGTGTGAAGAACGAATCTTTTTATCTTTTCTATATTGATCGAATTCTTTTCCTGCCAGTTCCAGATTGTCCGTAGAAATCATATCGGCACCACTTTCCAGGTACTGGTAGTAGTATTTGCCATTTGGTCTGGCCAGTGATCGTTTGTCTAAGTTGCCCATGGTGCCCATGATACAGGTAATCCCCTTTTCATGTAAACCCTGAAAAACTTTCTGTTCCGGAAGCGAAGTGCCTACGAAAGCTACAATCCTGTTATTTGGCACCCCTTTACCATTTAATCTTTCTAAATCTGTATCGTATTTTACCGAAGCAGAAATCATCAGGTCTGGTGCCAAACGGTGTACTTCTACCGCCTGGTTGTCATTATAAGTAATCACGATGGAATTTGATTCTGATCTTGTTTTGCGTACCTCGGCGATAATTTTAGAAAATGGCACTCCTTTTTTTACATCTATCGTAAATAACACCTTTCCTTTCCCCCAAACCAGTACTTCATTTAAAGTAGGGATTTTATAAGGGGTTAAAGTTCCGTCATCATCTTTCAGCTGCAGTTTTTGCAATTCTGCATAAGTATAATCACCAATCATTCCGGTACCTGTACTGGTTCTGTCCAGGCGATCGTCGTGCATGATCACCAAAACCGAATCTTTACTCAAGGCCACATCAAACTCGATCACTACCGGCTGATATTTTGTAGCATGCTCAAAAGTAGCGATACAGTTTTCAGGGAACCCCTTCATAGGTCCTCCTCTATGTGCGGATATCAGTGGATAACCAGGTGTTTTTCTATTTAAAAATGACCTTAATTCCTCGCCATTGCTAAAAGAAATGTAGTTTTTCGTTTGTCCTGTGCAAGATACGGCAAGCATTAACAAGCCTACCAGAAGCAGATTAAATTGTTTCATGGTCAAAAGTAGGAATTTAGGTCCTATATATATTTGTTAATCTTCTATATTTGCATCATTATGGCAAAGAACACTAACGACGAACAATTTAAAAATGTAATATCACATGCCAAGGAATACGGTTTTGTATTTCAAAGCAGCGAGATTTATGACGGACTAAGTGCGGTATATGACTACGGACAATTAGGCTCTGAATTAAAAAATAACATTAAAACTTATTGGTGGAAATCCATGGTTCAGATGCATGAAAACATTGTAGGAATTGATTCTGCAATCTTTATGCACCCGAAAGTATGGAAAGCCAGCGGACATGTAGACGGCTTTAGCGATCCAATGATCGACAATAAAGACTCGAAAAAACGCTACCGTGCAGACCAGTTGTTAGAAGATAAAATTGCCCGTTACGAGAAAGACGGTAAAACTGATAAAGCTGCAAAATTGCAAGCTGATATGGATGATGCATTAACAGCTGATGATCTTCCACGCTTAAAACTACTGATCGAAGAGCATGAAATTGCTTGTCCGGTGAGTGGTACAAAAAACTGGACGGATGTACGCCAGTTTAACCTGATGTTCAGCACACAGTTTGGTGCCATGGCAGAAGGTGCTGAAGAAGTATATTTACGTCCGGAAACTGCACAAGGTATCTTTGTGAATTTCTTGAACGTGCAGAAATCAGGAAGAATGAAAATTCCTTTCGGAATCGCACAGATTGGTAAAGCGTTCAGAAATGAAGTCATTGCCCGTCAGTTCATCATGAGAATGCGTGAATTTGAACAAATGGAGATGCAATTCTTTGTTCGTCCAGGTGAAGATGCAAAATGGTTTGCTTACTGGAAAGAAGCACGTCTAAAATGGCATGAGGCTTTAGGTACTCCTGCGGAGAAATACCGTTTCCATGACCATGTGAAATTAGCACATTACGCAAATGCCGCTACTGATATTGAATTTGAATTCCCATTCGGATTTAAAGAAGTAGAGGGTATCCATAGCCGTACAGATTTCGATTTGACACAGCACCAGACTTTCTCTGGTAAGAAAATGCAGTATTTCGACGCCGAACTAAACGAAGAAGGCAAGCCTTACGGAAATTATGTTCCTTACGTGATCGAAACTTCTATCGGTTTAGACCGTATGTTTTTATTAACAATGATCAATGCTTTCGAAGAGCAGGATTTGAGTACAGAAGAAAAACAAGACAGCAGAACTTTACTACGCTTACACCCTTGTTTAGCACCGGTTAAAGTAGCAATCTTCCCATTAACGAAGAAAGACGGTTTACCAGAAAAAGCAAGAGAAATCATGAACAGCCTGAAACTTGATTTCAACTGTGTGTATGAAGAAAAAGATGCCATTGGTAAACGTTACCGCAGACAAGATGCGATTGGTACGCCATTCTGTTTAACTGTAGATCACCAGACTTTAGAAGACAATACCGTAACTATCCGTCACCGTGATTCGATGGAACAGCAAAGAATTGACATTAAAGACCTGGAAGAATTGATCTCTAGCAGAGTAAGCTGGAAAAACCTTTTAAGATAAGGTCGTCCAAATCATTATAAAAAGCCCTGCAATCCAAAGATTGCAGGCTTTTGTCATTAAAAAAACTAAGCCAAAACCCGCTTTCTCAAAGTATGCAAACGTGCATAACAAATGCCACTATAGAAAGCCCACAACAGCATCAGGTGCAGCAATAACTTTGGATTCTCCCATATACTTGCCCCCGACTGTACCATTGCTGTATAGATCTGGATAAAGGGTGTAGTTGGTAATAACATCGACAACCACTGTATCGGCAAGGGTAAAGACTCAAAAGGCCAGGAATATCCAGTAATCAGGAAAATCGGATACGTGGAAAAGGCCATCATCTGTAAACAGAGTAATTGCGATTTGAACAGGGAACCGATAAACTGTCCCATAGGGATTAACGTGAGCAGGAACAGCAGCAGTAATAAGCTGAGCTCAAAACCATTGCCCCTCATGGGCAGGTTCAGCAAACTGTAATTCACATTCAGAAAGAAAAATGCATAAGCGGAAAACAGGATCAGGTAAAATAATCCCTTTCCCCAAATTGCCATGGACGCTCCTCCCCTTAACCAACCACCAATAGTGGAATGCTGTCTTTCTGCGGCTACACTTTCGGAAAGACCTATTAACAAGGTTTGCTGCAGGATCAGTGCCAGCAAGCCGGGCAATAAGAAAGCGCCATAACTCGAACGTTCATTAAACAGCGGACGATAATCCAGACTGACAGGCATCACATTCTGCATGGCAATGGCGGAAGTCATCCCCTCGCTTTTCTCGAAAAACTGGAGCCGAACTCCTGCACCGACAGTCAGGCAGATGGCTTGTACACTGGCCAGAATGTCACTGGAAGGCAGAAATCTGGCTGCATTTACCGCCAGTACCACATTGCTTTGCTTCAAACTTAACAAGTTAGTCTGCGTTCCTCTTGGGATGTACATATAGCCCTGACAATTTCCTTCATACATCTGTTCTTTTGCATCTTCCAGGTTAGAAAAATGGATCAGTTCTACCATTGGAGAATTGTCTATATGCTGTTGTAATAAACGAGACAAGCGAGTCTGATCGTCATCTACAATGGCCAGTTTCACATTTTCTTCTTCTTTGTTAATGTAAATACTGCCATAAAAAAAAGCATAAAGCAAAGGTGCGATCAGCAGTGTAAGGAGCAAACTATGGTCCTTCACCACTAGCCCTGCTTCTCTCAGTAAAAGATTAATTAAGGACGGGTTCGACTGCTGCTTCATTTTTGCTGTTATTAAATTGACGTTGGAAAAGAATTAAGGCAGTCGGGAACATGACTGCTGGAAACAACAATAATTTATACAAATCAGCCTGCGCATAATAGAAAGGCAGGTTCATATAATATATCTTAAAGAAAGTATCCAGAAATGGCGTATAGGGCATAATCGTCGCATAGTACTGATCATACCAGGGCATTGCCCATCTTGGAAAAGTAAAACCGCTGAACACAAAGGCCGGCGAAGTATAAAACAAAGCCACATCACCCGAAAGCATGACATCTTTAAACAAAGCAGAAATGAACATTCCGATACCGATACAAGCGATAGACAGCAGGGTATACAGTGCAAAAAACTTACCTGTTGCTGCTGGCACACCGATATCAAAGAAAGGAAAGAGAATAAAGGCAATAATGGCAAAATTGAACCAGCTGACCACCAGATGGGCGATCGTTTTACCGGCAATTACGCGAAATGCTGATCCCTTTGCCAGCTCATATAACTGCGGCATCGTATTGGTCTTGTATTCATAATTTAGCGCCAGCATGCTGCTGATGATCAAAATCATCTGCATCCCCACCGTAATCAGCCCGGGTACCAAGTATTCCTGATAATTATAAGTCGCATTGTACAGCTGATAGGTATCCAGTTTAATGGGGTTCGCTAAAGCCATAGCCCGATCTGGCGGCATTCCCGTCTTCACCAGCTTTTTCAAAATGACCCCTGTGCTTCCGGTAATGATCACCTGCGCTGCTGCTTTATACACCATTTTGGCGGGTACTAAAGCCGCCGCATTCGTATACAACGTCACTGTGCTGGGATGACGGCTATATATATCGTTCTGCATATTTACCGGGAAATGTACGGCACCCATGATCTCCCCTTTCTGTATGGCGCGCTGCACTTCTGCTTCGCTATACAACCTTTTGGTAATTCGTAACGCATCCCGCTGCTCCAGCAAGAAAATCAGCTGTCGGCTTACCGGACTTTGATCGTCATCCCAAATCGCAAAAGGAAGGTTTTTCGCTTCTTTCTCCTGATAGATATACGCATAAAAAGAAAACAACAGAGCAGGAACCACCAGCATCACCAGGTAAAATACCTTTAGATGGAGAATCCTGTTCCATTCCCGAATGATGATTTGACAAGTGGAGCGCATTATGGCAAAATTAAGGAAGCCGTCATACCAGCACGTAAACCTTTAATTCCGGCAGCGTTTTCTGGTTTCAGCTCTATTGTAAATGTTCTCAGTTCAAACTGTCCTTTGTCTTTTGTAGGTACCCAATTCGCAAACTCTAAGGTTGGCGCAATAGAAGTCACTTTCACTTCAAAAGTTTCAGGATCACAACCCGGCACTTTCACTGAAGCTACAGAACCTACTTTCAACAGATTAGACTCATCCTGGCGGACATTGAACCGAATCAGCTTAGAGTTTTTCTTTTCAATAGTCATCATTGGATAACCTATAGAAACAATTTCACCTTGGTGCGTCACTAAACTAGAAATCACCCCATCTGCAGGTGCATGTACGCGGGTATTGTCGCCTAAAGATTTGGTCAGTTCATAAGCCTGTTCCGCTTGTTTTACAATCGCATTCGCCGTTTTCATAATCTCCGGACGCGTGCCATCTTTCAGCATTTTCAAGTTCAGCTTTGCCATTTCCATTTCTTTTTTAGCCGCCTCATAGCGGAAATAGAAAACATCTCTTTCCTGACCGGAAATCACGTCCGCATTGTACAAACGCTGCATCCTATCATTAGTGGCACTAAATAACTTGTACTGATCTTCGCTGATCTGGTACAGTTTGGAAGTCGCATCGATCAGTTCTGGTCTGGCACCTTTTAACAGCAATTCCTGCTGCCCTTTTGCTGCATCAATGGCAGCAAGGGCTTGTGCTTTTATCGCATCTATCTCGTTAGAACGAAGAATGGCCACAATTTGCCCCTCTTTTACCGTATCGCCAAGTTCTACCAATAAAGAATCCAGACGACCAGGAAATTCAGCCGCCACATCTACACTGGAAGCATCTACCATGCCGATGAAATTATTGTCTTGTTTCTTATTCCCTGCCAGAAAGAAGAACAAAGTGGCGATGACCACGATAATAGGGATCAGTAAAGCCCAGTAATTTTTGATGATATCTTTCATGTATATGTGTTTTATAGCTTGAGTTTTTATGTTTATATCCAGGTAATTTTATTTCAGGTATTTCGCCAGTTCTTTTGGCGTTCCAATGCTGTTAAAGTAAGCGGCAACAGCCAGGTAATACCCAAACACTGCGGTATGGTAACCTTTGTCGATTTCCGTTTCTACCAATAAAGCATCGTTCACATCTTTAGGAGAAGAAAGCTGGTTTTTCATCCTTTCACCGATCAAAGTACTTGTTGTATGTGCTTCCTTACGGGCATTACCTAAGGCGTATACATCGTTTTGCAGTGATTTCATTTTATTTCGAGCTACCGTAGATTGCACCTGCAAGGCCAATCCGGCACTCTGTTCTCCAAGTTTTGCCTCTTCCACCAGCTTGCTAGCAGCTTGGGTGCGTTTACGGGTCTGTCCGTTAAACAAACTCCATTGCATCTCCAGGCCGATAAACCAATCCGGCATCGTAACCGGAAGGTCTTTTTGATAAAGGTTATAATTACCGATGGCAAAAATATTAGGCAGAGAGAAAGACCTGCTGATCTTTTCTGCGGTTTTCGCATAATTGATTTTGCTGCCCGCGAGTCTGTAAATCGGATTCGACACCCAGAAATCTTCTTTTGGAGCTGCTGGTTCTATAGGACAATATTTTAGCGTATCCGCGATCACAATATTCGAGTCTAAAGGAATCCCCAGTAGTTTATTCAATTCCACCTTGGCATTTTCCTGTTCCAGTTTTATATTGTTAAACTGACTTTCTGCCTGGATCAAGACTACATTTGTCCAGCTTTTCTGGTATGGGGCAAGGATCTCATTTTTCACCAGCTGCTGTGCATACTCCTTATTTTTCATCAGCGCATTCACCATGGTCTGCTGCTCAGAAAGCAAGGTATTTAAGTATAAAATCCGCAGGTACTGCAAAGAAATCAGGAATTCCAGTTCCTTCGCTACCAGGTCTACATTGATATCTGCCGACTTCACCAGGGATTCTGCCAGGTTTCCCGCAGCATCTAATTTATAGCCTAAAAATATGGGCTGTCGAAAACCTACCCCAGCCACGAAATAAGATTGTCTGCTTAAACTCGGATTATAATCCGGATAAATGGCTCCGATTACATTTTTAGAGGTATTATATATGCGATCCTGCACAGACTGAGGCAGTGGATTTCCGGTAATTTCTTTGAACACCTCATTGGCCGTATTCACACTTTGCTGAGAAGAACCGTTCACCACACCATCTCTTGCCTGCTGCAGATTGATCGTTAAAGGACTGCTCAGGTAGGTATAGCTCGACAATAAATCCACTTTTGGCAAGTAACTTTTCTTCTCTGCTTTCAGGTTAGCCTCCCCTGAAGCCAAAGAAGATTTCGCTTGTCTGAGGCTCAGGTTGTTTTGATTTGCAAGGTTAAAACAATCTTCCAATGAGGTGTTTTGTGCATTCACAGTCATGCCACAAGCCATCAGACCACAAAGCAGGGCATAATTTTTATAGGTATGTATTTGTTTAAACATATTACTTTTTTAAAACTTTACTCAGGGTATATTCCCAATTCATTCTGGCGATATTCAAGACGGAAATACTTTGCGGACATTCCACTTCACAGGCTTCGGTATTGGTACAATGGCCAAAATCTTCGAGGTCCATTTGTGCCACCATAGACAGCACGCGTTTATTAGATTCCATCTTTCCTTGCGGCAATTTTACCAGGTGCGCAATCTTTGCAGAAGTAAACAATGCCGCGCTGGAGTTTTTGCAGGTAGCCACGCAAGCCCCGCATCCGATACATGCGGCACTATCGAAAGCCGATTCGGCCTGTTCATGCGTGATCGGAATGCCATTTGCTTCTGGTGCCTGACCGGTATTTACCGACACAAAACCTCCGGCCTGAATGATGCGATCGAAAGCAGAACGGTCTACCCGTAAATCCCTTTTCACCGGGAATGCGGCCCCTCTAAAGGGTTCAATATAAATCGTATCCCCATCTTTAAACTCCCTCATGTGCAGCTGACAAGTGGTCAAATGTTTGATCGGACCATGTGCACGACCGTTGATCATCATCCCGCATTGTCCGCAAATACCTTCCCGGCAATCATGGTCGAACTCCACCGGACGATCACCGCTCAAAATCAGCTGTTCGTTCAGCGTGTCCATCATTTCCAGAAAGGACATGTGAGGAATCACATTGTCCAATTCATAATCGACCAATTTCCCCGGACTACCGGCATCACTTTGTCGCCATATTTTTAAATAGATTTTCATAGCCGGTATATTATTTATAACTCCTTACGGTTAATTCTACATTTTCAAAATGGAGGGGTTCTGGGACCAAAATTTCTTCCTGATCCTCCCCTTGGTATTGCCAGGCGGAAACGAAACAATATTTCTCGTCGTTTCTCAAGGCCTCTCCTTCCGGAGTCTGGTATTCTTCCCTGAAATGGGCACCACAGGATTCCTCTCTGGTCAAGGCATCCTGACACATCAGTTCTGCAATCTCCAGGTAGTCACTGATACGGCCTGCTTTCTCCAGTTCCCCATTCATTTCCTCGTCTGTACCTGTTACCTTCAGATGCTGATAGAAGTCTGCGCGCAAGTCTTTGATCTCCTGTATTGCTTTTATTAAACCTTCTCTAGTTCTTGATAAACCACAATAGTCGTAAAGAAGCTTTCCCAATATTTTATGGTAGTGATCTGCGGTTTTTGTGCCATTGATGGCGAGTAATTTTCCGAGATGCGCCCTTACCCGAACTTCGGCATCCACAAACTCGGCCTCGGAGGTGGTTAGTCTGGCAGATTTGATTTCTTCGGCCAGGTAATTTGACACCGTATAAGGCGCAATAAAGTAACCGTCCACACAAGCCTGCAGTAAAGAATTGGCACCTAATCTATTGGCTCCGTGATCGGCAAAATTGGCTTCCCCTAAAGCAAACAAGCCAGGAATGGTGGTCATCAATTCATAATCCACCCATAAACCACCCATAGAAAAATGCGCAGCAGGGGAAATCATCATGGGTTCTTTATAAGCATCAATGTCGGTGATCTTACGGTACATATCGAACAAGTTTCCGTACTTCTCTTTAATCTTTCCTTGTCCCTGCTCTTTGATCGCTTTTGAAAAGTCGAGATAAACGGCATTGAGCTGTGGCCCTACACCAAATCCGGCATCAATCCGTTCTTTTGCGGCGCGGGAAGAAATATCCCTTGGTGCAAGATTTCCAAACGCAGGGTATCTACGTTCGAGGTAATAATCTCTTTCTTCTTCGGGAATATCATTGGGTTTTCTGCTCTCCGGATTATGCAGAGGCACCCAGATCCTGCCGTCGTTTCTTAAAGATTCAGACATCAGGGTGAGTTTGCTCTGGTAACTTCCAGATTGCGGTAAAGAAGTAGGGTGCACCTGTGTCCAGCTTGGGCAAGCCATAAAGGCTCCTTTTTTATGCGCGCGCCATATCGCCGAAGCGTTACAGCCCATGGCTAAGGTAGACAAGTAGTAAATCTTACCGAAACCGCCGGTGGCCAGAATCACAGTATGTGCACTATGTCTTTCGATTTCACCGGTATCGAGATTTCTCACGATTACCCCTCTTGCTTTGCCATCTACGATCACCAGATCCAGCATTTCATGCCTCGTGTATAGGGCCACTGTTTTAGCGGCCACCTGTCTCATGAGCGCCTGATAGGCCCCTAACAGCAATTGCTGTCCGGTTTGTCCTCTGGCATAAAAAGTCCGGCTCACCTGCACCCCTCCAAAAGAGCGGTTGTTCAGGTATCCGCCATATTCGCGGCCAAAAGGCACGCCTTGGGCAACTGCCTGATCGATCAGCTGTGCGGAACACTCTGCCAGACGGTATACATTGGCTTCTCTGGAGCGGAAATCCCCTCCTTTTATCGTATCATAAAACATGCGATACACGCTATCACCGTCATTTTTATAGTTCTTCATGGCATTCACACCACCTTGTGCGGCAACGGAATGCGCTCTTCTTGCGGAATCCTGGAAGCAAAATGATTTTACATTATAACCCATTTCTCCTAGAGATGCCGCGGCGGCGCTTCCAGAAAGTCCGGTACCTACCACAATCACATCCATTTTCTTTCTATTGGCGGGATTCACCAATCGGGCATGGTCTTTATAAAAGCTCCATTTATCTTTTAATGGACCCGGGGGGATTTTAGCATTTAATTCCATACCACATGCTGTGTTAAATAAACATAAATTGGGATAATTGCGAAGCCGAACGTAATCACGTAACTGTATACTTTTCCAAAATTCCTGACCCAGGCCACGTATTTTGGGTGATACAATCCTAGTGAACGGGCGGCACTAAAAAAACCATGTAACAGGTGATAACCCAGCGCAAACATGGAAAGCACGTAAAACAATACGTACCACCAATCCTGGTAGGCGGCGATCACGATCGTGTATAAATCTTTATGGCCAAACTCATCCATTGGCAATGTTCCAAACTTATACTGGTACCAGAAATCTTTAAAGTGAAACACCAGAAAGATCAGGATCAGCGTACCTAAGATCCCCATATTCCGGGAGTACCATTTGCTGGTCGCTGCCCTGCCGTCAACCGCATATTTACCGGCAATTTTTTTATTCTTCAATGTGATCACCAGGGCATCAATCCCATGGATAATGATCGAGGCATACAGCACATAAGAAATGATTTTAATAAAAATATTGCCTGAAAGCAGTTGGGAATAACCGTTAAAGCTTCCTTTTGCCTGTTCTGCTGGCAATAGCAATTGCAGGTTTCCCAGCAAATGAATCACCAGGAAAAAGCAGAGGAATAAACCTGTTAAAGCCATTAATGTTTTACGCATCAGCGTAGAGGTATTTGATTTTCTATCCATAGCTTTAAATTAAAATACGCCAATTACTTTCCACCATAGTCCGCCGATTCCGATCCAGATGATCAGGAAAATAATACTCAGTACAAAGCCTTTCGACCACCAATCTTTGACATCGACATACGTACTTCCAAAAAATACAGGAGCGGGTCCATGACCATAATGCGTTAAGGTGCCGAAAATACCACCGCAGAAACCTAATGATAGTGCGAGCAGCATCGGCGGAATGCCAATAATCACACCTACCCCTAAGAAAGCGGCATACATAGAAGCCACATGTGCAGTTGCACTGGCAAACAGATAATGGCTGTAAAAATAAACCAGGATGATAATTGGAAAAGCCATTGTCCAGCTTAAGCCACCGATCTGGTCTTTTACTACATTGCTCAACCATGGAATTAATCCCAGGGTATTTAACGCGCTGCCCATCATCACCAGGGCGGAGAACCAGACAATCGTGTCCCAGGCTCCTTTTTCACTTTTCACATCTTCCCAGGTCAGTACTCTGGAAAGCAATAGAAATACCAATCCGATGAAGGCAGTCGTGGTGGCATCGATCTTAAAGAAGTCGCCGCTTACCCACAATACCAGCAGGATCACAAAAGCGATCAGCATCAGCCATTCATTGGTAGACACTTTGCCCATTTCTTTCAGTTTATCCGAGGCCATTTTTGTGGCACCCTGGGTCACTTTTATTTCCGGTGGATATATTTTATACAGCACATAAGGAATCAGGATCAGGGAAATGATGCCGGGAACGATGGCTGCCCACATCCATGACATCCAGGTAATCTGAATCCCCAGGTCGGCAGCAAACTTCTGACACATCGGGTTACTGGCCGTACCAGTCAGGAACATAGAGGAAGTGATCAGGTTGACATTGTAACTGCTCAAGCTCAGGTAAGCACCCAGCTTGCGGTGGGTTTCTTCTTTATCGGGAAAAGAGCCAAAGTTGATGGCCATAGATTTCATAATCGGATAAATGATACCGCCGCCACGGGCTGTATTACTGGGAATTGCAGGAGCCAGTACTAAATCCGCCAATCCAAGGCCATAGCCTAATCCCAAAGAACTACGGCCAAATACGCGGATAAAAAGATAGGCAATCCTGCTTCCCAGTCCCGTTTTAATAAATCCACGGGCAATAAAAAAGGAAATACCGATCAACCAGATCACCTTATCACCGAAACTGCTGAGTGCTAATGAGATTGCTTTTCCGGGATCACCGGGAGCGAGTACACCAGTGATGGCCACTAAAGCGATCGCGATCATAGACATCGTGCCCATTGGCGCTGCTTTGAGAATAATCCCTAGAATGGTGGCCAGGAAAATCGCCAGCAAGTGCCAGGCTTCCGCCTTAACCCCTTCTGGTTCTGGGATAAACCAGATGATGAGTCCGAATGCCAGGGTAATCAGTAGCATTTTGTAGTTTACTTCTTGCATGATTCAGTTTGTTCTTTATTAAAAATGGATATCAAATACTAAAAGCGCGCTTGCATCTGGCAAATCACGCGATTGGTATTATACTGTGTGGTGTTCGGTATATTTTTTTCGTATCGGTCCATTTGCAAACCTATTTGTACGCGGATGGCATAGGCATCTGCAAAAGAAGCGCTGAGCATTGGGATATAAGTTTCTCTGGAATTCCCTGCCTGTCTGAAATCAGCATCCAGGTATTCATAGCGAAAGGCAAACTCCAGCTCTTTCAAACGTGTGTTTTTAAAGCTGTAGCTCACATTTGGCAAGACGTAAATCCCCCTCATCGCATATTTGCTAACTGGGATCAGGGGTGTTTCCTGGCCAAAAAACTCCTGGCTATTGATCCCTTGTTTATATTCAGAAACAAAGGACATTCCCCATCTTTCATTTAGCTTTTTGGTATAGTCTACATCTACGCCATAGGCCCAGATTTTCTGTCCCATATTTTTGCCAAATCCAGCACTGCCACCCAGATGCGTATTTTTACTTAAACCCAGTACTACGCGTGCAGGAAAAATCTTACCATCGTCGTTATCGCTGACCTGGTTTCTATTATTGCCGTTGAACACGCCTACCGAATATTGAATAGGAATGTCGATGTCTTTAATCTGTCCGGAGAAACTAGCACCAATCTGGAAACTTTGCCAGCTATTAGCACCGAACAAATAATATTGATTAGAGAAGTCTATCGATTTTACAAAATCTACCGGATAATTATCTTCCTGTCCAAATTGCGGACGAAACTGTCCGAATTGAAAATTCACATAATCATTGACACTATATTTTATATAGGCATTTTCCAAAACCTTGTTCTGCGGATTTCCGGTGAAGTCACCAAAGTTGACCAGGATTACGGCATTGATGCGGTCGTTGATGGCGGCATTCAACTGTACCCTTGCCCGTTTCACAGAAAAGGAATTGTGTGCAAAATGCTCATCACCGGAATGGTGCTGCCCTTTGATGTCAACATCATCGTCCAGTGAATAATTGAACTGGCTTTGCAGCATCCCTGATAAGGTCAGCTTCGTTTTAGAAGACACAGGAATTTCGACTCCTTGTGCCTTTAATAAAACCGGCGTACACAGTATAGATAAAAACGTTAAAATTTTAAACTTCATTAAATTAGAGCTTATGATGAGCATCACCTAAATAATAAGAAGGCGCCTTACCGGTGTTTTTAATAAAGGCCCTGAAAAACGTTGTTCTGGAAGTAAAGCCTGCTTGCCAGGCCATGCCTTCTAAAGACAGTTGCTTCCATTCTTCCTGATGGATTTGTGACTTCACATACTCCACCCTCTGAAAGTTAATGAAATTCTGGAAATTTAGCTGGTACTCCTTGTTAATCAGGCAAGAAAGATGATGAGCGGGAATACCAGTATCTTCTGCCAGGTCTTTAATAGAGTAGCCCTTGGTCAGGAAAGGCTGTTGATCAGCAAGAGTTTTTTCCAGGGTTTGCAGATAGGCATTGCGCTTATCTTTAGTATAAAGCAGCTGCCCCTGACATAGGTTATCGCCTTCTTCCAGCTGAAGCGGCTCTACTTCTTCCTTCTTATGTTCAGGGGAAAGTTTCTTTTTGAGGGTATTGATAAATCGGAACAGGGGGTGTTTTACGACTTGGGGAACGAAAAAAAGCAGATAAGCGGCGCTTACAAAGGCGTGATTATCAATTTGCAGGGAAAAATGTACCATATAACATAGTATTTATGATTTCAAGGATAGATAGGATGTATTGGGGCAACAGGCAGATTATCCCGGACGGAGATACCTGTTAGCATGAGGAGTATGTTTTTCCATAGGTAATGGATTTTGTAAGTTTTTTCCGCTAAGCAATTAATTATTTCACAACCTATATCTCTAAAACTAGAGCCAAAAATCCCTTTTTAAGAGATCCGGGTTTATTATAGTACATTATTAAGGGCAAAAGGTTTTATTTATTTTAAAATAAATAATTACCTAAATAGAGGATTATTATCAGAATAATTCTATGTAAAGTCATTCAACTTTTATGAAGACAAAAGCGTTGAAACATTTAATTTCTTAACACACAACTCCCGGAAAGAATAACTAAAATCTAAATTGCAAACTGAGCTGAATGCGACTATTATTGGCAGAATCGCCGTTTACATTCTTTCTGGTGCCATATAGATACTCTATGCCCCCTTTGATAAAGCTATTAGGGTAGTAAATCAGGTTTAGCACACCATAATTTGAGGACTTAAAGCTCTGATCTGCAAGCACTCCATCATTCTCAAGGTTCAAATAACCCCAGCCAGCAGTAGAACTGAATTTATCCGACCACCAGTGGTCATAAGAAGCAGAAAGTCCCCAAACACCCAGAATTTCCAGGCTGGAACTAGCATGATTATAGACGCCATCGTAATTATCCGGCCCAATGTCGTTAATGTATTTGCTGATTCCCTTACCATAACTGGCCTGAAACACGAAATTATCCTTATTTCCAGGCTGCTGCAAAACACCGCTGGCAGTGAAGCCATAACCGACCTTACTTTCTCTTTCCTGCAGCGTATTTTGGTAAACAATTGGGTGCAGTACTGAGGCAAAACGCAGGTGACTCCCGTTTTTACTGTACTGAATACTGGCAGTCACATCAGGAACTTGCTTTAGTGCTTTAAAACCAGACTCATCAGGAAGCGTCAAAAAACTCTCCGGATCTTCCAGCGCCAAGACTACATCCGTAGTTTTGCTGACTGGCAAGGTTACCCTGAACTGCACCTGCCTGCCGAAAGTCATGGAATTGGGCCCATTATAATCCAGGGTATTTGGATAAGCATCTACATCCATAAAGTTAGACCAGTACATTCCAACCAGCACCTTCCCGTATTCGGCATAGGCCATTCTCAAATTCGGACTAAAGGAACTATTGAAAAGATCGAACTCCAGCACTGTTTTTAATCCCTTTCCTTCAATTGGAATCTGTCCACTTAGGTTAAAACGACTGGCGGCAACACTATAAGTAGTATTGCTTTTTTTAGCATTGGGAATCTCTATTCCTGAAGATAAAAAGCCTAAAGGACTGTTGTTATTGTGAAAATCATGAATCGCATCCGTCTGTATAAAACCACCAATCTGCAGTGCTACACTTTCATCATCGGCCATCACCACCCCTGTATATCTCCCGGATTCTACTGCACTTCTGGTTTGTGTTCTCGGTGGCGAAGCATTTTTCTTTAATCGGATATCAAGGTAATTTAAGCGGGTCTCCAGGCTATCGAGGCGTTTCCGTGTCAGGGAATCCTTTTGGGCAAAAACGGTCATCACCACCATCTGAAGAAGTAAAAAAGTAAGTGTCTGTTTCAAAAGCATAATTTGATCGTATGTTATATTATATATAGTATTATTATCTCATGGCAACCTTGCCTATTCTTATAGCATCCATTTTCTTTGTGCGGTAAAAGAAATGGTGAGCCATAGGTTGTTATTTTTATTTTTAATGCCATCATATACTTCTGCCCGGATCAGATCCAGCTCATCTACTGAACGGAGCGGATAGCCCTCTGGCAAAAGAAAATCAATTTCTATCAGGTGGTACTTCCCGGTTTTAGCGATATGGCTTTTCACCTCCAGAAAGTTTTTTGAGCTCACAATCTCCTCTACCAATGCTTTAGTAGTCCTTTCTACCTCATCGTCAGGGGCGAACAGCAGCAATTCTTTCAGATTTCTAATCCCTGTTTTGATTGGTTCAATGAGAAAAATAAGAGAAGCCAGAATCACCAGTGTGGGATCGATATAAGGCACAACCGCATGGAAACCGAGTCGGTCCAGAACAAAAGCGATCACCATACCTACCAGAATAGCCACACTTAAAAAAGCACCCAGCTGCCATTCCAAGGCTTCAATCCTGACAAACTCAGAAGACACTTTCCTTGCTTTTCTCTTGAAATACACCCAGATCACTAAAGAACCTAATGCAGAAAAAATCAAGAAACCAATGGCCACATCCAAGTCTACGATTCTGCCGCCATGCATAAAATCCAATGTTGCAGTGATTAATGAATAGAGACAAAGGAAAATGATCACCAGGCATTGAATCAAAATAATAAAGGGCTCAAAATGTGCCCTTCCATAGGGAAATACCTGATCTTCGGGTTTTCGGATAAACTGCAGTGCAAATATGGAGGCAATGGACAGCACCATCCCAATCAGGCTGAAAAGGCCGTCAAAAATGATGGCCTTGGCATCTGTGAACAAGCCAAAACAGATGCTCAACAAAGCAAAAACACCTGTGAGATAAATAGATAGCTTAATTAATCGGTTTTCAGTCAGCGCCATAATATAATTAATTCCTCAAAATACATAAAAGCCATACCTGTATCTGCTCCAGTATGTTCCACATTCTAAAGTGAAACGCATTGCGCTCGTCCTTCCTACTCTTTTTTGAAGTGTATCAATAGCTTTGTTTTAAGGTCTATCTAATCCTTAAATATTATGGCAGAAAACAATAAGAAAGTTGGTTTAATCCCTGTAATGCTGATGGTTGCGGGAAACATTATGGGCTCCGGGGTATTCCTGCTCCCTGCGAATCTGGCGGCTACGGGCGGAATTGCCATTTACGGCTGGCTGGTCACCATTGTTGGTGCGATTGCCTTATCTATAGTATATGCGAAGATCTCTTCGATAGACCGTAGTCCGGGTGGTTCTTATGCGTATGCAAGAAGGGCTTTTGGTCCTTTTTTAGGTTACCAGACCAATATGCTGTACTGGGTAGCGGCCTGGGTAGGTAACATCGCGATCGTAGTGGTCGGTGTAGGGTACCTCAGTTACTTCTTTCCCTTCTTAAAAGAACCGATTCCTGCAACCATCTGCTCCATTGGCATCCTATGGGCATTTGTCCTGATCAATATCTCCGGACCGCGATTGATGACCAAAGTACAGGCATTTACGACTGTTTTAGCTTTGATCCCAATCATCGGTGTAGCCGTATTCGGTTGGTTCTGGTTTAAGAGCAGCACCTATATGGAAGCCTGGAATGTGAGTGGAAAAGATTCTCTTAGTGCCGTACAAAGTGTTCTAAATATTACTTTATGGGCATTTATCGGCGTAGAAACTGCCTCTGTTGTTGCAGGAGTCGTTGAAAACCCTAAAAAGAATGTACCTATTGCTACCGTTGGCGGAGTATTAATTGCTGCGGTTTCCTATATATTATCCAGTACCGCTATTATGGGAATGATTCCAAATGCGGAATTACAGGTTTCTTCTTCTCCTTTCGGCGATGCAGTAGCGATGGCCTTAGGTAAAACTGCTGGTGCAGTAGTTGCCTTTTGTGCGATGTTGGGCTGCTTAGGATCAGTTGGTGGCTGGACATTGGTTGCCGGACAAACGGCAAAAGCAGCGGCTGATGATGGTTTATTCCCTAAGATATTTGCTAAAGTAAATAAAGATGGGATTCCGGTAACCGGATTAATCATTGTGGGTGTGCTGATGACCGTGTTGCAGCTGACCACCATTTCACCAAATGCGGCCAAACAATTTGGTATAGTTTCTTCGATCACTGTGATCTTTACCGTGATTCCTTATATCTATACCTGTGCAGCATTGATGCTCATCGGTCATGGAAACCTGGGTGAAAAACGAAATGCTTACATCGTCATTATCGGCCTTGCCTTTATCTACTGCATCTGGTCTGTGGTGAGTTCCGATTCTACTACTGTATTGGGCGCGTTCGTTTCTGTACTGATTACTACTGCATTATATGCTTTTAATTATAACCGTACCCATAAAGGCGCTTATCCACTTGATTCTAATTAAATAAATAAACCTATGATTCAACGTATCAATAAACTCAACAAAAGAAAAGTTCTGATCATCGATGATGAACTTCTTATTCAAAATACAGCCAATGGAAGAGCGGTCAGAGCATTGGTAAATGAATTGCAAGACCGGAATTTTGAAGTCATTGAGGCCATTTCCTACGACGATGCCTTATCGGTGATCATCTCTGATGCGGCAATCAGCTGTGTATTGCTCGACTGGACTTTGGGTAATAATGATGAGGCTACCCATCAGCAAGGCACCGCATTATTACTGGAGATTAGAAAAAGAAATGCTTCCGTTCCCGTATTCTTAATTGCAGAGAAAGGCGACCAGAACTCATTCACTATAGAAGCCATGAGCCTGGCCAATGAATTTATATGGATGCTGGAAGACACTGCTTCCTTCCTTGGTGGAAGAATTGAGATTGCGATTCATCATTATTTTGAAAACTTATTACCTCCATTTACAAAAGCTTTAATCAATTATACAGAGAATTCGGCAGAGTATTCCTGGGCTGCTCCTGGACACCAGGGTGGAATTGCCTTTACCAAATCCCCGGTAGGAAGAGTGTTTTTTGATTTCTTTGGAGAAAACCTTTTCCGTACGGATACTGGGATTGAAAGAACGCCACTAGGTTCTCTGTTAGACCATGAAGGGCCTGTAAAAGAATCGGAAGCCTATGTCGCAAAAGTATTTGGATCGCATTTAAGTTATAATATGCTGAATGGAACTTCAGGTTCCAACAGAGCAGTATTTATCGCTGCAGTTGCAGATGGCCAGTATGCTTTATGCGATCGAAATTGCCATAAATCCATAGAGCAGTCCTTGACCATGACGAGTGCGATTCCAGTCTTCTTTATCCCTACCCGCAACCGTTTTGGTATTATCGGCCCAATCCCGGCGAAAGAATTTTCTCCGGAAGTGATCCAGTCGAAAATAAACAATCATGCACTAAAAAGTCATGCGACACAGGATAAACCAGTTTATGCGGTAGTGACGAACAGTACTTACGACGGCATGTGTTACAATTCTAAGGAGCTGGAAAGCTTACTGGCACCAACCGTAGACCAGATCCATCTGGATGAGGCCTGGTATGCTTATGCCCGTTTCAACCCATTATACAAAGATCGTTACGGCTTGCGCGGCAAAGCGGAAGACCATCCAAAAGATGCGCCAACCATATTTGTAACACACTCTACACATAAATTGCTGGCGGCACTGTCGCAGTCTTCTTACATCCATGTACGGAATGGCAGGAAGCCAATTGAACACAGTCGATTTAATGAATCTTACCTTTTACAGTCTACCACTTCTCCATTGTACGCGATTATCGCTTCTAATGAAATTGGTGCAGCGATGATGGATGGTCCTCAGGGAGAAATCCTGACACAGGAAGTGATTGATGAGGCCGTAGATTTCCGCCAGGCATTGGCCCGTACCCAACGCGCTTTCCATCAGAAAAAAGACTGGTTCTTTGGTTCATGGAATGCGCCAACAGTAACCAATCCGGAAACTGGAAAGCAAATAGATTTTGCCGATGCGCCGAAGGAATTGCTGAGCCATGATTCGAATTGCTGGGTATTGAAACCTGGTGATGCCTGGCATGGTTTCGACCAGATGACCGAAAACTGGTGTATGCTGGATCCGATTAAAGCGGGGATTTTATGCCCGGGAATGGAAGATAACGGTAAATTGAGTGCCTGGGGAATCCCCGCAGCAGTAGTTTCTTCGTTCTTATATGCCAAAGGTATTATCCCTTCCAGGACTACAGATTTCATGGTACTTTGCCTGTTCTCTGTAGGAAATACTAAGGGGAAATGGGGTACATTGATCAATGCTCTTTTAGAGTTCAAAAGACATTATGATGATAACACGCCATTAACAGCAACGATTCCTGACCTTCCTGCCAACTATCCTGACCGTTATGGAAAAATGGGATTAAAAGACCTTGCTGATGAAATGTTCCATAATATGAGAGAAAGCAATATGGATAAATGGCAAACCGCGGCATTTAGTCAGCTTCCAACACCAGTGACCACGCCAAGAGTTGGTTTCCAAAAACTAATGTCGGGTGATGTAGAATTATTACCGTTGGATAAATTGGCTGGCAGAACTTCTGCAGTAGGCGTGATTCCATATCCTCCAGGAATTCCAATCATTATGCCAGGTGAAAGCTTCGGCCCTGCAGACGGTCCTTGGTTAAGCTATATCCGCAGCCTACAGGAATGGGGAACGAAATTCCCTGGTTTTGAAAAGGTAGTGGAAGGCTCTGAAATGAAAGATGGCACTTACCATGTGTGGTGTTTAAAATAAGCTTTAAAAGTAAAACGGGGAAGTTTCCTCCGAAACCTCCCCGTTTAAATTAACGCTCTCATATATATAGACGCTTGTCTATTCAGTTTATTATACCCGACTGAAAATATTTTTTATTTATCGCATTCGCAGTCCTGCGGATGCGATTCTTTTTTTGTTCCAGCTGCTGTAATAGGTTAGCTATCCTTCAGCTATGAGCTAAAATCACCTTATTTATTTTAATTCTAAATAAATTTGCAGTTCTCCTAAGCAGCACTTACATTTGCGGCCAATTAGAATTAATCTAAATAAACCCTATGAAGAAACTTTACATATTATTCAGCCTCGCGCTGCTTATTTCATTAACCAATACCACTTTTGCTCAGCTGGCTTCAGCACCAGTAAGAGGTACGATCAGTGGAAAAGTAAGTACAAGTGATGGTAAACCAGCTGCCTATGTGAATGTGCAGATTGTAGAAAACAACAGAAAATCTTTAACTAAAGAAGACGGTACATTTATCTTTAACCACCTGAAATCTGGAAAATACACAGTAAAAACCTCTTATATCGGTTTAGAAGTACAAACCCAAACCGCAACTGTAATTGAAGGTCAGGACACTAAACTATACTTCACACTTAACGAAACCTCTTCGGAGCTGAATGAAGTTATCATCGCGGCTAATGTGAGTCCGAACCTAAAACCAGTGAGTGTGGGCAAAGTATCCATTCCTGTAAGAGACCTTCCTCAGTCAGTACAAATTATCAATAGCCAAACCATTACTGACCAACAAGCAAGCAGACTAAGCGATGTGTTGAAAAACGTAAATGGTGTTGCTTTTGGTGCCAATCGTGGTGGTGTAAGTGGTGAAACTTTTTACGCACGTGGTTATGCTTTAGGTACTAATAATGTGTTCAAAAATGGCGCCCGTACCACTACTGGTGGAATGCCGGAAACCAGTACATTAGAATCTGTTGAAGTTTTAAAAGGTAGTGCTGCTTTACTGTATGGTGGTGTTTCTGGTGGTGCGGTAGTGAATATGGTGACTAAAAAACCACAGTTCAACTATGGTGGTGAAGTTTCCATGCGTGCTGGCAGCTATGATTTATACAAGCCTACGGCTGATATTTATGGTCCAATTACCAAAGATCTTGCTTTCCGAGTAATTGGCACCTATGAAGATGCCGGCAGTTACAGAGATCATGTAACTTCTAACAGAGTCTATGTGAACCCTTCACTATTGTACAAATTGAGCGACAAAACTGAAATTTTACTGCAGGGAGATTACCTGAAAAGTGATTTCACACCAGATTTTGGTGTAGGAACCGTTGGTAACCAATTGCCTGCAAACATCAGCAGAAATATGTTTTTAAATACCAGCTGGGCATACAATAAAACCAATACTACTACTGCGCAAGCCAACATTACCCATAAGTTTAACGACAACTGGAAATTAAATGTAGTGGCTTCTCTTCAATCTTATACCAGAAATTATTTCTCTTCTGAACGTCCGGCTGCCTTAGCAGATGGTTCATGGAACCGTGCATTGACTCGTTCTAAAACAGATGAAGGAACTTATAACCAACAAATCAACTTGTCTGGTGCTTTTAAAACTGCTGGTATCGCACATACTTTATTAGTAGGAGCTGATGCTGATCAGTCAATTACTAAAGCTTATGGTTTTTCTGATCCTAACTTGTTGAAAGATGCGAAAGGGGCGAAATATTATGATACGGTAAATATCCTGGACCCTTCTAGCTTTAATATCCCTTCTAACTTTAATATGCCCGAAACATCGGTGATTTCCGATACTAAAACTCCAATTTATAGAATGGGTGGTTTTGTTCAGGACTTAATTGCCTTAACAAATCAGTTTAAAGTATTGGCTGGACTTCGTTACACTTACCAAAGAACACCAAGATCAAAAGCATTTACCTATGACACAGGAATACAAACTCTTGTTGCTAATGGTATTGAAAAAACAAAGACTGAAAGTGCTTTCTCTCCTAAATTAGGTTTCATTTACGAACCTTTCAAAACCACTTCATTTTATGTGAGTTATGCAAATAACTTCACTTCAAATGCAGGGCTAAACATCGCTACAAATGCACCTATGGATCCTTCAATTATTGATCAGTATGAGGCAGGGGTTAAAAATGATTTTCTTGGTGGCAGACTAACAGCCAACGTAACTGTATATAGAATTATCAACAGTAAGTTTGCACAAACTGCGGAATTTAAACCTGATGGCAGTGTAAATGGGGATACCAATTTAAAAGAGTTTACTGGTAAAACTGCTAGCGATGGTATTGAACTGGACGTTACCGGAACAATTGTAGAGGGACTAAGTTTCCTTGCAGGTTATAGTTACAACTATATGCGCTATACCCACACTCGTGAACAATCGGAATACATAGACCCTAAAACGAATAAGCTAGTAGTGGTTCCAGGAGGTATAGTTGAAGGTGAACGTTTAGTCGGTACCACTAAAAACACAGCCAATGGCTCCCTTTTCTATACTTTGCAAAATGGCAGCCTTAAAGGGTTGAAATTAGGCGCATCTGCTTATTACACAGGTGACCGTAATGGTGGAAGAAACACCAATAAATCGGGAACTTCGACAGGAATTATCCCGTTGGAAGCTTTCACCACATTTGACCTTTCTGCAGGTTACCAATGGAAAAAACTTTCCTTATTGACTAAAATCGCGAACATCACGAATGAGTTGAACTATTTCGTTCATGAGAACTATAGTGTGAATCCAATTCCTCCAAGACAATTTGTAGCCACATTAAGCTATAAATTCTAAGAAAATTAATCAGGTATTCCTAAATACATCACTACAAAAAGAGTGGTCTGAAAAGACCGCTCTTTTTGTTTTTCCAGCCCATCTCTTTTGCCAGGGATTTAGAAATCATCAGTTTTTTGGAAGGGTAATTAGCTATATGCAATATATATTTATGAAATATTGAATCTTAAGCAAGAAACAATAATTTCCTTCGTTTATACTAGAAAACAGATAATTCTCCAGAATAATTTGAAAGTTTTCCATAGTTTCTCTAAAAATCTGTTCCTTTTTCAGCCGAGAATGGAACAGATTTCAGCACCTTGTCGACGCTATCTGTTTTGCTATTGCTTTGCTATTGTTTTGTTCTTGCTTTGCTTTAGTTTTAGCTGAGGAAAACAATGGCAAGACAAAGACAAAAGAAGATCACCAGGTTTTCAAGGAAAAATCACCTACCTTCCTTTGTTAAGTCTTAGTTAAAAAAGGCCCTAAATCATATTCCACAATAAGATCGATTTCAGCAGAAAAACCTGGAGGTTCATATCAAATGGCCTGTGTTTTGCGTTAATGCAGCAAAACGGAACTATTGAATGAGCATAGGTCCTTGAATAAAGAAAGATAAGATGAAGATTTTTGCCCTTGCGCTCCTATTAACCCTCCCATTTACCTCATTTAGTCCTGCATTAAAAGCACAGTCGCCGGATGACAGCTGGACCAGAGAAGAACTAAAAATGGCCAATACAGCGGGCAATGCCAGCTACCTGACTGCGGAAGAGAAAGACATGGTGATTTACATGAACCTAGTCAGAATGGATGGCGCCAGATTTTTTGACACCTACTTCCAGGATTTTGTAGATGCTTACAATACCAGGATGCAGCAATACGGGAATTATGCGGAATTAAAAGTGAATAGAAATGACAGTTATTACCGCAGTTTGCGCAGAGACTTGCAGGAAATTAAGAATTTACCCGTGTTTTGGCCCGATCAGGCACTGACAAACATCGCCAAAGCTCATGCAAAAGACTTAAACAGAAACAATTATGCCGGACATACTTCTAAAGATGGACGCACATTAAATCAGCGGATCAGTACCGTATACCCTAAAAAATCCAATGGAGAATGTATTGCTTTCGGCTTCAATTCAGGTCTGGAAAACATCTGTATGTTGCTGTTAGATAAGGGCGTACCCAACCTTGGACACCGAAAACTCATCCTCAATACTTCCTCTGAGCTGAACACCGTTGGACTGAGCATTCAACCTCATCCGCGTTACCGTTATTGTGCAGTGATCGACTTTGTATCCCTTCCAGATTAATATTTACAATTAAATAACGTCGAAATCCTTTGAATTGCGCAAAAAGGTGCCGAGATTTGCGCCAATGAAAACGACTGAGGATAAGTATAACACCGCATATAGGCGCTTCGCGCGATATGAGCGGGAGAACTACGCCTTTGGCTTTGTTTTCCAGAGTACCTCCAGAGATTTTATTCTCTTAGCCCCGAGTCCTTCTCCATAAGATTCTCGATTCAGGGGCCTCTTCTATTCGAAAAATTATTTTTTAAACTCATTTTGAAGGCATAAGATTCAAAAATCATTATTCCTTTCGAGATGTTCATCTACTTTTATTTATCACCACCTTATGAAACAAAAAGGATTTCGTTCCATACTTGGAACAGTATTTCTTTGGATCGCCTTATTAGGCATTATCGCTTTAATCGTGAATGCGTTTTATCAAAAATCCGCTTTCCATTTATTAATTGCGTTGCCCGTTATCCTGATCACGGCCCTGGCCTACGACCGTTTTCAGTCTAAGCATGCTGTGCTTCGGAATTATCCGGTAATTGGGCGTTTACGTTATTTCTTCGAATCCATCAGACCGGAAATGCGTCAATATTTCTTTGAGTCGGAATTGGATGGAAAACCTTTCAACCGTCGCCAGCGCTCTATTGTTTACCAAAGGGCAAAAAATGAGCGTGAAACTGTAGCTTTCGGGATGCAGGTAGACCCTTATGAGGAAGGTTATGAATGGGTATCACACAGTATTTACCCTAAAAAGATTTCCAATATGGACCTGAGGGTAAAAGTTGGGGGTTCCGTTTGTACGCAGCCTTACGACTTAAGTATCCTGAATATCGGGGCGATGAGTTTTGGTGCATTGAGTAAAACGGCGATTCAATCGCTGAGCAACGGTGCCAACCTGAATAAGTTTGCCCACAATACCGGCGAAGGAGGAATCAGTCCTTACCACGTAAAAGGTGGTGGTGACCTGATCTGGCAGGTAGGAACAGGTTATTTCGGCTGTAGAGATGCGGAAGGTAAATTTGATGCCGCTTTGTTTCAAAAGAACTCGAAAAGAGAATACGTGAAAATGATAGAGCTTAAATTGTCTCAGGGGGCAAAACCTGGTCATGGTGGTATTTTACCAGCAGCCAAAAATACTCCGGAGATTGCGGAAATCAGAAATGTGGTAGCAGGAACAACAATTCTTTCGCCGCCAGCACACAGCACTTTCTCTGACGCCAATGGATTAATGCTGTTTATCCAGCAGATGCGTGAACTTTCAGGTGGTAAACCGATTGGTTTTAAATTGTGTATCGGTAGTAAAGAGGAATTTATCGACATCTGTGAAGCGATGATCGCCACTAAAATCTCTCCGGATTTCATTACCATTGACGGTGCAGAAGGTGGAACAGGTGCAGCGCCGCTTGAATATACAGATTACGTAGGGATGCCTCTATTGGATGCACTTGCCTTTGTAAACATCACCCTGAAAAAATACGGATTAAGAAAAGACATTAAAATCCTGGCTTCAGGAAAGATCATCACCGGTTTCGACATTATGCGTGTAGTGGCCTTGGGTGCGGATGCTTGTTACAGTGCCAGAGGAATGATGATGGCCCTGGGTTGTATTCAGGCCTTAAAATGCGACAGTGGCAAATGCCCTGTAGGTATCGCTACACAGGATAAAAGTTTATTTAAAGGAATTGACGTAACCGATAAAAAACATCGTGTCGCCAACTTCCATAAAAACACCGTTCATGCCACAATTGAGCTGATGGAAGCTTGCGGTTTTGACACCTTAAATGAGATTAAACCAGAACGTTTCAACAGAAGAATCGACACGACGAAAACGTTGAACTTTAAAGATATCTATTTCTCCTAGAGCATGATATTATAGAGAAATAGCAATGGTCAAAAAGGGCTGTCTTCCATCAGGAGATAGCCCTTTTGATTAATTTAACATTAATAAATCATTATCAATACTTAGCTTTGGAACAAATATTCAAAACTTTGAAAATAAAAGACACTACAGGCCTTAACCTCTATCTGGTGCTGGCCTATCGATTTCTGATCTTACTGATGCTATATACGTTATGTAGAATCGGATTTTACCTTTTCAATCAGGACCTCTTCCAAAATATCACCCTACCTAAGTACCTGTACATCCTTTGGGGTGGACTAAAATTTGATGTTTCCGCTTTAATATATATCAACTCTATTTACCTCCTTGCGCATTTGATTCCTTTTCCTTTTCGCTATAACGAGGGGTATCAAAAATTTTTCAAATGGTGGTTCATCATCACCAACAGCTTAGGGATTGTAGCCAACCTCATTGATTTTGTCTATTATAAGTTTACGCTCAAAAGAACCACTGCCACGGTTTTCAATCAATTCAGCAATGAGCAAAACAAGCTGAAACTCTTCGGTGATTTCCTAAAAGACTATTGGTATTTATTACTGATCCTAGCCGTTTTAGTGTGGCTGTTCATCAAATTATATGAACTCGTAAAGGTAAAAAAAACGGTACGTTTTACCTGGCCAGTCTATGTTTTACATACGGTACTATTATTTATGATCGCCGTATTGTGCATCACAGGTGTTCGTGGCGGATGGGGATTTGGTACCAGACCGATTACTTTAAGTAACGCCGGTGAATTTGTAGATACCCCGGATCAGATGAGTCTGGTCCTGAATACGCCTTTTGCCATCTTCAGAACCTTAAAAGCTTCCAAGCTGAAACCACTGAATTATTACGACGAACAAACGTTAAACTCGATATACAATCCGATTCACCTACCTAAAGATACCGGGAACTTTAAGAAATTAAACGTGATGGTGATCATCGTGGAAAGTCTGGGAAAAGAACACATCGGCAGTCTGAACAAAGACCTTGATGGTGGTAAATACAAAGGATACACCCCATTTCTGGATTCTCTTGTGGGCGAGAGTTATACTTTTAAACACAGCTATGCGAACGGCAGAAAGTCTATTGACGCCCTTCCTTCTGTGATTACCGGAATCCCGACCATCAATGAACCTTTCGTATTGTCTATTTATTCGAGTAATAAAACCACCAGTATTGCCAAAATACTAGGCGATGAAGGTTATGAAACGGCCTTTTTCCATGGGGCACCGAATGGCTCTATGGGCTTCTCTTCTTATACTCATCTTGCCGGGGTAAAGAAATATTTCGGTCAGAATGAATACCAGAAAACCGGTGATTCTGATGGCACCTGGGGCATTTGGGATGATCCATTTTTACAATTTACTGCGAAAACACTCAATACCTTAAAGCAGCCTTTCTTTGCGAGTGTCTTTACTTTATCTTCTCACCACCCTTTCCGTGTTCCGGAAGAGTATATAGGTAAATTCCCGAAAGGACCGCTTCCAGTGCAGGAACCGCTAGGCTATACCGATATGGCTTTGCGTAATTTCTTTAAAACCGCATCAACGATGCCATGGTTCAAAAACACGTTATTTGTGCTTTGTGCTGATCATGCGACAGTATCTTATCACCCGGAATACCAGAATACCACCGGATATTATTCCATTCCCATCATTTTTTATCGCCCGGATGGCGCTTTAAAAGGAATGTCGGATAAATTGGTACAGCAGATGGACATTATGCCTACGGTATTGAATTACCTGCACTACGACAAACCCTACTTCTCTTTCGGCTTTGATGCTTTTGATCAGAAAACTGATAACTTTGTAGTGAGCAATAATGACGGTTCTTTTAACTTTTACATGGGTGATTATTACCTGGTAAATGATGGTAAAGACAACATTGCGCTGTATAATTTAAGAAAAGACCGTTTGACTCAGCACAACATTTTAGCAGAAGAACCGGAGGTTGCCGCAGCCATGGAAAAGAAGTTAAAAGCCTTCAGACAACAGTATAACAACAGAATGATCGCAAACCAGTTAACCTATAAATAGTAAGTATGCGCAAAGCTTTGTTAAAGCTCATAGACTTTTTCTATCCTCCTTTTTCCAAATACATTTCCTTGCATACATTCAGGTACATCGCTTCCGGGGGCAGCACCACCGCAGCGGGTATTGTGATTTACTATATCGTCTATAACTGGATCTTAAAACAGCAGGATGTTCAGCTGGATCTTCCTTTCCTGCCAAAGCTCATTACCGCCCCTATTGCCGCATTTGCCATAGAGACGGTAATTACTTTTATCATCGGTTTTACACTGAATAAATACCTGGTTTTCACGAAATCCACCTTAAAAGGCAGGATTCAATTGTTCAGGTATGGCTCAGTAGTTGCCACCAATATTCTGATCAGCTATGCTTTATTAAAAGTCCTGATTGAGTCCTTTGGTTTTTATCCTACAGTTTCCAAGGTGATCATTTCCTTTTTACTCGCTATTTTTAGTTATTTCTCACAAAAGCACTTCTCATTTAAAGTGAAGAAATAAGGGGAGCATGACCTGCTTTATGTCTTAGTTCCGTTATTTTTCATAAATCAAGCCCGGTTTTGTTTAGGAGAAGAAATAGATTTTCTTATATTGGCCTTCATATAAACCATATAGGTAATGAGTGATTTTAATGACTTTAACAATCCACGAGTAGCTAAGCTTCCTAAGCATTTAAGGCAATTTATTGTAGAGCAGCATTATGAAAAATATACGCCAATTGACCAGGCAGTTTGGCGCTATGTGATGCGTCAAAACTACAGTTATCTGAAACAAGTGGCCTATTATCCTTATATCAAAGGTTTACAGCGCGCGGGTTTGAGTATTGAACACATCCCGAATTTGCAGACCATGAACGATAACCTTGGCAAAATTGGCTGGGGTGCTGTGACTGTAGATGGCTTTATCCCTCCTGCCGCTTTCATGGAATACCAGGCTTACCGGGTATTGGTGATTGCAGCAGATATACGTCAGATTAACCATATTGAATATACGCCAGCTCCGGATATCATCCATGAGTCGGCAGGGCATGCCCCAATTATTGCGGATACCGATTACAACAATTACCTGAGCTATTTTGGCTCTATTGGCGCGAAAGCCATGTTTTCTTCGAAAGATTTTGAGCTTTATGAAGCGATTCGCAACCTGAGTATTTTAAAAGAGTCGGCAAATACGCCGGAACAGGAAATTGCCAAGGCAGAAAAACATCTGCAGGTGGTTGCCGAAAATATGGGAGAACCTTCAGAAATGGCTTTATTGGGTCGTTTACACTGGTGGACTGTTGAGTACGGCTTGATCGGTACCTTGGAAAACCCGAAAATATACGGCGCAGGTTTACTTTCTTCAATTGGCGAAAGTTCCAGCTGTATGAAAGAAGAAGTGAAGAAAATCTGGTACAATATTGATACGATCAATTACTCGTACGACATTACCAAACCGCAGCCACAGCTTTTTGTAACGGAGAACTTCCAAAACCTGATCGATGTTTTGGAGCAGTTTGCTGATACGATGGCATTCAGACGCGGAGGTACGGAAAGTATCGTCAAAGCAATTGAGTGTAAAAACCCGGCAACAGCAGTTTACAGCTCTGGACTACAGGTAACCGGTATCTTTACGGATATGGGTTTAAATGCTGCTGATGAGTTAACTTTCATTAAAACAACGGGACCTTCTGCGTTAGCGGTAGATTCGAAACAATTGGAAGGTCATGGTAAGTTTTACCATAAAGATGGCTTCTCCTCCCCTGTTGGCCGCTTAAATGGCTTAATCCTGGAAGACCTGAGCTTGTCAGAACTGGCAGAACAAGGGATTACTGAAGGCAGCAGAGCAGAATTGAATTTTGATGGCGGCATTCACCTGAACGGTTTACTAAAAGAAATTGTACAGCACAATGGTAAAAACATCCTGATGGTATTTGAAGACTGTACGGTAAAAGAAGGCAATGGAAACGTACTTTTCCAACCGGAATGGGGCACTTATGATATGGCTGTCGGAGAGAAAATTGTTTCCGTATTTAATGGTGCTGCCGATAAAGATGCTTACGAAGAAATCACCCATATCAGTGATAAAGTAACGCATAAGGTAACCTATGACGAGAAAACACAGCAGCTGCATGCGATTTATAAAGAAATTCGCAGCATTCGCGAAGACAAAAGAAATTATGAACGGGTAGTTGCTTTATTTGAAACTTTAAAGAAAGAACATCGTTCCGATTGGCTGGCTTCTTTAGAGATTCTGGAGATTCTTTACCACAAGAATCTTGATCCTGAACTGGAGAAAGAACTGCGTATTTATCTGGAGCTGAAAGCAGCAAATGAACCGGATCACCATAAATTAATTACCGATGGTTTACACGTGATTGAAAATCCGGTAAGCCAATTGATTACAGAAGAAGATTAATTAGCAATGGCGCTGATGGGTTACCAGCGCGCCATTGTTTACAGAAAATAGATTAAATGAATATAGTATTAACAGGTGCGAGCAGTGGGATTGGTTTTGAAGCTGCTTTAGAGTTCTCCAACTACAAAGCAAACAAAATTGTATGTATTGCCCGTTCGGCCGACAAGCTACGAAAGCTATTGGAAATTGCCAGAAGCATCAATCCTGATTGTGTATTACTTCCAGTAGAGTTTGACATTGTAAATGACGACTATGCCGTGTTGCTTCCCTTTTTGAAGGAAAGACTGGGTACTGTAGATATTTTAATCAACAATGCAGGATCGCTGATCAATAAACCTTTTCTGGAAACCAGTAAAGAGGATTTGTACCAGATGTTTGAAAGCAATGTATTGGGTCATTTCAATATGATCCAGAATTTACTGCCTTTGATGACTGCAGGCAGTCATATTGTAAATATTGGCAGTATGGGTGGTTTTCAGGGCAGCGTAAAGTTTCCTGGCCTTGCTGCTTATTCTTCCAGCAAATCTGCTTTACATACTTTAACGGAATGTCTGGCTTTTGAATTGGCAGAAACCGGCATTAAAGTGAACTGTCTGGCTTTAGGTTCTGCACAAACAGAAATGTTAGAACAGGCTTTCCCGGGCTATCAATCGCCGGTTATGGCCTTTGAAATGGGAAAATATGTGGCTGACTTTGCGAAGACGGGTCATAAGTTTTTCAATGGAAAAGTGATCCCTGTCGCAGTAACCACCCCTTAATCAATTAGTTATCAACATCACTTTTGGCTAAAGATTTTTTATATATCTTTAGCCCAATCCCTATGAAGAAAAGTATCATCATTGTCCTATTTCTTTCCATGAGTACCTTTGCTGCAAAGTCGCAGGGGCTGTCACCGATTCCTTATCAGGATGTGGTTTTCAAACTAATGGAACACCTGCCGGCACTTCCTGCCAGCAAATTTCAACCGAGCAATCTTTTATCTTTTGCTAAGTCTATGATTGGTACGCGTTACCGTTATGCATCCAGCAATCCTAAAATAGGTTTTGACTGCTCCGGATTTGTAAACTATGTGTTTAAGAATTTTGGCGTAAATGCACCGCGTTCTTCCCGAGATTTCGCCACAAAAGGCCACGATAAAAAGCTCGCTGATGCACAGGTTGGGGACGTCATCGTCTTTACCGGCACCAATAGCCGTGTTCGTCGTGTGGGCCATGTAGGAATTATTTCCGAGGTAGATGGTGATGAGATTAAATTCATCCACTCTTCTTCTGGAAGTGCAAAAGGAGTCACGATTACGAGCTTAAGCGAAGGTTTCTATAAGAAACGGTTCATGAAAGTAGTGAGCATTTTATAACAGCACCACTTTCAATGCATCCATGACATTTCCTTCATTGAGGAACTGTTTCGCCAATTCATGAAGTTCCCGCTCGCGATTTGCCGCGTCACCAATGGTGGCATCTAATACTTCTTTCACCTGACTATTGCGCTGCATTTCATCGATATCATCGGCAGAAGGGAGCTGTTCAATATTTCCTAGTCTCCCGAGGTCATTCCCGGAAAGTACATAAGAATTCCTTACAGCCTTCGGTAAGGCATCTACGCCGATACCTAGTGTGGTTAATGGTTTAGCTACTTTAAACAAACTTTCTGGGGTCACGCGGCAATACCAATCACCGCCTAAACGGGCCACCAGGTCTATCTTGTGCTGATCGATCTTTCCATCTGCATCTAAAATATTTTCCTGAATGTGGATCATTTTTATTTCTGCCAGGATCAGGTTACCAGCGCCTGGCTGATCGCCCAAATGAATCACTTCTTTAACGATACATTCCATTTGTACGGGCGCTTCTGCCACTCTTGGTGGCTTTACCAGTACGGAAGGCAGCATCGTAAAACCTGCTTTTTCAAACTCGTTAACACCTTTCCCATAGTCTGTACTCGCTAAACTCATTTGCTGTACCATCGGATAGTTGACGATATTGATCACACATTCTTTCACTTCCAATACATTTTCCAGCGTGTGCTTGTTACTGCCATCCCTCACCCTTCTCGATGGAGAGAAGATACATAAAGGTGGATTGGTACTGAACATATTGAAAAAGCTAAAAGGACTAAGGTTGATGTTTCCCTCCTCATCAATGGTACTTGCAAAACAGATAGGTCTGGGCGCAATGGCATATTGCAGGTAGTTTTGTAATTGAACAGGGGAAAGTTTGGTTACATCAATAGTCAGCATAGAGGTTTGAGCTTGTTTAAGGTCAAAGTTAGGGTCTAAATGTAGTTTAAAAAAGGGAAGGATGAATTTTAGCAGGTTTTAGCCTGGATATATATAGGCGGCAGGGTATAAAAAATCTCCGGCAGCCTATGTTTATACATTTTACCGGAGATTTCTAATTTATTTCTTTTTCAAAGCAAGAATAGAAAGGCTGCTGTCTTCTTTTATAATGCTATTGCTCAGGTGACCAAGGCCGGTGATTTCCATTTCCACTACGTCACCTTCCTGCAGCCATTGAGATTTAAAATCGGGGTTATTTAACAATCCGGTACCATTTAGTTCCAGGAAGCAACCTGTGCCTACGGTTCCAGAACCGATCACATCTCCTGGCAATAGGTCTACACCATAGGCGCAGCGTTCAATGATTTCGGCAAATGTCCAGTCCATATCTGCCATATTTCCAGCAGATACCTGCAGGCCATTAACGGTACAGGTCATTTCCAGGTTATAGGCATTTCCAGTATGACCAGGCTTTGCTGCTGTCAGATATTCTTCCAGTTCATCTGGGGTCACCAGCCATGGTCCAATTACAGTAGAGAAATCTTTTCCTTTTGCAGGGCCTAAATTGAGGAGCATTTCTTCCATTTGCAAGGTCCTTGCACTCATGTCATTCATCACCATATAACCAGCGATATAGCCATCAGCTTCTGCGGCGGGAATGTTGCGGCCTTTAGTACCGATAACGATGGCCACTTCCAGCTCAAAATCCAGTTTTTCAAAATGATCAGGCATACATTTAATATCGCCTGGCCCCTGAATGGCATTATGATTGGTAAAATAGAAAATGGGATACTGGTCGAACTCCGCAATCATCTCTACCTTACGGTTTCTGCGTGCGGCAGCTACATGCTGGCGAAAAGCATAACCGTCTCTGCAGGAAGTTGGGTGAGGTACTGGTGCTAGCAGCTCAAAGAAAGCTTCTTCTTTAGGTTCGATTTCGCCGGATTTGATCTGTGCATCTACCTTTTTAGCACGATCCATCAGATCTACGCCACCTTGCAGGAAAGCGTTCATCTCATCTGGCAACAGCTTGTCGCAGGAATTCAGGTTATAAATATGTCCATTTACAAAAACACCCAGGTGTTCTCTGTCTTCTGTTTTATAGGATACCAGCTTCATATATGCTCAGTTTTTTGTCAAATTATTCAAAGCTATATAAAAATACAGCTTCGGTGGTTAAATATAATTTATCTACATATAATCGTTCTGATTGTTTGTTGATTACTATAATTATTACTTAATTTAGCTCCGTAAACAAAATGAACTTACCACTCACATATCAAAATCAAGTAGCCAAACAAGCGTTGGCTGCCTTCCGGTATGCGATGCTTTCCAAGCTCATTTTCGCCCAATATTCCAACTAGCATTCCTTGCTTTTGAATAAAACGTTTTCAACGTTTTACTGTTATTAATATACATATAATTCTAACCAAATTAACCTACTGTTATGCCTATTTATCATACCTTAGGAACTATTCCTGCGAAACGTCATACCGTTTTTAGAAAGCCAGATGGCAATTTATATGCAGAGGAGCTTGTTTCTACTGAAGGGTTTTCCAGCTTATACTCACTCGTTTATCATTGTCACCCGCCAACCATTGTTAAATCGCTCGGTGAGCCTTACTCGGTGGAGCCAAAGATTGCGCGCGAAAAGCACCTGCGTCATACCAGTCTGATTGGTTTTAATATCAAACCGGAAGACGATTACCTGAAAAGCAGGAAACCTGTACTCGTGAACAGCGATTTACACATCTCTTTGGCAGCGCCAAGAAAATCTATGACCGACTATTTTTATAAGAATAGTCAGGCAGACGAAGTGATCTTTATCCATGAGGGCACCGGAACGCTAAAAACAGGCTTCGGAAAGATCCGTTTTGCCTATGGCGATTACCTGGTCATCCCTCGAGGTACCATTTACCAAATGGAATTTGACGACGAGAAAAACAGGCTTTTTATCATCGAAAGTTTCAGTCCTATCCGCTCCCCAAAACGTTATAGAAATGAATACGGGCAGTTAATGGAGCATTCTCCCTACTGTGAGCGTGACATCAGGCGTCCTCAAGACCTGGAAACCATCGATGAATTTGGTGATTTTAAGGTGCTGATCAAGAAACAAGGCTTAATGTATCCTTATACTTATGGCACCCACCCTTTTGATTTTGTAGGCTGGGATGGTTTTCATTATCCATGGGCATTTTCTATCCATGATTTTGAACCGATTACAGGCCGATTACATCAGCCGCCTCCAGTACATCAGACTTTTGAAGGGCATAATTTCGTGATCTGTTCTTTTGTTCCGAGAAAATACGACTACCATCCGCTTTCTATTCCCGCTCCATATAACCACAGTAATGTGGATAGTGATGAGGTATTGTATTACGTAGATGGTGATTTTATGAGCAGAAAAAGTGTGGTTAGAGGTCAGATTACCTTACATCCAGGTGGAATTCCTCATGGGCCACACCCGGGAACAGTAGAGAAATCGATCGGTAAAGAAAGCACAGAAGAACTGGCCGTCATGATTGATCCTTTCCGCCCTTTAATGTTAACGGAAGATGCCATCAGTATTGAAGATGAGAATTACTACAAAAGCTGGCAGCAAAACGTAGAGTAAACAAACCTTAGTATAATCAGATAAAGAGTTTAAATTATTAAAATCATGAGTACACAAACATTTGCAGAAAAGATCGCTAAAGCGCCGGATTTTCTTCCAATAAATGGAACGGATTACATAGAATTCTATGTAGGCAATGCAAAACAAGCTGCACATTACTATAAAACAGCGTTTGGTTTTCAATCGCTGGCTTATGCAGGACCAGAAACAGGTGTACGCGACCGCGCTTCCTATGTGCTACAGCAGGGAAAGATCAGATTGGTACTGACCACTGCTTTGAAGTCGGAAAGTCCGATTGCAGAACATGTGAAAAAGCACGGTGATGGCGTAAAAGTATTGGCTTTATGGGTGGATGATGCTTATAGCGCGTTTGAAGAAACGACTAAACGCGGTGCAAAACCATACCTGGAACCGGTGACGCTAACCGATGAATCTGGAGAGGTACGTATGTCGGGGATTTATACTTATGGTGAAACCATCCACATGTTTGTGGAACGTAAAAACTATAACGGCACATTCATGCCGGGTTACCGCGTCTGGAGCAGCGATTATGCGCCTAAAGAAGCAGGATTACTGTACATTGACCATTGCGTAGGCAATGTGGGCTGGAACAGAATGAATGAGACGGTACAATGGTATGAAGATGTGATGGGATTTGTGAACATCTTATCCTTTGATGATAAGCAGATCAATACTGAATATTCTGCACTGATGAGCAAGGTGATGAGCAATGGGAATGGTTTTTCCAAATTCCCGATCAATGAGCCTGCAGAAGGAAAGAAGAAATCACAGATTGAAGAATATTTAGAATTTTATGAAGGCGAAGGGGTGCAGCACATTGCGGTAGCTACAAAAGATATTTTGTCTACGGTAAAGGACTTAAAAGCTCGAGGGGTTGAGTTTTTAAGTGCACCCCCTGAAGCCTATTATAGCATGATGCCAAACCGCGTGGGTCAGATTGACGAGGAGATTGCACAGTTAAAAGAGCTGGGAATCCTGGTAGACTGCGACGAGGAGGGTTATCTGTTACAGATTTTCACTAAACCGGTAGAAGACCGACCAACTTTATTCTTTGAAATTATCCAAAGAAAAGGCGCACAATCCTTTGGTGCCGGCAATTTTAAAGCCTTATTCGAATCTTTGGAAAGGGAGCAGGAACTGAGGGGTAATTTATAAAAAACTGAGATTATTATTCATAAAACGAAAGCCAGTCTGGAAACAGTGCTGGCTTTTTTACCAGATAGCAGGCAGAGATTTACGAAAAAAATAGTTAATTTCGGCCATAAAGGCAACCTGCGGGGAATGGACATTAACATCATCGGAAGCATTTCATTATTCTTTACACGCTTTAGTGCGGCATTTAAATTATTCCAAAAGAATGATCCACTGCGACTTGCCGGGGCTACTGCTTTTTTTGCCAACTTCGCCTTACCTCCTATTCTAATCATCTTAATCCGCTTATTTGGATTTTTCACGGACAGGAAAACCCTGGCTAATACTTTGTTTGAACGATTAGGTACTGTATTGGACGACAGCAGTACGACTCAAATTAAACAGGTGCTGCGAAATATCAGAGGTGTAGACCACCAATGGTATGCAACTGTGTTGAGTTTTATATTTTTCTTATTTGTAGCCACGACCCTTTTTGCAGTGATCAAAAACTCCATGGATCAAATCTGGTCTATTGGGATTAAAGAGAAAATGGGGTTCTACTTCAAGATGAAGCTTCGGGCGCGTTCATTTGTGATCATTTTACTGGCAGGACTGTTATTTTTTGTCGGGATCATGACAGACAGTATGCAGGCTATCATTGGCACGTATGTGAACAATGCTGCGCCAACTTTTGGAAGATTTTTCCTATTGGTTTTAAACCAGATCTTATTTATTATCATTGTGACGACCTGGTTTTCGGTCTTATTTAAGTACTTAACCAATGGACGTCCACGATGGAGATCTGCGATCCATGGCGGGATCCTTACGGGGATTCTCTTTACCATTGGAAAGTCTATTCTTAGAATTATGCTGCCACTGAGCGGCATTGGCAACATTTATGGCACTTCAGGCTCTATTGTCCTGATCATGCTATTTGTTTTCTATTCCTCCTTCATTTTTTACTTCGGAGCTTGTTATGTAAAAGTGCTGAGTGACGACAAAAACCGTCCTATACGCCCTATAAAGGGCGCATTCAACTATGAAATAAAGGAAGTAGTGAAGGGTACTTAACCAGGTTTTTATGCTGTGGCGATTTTCTCAAATCCCTGCATTTCAAAGACGGCCAGTTTATTCAGCAGGTTATAATGGAGGGTTCCAAATAGGTTGACAATGCCTTCCTTGTTTTTACCTTCAATACAAATGCTTTCTCTTACAATGTCTTTGTGTCGCAAAATCTGGTCAGACAGGATCACGTCTTCATCCTGAATTTTGACATCATCAGCTTCAATAGAGAATTGTTTCAGCAGCTCTGAGAAGCCTTTTCCATTCAATAATAGTTCTTTGATATTCATGGTCTTCTTATTTAAGTTAGGGAGAATCATAATATCAATTTTAGCGCCAAAAAAAAGGGCAAAACCCTAAAGTTCAGCCCTTTTCAACAATTGTTGAAAAATTGTATTTTAGAACAAACGGTAAGCCAGTCCTAGCGTGAATAAGCCTAGTTTTTTTGCATTACTGTAATCATCTTTGCCAATTTTGGACAAACCTTGTTCATATCTTAAGTCGATTCCTAATTTACTGACATCCAGTCCTGCACCAAACTGCCATGCAAAATTCTGATCTTTAAAGTTTCCTTTGAATACCTGAGTAGTAGCATCTTTAATGGATTGATCTTTGCTCAATACAAAAGAAACCACTGGACCAGTGTTTAAACGAATTCCCACTCCGGCTGCACCGATTTTTGTACCTACTAATACAGGAATATCCAAACTTGTAAAATCTACTTTATTCTCAAAGCCATTGGCATCTTTTAAAGTTGTGTTTTTACCTGAAATATACATCTCCGGCTGTAAGTGAATTCCAGCTGCGCCAATACGCGCCCAAATACCACCATAATATCCTGCTCTATTTTCACTTTTAAAAGTACCTTCTGTGCTGAACTTGGTCATATTGACACCACCTTTTAATCCGAATTGAAAGCTAGGTAAGATCTGACTAAACGCCATCATGCTCGAACAGATGAATAACGCAGATAAGATTATTTTTTTCATAATGTAATGTTAGGTTGATTTTATACTGATATGTAAAACTAAGAATATTTTTAATTCATCAGTATATTACGTAATTTTATATTTACAATCGCCAGTTTGAAATCGTGTTAGAATTCAAAGCTGAATCCCTTATCATCACCTATTTAGATGGATTTTACATTTAATGCATACTCTTATTTTTTGATCTTTTTTGGGGCGGTCACGCTTTTCTTATCCTGGTATGCATACCGCAAAGACCATGGCGCAGTTAGACTTTTCGGCCTGGTGATGCTGTCTTATGCCATCTGGTCTTTAGGATATGGATTTGAACTCGCTACCAGCGATTTAAAAACAGCAAAATTTTTCATAGACATTGAATATATCGGCATTACTACAGTTCCACTTTACTGGCTGCTGTTCTGCTTGAAACTATCCGGAAAAGAGTACTGGTATAAGCGAACTTTGAACTTGTCTTTATTGGTCAGCGTCACTTCAATTACCACCCTTCTGGTTTGGACCAATGACCTTCATCACCTGCATTATAAAAATTATTTCATGGACACCAGCGGTCCATTTCCTATGGTTTCCATCAAACCTGGCATCTCGTATAAAATATTTACCGCTTACTTTTATCTGTTACTGGGCATTGGCAGTTACCTGCTGATTGCCACATTTCGCAAGGCTGATCCCATCTATAAAAGGCAGAATTACAGCATTATCATTGCTGCGCTCATCCCCTGGGTGACTAATATCGCCTATGTTTTTGGCTTCCGCCCTGTCGAAAATCTAGACCTTACCCCTTTTGCTTTTGGAGGAACCATCGCTTTTGTGGCACTCGCTGCTTACCGGTACAAACTTTTTGATGTATTGCCTGTGGCCAGAGAAAAGGTGCTGGACTTGATACAGGATGGCTTTGTCGTGATTGATAAACAGTACAGGATTATTGATTATAATCAGGCTTTAAGAAAATATCTTGAGGAACCTAACAGTAAAAAAATCATTGGTTCCAGCATTGAATCCCTGTTTCCGGAACAGGATAATTTCTTTGAATTTTTAAGGAAACATCAATCAGGGAAGGTAGAACTCAGTGTGGAAAGCCCATTGGGTGTCCATGACCTGGAGGCCGATATTATTTACCTGGACGACAATCAGCTGAGCAATGTGGCTACCGTGATTAAATTTCAGGACCTGACCCATTTTAAACAGGAGGCACTCCGCTCTCAGCAGCAAACCGAAGAGCTTAAAAAGCTAAATCAGCTAAAAGACCGGATTTTCTCTATCATTGCGCATGACCTTCGTGGCCCTTTGGTGAATCTTTCCGAAGTACTCAAAATGATTTCTAATGATCAGATTACGATTGAGGAGTTTAAAATGTTATCACCGACCTTAAACAAGGACATCTTATACACCACAGAACTGCTGGAAAATATTTTACACTGGTCCAGAAGCCAATTAAAAGGATACGGACTGAATAAAGAGTATTTCGATTTGAGGAGTATGATCATCAATGAAGTAAATTACCATTTACCTTCTGCTGAATCAAAAAATGTGAAGATGATACAGGATGTGTTTCCAGGAATTATGGTATATGCAGATATGCTGATGATTCAGATTGTGGTGCGCAATTTACTGAGCAATGCTATAAAATTCTGTTACGAGGGCTGTGAGATCGATATATCCTCCGTTTATACAAAAGGTCAGATGATGCTGACGATTCATGACAATGGGGTTGGTATCAAAGAAGAAACTGTGAAAAAGTTATTTAGCGGAGAGAACATGTCTACGCGAGGAACTTTAAACGAAAAAGGAACAGGACTTGGATTGGTGGTATGCAGGGAATTTATGGAGCGTAATGACGGAACGATTAGCGTCGAAAGTGAATTGGGTGTAGGAACGCGATTCAATTTATTTATCCCCGTTGCCCCGCCAAAAGATGATTTGAACAATAAACAAATGAAATAAAAAAACCGATGCGGGTTTATGCCCGTATCGGTTTTTTTTCAGGTTCATCAGGATGATGATGATCCATTCACCTGCTATAATGTTTCTTTAATGGCCAGTAGCCTCGTCAATGGTTTGCTTCTCTTTCAGGGCTTCCACATTGTTTTTATTACCAAAATTCTCGGTTTTATCACCGAAGTAAGCCAGGATGCCTACGATGGTCTCCAGATTGTCTGAAACCCGCTGGTGCATGTCAGGAAGATCTTTATCTAGTTTTTTATCTCCCAGTTCAATGTTGTCTACTTCAATCTTTCCTATCTTCTGGATAATCGCTTGTTGTGAATGCTGTAAATCAACCAACTCCCTGACTATCTTCTCCATTAATTCAAACTTCTTTAATGTATCCATGTTTTTATCGATTTAGTTTAACCTATTATTGATACGTTAGTAGAACCAATTACCTTGCCAAGATATTTTCATTTTCTCCTATTAGACCATATTATCAGGTTCAAATTTGGAATACTGAGATCAAACTAATAACTTAGTTTATTGGAACGAAATTGTTCCTCCAACATCATCCTATAAAATCAATCTATACGTTAAATGAAAAAATTCCTCTTTTCCCTCTTGATATTGAGCTGTACCGCTATTGTAAATGCACAAACCAACCCTGTTTTAGATAAAGAGAAATTACTGGATTTTTTTCAATCTCAGCGGTACCTGGATGCTGCTCAATACTTGCAGAGCATTTATAAGGAGGATACAAAAGACCCAAAAGCGATTTCACAATTGGCTTATGCCTATTTAATGGCGGGTAAACTTACAGAAGCAGAAAAAAACTACCTGAAGCTTTATGCAGAAAAGCCCGATGATATTCCAGGCTTATTTAACCTGGCCAATATCAATTTAAGAAGGGGCAATAACAGTAAGGCGAAGGAATATATCAGCCATATCATTACCCTGGACAGCAATAATTTCAATGCTTACAAGCAGATCGGACGTATAGAAAAAGAGCAGGGAGACCTGATTCCTATGATTGACCATTATAAAAAGGCCAATCAGCTGAATCCGGAAGATGCTGATGTCGCTTATGAGTTAAGTGAGCTTTACTTCAAGATGAACTATTTTGAGAAGGCATTAAGTGTGCTGGAGCCCGCATTGGCTGCCGACAGCAGCAATCTACAGTTGCTAAAGATGAAAATGCCGGCAACAATAGCTTCTAAAAAATATAAGGAGGCCATTCAGACCGGCGAGAAGTTAATGAGTTATGGAGACAGTTCCAGCTTCGTACTGAACAATATTGCGAAGAGCTATTTCTTATTGCTGAACTATCAAAAAGCGCTGAATTACTTTCTAATGGTCAACAGTAAAAGCGAAGATGCAGAGGGACTTTTGTACAACATTTCCTTGAGTTACCGGGGAATTAAGGACTACCAGAATGCCGTTAAATATCTGGAAAAAACGGTGAAAGCCGCCATTTCCCCTAAAACGTCCAGTTATTATGGTTTATTGGGGGACTCTTATGAGAATCTTGATAAAAACGATCAGGCCATCACTACTTACAAGCGGGGCTTGTTATTTGAGAACAATGGCAGTTTATATTATAACATCGCATTGGTTTATGAAACCAAGCTTAATGACAAGAAAAATGCCATCAGTTATTACCAGCAATACCTGAAAACGATAAACACTGCTGAACAGCCCAAGCTGATCGTTTTTATAAAGAATAAAATTGAAGAACTAAAGCGGTAATGACGTACGGCCAACTAAACGGGCTACATACTTACCGATGATGTCAAATTCAAGGTTTACGGTATCTCCAACGTCCACCTGATGAAGATTGGTATGCTCGAAAGTATAAGGAATGATAAAAACAGAAAACTCATCATCTGCTGAGCCTACGACCGTTAAACTGATTCCGTTTACACAAACTGAGCCTTTTTCTACGGTCACATTTCCATTTTGTGCCTCATATTTAAAGCGGTATTCCCAGCTGCCATCTAATTCTTCTCTTTTTACACAGGTAGCGGTCTGGTCTACGTGACCTTGTACAATATGTCCGTCCAGGCGTCCGTTCATCTGCATACAACGCTCCAGATTCACTTTACTACCAATTTTTAAATGAGCCAGGCTGCTCTTTTCCAGAGTTTCCTGAATAGCCGTTACGGTATGTGTGTTTTCTGTTAAAGCCACTACCGTTAAGCATACCCCGTTGTGGGACACGCTTTGATCGATCTTTAATTCGTTACTCAATTGCGATTGAACGGTAAAATGAAGATTAGTACCTTCTTCTTTAATCGCTGTAATTTCTCCTAATGTTTCAATAATTCCTGTAAACATCTGCTAATTATATTTTGTGCGGTTTCTTTTCCAATTGCTGATTTGCTGTCCCTGAGGCTCAGCAATCCATACATCTGGTTTCTTTTTATAAGTTATTGCAGCTATGACTGCTGCCATCAGCGCTTCATTTTCGTCAGTCAGCTTTATCCGGTCCGGACTAAAATATTTACTTACGAAATGCGTGTTGAAATTCCCTGATCTAAAGGCTTCATGCTGCATCACAAATTTACCAAAACCCAGCGTAGTTTTTATCCCGGTAATGTGATATTCGTCAATAGCCCTGATCATTCTTTCCATCGCCTCCTCCCGGTTCTGACCGTAAGTAATCAATTTAGCGATCATAGGATCATAATAAATAGGGATTTCCATACCTTGTTCAAAGCCATCATCTACACGTACCCCATTTCCTTTTGGCGTCTGATAAACTTCAAGTACGCCTATATCAGGCAAGAAATTATTCTCCGGATCTTCCGCATATACCCTCAATTCTATCGCATGACCATGAATTTTCAGGTCTTCCTGCGCATAGGAAAGCGCTTCACCGCGGGCTATTTTAATCTGTTCTTTGACCAGGTCCAGTCCGGTGATCAATTCCGTGACCGGATGTTCTACCTGAAGCCTGGTATTCATTTCTAAAAAGAAGAAATCGAGATTTTCATCCAGAATAAACTCTACAGTACCGGCACCTACATAATTTACAGATCTGGCTACATCTACGGCACATTTACCCATTTTTGCTCTGATTTCTGCTGTAAGCACGCTGGAAGGCGCTTCTTCGATCACCTTTTGATGCCTGCGCTGTACAGAACATTCGCGTTCAAAAAGGTGTACAATATTACCATGAGCATCCCCCAGAACCTGTATTTCAATATGTCGGGGTGAAGACACATAGCGCTCTATAAACACAGCACCATCACCAAAAGCGGAGGTTGCTTCGCTGACAGCTAAATGCATTTGTTCTTCAAAATCGCTGACCTGTTCTACTACGCGCATTCCTTTTCCACCACCACCGGCAGCTGCTTTGATCAGGATAGGAAAACCTACTGCTACTGCTCTGGATTTTGCTTCCTCAATATCAGTGATGGCTTCTTCTGTTCCTGGAACCATAGGGATCTGGTATTTCAATGCCGCTGCTTTTGCAGAAAGCTTATTTCCCATGATTTCCATTGCTTCTGGTGTTGGACCGATTAAAGTCAGGCCCGAAGCCTGCACTAACCTGGCAAAATTGGCATTTTCAGATAAGAAACCATAGCCAGGATGGATTGCATCTGCCCCTGTTATCTGGCAAGCTTCAATAATTTTTTCACCTAGCAGATAACTTTGATTTGATGCTGCCGGTCCAATGCAGATGGCCTCATCGGCATAGCGCACATGAAGTGCTGTTCTATCGGCTTCCGAATAAACGGCTACTGTTTTAATCCCCATTTCACGTGCAGAACGCATGATACGCAATGCTATCTCGCCCCTATTGGCTATCAAAATTTTCTTCATGTAAAGGTTATTTATGAGCAGAAGGATGTAAATGTAAAATGATTTCTATGGCGCGGTCGATCATCTCCGATGAAAGGTCAAGATGTGTCACCATGCGGACTGTTGCGGGTCCGAAGGTATTGCAGGCGATGCCTTTCTCTGCCAAAAGATGGACAATATTTTCGGCTTTAAAGCCTGCTGCGACTTCAAAAATCACAATATTTGTTGCTACGGGCATCACCGATACGACATAATTGACCTGTTTTAATGCTGCAGATAGAGATTTAGCATGATCGTGATCGATAGACAGTCTTTGCACGTGGTGATCCAGGGCATAAATTCCAGCCGCAGCCAGGAATCCAGCTTGTCTCATGCCTCCTCCAAATGCTTTACGGATTTTCACCGCTTTTCTAATCATCTCTTTGCTGCCCAACAAAACAGAGCCTACAGGGGCACCGAGTCCTTTGGAAAGACATACAGAAATGCCGTCGAAATATTGTCCGTAGTGTTTTGGGGAATTGCCGGTAGCAACCAGGGCGTTAAATATTCTGGCCCCATCAAGGTGTAATTTTAGCCCTTTAATATTACATAAGGTATGAATCGGTTCGATTTGGGCCAGGTGATAACAAGCTCCTCCTCCTTTATTAACGGTATTTTCCAATACCACCAGACTTGAATTTGGATAATGAATATTGTCATCATTGATTTCTGGCTCTATCATTTCCGGGGTAATGATACCGCGCGGCCCATTCAGCAACCTGACAGAGGCCATAGAATGGTAGGCAATTCCGCCGCCTTCATATCGGTATACATGCGCAGTCTGATCGCAAATGACCTCATCCATGGGTTGGGTAAAACATTTGATTGCGATCTGATTGGTCATTGTTCCTGAGGGGCAAAACAGTCCGGCTTCCATATTAAACGTCGCAGCCAGCTTCGTTTCCAGTTGATGAACGGTTTCGTCTTCTCCGAAAACATCGTCGCCAACCTTCGCTGTCATCATGGCTTCCAGCATGCCTGCCGTTGGTTTGGTGACGGTATCGCTTCTCAAATCAATCTTTATTCCTATCATCTTATGTTATAAGCTTGTCTACAAATATTATCTTTTTAAATGTCGTTAAAAAGAGGTGCAGTACAAAATCCGGGGAGCTAACGAGATAATTACATTAAATCAAGAATGTCTAACTTTTATTAAAAAACACCTTTTAACGCTACTAAAACGTTTATTAACCTTTTAATTGAGGTTTTTTAAATTTTAAAAAAGTCCTTTTCTCCCAATTAAAATATCAATTCCCGTAAATGCTTGATTTTAAATTTGGATTTCAAAATAACAAGTGTATTTTAGGCTTAGTGTTTTTTTAACAATATGGTAACTTTAAATCAATAAATAAAACGAGCAAAAACGCCATTATTTGTACAATAAAGGCGGAAAATTATTTAAAAACTTAAACCAAAGAATTAAATTTATGAAAAAAAACCCTACAAAAGTGTTAGGATTATTTACTTTTATCCCGAAAAAAACAAATTAAGATGATAGTTATTGCAGATGGTGGTTCAACCAAAACCAATTGGTGTTTAATTAATGAAGCAGGCAGAAAAATTCTATTTAATACAGAGGGATACAATCCATACTTTTCAGATACCGCATATATTGTTGGTTCGTTAAGAAAATCTCTTCCGGATCATTTAGAAACTGATAAACTTACCGAAGTAAATTACTATGGTGCAGGTTGTTCAACAGATGCCAAGCGCAAGATTGTAGCAGATGCAATGCAGCAGGTTTTTCCTAATGCAAAGATCAACATAGGACACGATTTATTGGCTTCATGCCGTGCTTTACTAGGTGACGAGCCTGGTTTTGCAGCTATATTAGGCACAGGTACAAACTCTTGTTTGTATGACGGTAAAGACATTACCATGAACATTGATTCTCTGGGTTATTTCCTGGGAGATGAAGGTAGTGGATGTTATATCGGAAAAAGAATTCTTAGTGATTACATGAAAGGTTATATGCCTAAAGGTTTAAGAGAAAGTTTCTATGATAACTTTGCCTTAACGAATGAGGACATTTTTGACCATATTTATAATAAACCACTTCCGAATCGTTTTTGCGCTGGTTTCAGCAAGTTCTTATATGACTATAAAGACAATTACGAAGATTATACCTTCTCTACAGTAGATTTCGCATTTACAGCATTCTTTGAGAATTTGGTGATTCATTATCCAAACTACAAAGAATATACGTTAAACTGTGTTGGATCTGTAGGTTATAGCTTCAGAGATATTTTAAGCCAGGTGGCCGATAGATATGAAATGGGCGTTGGTAAAGTGATCCGTTCTCCTATAGATGATTTAGTAGATTACCACATGAATACTGTGAATAAATAATCACAGTATTACTATAAAGTAAAAAGAGGATGCCTGAATCAGGTATCCTCTTTTTTTTGGCCATAAATGTTTTAACATAATTTAACTAGACATAGTTATGAAAATGCAGTATACTTGGGTAACCAGATGTTTTTCCTAAAAGGAAACACACCAACAAACCATACAACGCGCTTCATGTTTAAAATTTTAGCTGCTCTCCTGCTATTTTTAATAGCATCTAATACCTATGCACAAAATAAAGCAGCCATAAAAGGTTCTTTAGCTGATTCCAGCACTAATGCGCCTATAGAATTTGCCACTATTGCGGTGGTCAATTCAAAAGACACCACTTTAATCTCTTATACCTTATCCGATAAAAAGGGAGGGTTTAAATTATCGGGTATTCCCACGGACCGCGCTACAAAATTGATCATTTCTTATGTTGGCTATCCGACCTACCGACAAAACCTGCAGTTAAAAACTGGAGAAGTCAAAGATTTTGGCACCTTATTATTTAGTGGTACACACCTGAAAGAAGTTATCATTCAGGGAGAAAGGTCACCAGTACTGATCAAAAAAGACACCATAGAGTTTAATACTGAAGCTTTTAAAACTAGGCCAAATGCCGTAGTAGAAGAGCTGCTCAGAAAATTACCTGGGGTGCAGGTCAACAGCAATGGTTCTATTCTGGTGAATGGGAAGAAGATCAGCAAGCTGCTGATTGACGGTAAAGAGTTTTTTGGGAATGATCCATTGGTGGCCACCAGAAATCTGGATGCCGACCTACTTGATAAGATCCAGGTGTATGATGACCGGGAAAATGACCCGGCCCATAAGCTCAATTCTTCAGAGCTCTCAAAAATCATCAACCTGAAATTAAAAAGCAAAATCAAAAAAAGTACTATAGGCAAAATTCAGGCTGGATCCGGCAGCAGAGATCGTTATGAAGTAGGAGGAATCCTGAGTAATTTTAGAGATACTTTACAGGTCAGTCTCATTGGCTTATCTAATAATCTGAATAAAACCGGCTTTTCTCAGGACGATTTATACTCAATGGGAGGTTTCGACCGATCTGGTGGCTCAGAATTTTATGACGGCACCTTTGGTGGACAAAGCTGGGGTGGCCATATGGAAAAAGTGAGCAGCGGAGGCCTAAATATCAATCATAATTATGGCGAAAAGCTAAAAACCAATCTGACCTATTTTTATACCAATACCCGTACTACAGCTAGTTCAACAAACTTTAATGAGCAAACATTGGCAGAAACCATACTCAGTTCTTCTTCCAGGTCAGAAAGCCGGAACAACAAGAATAAACATGCAATATCTGGTTTAATGGAATGGGCACCCGATACTTTAAATCGTTTCCGGTATCGGCCAACACTTAATTTAGGCAGCGATTACCATCAAAATTCAGGTATGAGCAGCAGTTTTAACACCTTACATCCGAAACTGTCTGAGTCTAATAGTGTACACACAAATCAGTCGGACGAACGTGGGTTTTCCCATACGGCTTCCTACTTCAGACGGTTTAAAAAGGAGGGCGAATCCATAAACATTGAGCACTTTTTAAATTTGAATAGAAAAGCTGCTGACAATTATTCTCTCCTGGATTTAAAGTCTTATGTGGAAACGATTCAATCAGAACTTTTAGATCGGCTGGAAGACAATAATAACCGATCGAATGATGCGGCAATCAGCATAGATTATAGTTACCCTCTCAGTAAATCCCTGGAAATAGAGCTCAAGGCAGGGGCTAACTATATCAACTCTACAGAAAAGGTATCCAATTACGACAAAAATCCGGCAGATGGTTTGTACAACGTTTTTCTTGCTGAGCAGAGCAGCGAACTGACCAGGAATACCTGGACACAAAAGCTAATGCCGCAGCTTTCCTACCTCTTTTCAAAAGAATACAACATCAAAGTCGGCATGAATGCCACCTTACAAAACTTGCAAAACAAGTTTAACAAAGCCATTCCCGATCAATATTTAAAATACTTTAACTTATTTCCAGTAGTTTCCTTTCAAGGTCCTGGCTTTTCTATCTCCTATAAGGAACAAATCGAACAGCCTAACATCGCTCAGATGCAGCCCATCACCAGAACGTACACACAGCTCCGCAAGTACATTGGGAATCCTGAGCTGAAGCCCAAATACAATCGCGAGCTTATAGGAAATCTCTACAAATACAATAATGAAAAGCAGGTCAATTTTAATGCCTATGGCGGATTAACATTCACTGACAACAATACCATAGAAAAAAACACGATAGACGCCAATGGAACGACGACCACCACGCCTATTAACAAAGATGGCGGAGTGTCAGGTTATGTGGGCGCAAATTTTGGCAAGCAGTTTAAAAAGTCTCAGGACTGGCAATTTGGATTGGAAAGCTATATTTCCTTCAATGCCACCAGAAGTGCTTTTTTTCTAAATCAGGATGAGGGCGTACAATACAATTATTATGCAAACGCCAGTCAGAGTTTCAACTTCAATTATCAATCTTTATTTACCATCAGCACGAAATACGATTTCAGACAATCCATCACGACCTATAAAAAAGTAGATTATAAAAATATCAATACCCCCTCACATAATATTGGGGCGGAACTGACTTTAAGATGGCCAAAAAGAATCATCATTGATGGTAAATACAACTTTAACTACAACCCAAACCTCAGCGAAGGCTTCTCAAAAAGTGCTAATATATTGAACCTTGCGCTCAGTGTACAAATGTTCAAAAAAGACCGTGGACAACTAAAATTATCTGTATTCGATGTATTAAACCAGCGTATCTCTGTTTATCGCTATGCAAGTGAAAATTCTGTCAGTACTTCTGAACAGCAGATTCTCAGGAGGTATTTCCTGGCTACTTATCAGTATAAGATTGCCATCCATAAGGGGAAATAAATCGGAGGTAAAAAAGATGGCCGCAGTATTTACATACTGTGGCCATCTTTTTTTAAAGGCAGGAAATTGATTGTATCTGAGGTTAAAAAGAGATTTCTTTGCCAAATAATTTGGCGTACTTACGCTTGTCGAATTTGTACAGGGTTGCTGCCCTAAAGCTCACTCCTTTTTGTTTCTCTTCCAGGTCTTTCAATACGCCGAAGCTCAGCATCTTCTTTCTAAAGTTTCTTTTATCCAGTTTTTTACTCAAGATAATTTCATACACATTCTGCAATTGTGTGAGGGTAAATTTCTCTGGTAGCAGCTCAAAAGCAATGGGCTGGTGCTTGATTCTTCTTTTAATTTTTTCCAGCCCTTTATCGAAGATCTGCTGATGATCGAATGCCAGCTTTGGTAGGTTCTGCACATTGATCCAATGGGCTTGTTTGGCATAATTACTCAGTGGTTTCAGGGCTTTATCGCCACCTAACCTCAATAGCGCATAATAGGCTATACTCACTACCCTTCCTTGTGGATGTCGGTTTACATCCCCAAAGGTGTAGTATTGTTCCATATAAACATCACCCAAACCGGTTAGCTCATGCAAAATACGGGAGGCCGACTGGTCTAAACTTTCGTCTTCTCCAACAATATTTCCTGGCAATGCCCACCAGTCCTTAAAGGGTTCCTCGTTTCTTTCAATCAAAAGAATTTTCAATTCTCCTTCATCAAATCCGAACAGCACACAATCAATCGAGAAAGTGGAATTAAACTTTGGTAAGACTTCTTTCAAAATATCAAATTTTATTTATCAAACTTATTTTTCAATCTGCCTTGAATTCAATTAAGGCGTTAATTTGTTGTAGATTATTTATCTTTTCTATTCTTTTCCCTTACACCCGCTGCTATACGCTCCATCTCTTCCACTCGGGTTTAATCTATAAAGTTCTTAAATAATATCTCGTTTTAACAAGATTAACAGGATTTAAGTTAAAAACAAAATGAAAAGTATAATTATAAAAATAATGTTGCAAAAGAATCTGCCAGGAAATGAGTTCTTGAATCGGATTTTTCAGTCGTGTTTTCTATATTGCATGCGCTAATCCTTCGGATGCAGGGATGATCGATCTTGTTAATAAAGATATGATGCTGATTTTTGTAGAAATAATGGCTCGGAATATTGAATTTTTCAGCGCTGCTAAATCATTACAGCAACAGACATCTTTTATCAAACTATAAAAACTATTAAATTTTTAAACATTGAGGCAAAAAAATACACTTGCATCCTAATTACATAGGAAAATAAAAAATAAATTACTTAGTGTAAAAAATACACGCTATATTCGTAATCACAAATCATGAAACCAAATATTAAAAATATCGCCGTATTGACATCTGGAGGAGACGCTCCAGGGATGAACGCCTGCATTAGAGCAGTAGTACGTACCGGCATATACAATGGAATCAACATGTTTGGGGTTTTGCAGGGATACCAGGGCTTGATCAACAACAACATCAACCCAATGGACGCAAGATCCGTTAGTAACATTATACACTTAGGTGGTACCATTTTAAAAACAGCGCGTTGTCTGGAGTTTAAGACTGAAGCAGGAATGCAGCTGGCTTTTGAAAACTTAAAAGCCCGTGACATTGATGGCTTGGTAGTGATTGGAGGAGATGGTACATTTACAGGTGCACAGCTTTTTGGAAAGAAGTTCGGAATTCGTGTAATTGGAATTCCAGGCACGATCGACAATGATTTATACGGCTCAGATTTCACTTTAGGATACGATACGGCAATAAATACCGTTATTGAAGCAATAGATAAAATCAGAGATACTGCAGATTCCCATGACCGTTTATTCTTTATTGAAGTAATGGGCAGAGATTCGGGATGTATAGCCCTGAGAAGTGCGATCGCCAGTGGCGCAGAGGCAGTACTCCTACCGGAAAAAGAAACCAGTCTGGATGAACTGATCTCACAATTGGCAATTGGTGCATCTACCAAGAAATCTTCGAGCATTGTAATTGTATCAGAAGGCCATAAAGCTGGTGGTGCTTATGATGTTGCGAAAAAGGTGAAAGAGAGTTTTAACCACTATGACACGAAAGTTACGATATTAGGCCACCTGCAACGTGGAGGCAGCCCGAGTAGTTTCGACCGAATTTTAGGCAGTCGTTTAGGCTTTGCAGCTGTGAATGAATTGTTGAAAGGAAGTACCATGCAAATGGTTGGATTACGTGGAAATGATATAAAGACGACAAGTATAGACGAAGCGCTAACCAGGCATACTTTTAAATTGGAGAGCGACCTGTTAGAAATGACTAAGGTTTTATCCATTTAATTATGATAGCCGTAGTTTACAGTGGATCTAAAACAGCGTACTGGAAAATTGCACAAGATGGAAAAACCATTGCTGAATGCAATATGCCAGGGATTAACCCCTGTTTTAATGACCAGAAGTCTATACTTCAATTCTTAAATAAAAAATCGATTCTGGTGAATCACGCAGAAAGCATTAAGAAAATATATGTTTTTGCTGCTGGAGCTTCCTCAGAAGAAAGAAGAAATGAATTAGCGGAAACGCTTGGAATGTTCTTTAGATATAGTAAAATAACGGTTAAAGACGACCTGTATGGTGCAGCGATCTCTGCCTGTTACAATAACCCTGGAATTGTAGGTTTATTGGGAAGCGGAGCAAATTGCGCTTATTATGACGGAAAGAAACCGGAGAAGAACAACTTTGGACTGGGATATATCCTGGGAGATGAAGGTTCGGCAAACTACCTTGGAAAAACACTGTTAAAGTATTTTGTTCAGGATAAACTGCCAAAGGACCTGCATAAAAAGTTTGAACTGAAGTATAATCTGGACAGGCCTCAAATCCTGGAACGCGTATACAAACGCCCTCTGGCTCAGCAGTTTCTAAGTTCTTTTTTTGACTTCTTTTTAGAAAACAGAAACGATAAATTTTTGTTAGGAATAATAGAGAAAGGATTTGAAAGTTATTTTAACACTTATTTGTTACCAACATTAAAATTACATCCCGGTAAAGAAATACATTTTGTAGGACTTGTGGCCGGAAACTTTCAGGAAGAGCTGCGAGCAACTGCAAAAAAGCATGGACTGGAAATAACATCGATTACTAAAGAACCGATATATAATTTACTAAACTACTATTCAAATTAACAAAATGAGCAAAATTGGAATAAACGGCTTTGGCCGTATCGGCAGACTGGTTTTTAGAGCTGCTTTAAAAAGAGGATTAGATATTGTTGCAATCAATGATTTAGTTGAGCCGGATTACATGGCTTATATGTTAAAATACGATACTACACACGGTCGTTTTGATGGTACTATTGAAGTAGTAAACGGACACCTTGTAGTAAATGGAAAAACAATCCGTATCACTGCGGAAAGAGATCCAGCAAACTTAAAATGGGATGAAGTAGGTGTAGAAACAGTAATTGAGTCTACAGGTTTATTCTTAACTCAAGTTGACGCTGAAAAACATATTCAAGCTGGTGCAAAAAGAGTAGTACTTTCTGCTCCTGCAAAAGATGATTCAATCCCTACTTACGTAATGGGTGTAAATCATGAGTTGTTAACTGCTGATCAAACTGTAGTTTCTAACGCTTCTTGTACGACTAACTGTTTAGCGCCAATCGCTAAAGTATTAAACGACAACTTCGGTATAGTTGAAGGCTTAATGAGCACAGTACACGCAGTAACTGCTACACAAAAAACAGTTGATGGTCCTTCAGCGAAGGACTGGAGAGGTGGACGTGGAGGTTTCTCTAACATTATCCCTTCTGGAACTGGTGCAGCGAAAGCAGTAGCAAAAGTAATTCCTGCTTTAAAAGGAAAATTAACAGGTATGGCTTTCCGTGTACCGGTAGCTGATGTATCTGTTGTTGATTTAACAGTTCGTCTGGAAAAAGCAGCAACTTATGAAGAAATTAAAGCAGCCATGAAAGCAGCCTCAGAAGGTTACTTGAAAGGTGTGCTAGGATATACAGAAGATGAAGTAGTTTCTTCTGACTTTATAGGAGATGATCATGCGTCAATTTTCGATGCAAATGCAGGTATTGCATTAAATGACAACTTCGTAAAAGTGGTTTCTTGGTATGATAACGAATGGGGCTATTCTAATGCATTAGCTAAATTCGTAGAGTACTACGGAAATTTAAAGTAAAACCCGTTCATACAGGTTTATATTTGGTTAGAAAAGGGATGTGTCTGGATGGAACATCCCTTTCTTGTATAGGCAATAATTTCCCTTTCTTTTATATATTTGTGTAGAAACAGACCACAATTACTTTCCGTTCAATTATGAAAAAATGCCTGCTTGCCCTTATGCTGATGACACTGATCTTTGGCTGTAGTAAAGACGAAGAAAAAATAAAAAACTACGTACCTAGAGTTTTAACAAAAAACGAAGCCTTTAATCAGTATTCAGAACAAAAGGCCGATTCGATTACCATCTATAAACTCAACAAACCAGAACAGGATGAGTGGTTGTCAGTAAAATTCAGAGACAGCACGGTGAGTATCCAAACAGATCCTTCGGATGCCAAAAAATCAACCCAGCACTTTACATTTGCAGAATTCATTAATACACAGAAAACAAGCTTACTTGTACAGACTGCAGATGCAACTGCATCGGCAGCACCAGTTTATATTATTTCCTTAAAAGATGGGAAACTGGAAGTGGTCAGCTTAGAGCGTCCAACCAAACCTGGACCGGGTGAAAAATCTGGTTTAGGCATCAACAGACTGGGTCGCACAGGACATTTGATCAATAATGATTTCTTCATCACTGGTGTGACTGCAAAAGCTTACCTATTGAAAAGACAAGATCCTGAGCAGAGAATAGCTGGAAAGTTTTTAATGTTGTCACCGGATAGACAAACCATTGTTTTTGCAACGCCAAAAGAATTATATCAGGTGAATTTTATCACTGATGAAACCTTAACACAAGCTTTCCCAGGTGATTTACCTTCAGAAGTACCGGCGATCTACAGCTGGGTGCAAAACAACTTCAGTTTTCAAAAGAACAAACAAGGCGTTTCCTTTTGAAAAAAAATGATAACGATAGAATTGTCGACATCAGCGAATTCAAGAAATAAGTTTACACGTTAAATTCGTCCAGGGAGTAAGGAAGTTCTTCGCAAAAGAAACCATTATTCATCAGAATATGTTTCACCACTGCAACTGCAGGAATCGAACTTACTACCCTTAAAATTTTGTCGACATCTTCAAAAGCTAAAGACCAATTTTTTTCTCCAAATAAAGTATTCATCACAGGTCTGATTGAAGTCAGATCTTTTTGATCCTGTACCGAGGTTTTAAAAATCATTATGTTCATCTTTTTTTAGTTTAGTGATTAGGAATTAGCTTGTCCAAAAATGCAGTTTTATAAGCAGCTAGGAAAGCAGCGACAGTCAAAGCCAATAAAAAGTCCGACGAACAGCAGGAATTTACCGGTAAAAGATTCCGAACCCGATAATTTTTGGGATTAACTACGGTTTATTTTTACTAATTTTGTTAGTAATGAAAGCGTCAGGAACGGCAGATTTACCTTTACATTATGGCTATGTACCCAGTTGGTTATCCGAACGGATGACCCGTCTTGGTTTAGCCATTACAGAAGCCATCATTACCGAATATGGTACTGCCGAAGTATTGCGTCGATTAAGCGATCCTTTTTGGTTTCAAAGTCTCGGTGCGGTGATGGGAATGGACTGGCACTCTTCGGGGATCACGACTTCCGTAATGGGCGCTTTAAAAGCTGCGATCAATCCTCATAGTAAAGAATTAGGCATTTATATTTGCGGTGGGAAGGGAAAAAGATCAAAACAAACTCCTGCAGAATTATTGAATATTGCCCAGCAGACTGGCTTAGATGGAAATCATCTGCTGAGGTGCAGCAAACTTAGTGCAAAAGTAGACAATACGGCCATTCAAGATGGATTTCAGCTGTATACCCATAATTTCATCCTAAATAAAGAGGGCTTGTGGACTGTTGTTCAGCAAGGAATGCGAAATGACAGCGGTACTGCAAGAAGGTATCACTGGCATTCCTCCAGCCTCCATTCTTTCGTAGAAGAACCGCATACTGGCGTCTGTGGTGTCCACCAAGGTAAAATCATGAACCTCGTTGACAAGGCTGCTGCTCCTGCACAGCAAGCGATGCTGGCCATGACTACTGAACATCCGGATCGGATGATCATGGAAATCAAAAAACTCATCATGCCCAACCACCATGAAGTGAAAGCGAAAGATGTTGACCTAAAACGTCTGGGTGCCATGTTATGGCTCACACAAGAAAATCAACCCGAAGATTTTGAGGAACTTCTGCTGCTGAAAGGTATGGGCCCAAGAACCTTGCAATCGCTCGCACTGGTTAGTGAGGTTATTTATGGTACACCTTCTCGTTTTACAGATCCTGCTCGTTTTTCATTTGCGCATGGCGGAAAAGATGGACATCCCTTCCCTGTGCCCATAAACGTTTATGATGAAACTATCGAAGTATTGAGCAAAGCAGTTCAGCAGGCCAAAATAGGACATTCAGATAAACAGCAAGCCATTCATCAATTGAGTATTATCTCTCGAAACGTAGAAAAAGACTTTGTTCCAAATGATAATTTTGAAGCATTAATTGAAAAAGAGAGCAGAGATTCCTGGAAACATGGAGGGAAAACCATTTTTGGAGATGCTAAACCAATCAGAGCGCAGCAACTCAGCTTATTTTAAGCTAAAAACCTACAAATTACCTGTTTAAACATCTTATTTATTTATAGAAATAACCACGATTTCTTAGCTTGGCTATTCATTTATAATAGATTAATTCCGTTATTTGTTTTGTTTAGTTTAAAATATACCAACAGAACACTTTAATGCAGTTTAAACAATTCTCCTGGCAAATTGCCTGGGATTACCCGCCATTCAGACTTAAGTTTATTTTGGGGATCTCTATTCTTGCCCTAATCCTTCTTTTCATTCCTCATTTTTTCGCTTTTGTGGAGAATAGAGAGAAAGGATTTATATTAAACGACTGGGTGTTGGCAAACATACCTGCAATTGATGTCTCCTGGTGGATCTTTATTATCCTTTACGGCATGTCAGTGTTTTTCATTGTCCGTATGTCCAGAAATACGTCCATCTGCCTTACTGCACTATGGTCGTATATATTTCTGTGTACTGCCAGGATCATTACCATTTCCATTGTCCCATTGCATCCGCCAAAAGATATTATCGATTTAATAGACCCATGTTCTGTTCTATTTTATCGTGGTAATATCATTACCAAGGATCTTTTTTTCTCCGGTCATACGGCTACTGTCTTCTTAGGTGCTTTATGCCTTGAAAATAAACGAGAGAAAACCATTGCTTTCATTGCTGCCGGAATTATTGGCGTATTGCTATTGGTTCAGCATGTACATTATACAGCCGATGTAATTGCTGCACCTTTCTTTAGCTGGATATGCTGGTATTTTGGAAAATCTATAGAAAAGTTATAACGCTCTTTTAAACAAAAAAGCGGAAACAACATAAATAATTGCCTCCGCCAGAAGTTTTGAGAGCTCCTATATTTTAATTTCTTTGCACAGTTGATTTAAGTGCTTCTATCAGCTGTCTGGTATAATGAAAGTCCTGGTCGATATTGATATTAAAAAGCATCATCCCTCCTTTTAAGCCATTATCAGGCTGCCATTGAGAAAGCTGAATCGCATCTGTTAAAGAATTGGGCTGATGATGCCCTGGCTGCACACCAATCAATAACTTTTTAACACCTACCAGTCCGGCATATAATCCAAACTGATGAATCATTGTTTCTACGTCCCAGAGATAACCAGCCAGAGATACGTAATCAAAACAGGCATTGCAGCGCTTTAACAATTGCTCATCAGCATAATACTGATAGGTGACATAACTCATGATTTTACCTGTTCCAGAACGTGGTCCAAAGTATTTGGCCAGCTCCATAATCACTTTTATAAAAGTATCGTTAGGAACATCGCCACCCATTTCCGGGTCTATATCAATTCCATCCAGCCCCCAGGTATTGACTACCAATTCATAAACACTGGCGGCAAAACTTTTGGGATCAGCGATGGTATTCCAGGAAATTTTTGGCTGAACAGCACTCGCAATGGAAGTCAGTACCCTAACTCCTCTTTGCTGCTGCACCCGGACACCTGAAAGGATATTTTCCCAGCTCATTCCATTACTTGTCAGGTATAAATTCTGCAGTGTTTTTTCAGCATCCAGGCTAAGGCTAAACAAATTGATCACATCAATCCCTTCCGGCAGTGTTTCAATAATCATCTTTTGATTCGCATAACCCAACCAGTAGGCAATAAACAAAGGGTCTGGAGCTTTCATAAATAAATCGGTCGTTTAATGTACTGGTTCAATACAGATAAAGATCCGGAAATGGTTTAGCGTACAAATGCGCTAGATTACCCGAATAGAAAAACAGGTATTTATACCTGTTTTAATAACAGGAGCGTAACAAATATAAATTAACTGTAAATAATTGGTGAGCTTAACAAGGAATGTTTTATTTTAGATTAAGATTTTAAAACCAAAAGTTCTAAAAAAGACCTGTAAACCAAAAAAGTAAAATAACTCATGGAAAAACACAACAAAAGTATGTATGAAATTCCTTTAGCTGAAGCTAAAGAACTGACTGCTGCCTGGGCAGCACAAGGAAACCTAATCAAAGCTTTCCTGGTTGATGCACAGGAATTGAAAGACATGCTTGAGGAAGATGGCGTTAAATATATCAGAATGTATTTTGGCTGGGATAACTCAATGGAAGATGGAAGACAACAAAGAATGATCATGGTTCCTGCTGACATTTATGGACAAGATATGGTAAACAAGAACGTTGGAACAGACCTTAAGGGTCCTGTTGATAGCAATGTATTCGATTTTACAATGCCTTGCCCGCCAACCTGCTCACCTGATGAATTTTAATTAAATAATGGCTTCAGCGTTAGAAAAAATTTATTTGTACTTTTCAATGGGCATCATTCTATGCCCATTGATTTTGGCTTTGATGAATGTCAAGTCCTATCCTAAGGAATTAAAAGTAATCACACTGTACCTGGTTTCTATTGCAACTCTTGGAGCATATAGTGCCTATTTATGGTCACAGCTTAAAAATAACCTTCCGGTATTGCACGTTTACACAATGGTAGAATTTACCGGAATCATGCTTTTCTACCAGGTAATTTTCAAAACATATATCGATAAGATCTGGTTTTGGGTGCTCATCACCTGCTTTCTTGTATTTTGCCTGATCAACGCCACCTGTATTCAGGACTGGAAAATATTTAATACCTATCCGCGAACGCTGGAAAGCATTCTGGTGATTGGTGCTTCCCTATATTACTATTATAAAATTACCCGTCAAACACTCTACACACAAATTGAGAAAAGCCCTGTATTCTGGATCAATACCGGCTTCTTTATTTACTTTTCGGGAAGTTTCTTATTGTTTACAATTAGCAATTATATTCTGCCATATAGCTTTAAATTCAACATGATGGTTTGGCAATTCCATGCCTTTCTTTCTATTGTTAATAATATTTTAATCTTTATTGGCTTATGGCAGCACAAGAAAACATAGATGTTTACTTTTTTCTCTTCACGGGAATGATTGTCATGTTTATTCTGAGCGCTGCTGTGGTAGTGCTTTTTTTCGTATATCAGAAAAAATTCTATAACCAGCAGGTGAAACTCAGGGAAAAAGAAGCGGAATACCAGCAAAAATTATTGCACAATAACATTGAAAAAATTGAAGAAGAGCGCCGCAGAGTCGCCAAAGATTTACATGATGAGGTAGGCAGTATATTTTCTACTATCGGTATGAAAATTATACAGTTTGAGAAGAAAAACAGCCCGGCATCCAATGCGGTAGGTGGCATCGACCTGATCAAAGAAACCAAGCTCCTTGTAGATAAGGGAGTCATGAGCGTAAGGCGAATTTCTCATAACATGATTCCCAATGAACTGGAAATGTTTGGGATTGCAGCTGCAATCGAAGAATTATGCTTTCAGATAGAAGGCTCCGACGGACTGGATGTCAGCTTTGAAAGCGAAGGACTAGATAAATGTGGCCGCACAGAAATAGAACTTGCACTTTTCCGCATCACTCAGGAACTCATCAGTAATACAGTAAAACATGCTGCCGCAAAACATGTAGAAATACAGCTTAACTGTACTGAAATGGAAGTGATGTATCAATATAAAGATGATGGCATAGGCTTTGACAAAGATCTGGTTCGCAGAGGATTGGGCATACAGAACATCACCAGCAGGGTAGAAATGAACGGCGGTCAGCTGACCTATCATACCGATAGTCCAGGATTTGGCGTCTCCATCTATTTCCCTACACTAATTTAATAAAATGAACAAATTGATAAAGATTGCAGTTACAGATGATCAGGTGATGTTTAGAGAATGCCTGGTGAACAATATCAAAAGCTTTGGAAACATGGAAGTTATGTTTGAAGCAGGGAATGGACTGGAACTATTAAAAGCCATGAATGAATGTGGTGAGGTTAAACCAGACATCGTGCTGATGGACCTGAACATGCCTGAAATGAACGGAATGGAAGCTACTAAACAGTTAAAAATAGCCTTCCCGGATGTACGCGTGATTGTCCTATCCGTGCATGGCGAAGAGAAACATGTAACCAGGATGATCCAACAGGGGGTAAACGGATATATCGCTAAAAACTCAGAGTTGAGTGAGCTTAAAAATGCCATTGAAACTACTTATCACAATGGCTTCTACTTCAATGAAATGGTGTTAAAGACCTTACAATCTGGAAAGCTGCTGAACAAGACTAGCTTAAGGGGATTTGATGCCAGCTCCTCTCTTACACAACGCGAAAAAGAAATATTAGGTTTGATTTGTGAAGAATTGACTACTCCGGAAATTGCCGATAGATTGTCGATCAGCTTACGTACGGTGGATGGACACCGAAATAATTTATTGGTTAAAACCGGCGCAAAAAATGTGGCAGGGTTAGTCGTATTTGCTTTTAAACACAAGATTATTGATACCGATCTTTAGCTATCGATATCGTTATACGCCTGATGAGCTGAGTTGATCCACATGAAATTGATCAACTTGCTGCGAATAATGTTGTTTTAGCCACTGCTAGATCAGGGAACAATTCATCCGCTATGGCTAATGACGGATGAACTTCCAAATTACTTTGGATCGCAATACACCTCAGTCCAGCTGCTTTCGCTGCTTTGATTCCATTTAGTGTATCTTCAAATACGATACATTCTTCTTTCTTTTGCCCAAGGGCTGCACAGCATTTGAGATAGCCTTCAGGATCTGGCTTATTTTGGACCACATCAGACCTGGTAATGATCAGCGTAAAGTATTCCCTTAATCCATTTCTATCAAAAATAGCTTCCACATCCTCCCGCGGACTAGAGGTGACAATGGCCAGCAAGAGTTTTCTTTCATACAAAAATTTGATCATTTCTAAAGCATAAGGCATTAGCCCTACATCTTTTGTTTTCAATCTTTCCAAGGTCAGGGCTTCCCTCCTTTTCACCACATCCTCCAAAGCGGCATTGATCTGATACTTTGTCAGTAGATTTTTTGCGTTCTGCGGAAGTGGAATTCCTGCATAATTTTTCAACCAGTCGGAATACGCTAATTGTATACCATAATCTTCAAGGATTTCATTCCAGCATTCGTAGTGAAAATACTCGGAATCAATTAATGTTCCATCAAGATCAAATAGTACGGCCTTTACATTTTTCATCGCTTATTTTGAGTTTCCAGTTGACCGGCAATATACAGTGCATTTTTCAAATCACCGCCACAACAGTATTAAAACTGAGTTGAAGAGCTAAAAATAATCAATTTACAGAATCTAAACAATCACAACCAAAGAGAACAATAATCAGAATATATAAATATTGTTTGCATATTATTCTGAATATAAATACATTTACAGAATGATAATCGAAAACAATATCAATTTGGATAAGATCGATCTTGCTATTTTAAGGTTGATGCAGGAAAATTCAAGGATTTCCAATGTGCACATGGCCAAAGAATTAGAGATGGCTCCCTCTGCGGTGCTGGAACGCGTGAAAAAGTTAGAACAGAAGAATGTGATTACACAATACACCGCGAGAATCAATCCTGCGGCTGTAGACTTAAAATTGCTGGCCTTCATTTCCATGAAAGCCTCTCATAGCATCGGCTGTACCACTACCGCAACGGAATTGTCCAAGATTAAAGAGGTACAGGAAGTACATATTATTGCTGGAGACGACTGCTATTTAGTGAAGGTGAGAACCACAGATTCGGCTTCCTTAATGGCATTAATGAGAGAATCATTTAGCAAAATAACGACCATACAATCTATAAGAACCACCATTGTTCTCGAAACTGTAAAGGAAGAAATACAATTGGTTATCCCAGAAAAATAATTGAACTCTACTGAACCTATTATGACAGCTCCAACTAAATCTGCTTCCCCAATAATGGTATATCTGGCTTTTGCCATTGTTTATATCGTTTGGGGCTCCACTTACTTTTTCATTCAAAAAGCCCTTGCTGGTTTTCCTCCATTCATTTTAGGCTCCTTCCGATTTCTGGTTGCGGGAGGATTGCTCATTTCCTGGTGTCTGATTAAGGGGGAACAGATCTTTAATAAGAGAAACATCAGGATTGCAGCCATTGGCGGCATATTGATGCTGGGTTTAGGAAATGGAATTGTCATTTGGGTGGAGCAATTTATTCCGAGCGGTCTCGTTGCTATTATGGTGGCATCTGCGGCAATTTGGTTTGTGATTCTGGATAAACCCAAATGGAAAGAGAATTTAACCAGTAAATCTACGCTGGCCGGTGTGATCATTGGTTTTATTGGCGTGATCTTATTGTTTGGTGAACAAATGATCCACTCTTTTAATACACAGCAGAGTACAAAAGAGGTCATTGGAATGGGATTGTTAGTGCTTGGCCCTATTGGTTGGGCTGGAGGATCACTTTATGCGAAATATAAAACCGATCCGAACAGTTCAGTAACCGTAAATACGGCATGGCAGATGATTGCTGCAGGACTACTCTTTATCCCTGGCAGTATTTTTAGCTCAGAATATCAGACTTTTAAATGGTCACAGGTTTCTTTGGATGCCTGGCTTTCCATTATCTATCTGATTATTTTTGGCTCTATCGCCGCCTTTAGTGCTTATGTATGGTTATTAAAAGTAAGGTCTGCTACACAGGTAAGTACCTACGCTTATGTGAATCCAGTAGTGGCGATTCTATTAAGCCTGACCTTTACTAATGAGAAAATTACTTTTATACAGATTATTGGTCTATTTGTAATCCTAGGAAGTGTGTTGCTGATTAACCTTGTTAAGTATAGAAACAACGCTAAAGAACTGGTTAAGAAAGACAACTTACTGATTCAGAAAGCATAAAAGTTCTAACCGGTCTAAAATCAAAGCCTTATTCAAGAAATAACAGTTTGCTCGATACTAATAAAGCTGTTCAGGAACTCCCTGAACAGCTTTATTGTAAACCATAGGAATGACAAATCAGCAGCCGAGCTTTGGAACTAAACTGCGTATTTCGTCATTGAACCTTAAGCGATTTTATTCACCTCTTCAATGCGATAAACCTTTATGCCATCAGGCATTTCCCACTGTAATTGGGCGCCTTTTACATAACCTACCATTGCTACCCCAATTGGTGATAAAATGGAAAGTGTTTTATGTTTATCTCTTGCCTTTGCGGGTGCAACCAGTTTATACGTAAATTCATTACCCGATTCCATTTCTCTTACCCGTACCGCTCTGTCTACGGTTACTACATCTTCCGGCAATTCTTTATTCAATACCTGCTTGGCAAAACGAAGCTCCAGTTTCAATTTATCTTCATTAAACTTACTTAGCTTTCTTCTTCTCAGGTGGTCTTTCAATAAATCAAAGATTCCAGTGGATAAAATGATTGGGGTTTCGTCTATTTTTAATGAGCTTGTAGTCATGATATTTTTTTGTTGAATTAAATAATAAATAATGTGTGATACCTTTGCCCCAGTCTAATACTCAACTGGGGCTAAACCATCAAAATCCCGATTCCTCCTAACTAATATTCCCATCTTAATCAGCATTAGTTTTTTCTTTTCCCAAAACTGGAAGTTCCTCAGATTTCTCAGATTGATGATGATTTTGAAAAGCGATCATTAACGCAAAGAAACTGATAGACAAGCCTATCCATAACGGTTTAACCGTCAAAATGGACATCAGCAAAACACCTAGATTTAATACAGAAAGCCATACAAGAACACCCCTTAGCAAGGGTATGATGCCTGATTTTTTCATGATAAGAAAGAAAAAAGATAGAAGGAAAAAAGAATTAAGGTCAAATCCCCAAACCTTTACAAAGGCTGGGGCTTACTTAATAAAGTCCTTACTGCTTTTAAGAAAAGAATCTCCTAAACGATATTGCAGAGATAAAAAATGGCAAGACACCGCCGATACCCTTCGCAATTGTGTAGCGAGCTGGTTAAAACGAAAGTGATTGATATGCCTAATGGGATCCATTAGCACAAAGGTAGCCCAAATGCCTGGATATAAAAAATGATAATCGCCTTTTCCAGTTCATGCCAGGATGAACACCATAAAGCTCAGCCTGGCATGGACTGAAAGGATAAATCCTGTTAATCTTTTAACCTCACATATTTTTCGATAATCTCATGGTCGACGCCGATTTTCTCATCCTTTTCCAATCCCCGTTGAATCAGAGTATCCCCTTTCATCGTTAATTTAAAGCTAAATGTCTTATGCTCCCATTCTCTGTAATTACAATATTCCAGGTGTTCCGTATACTCATTTCCCTTTAAAGTATACTTACCTCCTCCTGCCACAAAAACAGGCTTGGGACCCTTTCCCTGCTTCAGGTCATGGTTAAAAAAGGCAAAATGAGTATCATTGATGATCTTGATCTGCTTCATGTCTTTTTTATAATCGGTAAATGTAGATTTTCCCTTTTCAATCGTCACACCTGATACGAGTTGCCAGGTACCTTGGATAGGTAAATCTTTTGGTGTCTGATCTTCAGTGTTCATGAAATTTAATACCGGGATCAGTGCGGAGGTCAGGATAATTAAGCCAACTTTTAGGTTCATATCATTATTTGAGTTTAAGAATTTAGCGTTTTTTGGTTAGGTTATCATTTAAGTCTGCCACTAAAGGATAAGGTCTTACTAAAATATCAAAATATTATTCAATTAACTCATTATTTCCCCTCTTCCTAAAACGATGATGATGACCAGGCAGCTCTATGGAAACTATACTGCCTCATAAACTAATCCCATATCCTTATGCTTGTACCTCTTCAAAGCTTGTCCTTTAGCGTCTCCTAAACATTCCTCCAGTGCTGCTTCCAAAAATTCTGCTCTAATCAAATGCCCAGCGCGATTTCTACACACACTAAAAATTTCCAGCGGTGTTTTTGGCTGACTGTCGAAAAAACCTTCCACCATCAAATGACTAAGTTCAATTCTAGCATGGTGACTAAAAGTAACCAATTCATTTTCATGGTAACGTTTCATAGGATCTGTTTCATTCATCATATACAACAGTTCCATAGGATGCTCTTCATGGACTTGGAAGACCTTATACTGAATAAAATCCCCTTGTTTTGATTGTACTGCGCATAATTTGATTTCTTTAGGAATACCGTCCATACTTCTGAAAAAGTCAACAGTGTGACAGTTAAATATCTTTGCCATGGCCGACACGTCTCCCAGCCACAATTCCTTATTCTGTTTAAATGCTTCCCGATCTTTAATAAAGCCCTTTTTTCTACCCATTAAAAAGGAAAGTTCTTCCTGCGAAAACTGGGAAGCTATCCTCTTCAATTGTATGAAATAAATTAGATCAAAATTTAAATAGGTAGTTTTTAGTCCCTTTTCTCTCCTTTTGGCGATAATTGTCATATTTTACGTTTTAATTAACCAAAAGTATAAAACATGTATTTATTTAGGGAATAAAATGAGGTTGTAATTAACAATAAATCAGTTGTTTTTTACAATTGCTTAATCGATTAGAAATTCAGGAAACCACTATAAATTTACCATTAACAAGATGATCAAGAAACCCCATTTAGGAAGAAACCTAAGCCGAATTCGCGGCTACTACGGAATGAAACAAACCACATTAGCTAAAGCACTGGGCATTAGTCAGCAAGCTGTTTCAAAAATGGAACAGAAGAATGATATTGGGGATGATTTGCTCCTAAAAATTGCGAAAATCCTAAATGTAAAGCTCAGTCTATTCAAAAAGCTTAATCCTGAACTTGGTGTGCAAAACATGAATACCATCCATGATATAGAAAATAATAGTGATATGGGACTTATCCTCCAACTGATGAAAAGACTCCTGGAAAACGGCAAAAGGAATCAGTAGAGCTGTCATTACACCTAAAAGCCTATAGTGCCTCTTCGGTAGCAGGCAAGAAGATTAAAAGCACTATCGGAGAAGCCTAAGGAAAAATATGAAAGTCTACATGAGCAACTTTTGCATCCAGTTCAGTCTGGTCAGCAGCCAAACAGCTATAAAGGACAGCAATAAAGTCATTAAACTGGACATCAATACATTTAATCCCTCATGAAGGTCAAACTGCGCAGCAAGGTATCTGAAAATAATGCCTATAAAGAAGTAGTGTATTAAAAAAATACCAAATGAATACTTGGCAATAGTTTGAATAATCTTTGTGAAAATACCCTTTTTTAAAGTCATGCCCTCCACCATTAAAAACACCCCCACTGCTTCCAAAAGCACATTCGGGGAACAGTAATACCATACCATTTCAATATTTGGGATAGAAAAAGGAACACTGATGCTGAGGTAATAAGTAATGCCATAACCAGTTAGAAATAAGACGGCACCAGCAGTTCTTTTAGTCAGTATACTCCATCCTGGCAGGTAAGTATAGAGATAGTACCCCATCAATAAATAACCGATGAAGCCCGATAAATAGTAAAAAGAATGGAATTCATTCCAGTCAGACATGCCAAAAGCCAAGCCGGTTAAAAACTTCAGGTAGGGAATAAAAGTAGAGAAAATAAAGATGGACAGGACCAATTCCAGCTCTCTTTTTGTGGCCTTAGCCAGCCATGGGGAGATGATGGGAATCATTAAATAAAGGCCCGCCAACATATACAGATACCATAAATGCGGGGAGGCATCACCAAAACTTAGGGGCAGCCGAACGATCTCCATCCAAATTTTATCCCAGGATTTCTGCTGGAGAACCAATCCCTCAAACAACACATAAGCGACACCCCAGAATAGCAATGCCGGAAGGATTCTCCAGAGTCTTTTTTTATAAAAATCTATGGTATTAAGTTTGGTTGGCAGCAGTAAAACTCCAGAAATCAATACAAATAAAGGCAGCGAAAAACGGTATAGAGAACCGATATATGTTCCCCACTCAAAATTAAAATTACCATCCTGATTTAAGATGATACTATCATTAGCATGCGCCACGATGACCATAAAAACGGCAATCACTTTTAGTAAATCCAACCAGGTAATCTTCTCTTTATAATTCAATATCGCCTGCTCTGTCCTCAATTGGTCTTCCATATCCTCTGCTACTTTGGGAGGATAAACCTAAATCTTTTAACCCAAACTATCAAGCTTTTCCTATAAACAGGTAGATCTTGCCAAAAGCGCTTAATCATTGGCTATAAATGAATAACTATAAAAAAACAGGGAACTTATCTTAGTAATCGACTAACCATCAATTGATATCCAAATATGAACGAGCTAAAAAAATCCTTCATTTACTTATTTTTATTTTTCTCCACAATCTGTACATCTTTTGCGCAGGACATCGAAAGATGGGATAAAAGCAGTACTGGAAAAGAAAATCCGAATGCCTCCTGGTTTCAAAATGCCAAGTTTGGCATGTTTATCCATTGGGGGTTATATTCTAAATTGGCAGGCGTATGGGAGGGTAAAGATTATTATGGCAGCGGCGAGTGGCTGATGAACCAGGCCAAGATTCCTGCGAAGGCATATGAGCAGGTTGCCAAGAGTTTTAACCCGCAAAAATTTAATGCTGATGAATGGGCAGACCTGGCGAAGGATGCAGGGATCAAATATATGGTCATTACCGCAAAACATCATGAAGGTTTCGCGATGTACGATTCTAAGGTAAGCGATTTCAACATCGTAAAAGCATCGCCTTATGGCAAGGACCCGATGAAAGCATTGGCCAATGCAACGAGAAAAAGAGGGATTCAATTTGGCTTTTATTATTCTCAATTTCTGGATTGGCACGAGCCGAATGGCGGCGGCAATAAATGGGACTTTAAAGAGGCCGACAAAGATTATTTAAAATATTATAAGGACAAGTCCATCCCGCAGCTAAAAGAATTGCTGACTAATTATGGCGACCTGGGTATGGTCTGGTTTGACATGCCAGGAGGACTAGATAAACAGCAAACACAGGCCTTAGTTGATGAAATGCATGCCCTGCAGCCGAAAAGCCTTTTTAGCAGCCGTGTGGGACAAGGGCTAGGAGATTACCGTACTTTCGGCGATTCTGAGGTTCCGGCAACGCCGATAAAAGGTGCCTGGGAATCTATTTACACCCATAACGATTCCTGGGGTTACATCAGTCATGATATGAATTTCAAAACACCAGAAGAAATCACGCAGCTATTAGCCAATGTAGCCTCCAAAGGAGGAAATCTGATGCTCAATATCGGTCCGGACGGAGAAGGAAACATCCCTTATTACTCGGAAAAATATCTTAGGGAGACTGGAAAATGGCTAAAGAAAAATGGGGAGAGCATTTATGGAAGTACCTATGGCCTTGTCCCTGCCCAGCCATGGGGCGTTACCACTTCCAAACCAGGAAAGTTATTCCTGCATATCCTTAATCCTCCGGAAAATGGAAAAATCAGGGTTCCTGGAATCCATGTTAAAGTGACAAATATTGTCCAGCTTGGCCACAAAACTACCTTGAAATATGAAATTAAAGAGCAGGTACTTTATGTAGACCTTCCTTCGAAAACTGATCCTTACCATGCGGTCATTGAAGTCGCGTTTAATGGACAGCTCAATGATGGTTACCTCAACAATATACCTACGGTTTCCGCTTCCTACCCTAACAATATGCTGGAAGTAGTTCATTCAAAAACCAGCGGCGCTGCTAAAATGCAGACCTTAACCTACAGTCATTATTTTGGCGATTGGAAGCATACCACCTGCATCACAGATATGATAAAACCAACAGATCAAACCGCTTTCCAATTTAACATCACCTCTCCCGGCGACTATAAAGTACTCTTGGAATATGCTTGTCCAGAGGCCAGTGCAAAACAAGAAGGGATTATGGAATTTGACCATAAAACCTATAAATTTCAAACTTTAAGGACTTCTGAATTCAATTCCAGCAGACCTTTGCTATTTATTAAGCATCCTGTAGCGACAATCACCGTTCTAAAACCAGGAATATATGCCTTGAACTTAAGACCTGAACTGAACAATACCAAAGAACTGTTCAAATTGAAATCAGTAATTCTTCAGCCCATCAAATAGATCTGTTGTCCATCCTGAGGATTTAGTCTTCTACGAAGTCAAGGTCCTTATGATGGGTTTCAGGAATGGTTTTGATGCAATAAAATCCTATTCCGAAGCAAAGCAGGCCAATGATTGCAGCGGCATTCAGTTCCATCACATGGGGTTTTAAAAAAGTATAACCGGTAGTCATCAGGACTACCGTTCCACGCACCATATTTGGAATAGTAGTAGCTGCTGTTGCCCTTACATTTGTACCAAATTGCTCCGCACCAATCGTTACAAACATGGCCCAGTAGCCAATGCCAAATCCTACCCATAAACACATGGCGTACAATCCTTTTGTAGTGGAGATGCCTCCATATAGAAATATCAGACTCCCGATGGCCGCAAACAACATCAGGTAAGCCACAGCCTTACGACGTGATTCCAGCCAATAGCTGATGATCCCACTCACCAAATCTCCCGCAGCAAGACCTACATAACACCACATCACTGCTAATCCTGGTTTTATGGCTTCAGAAATATGTAAGGCCTTACCAATTTCATTACTAAATGTAGCCAGAATACCGATCACAAACCAGGTAGGCAAGCCTACACCAATGCATTTTAAATATAAAATCAACCTGCTTTTCTTAGTAAAAAAAGAAAGAAAATTGCCTTTGCTCAATTGCTGTTTAGCCTTCATGGCATGAAACATCCCCGATTCAAAAACACCTATTCGAAGGAATAATAAAAGAATTCCCATTCCACCACCAATGAAATAAGCATTTCGCCAGCTGAAGAGCTCTACAGTGAAATAACCAACTACCGCACCTAGTAATCCTACTCCTGCCACCAGGGAAGTCCCTAATGCTCTCAGTTTTTTTGGTAAACTTTCAGAAACCAGTGTGATCCCAGCGCCAAGTTCCCCAGCCAAACCTATTCCTGCTATAAAACGCAAAATCTTGTAAACAAAAACATCCTGTACAAATCCACATGCAAAATTGGCAATAGAATAAGTGATAATGGAACCAAAAAGTACAGATAACCGGCCTTTTTTATCGCCTAGCACTCCCCATAGAATTCCCCCCAGCAGTAAACCGGTCATCTGCCAATTGATGATACTAGCTCCTTCAATAGAGCGCGCAGCCTCATCTAGGCCCAATTCTGTTAAGCTGGGAATCCTTACAATACCAAATAAAAGTAAATCATAGATGTCTACAAAATAGCCAAGAGAGGCTACAATTACTGGTGCACTCAGCAAGTAAGCCCAGGCACTCTTTTCTTTAATGGTAGTGGTCATGTAGGTAATGGTTGGTTTGTTGGTTGAAATCTATTTCTAATGTAATAATTCCATGATTAATAATTTCATTTTTATATTAAACCGGTTGCAGCCTGGTTATTTTAACCAGGTTGCTTTTGCCCATAGTCCTTCTAAAGGTCCTTGTTTATGTTTGCTCAACCACCATTTACAAAACTGTACCTGAACGAGAAAAACGACAATACCAATCATTAAACTTAGCGTCATGCCACAGGACTTGGCCAAAGACAGGCCAAAAGGGAAATAAATTAAAGCACCTAAATAGATTGACTCACATAATTGGTTAAGCTCATTCTCCCATAAGGGATCAGGGATGAAGTCAGGTTTCTAAACTTCAGTTTTTGATACAAGAGCAAGAAAGAAGCGGTCAATACGATGGTAAACGAAAATTTGAACCACATGTCCAACACTACCCCTACGGTAGATTTGCTGATTTCATCCGTATTTTTATCCATCATGATCACTTTGAACTCATATAATGGAGCAAACAATAGAGCTGAAATGATTAAAGCGCTCAACCAGAAGTTCCTGCTTTCTTTCGAATCCAGAAACAGCTGTTTTCTTCCAATCCACAATCCCCACATAAATAAGCCCATGGTTTGCTTAAATCTTCCACCTTCAATAGCCCATAATAAACTGACTTTTTGCCCGGTGGTTACATTTACAATGAAAAACTCCCCGATATTACCGCTGGCCACCACCTTACCTATTTCTCCATAAAGTGCATCAGCTTGCTTGACAGGCAAAGTATAACCGGTATCAGCTACACTTCTAACATAGTGATACCATTCAATTGGCTGCATTAAACAAAGGATAGCCAGGATCAACAGTATTTTATTATCCAGCTTTCTTACATTGTGTCCCTAAATCTAATAAAATTATATTTTATGCCTCATAAATGAGGAACAGACAATAGGAAAACCAAACGTTTTGATATTAAGCCACATATCCTTATCTTTGTAGAAAAAAGGCCATGTTAAATTATTCACATCTCCGGTTTATCAGCAGCAGCCCAATGGCTTGTCTGCATCGGATCGCCATGGAATATCCTTTTTATCCCTGCTGATATTCAGCCAGCGACCACAATAACGATTTCATAACACCCCGAATTTTCTTATCGGATTAAAAACGACACGATTCCTTATGGACATTTTATATACCACCGAAGAAAAGTATTTGGAAGCTCTTGAAGAATTAAATTTCGGAGAGCCGCCAAAAGCACTTCATTTACTAAATGCAATTATCCAGGAAGATCCTGAATATGCAAGAGCCTACTGCAGCCTGGCGAATATCTATCAGGATAAGCTTAAAAATTATCAAACTGCAGGCTATTATTACAAGAAATGTATGGAGCTAGATCCTGAATTTCCGGATACTTACCTTCCTTATTTACGACTGCTCTGCACTTTAGAGATGTCAAGATTAGTAGAGCAGGTATTTAAACAAGCGCTTGCTACTAAAGGCGTTTGCAAATGCTGTATTTATGAGCAAATGGGAATTTACGCAGAGCAGGATAAAAGATGGGAAGCAGCCAATGAATTCTATAAGAAAGCACTATTGAACAGTACTGGTATAGAAGACAAAAGTGCTTTACATGATAATCTGGAGCGATTAAAAGACAAAAAAAGATTAACTTCTCAGGTAATCTACAACTTTCAATCACCGGATTAAAAGACCTAAATCCTTTAGTTTTAAACGACAATAGCCTCCATAAATGGAGGCTATTGTCGTTTAAATAGATCTATAAATACCTATTTCCCTTGTTTCAATACGATAGCTCCTAAAGGGGGGAGCTGCAATTGAATAGAATATTCGCGACCCTGAGAAGCCAACAGTTCAGGTGCCAGCAGGATGCCTTGATTTCCTTTTCCACTGCCAAAAAATTCCTCCGCATCTGTATTGAATATTTCTTTCCATTTTGCTTTAAAAGGAAGTCCTATACGGTAATTTTCCCGTAAAACAGGTGTCATATTCAAAATAACGATTAATGTATCTTTCGCTTTAAGTCCTTTCCTCAGGTATACATAAACAGAATTATCTGTATCATCCGCATTAATCCATTCAAAGCCCTCATAAGAAAAACTATGTTCATAGAGTGCAGGTTCGCTGCGATAAAAATTATTTAGCGCCCTAACGGTTTTCTGCATCCCCAGATGAGGTGCATGTTGGAGCAAATGCCAATCCAGGGAACTTTTAAAATCCCATTCATGTGTTTGTGCGAACTCATTCCCCATAAACAGCAATTTAGTTCCTGGCTGCGTAAACATATAGGCATATAAAAGGCGTAGATTGGCAAACTTCTGCCATTCATCACCGGGCATCTTATAGATCATAGAAGATTTCCCATGCACTACTTCATCATGAGAAAAAGGCAGCATAAACTTCTCAGTAAAGGCATAAGTAGCGCTAAAAGTAAGCTGGTGATGATGAAAACTGCGATTCAGCGGATCATTCTTGAAATACTTCAAGGTATCATTCATCCATCCCATCATCCATTTCATACCGAAACCCAGTCCACCATCCTTTACCGGATGCGTCACTCCAGGATAAGTACTGCTTTCTTCTGCGATGGTATGTACGCCCTCAAAGCTACCGTAAACGGCCTCATTCAAGTCCTTAAGAAATTGTATCGCTCCCAGATTTTCCGGTCCGCCGAACTCATTCGTTGCCGCTTCTTCGGCTTTTCTTGAAAAATTAAAATACAGCATTGAGGCCACTGCATCTACTCGAAGTCCATCTGCATGAAATTTGTCCATCCAAAACATCGCATTACTGATTAAGAAAGAACGAACCTCGTTTCTATCATAATTAAAAATGTAGGACTTCCAATCTGGGTGAAAACCTTTCCTCATATCTGCATGCTCATACAAATGAGTGCCATCAAAATGAAAAAGCCCATGTGCATCCCCAGGAAAATGAGAAGGCACCCAATCCAGGATCACTCCGATATCATGTTTATGAAGTTCATCAATCAGGTACATTAATTCTTCTGGAGTTCCATGCCTGGAACTCGCTGCAAAATATCCGGTAATCTGATAGCCCCAGGAGGGAAAATAAGGGTATTCCATGATGGGCATCAGTTCTACATGGGTAAAGCCCATATCCAGGATATAAGGCACCAGACTAGTGGCAATTTCCTTATAAGTGAGCACGCGCTGCGGTTCTGAAGGATCCCTTTGCCAGGAGCCTAAATGCAATTCATATACCGATAATGGCTGATCTAGTGCATTTATCTTTGGCCGTTTTTTCAGCCAGTTTTTATCCTTCCATCGGTAATCCACTTCCCAGATCACCGAAGCTGTTCTTGGAGGATGTTCCCAATGCCTGGCAAATGGATCACCTTTCTGGATGTCTACGCCATCGAAACCTTTAATTCCATACTTATAAACCTCTCCATTTTTCAGGTCAGGAATAAAGCCTTCCCAGATTCCGGAGGCATCCCATCGCTTGTTCAATGGATGAGCACTGGCATCCCATTGGTTAAAGTTACCAACAACACTTACATTTTGTGCATTTGGTGCCCAAACAGCGAAATAGGCGCCATCTCTGCCAGCGACCTGCTGCAGGTGGACTCCCATTTTTTCATACAGTCGGAAATGCTTTCCACTGACAAACAAGGACACATCAAAATCAGTAAATAAGCTATACACCCAAACACTTTTATGCTGTTGCCCAACTGCTGGCACTGCTTTATCATCTACTATTTTATCGGAATTGCGCTTCACCGGTATGCTCATGAAATTGATTTTAATTTGTTATCCTACTCACCATATATCTTTACTGTCATGAAATTCTTGTTGGATTTGAAACGTAAGCAATTACGTTCATCCATATAATAATCTTTTACATCCTTTTCATCTACTGTGATTTTGTTCACTTTAAATGGAATTCCGATCACTGTATAGTCGTACAACTCATAATTTGGAGTATAAAGACCGGCTACACTTTGCTCGATACTCAGTTTATGAGCGTCACCTTTTACACTAAACTTTTTTTCTGAATATATATCTTGTTCGTAGGCAAACGTATCTCCATGATCTTCATAGAAAAAGGAGTTCACTTCATAATCTGAATAATAGATATTGAGCAATACTTCATCGATATTTTTCTCGCCTACATACTGCATCACTGGATATTCAGGAATTACAGATCCTGCGCGAACAAATAGCGGCATGTGGTCTAAAGCAGCTTGAATCAGGTGTTCACTTTCTCCGCTTAGGATTTCATGCGTCCAGAAATTATACCATTTTCCTTTAGGTAAGTAGACCATTCTGGAGGTTGCACCTTGCTCCAAAACCGGACAAACCAGGATTTTATCTCCAAAAGTAAACTCATCCTGACGGTAATGGTTGCCTACATTTTCCTGCTCCAACATCACCAATGGTCTGAGGATAGGGAAACCGTAACGGTGATGTTCCCAGAACACCGAATACAAGTAAGGCATCAATCGATACCGCAACTCGATGAAAGTCCTGTTGATACTCGTATATGGTTCTCCAAAGCTCCATGGCTCTCTTTCTGCGGTATCTCCTGCGGAGTGTGCACGCATAAAAGGAGAAAAAGTACCGAGTTGAATCCAGCGCGTAAACAACTCTGCATCTGGTTCTCCGCTAAATCCACCAATATCTGTTCCGCAGAATGGAACGCCGGAAACTGACATCCGCTGACACTGGATATTGCCCATTTTTAAGTGCTCCCAGGTTGCTACGTTATCCCCTGTCCACACACAACCATACCTTTGCATTCCAGAATAACCTGCTCTGGTAATGGTAAAAGGGCGTTTATTGCGCATCAACTTCTTTAATCCGTCATAGGTAGAGCGTACCATCTGCATCCCATATACATTGTGTGCCTTGCGATGTGAACCTCTATATCCATCATAATTATGTCTTACATCATTCGGAAAAGTTCCTGCACCGAAAACTGCAGGCTCATTCATGTCGTTCCAAACTCCGGCCACGCCAATATCTACCAGTTCCTTGTATAAATTACCCCACCATTCCCTGACTGCGGGGTTGGTAAAGTCTGGAAACTGACACCTACCTGGCCATACATGACCTTCCATAAAATAATCGTCACTCCTTCTACAGAAATAATTATTCGCTTTACCTTCTTTAAAAACCCAGTAATTATCGTCCACTTTAATCCCCGGATCGATCATCACCACGGTTTTAAAGCCGTCATTAGCCAATTCTTTGATCATCCTTTTAGGATCCGGGAAATAGTTTTTATTCCAGGTAAAACAACGGTAGCCATCCATATAATCAATATCCAGATAGATCGCATCACAAGGGATATTTCTGGAACGGAAGCCATCGGCGATTTCTTTCACCTTCTTTTCCGGGTAGTAGCTCCACCTGCATTGGTGGTAGCCCAGTGCCCATTTAGGAGGCATAGGATGCGTTCCTGTTAAGGTCTGGTATCTTTTAACCACGTCCATCATGTGTGGCCCATGGATATAATAATATTGCAATTCACCGCCATCAGCCCAAAAACTGGTCTTCTGATTGTCTTCTTTTCCAAAGTCAAAATAAGAGCGGAAGGTATTGTCAAAGAAAATACCATAAGCAGCCTGCTGGTGTACGCCCACATAGAAAGGAATGGTGCGATACAAAGGATCCTGATCCCATCCAAAGGAATAAGCATCAGTATTCCAGTTTTGGAAATGACGACCTCTCAGGTTCATGTTTCCTGATTTATCACCTAGACCAAAGAAATTTTCTTCCGCATGGCATTTCTTAGTCGCATAAACATAGTAACCGCCAAATTCCACATTCTCCTCCCAATGCATCGGCGCATCATCCTCGCTCATCACCATCTGATTCAGGTTTTCCATAAAGGAGATGTTGAAATCTGCCTTTGCCACCTTACAGGTAATGGTATTTGTAGAAATCGCATAGTGGTCCTCCAGCTCATTCATATTGAAAGTAGTCACCTTTTGATCCACTACGGGTACGGCATAGGAGAAATCATCCAGAAAAACACCATGAGGCGCCAATCTTATCCTAATAATTTCATCGCTCACTACCCTGACTTCAACGCAGGCATCCCCATCAGAGAAGAAAAACTTATTCCCTTCTTTACTCACCTTCTGAACAGCAGACAGATATTTTTTTACAATAGGTTTTAAGTCGGTAACAGGATTATTTAAATGTTGAATTGTATCCTCAACAATTTCGGGAATTTTCTCCTCCTCTTTTATTTCTCTCCCTAGTTCGTGTTGTTCTTCCATTAAAATCGTTTTTTATAAGTAGTAGATTGGTAGATCGTGTATTTTGTACAACTAAGATTGTTAAAATTTACAGTAAACCAAAGGATTATTTTAAGCTTCCGGATTGGTAACTAAAACCTTAGCGAATAAAAAACCCCGGCATTGCTGCCAGGGTTTATCAAATTTAAAGTAAAGAGAGACTATGGATTGAATACATAAGACACATAATACAGCGCTCCAACAGAAGGGTTACCATAAGAAGTGAAGTAATATTTATTCAATACGTTAGAGCCACCAATCTTGATCATAGAGTTCACCGAAGGGATTTTCAGGTTCACCTGTGCATCAAGCGTGCTGAATGCAGGTACTTCTCCTGAAGCAAAAGAAGAGTTCCAGTAGAATTTACCTTGCCAGCGCCAGTTCACATTAAAGCCTACATTTTTGATGATTTCACGGTTACCAAATCCTAGGTTATAACGGAATTCTGGCGTATTAAAATCATTGATATAATCAACAGGAAGATCACCGATCTTGTTATAAGAAACGTTACCACTCAAATTATATTTACCAATCAGGTAATCCAGACCGATAGCACCACCATAAGTTTTCACTTCTCCTGTCGCATTTACCGGAACGCCAAACTTGGTGAAAGCACCATCTTTATTCTGATACACATCAACAGCGGTGATGAAATCTTTATAGATGCTGTAATAAGCGTAAGCATCGATCAGGACTTTAGGACCTAACAAGCCTTTATAACCCAATTCATAAGCTTGCACACTTTCCGGACGAACACCTTTAACATCAAAATCATAAGCCTTTAATAAAGCTGGATTTGGAGCTCCCGCTGAAGCAGAAGCTAAAAATGCACGGTAACTCACATCCGTATACGGCTTATTGGTCAGCAATTCATATTTGTTCAAACTTGCTGGTAAACCACCAATCAATCGCTGAGAACCACCACCCACAGATAAATCTATGTACTGATTCTGTGTGGTTGGATTACGGTAACCGGTTTGATAGGAAACACGAATGTTGTTATTTGGTGCAACAGTGAATACACCGGTGATTCTTGGGGTAAACCTGCCATCAAAATTAGAGCTTTTATCATAACGGCCAGAGAAGGTTAATTTCACCTTTTCATTGAAGAATTTCTTACCGATCTGAGCAAATGCACCGTATTCATTGATGTCGATACTGTTGTTAAGATCATCGAAAATTGTACCTCCAGACCTCAACTGATACATCCGATAAGAAGAACCTACCTGCAATTCCACTACATTATTCAATGCATTTGTGAAATTATACATGCCTTCATAATGATACAAATTGGTTTTATCATTGAATTTAGCTCCATAAATGCCTTTTTTGAAATCTGTGCTGGCAATAGTAGTATTCATGATCTTGTCTTTTGCAGCCTCAAACTCAGGAGATCCTGGCTGAAATCTGCCTCTATCTGCCGCAGCTCTTGCCGCAGCATGTGCCTGAGCGTCTGTTACACCCGGAGCTGATGCTTTTGCACCGATAAAATTACCTACATATTCAGGAAACCAATCTGTTGATTTCTTAGATGATTCATTGATATAACTCCCCAAAATGGAAGAGATATAAGAATCTCCAGAACGCTCCTGAGTGGTATATCCTTTTAAGAAGAAATCCTGACCTTTTAATTCCAGTTTATACTGTCCGATACTAAAATTACGCAGTGAGTAGCGGTCTGAACCCGTATATACGGATGTTCCAGTTCCCCAGTTGGCCTGTGCAATCGCTTCGATAGTTGGCGAAAAACGGTAGTGTAAGGCACCGGAAGCTTTCAGCGACTGTGTTTTATAGTCTACCAGATTTGCCTCTTCATAACCTGTTCTGGATACCGCCTGATCAGGGAGTAATGCTGGATTTGCCAATCCTGCAACGAATGGTCTAAATCTTGGGTCTGTTCCAAGAAAGCCATTTAAAGCGGCTAAACCTGCCGGATTAGATTTAAACCCAGCAATCTGAGCTGCTGTTGGCGGGGCTGACAAGCCCAGGGCCTGCTGTACAAAACCAGAAGTTCCAGCGTTTATAGCCGCCTGAGCCACATTTTTCATATTCTGACTTACTTCATCTCCATAAACGTTAATCCCGTCATAGTTAGGATCTGAAATTCTATTTCCTTCTTTCACTTTACGTGCAGCACGGTCAAAGTCGGTGTAATTATTGGCGTGCCAATCTTCTGCCTGCAGGAAAGAGAAACTTCCTTTGAATGCAAACTTATTGTTCCATGCCTTCGCAACACGAACATCCAGCTGATTGAAAGGCTGTACATCAGTACTACCATCATTCACATGGTTGATCCCGCTTTTAAATTGAAAACTTGCACCCTGATAGTCGTAAGGATTTTTTGAAGTGATCAGCATGGTACCACTAATCCCACCTGCCCCATACAATGCAGATGAAGCACCTGGTAACAGCTCTACATTGTCTACATCAAGGTCGTTGATCCCAACGATGTTGCCCACAGAGAAATTTAATCCTGGAGCCTGATTATCCATTCCATCCACATATTGATTGAAACGTGTATTTCCATTGGAGTTAAATCCTCTGGTATTGATAGATTTAAAAGTTAAACTTTGAGTACTCATCTCTACTCCTTTCATGTTCGATAAAGCGTCATAGAAGGACGGTGCGGCAATTTCTTTGATTGCAGTAGCGCCCATTCTTTCCACCGAAACCGGAGATTCCAAAATACGCTCTGGTGTTCTCGAAGCAGAAATGACCACCTCTTGCCCCAGAATACCCACTTGTTCCATTGCTGCATCCATATTTGATGCGTTTCCTGTGATTTGCTTTTCGATAGGCGCATATCCTACATAGGAAATGACCAGAATAAAAGGAGCTTTCTGCGAAGTACTAAAATTGTACTTTCCATTAATGTCCGTTGCTGTGCCGGAGGTAGTGCCTTTAACGGTAATCCCAACACCTGGTATTGGCTCCTTAGTGATTTTATCAGTAATTGTCCCACTAATGATCACATTTTGTGCCTGTGCAAATACGGCGGTCATACACAGCAATAAAAACGTGAGGATCGTTTTTGTAAAAGTTTTGCTCATACTCGAGAATTTATAATTGGTTAATTTATCTTAAAATTAATACAATTTTTTAATTATCCAAACTGAATTTTGTATACAATTTAATTGACGAAATCTAATTTTCATTTTAAATGAATTAGTTTTATGTTAAATTGCAAAAGCATAAAAAATCTATTCCCTTTTATTGACAAGATAAAGCGTACATTTAATTCAATCATGATGAATAAATTAAAAGCCTTGGTTTGCGTGATTATTCCCATACTCCTTGCGTATGCCTTGAATACGAAGTTTGGGAATACTCCTCCGTTACTTAAATTTCTGAATCCCTTCACAGGATTTTGGCAAAACGCTGAAAATAAAGCAATTTCCTCAAAAACGAATCTGGCTTTGAAAGGGACCTTACAAAACGTAGATATTGCGTTTGACGATCGTATGATCCCTCATGTTTTTGCGCAAAACGACCATGATGTATATTATGCACAGGGTTACGTGACCGCAATGCATCGTTTGTGGCAAATGGATTTCCAGACACGTTATGCTGCCGGGCGCTTATCAGAAGTAGTTGGCAAAAAAGCCATAGAACTCGACAGGTACCAACGCAGAATGGGTATGGTGTATGGCGCAGAGAAATCACTGGAAGGCATGATGGCAGACCCGAAATCCAAAGAAATGATCCTGGCCTATACTGCAGGTATCAATGCTTATATCCACAGCCTGAATACAGCTAAACTTCCTTTAGAATACAAAATATTAGATTTTACACCAGAAGACTGGACTCCACTAAAATGTGCGTTATTGTTAAAACAGATGTCGGCTGTGCTGGCCATGGGTTCCGACGAATTTTACATGACCAATATCCGGAAGAAATTTGGCACCGAAGTAGTCAAAGACTTGTTTCCTGATTATCCTTTCAAAGAAGATCCGATCATCCCGGTAGGTACAAAATGGGATTTTAAACCACTGCCAATTCCTAGTCCTCCTGCTGCGTTTACAGAAATGAATACTGCGAACATTAAAACTCAAGAGAAAATAGAGGGCATCGGCAGTAATAACTGGGCAATATCCGGAGCAAAAACGCTTTCTGGATCTCCTATCCTGGCAAATGATCCCCATCTGGACCTGAGCTTACCTTCCATCTGGTATCAGATCCAACTCCATGCACCCGGCTTAAATGCCTACGGAGTATCCCTTCCCGGCGCACCAGGAATCGTCATTGGCTTCAACCAAAATATCGCCTGGGGTGTCACCAATGTGGCCGCAGATGTATTGGATTTCTACCAGATCAAATTCAAAGACAATACCCATAAAAGCTACTGGTATGACAACCAATGGAAAAATACCAGCACCCGACTGGAAAAGATAAAAATCCTCGGAGAAAAAACGGAAGTTGACACCGTATTCTATACTCATCATGGTCCTGTAGTTTACCTTCAAAAGCCTAAAGATTTCTCTAAAGCGGCAAATGTGCCGATCGGGAATGCCCTTCGCTGGATCGCACATGAGAAATCCAATGAGTTAAAAACCTTTTACTTATTAAACAGAGGCAAAAACTACGACGATTACCGGAAAGCCCTTACTTATTACACTGCACCAGCACAGAACTTTGTATTCGCTTCCGCAGACAATGACATTTCCATCACCGCAAATGGTAAATTCCCACTAAAATGGAAAGACCAGGGGAAATTTATCTTAGATGGAACAGAGCCTAAAAATGACTGGCAAGGATGGATTCCTGCATCGCAAAATCCAACAGTTAAAAATCCACCGAGAAACTTTGTCAGCTCTGCCAATCAATCTTCTACGGATCAAACTTACCCGTATTACATCAATTGGGAATTCAGTCCTTATGAACGCGGAAAAAGGATCAACGACCGCTTAACTGCCATGACTAAGGCTACCGCCGATAGTATACGCCTAATGCAAACCGATTCCTATAGCATCTACGCACAAAACATCCTGCCACATATCCTCCCGCTGGTCGATCAGCCAGGGCTCAATGCGACACAAAAAGAAGCTTTCAGGATCACCTCAGGATGGAACAAATATTATGGCGCCGAATCTGTTGGAGCCAGCGTATTCGACCTATGGACAAAAAGATTGATGTTCAATATCTGGAATGATGAATTTACAGTGGATGCTGTTCCAATGCGCTTCCCATCCAGGGACCGTACCGTTCAGCTGATCCAAAAAGAACCAAATTCAAAATGGTTTGATAACATCAATACCCCTGCAAAAGAAACATTAAATGACGCCGTGAATGAGGCTTTCAAATATGCCTGCGACAGCCTGGAAAGAAAATACGGTGCCATCAGCATGGAATGGGCATGGGCAAATGTGAAACATAGCAATGTGCCACACCTTGCCAAAATTCCAGGTTTTGGCTCTAAAGTATTGATGACAGGCGGTGGAAAAATGACCATCAACGCCCTGAGTGAAACTAACGGTCCTTCCTGGAGGATGGTCATTGAACTCGGCAAAAATCCTAAAGGACATGGGGTATTTCCTGGTGGACAATCAGGAAATCCTGGAAGTCGCTTCTATGACAACATGATCGATACCTGGGCCAGCGGCAAGTTGTATGATCTTTATTTCATGCAAAGCCCGAATGATCCTGCTGCCAAAATAATTTCTTCCTTAAAAATAACCAAAAAATAAGCCAATGGTTTTTCTAGTCATACTCATCGTGTCCTTCCTATTGCAAATGGTACTTCCATGGTGGATTATCATTGTGATTTCTTTCGCTACCTGCGGATTGATCGGCAAGACCGCAAAAATATCTTTATGGGCTCCTTTCTTCGCCATATTACTACTCTGGTTGGGAATGGCACTTTTTAAAAGTATCCCCAACGACCATATACTTGCCGGCCGTGTGGCAGAAATGATCGGCGTAAAAAGCTGGTATCTAGTACTGGTACTCACGACTATTCTAGGCGCTTTTGCAGCCGCTGTCAGTGGTTTTTGCGGCTATCAATTCAGAAAAGCGCTGCTAAATAAAAATCAACCCGCCAACTAAAGCATTCTTGTGTATTTTTGCAGGGTGAAGAACTTAATCAAGCAAATATTTTCTATCTCCAATAACGAACAGTTTGAAGAAACCTGCCTGGAGGTATTTAAACACCAGGTAGAAAACTGCGACGTTTATAAAGCCTATATTTCTCATCTTAAGGTGCAGCCAGAGGCCATCAAATCGGCCAAAGAAATTCCTTTTCTGCCGATTAGTTTTTTCAAAACTCATGAAGTATTGAGCAGCAAAGATCCGGTGGAGCTTACATTTAGTAGCTCTGGCACTACTGGAATGTCGCAAAGCAAGCATCTGGTAACTGACATATCTGTTTACGACCAGAGCTTTACCTTAGCATTTGAGCAGTTTTATGGCAGCATTGAAAATACTTGTTTTCTGGCTTTACTACCCTCTTATCTGGAACGGGAAGGATCCTCATTAATCTATATGGTTGATGCTTTAATCAGAGACAGCAAACATCCGGATAGCGGTTATTTCCTGCACAACCATGAAGAATTACATCAAAAATTAACCACACTGCAGGCCAGCGGCCAGAAGACCATCCTGATCGGCGTCACTTATGCTCTGCTGGACTTTATTGAAAATTATCAGATTAATTTCCCGGAACTGGTTGTCATGGAAACTGGCGGCATGAAAGGAAAAAGAAAAGAGATGGTACGAGAAGAACTCCATCATTTGCTGCAGGAAGGTTTTGGCGTAGCCGATATCCATAGTGAGTATGGCATGACCGAATTATTAGGTCAGGCTTATTCTAAAGGAGCTGGTATTTTCAATTGTCCGCCATGGATGAAAATTTACCTGCGTGATACCAATGATCCGCTGAGCCTGGTCGAAAATAAAAGTACTGGTGGAATCAATGTGATCGACCTTTCCAACGTAAACTCCTGCGCTTTTATCGCAACGCAAGACTTAGGCCGCTTGTTCCCTGATGGCTCATTTGAGGTATTAGGCCGCTTCGATAATGCGGATATCAGAGGTTGTAACCTGCTCGTTCAGTAATCACTTTAAAGTTCATTTCACTCCGTAAAATATCATAACATAAAAAATCCCGGTCCTTAAAAGGCCGGGATTTTTTATGTTATGATATGTCTTTCTTATTTAACAGTCAATAAGAAGTAGTTTTTCTTTCCTTTTTGTACAATGATAAACTGATCATTCAAAAGGTGCGCTGAACCAATGACCTCTGAAGCATCTTTCAATTTCTCTCTGTTAACAGCTACACCACCGCCCTGAATCAATTTCTTAGCTTCTCCTTTTGAAGCCAGCACAGCTGATTTCTCTGCCAGTAAAGTTGCTGCATCAATACCTAACATCAATTCTTCTTTTGAAATTTCAAACTGAGGAATTCCTTCAAAAATCTCTAATACCTGTGTTTCATTTAAAGTCTTAAAGAAATCTAAAGAACCATTACCGAATAAAAACTCAGAGGTTTTGATCGCAGTCTCTAAAGCTTCTTCAGAATGTGTTCTCACCGTGATGTCTTCCGCCAATGCTTTCTGCAAAATACGAAGATGTGGTGCGGCATCATGCTCAACTTCTAAGGCTTCAATTTCTTCTTTTGTTTTTAGGGTGAAGATTCTGATCCATTTTTTAGTATCATCATCAGAAGCATTCAGCCAGAACTGGTAGAATTTATATGGAGAAGTTTTCTCTGGTGCCAGCCAAACCGCACCGCTTTCCGTTTTACCGAATTTAGTACCATCCGCTTTTTTAATCAGCTTTGTCGTTACTGCAAAGGCAGTACCTGCATCTTTACGTCTGATCAATTCTGTACCCGTTACGATATTTCCCCACTGATCTGACCCACCCATCTGCACTAAACAGTTGTGGTGTTTCCACAAGTAGTAAAAATCGAAACCCTGGATCAACTGGTAGCAAAACTCTGTAAATGACAAACCTGAATCACCTTCAAGACGTCTCTTTACACTATCTTTTGCCATCATATAGTTCACAGTAATGTGCTTGCCTACATCTCTGATAAAAGTAAAAAGATTCATATCCTTAAACCAGTCTGCATTGTTCACCATTACTGCACCGTTTCCAGTTGCTTCAAACGTCAGGAACTTCGAAAGCTGTTTTCTCATTCCAGCAAGGTTATGTTCTACCATATCCTCCGTTTGCAGGTTTCGCTCATCAGATTTACCTGAAGGATCACCAACCATTCCTGTTGCTCCGCCTACCAAAGCATAAGGTTTATGTCCTGCACGTTGAAAATGTATTAAAGTCATGATCTGAGTCAGGTGGCCCACATGCAATGAATCTGCAGTTGGATCGAAGCCGATATACCCCGATGTCATTCCTTCATTTAATTTTTCTTCAGTACCAGGCATTATATCCTGCAACATGCCTCTCCAGCGTAACTCTTCAACGAAATTGGTCATTATGTATCTCCTTAGTTTGTCGCAAATATAAGACAAATATGGAAGAAGCTTAGGATATGAAGCAATTCAATCCCCTTCAGAAAGGGCGAAACTGAACAAAAATCGCTACTTTTAAAGCGATGAACTTTCTTTCCCACTATTATTTTGAACGAGACAATCCTGACGAAAACATCGTCTTAGGCGTCATTTTGCCTGATCTGATTAAAAATGCACAGAAAGAAATCAACCTATATCCACTAAAAGAAAAACAGCTTTTCTTAGGGGATCCAATTCAGCATTCACTATTAAAAGGCTGGGAAAGACACCTGGAGGTAGATCGGGTTTTTCACAATTCAGACTTCTTCAAAGTACAAACCCATGCCTTAAAACAACTGATTTTACCTGCTTGTGAAAACAGTCCGGTGAAACCGTTTTTCCTGGCACATATTGGCATTGAACTGGTGTTAGACCATATCCTGACCGTTAAAGGAATAATCAACATCCATACTTTCTATGAACAGCTCATCAAATCTGATAAAAAAGCCATTGAACTTTTCTTAAAAAACTGTGGAGTCACAGACACCAGTATTTTCATGAAATTCCTGGACAACTTCATCACGAGCCGCTACCTGTTCAGCTATCAGAAGATCGAAAACATCTCCTATGCGCTCAACAGAATTTGCATGCGCATCTGGCCAAATCCTTTTACGGAAACACAGACAGAAATGCTTACCGAAAAACTGATCATTTATCGTGATGCCTTAGAACCGGAATATCTGGACATTTTTAAGCGCATAGAGCGTATGCTCCCACCTATAATATAGTCCGACTTTTTCTATCTTTGTCTTATGCCACTTACGGAGATCAAAGACAAAATGGAAGCATTGGTTAAGGAGCTTAACCAACATAGTTACAATTATTATGTATTGGCAATGCCTACCATTGCAGATTACGAGTTCGACAAGAAATTAGCAGAGCTGGAGCAATTAGAAAAAGCACATCCAGAATTCGCAAATCCCAACTCCCCTACCCAAAAAGTTGGTGGAGACATCACCAAAAACTTTACAACCGTAGCCCACCGATGGCCAATGCTTTCGCTGGGAAATACCTATAACGAACAAGACCTGCGTGATTTTGACGAGCGCGTCAGGAAAACAATTGGAGACCAATTTGAATATGTATGTGAGCTTAAATTTGATGGGCTTTCCATCAGCTTAACCTACGAAAACCACAAATTGGTTCGCGCCGTTACCCGCGGTGATGGTACCAAAGGTGATGATGTGACCACCAATATTAAAACCATCAGGAACATCCCTCATCAGTTAAAAAATGAAACTGTTCCTCCGCTATTTGAAATCAGAGGGGAAATATTTATGCACCGTGCAGCCTTCGATCGCCTCAACAGAGAGCGTGAAGAATTTGGAGAGGTACAATATGCCAACCCTAGAAATTTTGCCGCAGGAACCATTAAAATGCAGGATTCTAAAGAAGTGGCGAGACGTCCATTAGACTGTTTCTTATATTCTCTGAATACTGATAAAAACTATTTCAAGACGCATTGGGAAAGTTTAGAAAGCTTAAAAAGCTGGGGTTTCAATGTATGCGAGCATACGGAGCTGAGCAGTACCATCGATGATGTACTTGCTTTTGTACACAAATGGGAAGAACAGCGTTTCCAACTTTCTTATGATATTGATGGAATCGTGATCAAAGTAAATAGTTATGCGCAGCAGCAGGAATTGGGCTTTACAGCCAAATCTCCACGATGGGCAATTTCTTATAAATACAAGGCGCAGGAAGTCGAAACTATCCTAGAGAAAGTGACTTATCAGGTAGGACGTACTGGTGCGGTGACGCCAGTAGCGAATCTAAAACCGGTTCAGCTTGCCGGAACAACGGTAAAAAGAGCTACGCTGCACAATGCGAATGAGATCGAGCGACTAGATCTTCATGAAGGTGATACCGTATTTGTAGAAAAAGGCGGAGAGATCATTCCTAAGATCATCCATGTAAACCTAGAGAAACGTAAGCCAGGAGCTTTAAAAATACATTACCTCAGCGCATGCCCGGAATGTAACACGCCATTGATCAGAAAAGAAGGAGAAGTAGCCTTCTACTGTCCCAATGATGAAGCTTGTCCGCCGCAAATTGTAGGTAAAATCCAGCATTTTATCAGCCGAAAGGCGATGAATATAGACGGATTGGGCGATGAAACGATCGAAACCTTTTATCAAAAAGGACTGGTTGCCCACATCAGCGATCTTTATACCCTGCATGAAAGATCAGAAGATTTGAAAACATTGGAACGTTTCGGTGAACGTTCTATAGAAAATATGCTGAAAGGAATTGAAAACTCTAAGCAAATGCCTTTTGAAAAAGTGCTTTTTGGATTAGGAATTAGATTTGTTGGGGAAACTGTTGCAAAAAAACTGGCTGTTGGAACTAAAAATATCGACAAGTTAATGACTGCAACGCTGGAAGAACTCGTTGCAATTGATGAAATCGGACAAAGAATTGCGGAAAGCATCATAGAATACTTCGCAAAACCGGAACATATCCGTCAAATTGAGCTGTTAAAGTCTTATGGACTGCAGTTCGAAGTGGTAGAAAAAGAAATTACGCTGCAAAGTGACAAATTAACTGGAAAAACATTCGTAATTTCGGGAGTTTTTGAAAATTACAGTAGGGAAGAACTCAAAGAGATAATTGAAAGCAATGGTGGTAAGATCCTGAGCGGCATTTCCGCAAAACTCAACTACCTTGTCGCGGGTGATAATATGGGACCTTCCAAATTGGAAAAGGCAAATAAATTGAATGTCCCCCTGATTTCACAGGATGGCCTATTAGCGTTATTGAAGTAAATAAAAAAGATGAACAAATTTCACGGAACGGGTGTGGCATTGGTCACCCCATTTAATGCAGACGGAACAGTGGATTATACAGGCCTTAAAAACCTGATCAATCACCTCGTTGAAGGAAAAGTAGAATACCTGGTATCTTTAGGTACAACGGGAGAAGCATCAACACTGAATAAGAGCGACAAGAAGAAGATCTGGGAATTTACTGCTGAAATTAACAATGGCCGTTTACCGCTCGTAGCTGGTATCGGAGGGAATGATACGGCTGAACTTGCCCAAAGTATAAAAGATTTCGAACTGAGTGGTTATGATGCGATCTTATCAGCCAGTCCATATTATAATAAGCCAAGTCAGGAAGGCATTTATCAACACTATAAAGCAGTATCAGAAGCCAGCGCATTACCTGTGTTTCTTTACAATGTACCTGGACGTACGGGCAGCAATCTAAGTCCTGAAACGACCTGCCGCTTAGCTAATGATTTCAAAAATATCATTGGTACTAAAGAAGCATCTGGAAGTTTCGACCAGTTCAACCAGATCCTGCGCGATAAACCAGCAGATTTTATGCTGATCTCAGGTGATGATCCAGTGGCAATGCCCATGATCGCATTAGGCGCAGTAGGCGTAATTTCTGTAGTAGGAAACGCTTTACCTCAGCAATTATCTGATATGATCAGGTTGTGTCTAAATGGTGATTTTAAAGCCGCAGCTCCATTACATCTGGACTTAATCGAGTTTACCAGACTGATCTTCGCAGAAGGAAATCCTGGTGGCGTAAAAGCAGCATTGAAGCAATTGGGCGTATGTGACGACTATGTGCGTTTGCCATTGGTACAGGTAACTGACAGCCTGCGCAAAGCGATCATTGCAGAAACCAATAGAATTACTGCTTAAAACATCATTAAAAGCATAAAACAGCGAAGCTGTAAAAACCATATTCCATAAAAAAAGCGTCCCGGTTGCCTGGACGCTTTTTTTTGAATCAAAAAGCTTATTTAGCGTCTTTGTTTTTAGTTTCCTGAACTTCCAAACGAATCGCTTGAGCTAAGTTCTTAAGATCCTGCATACCTTTACGAACACGTGTTCCAGCAGCGCTATTCGCTTTGTTGTAGAATTTGTCTGCATCTGCTTCTAAAGCAGCAACAAGTTCTTTTGCTTCATTAAATTTTTTCATCGTTAATTTACTCCTTTTTAGTTTTTAATGGTTTGATTGATACTCTATTACTAAAGTAAGGTGTTTATTCTATAAAAAAAAGATTTTCAGACAATAAATAAAGACCTTTTGAAAACTAATTTTTAGACACAAAAAAAAGACTGCCTTAAAAAAAGCAGTCTTTCCTAAATTCTTATAAAATAGCCTAAGCCATAGAGAACTGATGTTCTTTATAATAACCTGTTTTCAACTTCTCAGACACCTCGCTAAAAGCATCTAAAGTGCGTTGTACGTCTTCCAAAGTATGAACAGCGGTTGGAATCAACCTTAACTCAATTAATCCCTTAGGAATCACTGGATAAACTACAATCGAACAGAAGATACCGTAGTTCTCACGTAGATCCATTGTCAATGCCGTAGCTTCTAACAATTCCCCTTTTAAGAACACCGGCGTCACCATCGTATTGGTAATCCCTAAATCAAAACCACGTTCTCTTAAACCTTTTTGAAGGGTAGTTGCGATCAGCCAAAGACGTTCTCTTAACTCTGGATTATTTTTAAGCAGCTCTAATCTTTTCAATAAACCAATTACCATTGGCATTGGTAAAGCCTTCGCGAAAGTCTGCGAACGCATATTGTAGCGGAAATAGTTGGTTAATTCTTGTGTAGAGGCAACGAAAGCACCAATACCTGCCATTGATTTTGCGAAAGTACCGAAATAAATATCCACACCTTCAACACAGCCTTGCTCTTCATGAGTACCCGCACCTGTTGGACCCATAGTACCGAAACCATGTGCATCGTCAATTAAAAGACGGAAATCGAATTCTTTTTTCAATTCAATCAGTTCCTTCAATTTACCTTGTGCACCTGACATCCCAAATACACCTTCCGTGATCAAAAGAATACCACCACCCGATTGTTCCGTCAGTTTAGTAGCACGTTCTAATTGCTTGCGTGCACTTTCAATATCATTGTGCTGATAAACGAAGCGCTTACCCATGTGTAAACGTAAACCATCAATAATGCAAGCATGAGATTCCGCATCATAAACGATTACGTCATTTCTATCGACTAAACAATCGATGATCGATACCATACCCTGGTAACCGAAATTTAATAAGAATGCATCTTCTTTCCCAACAAATTCAGCCAATTCCTGCTCCATTTGCTCATGGTACTTAGAGTTACCGGACATCATTCTTGCACCCATCGGGTAAGCCATACCAAAATCCGTCGCACCTTGCTTATCCGCTTCCCTAACTTCAGGGTGATTAGCCAATCCTAAATAGTTGTTTAAACTCCAAACTAAATGTTCTTTGCCACGAAAATTCATGTGAGGTGCGATATCCCCCTCTAATTTAGGAAAAGAGAAATATCCATGTGACCATTTCTGGTGCTGACCAATCGGTCCCATGCGTTTTGCTACTTTATCAAAAATATCCAATGTGTATTTATTTAAATGTTATGTATCTTATTTTTCTGCAAATTTAAGGTTAATCTGCTGCAATAGCAATTTTACCTGGCAGCGCTTTAGTCCGCTTGCCCTTCCCACACGATTATTATGCCAAAAAAGCCTTAACAATAAATTGCTAAGGCTTTTCAAATATTTAAATCGACTGATTAATCAACGTTATCGTGTAAAAATGAGTTATTAGGTCTGATCTCTGTTGATCCTTCCTCATCATTACTCAGGGTAAATCTTGAAACCTGAGACTCTGAAGAATGCTGAACCTGTTCCAACTGCATTTGCTTACGTTTATAAGCCGGTTCATTTTCCAGCTCCTGTAAACCATTGCTTGTTCTCAGTTTCATGCTCAGGTCTTTTAATCTCAAGATACGCTCTTTAGATTTTTTCAGCTGATCTTCGATAGAATCGTCATTTTTATCATCATCTGCTCCTTGCTCCACCACTTCCTGACGTTGCGGTTCCACATTATTATGGAATACAGATTCTGGTTTTTCAAAGGTAAAATCGGTTTCAGCTACTTTAATCTCAAACTCAAAAGAAGGATCCTGCTGTTCTTCAGCAACCGCTTCTTCTTCTACTAAAGTATGTCTGACGATACCATTATTATCCGGTTCCTGATAGCCTCTTTTATTGTTGCCATACAGATCACCAAAAAGATCAGATTGTTTGATCTCTTCTTTAGTTTTCATCACTGGCTCATTTGAATAAGCTTCCGGTCTTGCTGCGATAAAAGAATTAACAGGTTCTACCGGTTTCACCAATGGTGCTTCCTCAGGCGTAAGCAAAGAAACTTTTCTTACATTTTTTTTTTCTTCATCACGTTGTTCCGTAGTCTGGAATCCAGTGGCAATAATCGTTACCGACAATTTATCCTCCAGGTTCTCATCGATACAGTTACCCCAGATCAGGTCTGCAGATAATCCTGCTTTGTCCTGAATATAGTCTGTGATGATCGTCACCTCATCCATTGTTACTTCACGTAATCCTGAACTGATATTTAATAAAATATATCTGGCACCCTCAATCTCGTTATCTTTTAACAATGGAGAAGCTAAAGCACCTTCCACTGCATTTAAAGCTCTATTTTCACCATCACAAGCAAAACTACCCATGATCGAAACCCCACTGTCCTTCATCACCGTACGCACATCCTTAAAATCCACGTTGATGTATCCAGGTACTGTAATAATTTCTGCAATTCCTTTGGCTGCGGTAGTTAAGATATCATCTGCCTGGGCAAATGCGGAACCTAAAGTCAGGTTACCAAAAATCTCCCTTAACCTGTCGTTCGAAATCACCAGATAAGAGTCTACATATTTTTTCAGCTCATCCAAACCATCATTGGCTTGCATCTTACGTCGTTTACCTTCAAAAGCAAATGGCGTAGTCACAATGGCTACCGTTAATATATCTAATTCTTTTGCTGCTTTTGCAATGATTGGGCTTGCACCTGTTCCGGTACCACCACCCATTCCGGCAGTAATAAATAACATCTTTGTAGTGCTTCCAAGCATCTGTTTGATGTCATCTATATTCTCTATTGCAGAGTTCTTTCCTACCTCAGGAATTGAGCCTGCACCCATTCCTTCTGTTAAGCTAGCACCCAATTGCACCTTGTTAGGGATCGGACTAAACTCCAATGCTTGCGCATCTGTATTACAAATAATAAAGTCTACACCTGTAATTCCCTGACGGTACATATGGTTTACCGCATTACCACCACCGCCACCAACACCAATTACCTTGATGATTGATGACTTATCTTTTAACATTTCGAACTGCATATCTTTATGAATCAGTTGTTTAAAAATTCGTTTTTCCTGTTCATCTACCAACGTAATAATACCATTTTTTAACAGGGCTTTTCTATTACTGTTTGGAATGTGGAAAAATCGCTAATTGTGGATAAGTATTTATGATTTAATATAATCTTCGTCGCTTACGTTCATATCGTCCTTTACGAAGTCTTTAGCCTTGGCCAGCAGCTTGTCGAACAGTCCACCACCAGAATTCTTGTTCTTGTCTTTAGGATCCTTTGGTTTTTCAACATATACGCCTGGCTGTTTCATTTCTTCGATCAGTTCTTCCGCTTTTTGAATTCCTTTGATCAGCAAACCAACACTGGTTGCATACATTGGACTTTTCAAATCGTCATAAATGGTCTTCGGCATATCTTCATATTTCGATAAATGCTCATTAGGATAACCCACGCGGCAATCTAAGCCAGTTACATATTCTACCAGCTGAGAAAGGTGTTTCAGCAATGCACCACCACCGGTGATCACTACACCACCGATTAATTTTTTCTCATAACCAGACGATTTAATCTCATAATAAACATGCTCAATGATTTCTTCCATACGGGCCTGGATCACATAAGCTAAGTTTTTCACAGAAATCTCTTTTGGCTCTCTACCACGAAGGCCGGGAACACAAATGATCTCATTTTCTTTGTTCTCTTCAGCCAGGGCAGAACCGAAACGGGTCTTCAACAATTCAGCCTGGTTTCTCATCACAGAACATCCTTCACGAATATCTTCCGTTACACTGTTACCCCCAAATGGGATCACAGCAGTATGGCGGATGATGCCTTCATGAAAAATAGCAATATCGGTTGTACCACCACCAATATCCACTAAAGCAATACCAGCTTCCTTCTCTTCGTCGCTCAACACCGACTCTGAAGAAGCAAGAGGCTCTAAAATTAATTCCTGAGTTTGCAACCCAGCATTGGTTACGCACCTCATTATATTTTTAACCGCAGTTACCTGTCCGGAGATGATGTGGAAGTTCGCTTCTAAACGCACCCCTGCCATCCCGATCGGGTCTTTCACACCGGGCTCATTATCGATCGTAAATTCCTGAGGCAAGACATGAATGATTTCTTCTCCTGGGGGCATCACCAGTTTGAACATATCATCAATTAATTTGTCGATGTCTTTCTTTCCAATTTCATTGTTCAGCTCTCTCCTGGTCAAAATGCCGCGGTGCTGTAAACTCTTGATATGCTGACCAGCGATACCAACGTTCACCACGCGGATTTCTACATTCGATTGACCGCTGGCAACTTCAACTGCCTGTGCGATTCCCTGAACTGTTTTTTGAATATTCGAAACCACACCACGGGTTACCCCTGCTGATTCCGCTTTTCCAATGCCCAATACCTCTATTTTTTTATGCTGAGTGCGCCGACCAACGATCACGCAAATTTTTGTAGTACCAATATCCAATCCTACTACGATTGGAGACTGCACGATAGATTTTTCTTTGCCCATAACTATATCGATTTGCTGAGTTATATTCTTGTTGTTTTTCTGGTATCTTTATTCTTATCTCTTTTCTGCTGCCGCTGCCGGCTTCTTTGCAGTTGTTTTTTTCTCTGTTTTTGCAGTACTCGTCTTTTTAACCGGACTCGTCACTGGCTTTGCTTTTGCAACCGGATTAGTCGCCAGCTTCTTGACCGGAGGCTTTACCGCTGCTGTCTTTTTCGGTTCCGATTTTTTCGGCTCAGGCTTTTTAATTACAGGTTTCGCAGCTTCCACCTTTTTTACCGCAGGCTTACTCACCGGCTTCGGCGCTGAAGCCTTAACTGGCGCTGCAGCAATTGCTCCATCCGGAACATAAGGATCATCCGCATCGTTTTTCATTTCCTTTGCAATCTGCTGCAAAACCAATGCGTTAATCACTCCCTTATTCGCTTTTGCGGTATCCACAATTTTCGGCCGCTTCACTCCATTCACTAGCTGCGAATCTGGTTTGTTCTTTTCACAAACCACCTGATTCGTATATTTAATATTGATCGTTTTATAGGTATCCCATCCCACTTTCGGCATGGCCTGTTTATAAAACGCCAGAAGATTTCTCATTTTCACCTGCAAGGAATCAGCAGAGCCCAGCAAGATGCGCTGGTTACCTACTCTTGGGATCAACTCAATATCCATTCTATCATCTACATACAATTGCTCAATTTGTGCATCCCACAAAGTATCTCTTTTGATGAACAATGCCGTCTCGTACAAATCTGCTGCCAATTTGGTGATTAAAGTGTCTACTCTACCACTAAAACGTTCCATAATGTTTCCATTAGCCACCAAAACGTTAGCCGTAAAGTTCGGAGACACTGGCATTTTTAGTCCGTCACGGTCAATGTAATAGTCCTGACCGCCAGCGTTAATTACCCTTAAAATCGGCTGACGCTGTTTAACTTCAATATGAATCACGCCATCCATGTCCGCATACACCGTTGCCTGAGCAATATAGGGGTTAGATTGTATCTTTTTCTCTATCGCCTGCAGGTTGATATCTTCCAGCTTCCGACCGATTAAAGAGCCCTGACTCTGCTTTAAAACCGCATCTATCTCCTCTCGCTCAATAAAATTATCTGCTCCAGGGATCAATATTTTGACATTCGTAATGGTCACCGTATCCTTCTTCATGCTGATGAAACTCATGAGCACAACCACTCCACACAGGCAAACTACCCATGCAAAGCATCTGAATACAAATTTCCAATTGATGTCTTTAAACATGAGTGAAATTAGTTTTTAACGGTTGTATTAACGTGTCAATATCTCCGGCACCTACAGTAATCAGCAGCTCCGGGTTTTTAGTTTTAATACGCTCCAGCACAAGGTCTTTCGCGCAAATCTCTTTACTTTCTAAGGTGATTTTATCCAGCAAAAATGCCGAATCAACGCCTTCAATCGGCAGCTCTCTTGCCGGGTAGATGTCCAGTAAAATCAGGTCATCAACGGTACTCAATACTTCTGCAAATCCATCGGCAAAATCGCGCGTGCGACTGAACAAATGGGGTTGAAAAATCACTGTCATTTTCTTATCCGGATACAGTTGTCTGACCGCATGAAAACAAGCTTTTAATTCTTCAGGATGGTGCGCATAGTCGTCAATATAAATGTGATTTTTTGTATTCACAATATATTCAAACCTTCTTTTCACTCCTTTAAAACTGGCAATAGCGCCCTTTATTTTATCCGCATCAATGCCTAGCTTTAAGGCCACTGCCATTGCTGCTACTGCATTTTCAACATTGTGTTTTCCAGGCAGCATTAACTGTACATCGGAAATCTTAACCTCGCCATCTACATAATCAAAAACAAACTTTGATCCTGCTACGCGAATGTTTTCCCCTTTGATCGGAGCATCCATCCCTGCACTGTAATTCAGACCGCCTTCCAAAGGCAAACCTGCCTTAACGAACAAAGTCCCTTCCGGTTTCAATTGTCCGGCAAACAGGCGGAAAGACTCTTCCAGCTGGTTCGCGTCACCATAGATGTCCAGGTGATCCGCATCCATAGAAGTAATCACAGAAATATCCGGATGCAAAGTCAGGAAAGAACGGTCATATTCATCGGCTTCTACCACCACTACGTGATTGGTCCCCAATAAAAAGTTACTGTTATAATTGCTGGCAATGCCGCCTAAAAAAGCAGTACAGCCAAAACCGGTATCCGTCAGCACATGAGCAATGATAGAAGAAGTCGTGGTTTTACCATGGGTACCAGCAACAGCGATACAAAATTGTCCTTCGCTGATGATCCCTAATACTTCAGAACGTTTCTTCATCACAAATCCCTGTTCCTGGAAATAATGAAGTAAGGCACTATGTTTAGGAATCGCAGGCGTATACACCACTAACGTGTATTCGTCATGGGCTAAAAACTCTACTGGCAAAGCCAATACTTCGTCGATGTAAGCAACCGCAATTCCTTCTTCTTCTAAAGCGATTGTCAGATTGGTCCTGGTTTTATCATAACCGCAAACCTCGCAACCTCTGTTTTTGAAGTAACGGGCAAGCGCACTCATGCCAATACCACCGATGCCTACAAAATAAATCCTCTTAATCTTATCTAACTTCACGTAAACCTCCTTTCCCTGCTAAAATTAACACCTCTTCTGCAATGATGTTATCCGCATCAGGCAAAGCCATTTTTCCTATATTTTCAGAAAGCATTTTACAGCGATCTTTATCTTTTAATAACATTAATGCTTCTGATACCAGCGTATCTTCCGCAGAGCGATCGGCAATTAAAAGCGCTGCATGGTGCTTCACCAATGCCATTGCATTTTTTGTCTGGTGGTCTTCTGCCACATTTGGCGAAGGCACCAGAATTACTGGCTTTTTAATCAGGCAAAGCTCCGCAATAGTGCCTGCTCCTGCTCTGGAAATGATCAGGTCAGCAGCGGCATAAGCCATGTCCATCTTATTCAGAAACTCCAGAATACATACGTTCGGATGGTAATCCAAACCTAAGCGCTCTACAATCCCTTTATAATAAAACTTGCCCGTCTGCCAGATCACCTGAACATCTTCAGCAATTAAGTCTTGTAAATGCTTTTCAATACTTTTGTTTAAGGTACCTGCACCCAGACTTCCACCTGTCACCAGGATGGTTTTCTTTAATGGGTCCAGTTTCAGCAATTCTGCGCCAGCATGATGTTTATGCGCAATGTCTACCACATCTTTCCTAACTGGATTTCCTGTTTTCAGGATATTCGCTGCTGGGAAAAACTGATCCATCTCGTCAAAAGCCACACATACTTTCGCTGCTTTTTTCCCTAACCACTTATTGGTTACCCCTGCATAGGAGTTTTGCTCCTGAATCAGGTAAGGGATATTTTTTAATGATGCAGCAAATAGGATGGGTCCGGAAGCATAGCCACCTACACCAACCACTACATCAGGTTTAAAATCAGCAATTAACTGCAAGGCTTTACGCATGCTTCCTAGCATTTTAAATGGCAAACTTAAATTTTTTACGATTGAGCCTCTTTGTATACCGCTGATGTTTAAACCAATGATCTTATATCCGGCAGCAGGAACTTTTTCCATTTCCATTCTGCCTGTTGCGCCGACAAATAAAATCTCACAGCTAGGCTCCATGCGTTTTAAGGCATTCGCTATCGATATCGCCGGAAAAATATGTCCGCCGGTACCACCACCTGAAATAATTACTCTCGTTGCTCTCTTCATCTTCTTAATCTATCGCAGGAATCTCACCTACCACTACTTTTTTATGACTATTCTCTTCTACATCTCTGCTCACACTCAGGATAATTCCAAAGGCGATACTGGTAAAAATCATGGAAGTACCCCCCATGCTGACCAATGGTAAAGGTACCCCGGTAACCGGACCTAAACCTACGGCTACGGCCATATTGGCAAAAGCCTGAATGGTCAGACTAAAGCTTAAGCCCGCAGCCAGCAAGGCCCCGAAGGCCTTGGGACTCTGCGTCACAATCCGTACACATCGGTAGAGCAGCACCAGGTAGAGCACAATCACCGTCATCGCCCCCAGCAAACCATATTCTTCCACGATAATCGCGAAGATAAAATCCGAATATGGGTGAGGTAAGAAATTTCTTTGCGTGCTATTTCCGGGGCCTTTTCCAAAAACACCGCCTGTTGCCAGTGCGATTTTAGATTGATCTGCCTGATAGGTCTTATCCGAATTTTGCAGCTCCGGATGTAAGAATGAGTTTACCCTGGATTTATACGTTCCTGCTCTGGGTCCTAAAAACACAATAAACAATAGCAAAACTGCACCACCGGCACAAACTATGGAGATTTGTTTAATAGAGATCCTGCCGATAATTAACAAAAGGATACTCACCCCAAACAACATAATTGCCGTCGATAAATTCGCCCAGGCAATCAGTACAAAAACCACACATACCGATCCCATAATCGGAACAAAGGCTTCTTTTACATCTTTAATATTTTCCTGCTTCTTCGTCAGCATCCTTGCCAAAAAGGTAATCAGCGCAAGTTTTGCCAAATCGGAAGTCTGGAACGTCAATCCAATTACCGGAATCTTTACCCAACGCGAAGCATCATTGATATTCGCTCCAAATACCGCAGTATAGAATAGCAATGGAATGGTAATGATCATCAGGATTTTGGAAATCCCAGCGTAATATTTATAATCCAGTAAATGCGAGATATAGATCATCCCTATACCCATGATCACGAAGATCAGGTGTTTGGTTAATAAAACTTTTTCTACGGTCTTATTCACTTTATAGGCATACGTTCCCGTTGCACTATACACGGTAAGTATAGAGATCAGCGATAAAAGGATAATGATCAGCCATATCCAGCGATCTCCTTTTGTCTTGTCTAAAATCTGATTAATTGCGATCATAACTTATAGTTCTTTCACAGCCATTTTAAACTGATTGCCACGGTCTTCGTAGTTTTTGAACAAATCAAAACTTGCGCAGGCCGGTGACAACAGCACCGTATTCCCTTTATTTGCCAAGTGGTAAGCCACCTGAACTGCTTCATTTGCGGAGAAGGTATTGACAATCACTTCTACATCATCTTCAAAAGCCTCATGAATCCTTTTATTGTCTTTCCCTAAGCACACGATTGCCCTAACTTTCTCACGAACCAGGTCTTTCAGCATACTATAGTCATTGCCTTTATCTACGCCACCCATAATCAGGATCACGCCAGGGTTCACACTTTCCAGCGCATACCAGGTAGAGTTCACATTAGTCGCCTTGGAATCATTGATATACTCCACACCGGAAATTTTACCGACATGTTCTAAACGATGTTCCACATTCTTGAAGTCACTCATGCTCTCACGAATCACGGAATTTTTAATATCCAATATTTTCGCAACTATGCCCGCAGCCATAGAATTATAAACATTATGCTTGCCTTGTAAAGCTAATTCTGTGATCGACATGGTTAATTCTTCTTTTAAGTTAATGTTGATGTGTAGGTTATTGCCTTCCAGGTAAGCGCCATTTTCAATCTTTTTACGGATAGAAAAAGCCAGCATCCCTGAATTGATTTTGACAGACTTCATCGCTTTTAAAGTCTCGTCATCATCAGCACAATAAATGAAAACATCATCACTCTGCTGATTTTGAGTGATCCGCAACTTTGAGGCTGCATAATTACTCAGTTTATAATCGTACCGGTCCAAATGATCCGGCGTAATGTTTAATAAAATGGAGATATCAGCTCTGAATTCATACATATCGTCCAACATGAAGCTGGAAATTTCCAATACGTAATAGTCAAAATCAGCCGTTGCGACTAATGCTGCAAAGCTATTCCCAATATTTCCTGCCAGGGCAACGTTCAATCCCGCATTTTTCAAAATGTGGTACGTCAACAAGGAGGTCGTTGTTTTACCATTCGACCCGGTAATGCAGATCGTTTTTGCCTTAGTATATCTTTTCGCAAATTCAATCTCCGAGATCACTGATATGCCTTTTGCTTTCAATGCTTTAATCATTGGAGCAGTTTCCGGAATTCCAGGACTCTTCACTACCTCTACCGCATTCAAGATCAGTTCAGCTGTATGCTGCTTTTCTTCAAAGGCGATATTCAGTTCCTGCAAATGTTCTTTGTACTGCGAAGGGATGGCACCTAGATCAGAGACAAAAACATCAAATCCTTGTTTCTGTGCTAACATTGCGGCACCTACACCGCTTTCACCGGCTCCTAAAACGACTATCCTTTGCTTTTCCATTATCGAAGTTTTAAAGTGATGATCGTAATGATGGCCAATAAAATCCCAATGATCCAGAACCGTGTCACAATTTTAGCTTCATGGTATCCTTTTTTCTGATAGTGGTGGTGTAAAGGAGACATCAAAAATACCCTTTTGCCCTCTCCAAACCGCTTTTTTGTATATTTAAAATAGCTCACCTGAATGATTACCGACAAGTTCTCAATCAGGAATACGCCACATAAAACCGGGATCAGTAATTCTTTACGGATCATGATCGCAAAAGCGGCGATAATACCACCGATGGCCAAACTTCCGGTATCCCCCATAAACACCTGTGCAGGGTACGAGTTATACCATAAAAAGCCAACACAAGCACCAACAAAAGCACCCGCAAAGATCATCAGCTCTCCTGAATTGGGGATATACATGATGTTCAGGTAATCGGCAATCACGGTATTACCCGATACATAGGCCAGCAGGCCTAAGGTAATCCCGATAATCGCGGAGGTCCCTGTGGCTAATCCATCAATCCCATCTGTAATATTTGCCCCATTGGATACTGCAGTCACAATAATGACTACAAAAAACAGGAATACAAACACCGAATATTTCTCATAGCCTTCTCCTAAAAATTTCAGGACTTTGGCATAATCAAACTCATTATTTTTGTAAAAAGGAACATTCGTCAAGGTAGATTTTACATCCTGTGTATAGTAAAAACTCTCTCCTTTTTGTCGCAGTACCATTGGTGCTGTCGCATTGGTAATACCCGATTCATCCACCGTCTGACGTACAACAATATTAGGATTGAAATACATCGTCCATCCGATAATCAAAGCCAGACCAACTTGTCCGACAATCTTAAACCTACCTGCTAAACCCTCTTTGTTTTTTCTGAAAACCTTGATATAATCATCTACAAAGCCAATCACTCCCATCCAAACGGTGGTGATGATCATCAGCAATACATAAATATTAGAAAGGTTAGCCAGTAATAAAGTAGGCACCAAAATCCCTAACAGGATCATGATTCCACCCATTGTTGGCGTTCCTTGTTTCTGCATTTGTCCTTCTAAACCCAGGTTTCTTACGGTTTCCCCCACCTGCATTTTCTGCAGATAGTTGATAATGGCACGGCCAAAAACAGTAGTAATGATTAAGGAAATAATGATCGCTAAGGAAGTACGGAAAGTGATGTATTGAAACAGCCTCAATCCCGGGAAATCGTAATGTGCGTTTAGGTATTCGAATAAATAATATAACATTAGCTGATCAAGTTTAATTGTTCCATTAATATTTCCTTATCATCGAAATGATACCTCACGCCATTGATTTCCTGATACTTCTCATGCCCTTTTCCAGCCAGCAGGATAATATCTCCTGGTTTTGCTAAATGGCAAGCCGTTTTAATCGCTTCTCTTCTATCTACTATACTCAACGTCTTCCTCTTATTTGTTGGCGATACGCCCTTTTCCATTTCCTCTACTATCGTTTGCGGATTTTCCGACCTTGGATTGTCCGAAGTCAGGATCACCTTATCACTCCAATCGCAGGCCACTTGTGCCATAATCGGGCGTTTTGTTTTATCTCTATCACCACCACAACCGATGATCGTAATCACCTGTTCTGTGCCTTTTCTAATGTCGGCAATGGTACTCAATACATTCTGCACTGCATCTGGTGTATGTGCATAATCTACAATCCCGATGATCTGGTTACTCGAGGTGATGTAATCAAACCTGCCTTCGGCTCCCGTAAGGTTGCTCAGCGCGGTTAATGCTTCCAGTTTATCTTCCCCTAACAATACTGCAGTACCGTAAACGGCAAGCAAGTTGTATGCGTTGAAAGAACCCACCAGTTTAAAGAATACATCTGCCTGATCAATCTCCAGATGTAAACCATTGAAGCTATTTTCTACCACTCTTGCTTTAAAATCAGCCAGCTGTTTTAAGGCATAAGTCATTTTGGTGGCTTTGGTATTCTGCAGCATCACCATACCGTTTCTATCATCCAGATTGGTCAATGCAAAAGCCCCTGCAGGCAATCCATCAAAAAATGCTTTTTTAGCTTTAATGTAATTGTCGAAAGTTTTATGGAAGTCTAAATGGTCATGACTAATGTTCGAAAACACACCGCCTACAAAATCTAAACCTTCGATACGGTGCTGCACTACCGCATGAGAACTCACTTCCATAAAGCAATATTCACAGCCAGCATCCATCATTTTCTGCAGCAATTCATTTAAGGCAATTGGGTTTGGTGTCGTATGTGTAGCCGGAATCACCACATCATCAATATGATTCTGTACGGTAGAAATCAATCCTACATGGTAACCCAGCGTACGGAAAAGCTTAAACAAGATCGTTGCGATCGTCGTTTTACCATTCGTACCGGTAATGCCTACCAATTTCAATTTCGAAGAAGGGTTGCCATAATAATTAGCAGCCATTTCTCCTAAAGCGACCGAACTATTGTCTACCTGTATATAAACTACTCCTGGAACAGTCTGCGCAGGAATTTGCTCACACACAATTACCGAAGCACCTGCCTGTATTGTATTTTCAATATATTTATGACCATCTGAAAGCGTCCCTTTAATGGCAAAGAACACCGCATCTTTAATCACCTGACGGGAATCAAAAACAAGCGCAGTTATCTCCCTATTGGTAGACCCAACCAGGTTTGTTATGGCGATTCCATATAAAACGTCTTGTAATTGCATATTATCTTAATTCTAAATCTACTCCTAATCCTCTACCTATTTTACTGCCGGAAGGAATCGACTGACTAAACACCTTTCCACTTCCAAACACTCTTGTTTTCAAACCTGCATTTCCTAAAAGAAATAGGGCATCTTTCAGTCCCATTCCATTTACGTTAGGCATCACTCCTTTTACGGAATTATATTCTTCATAAGCAACTCCATTATTGGTATCCACGCTATTGAAATAGTCTGACTTCGCTGCATATAAAGATTTGATCCCAAAAGCACCGTATACTTTCTTTACCGCTTTACTTTGTCCCGACTTTGCTTCCGGATTTTTTGTATTGCCTACCAGGTGATCCTGAACATTATTATACATCTCAATGTCACTTGCGTAAATGCGATCTGCAATTTCTTTAAAAACCGGTCCTGCTACAGTTGAGCCATAGTATCCATTTTTTGGTCCATTGATAGATACCATAATTGAATACTTAGGTTTATCGGCAGGAAAATATCCACAGAAAGAAGCCTGGTAACTTCTCTTCGCTTTATACCCTTTATTTCCATCAGCTACCTGAGCTGTTCCTGTTTTCCCTGCAACGCGATAAAATGGAGAGCTCATCAGTTTCCCTGTACCTTTGGTAACTACCGCTTCCAGCATAGCCTGAAGTTTTTTTACTGTTTTCGGCGAACAAATCTGTTCAGAGATGACCCTTGCATGAAATTGTTCAATAGGGTTGCCCAGTCTTCTGATTTCTTTTACAAAAATTGGTGAAATATATTTCCCATCATTAGCCACTGCATTATAAAATGACAAGATCTGTAATGGCGTTATTTGCATTTCATATCCATAAGCCATTTGCGCGAGCGTCAGGTTCTTATTCCAGCTTCTGTTCGAAGGGTTTTTAATGACCGGTTTTGCTTCACCAGGAATCTGCAAACGTAATTTCTCATTCATGTGTATATCATACAAATGATCCGTGAACTGAGCTGGATTATCTTTGTAATGTGTATTTACCAGTTTAGCAACTGCTGTATTTGCCGATTGTTCAAATGCTTTCATCACGGTTACCACACCAATACCACCATGTGAATCTTTAATGGTATGTCCCGGAACACGGTAAAAACCATCACCAGTATCGACCAAAGTATTCGTATCTACTTTTTTATCTTCCAGCAATGCCATGTATGAAGCCAGTTTAAAAGTAGACCCTGGATCCTGACTGCCGCCAATGGCATAGTTAAATTTCTCTTCATAAACCCCTTCTGATACCCTGGTATAATTGGCTACTGCCCTCACTTCACCAGTGTTGACCTCCATTAGGATCACCGTACCATGGTCTGCATCACTTAATTTCAGCTGTCTCTCCAAAGCGGTTTGCGCTAAATCCTGCATATTAATGTCTATGGTAGAAATGATATCTGCACCTTCTTTAGGAGCCACCTCTGCTTCATCATTTACCGGCATCCATACGCCACCGGCGATACGCTGTACCAATCTTTTTCCACTTTCACCATTGATGTAATTGCCATAAGCACCTTCCAGTCCTACACCATTGGCCACATTCTCATTTTTGTATCCGATCGTTCTGGATGCCAGAAACTTAAATGGCTTAATTCTTTTGTTTTGCTGCACCGCGATCAGACCGCCTGAATATTTACCGATATTATATAGCGGAAACGTTCTGATGATTTTCAATTCCTGGTACCCTACTTTACGTTTGATCAGCAGGTAACGTGAGCTATCCTGTCTGGCTGAACGCAGGTAACGCGAATATTCTTTAGGGCTTTTGTCCTTAAAGAATTCCGATAATTTCATGGCTAAAGAATCTACTTTTCCAAAGAACACCTTGTTGTCGTCAATCCCACCAGCAAACAAATCCATTCTCAATTCATATTCAGGAATGGAGGTCGCCAGCAGACTTCCATCTGAAGAATAAATATTTCCACGAGCCGCTTCTACATTGATATACTTAGTAGAGAGGCTGTCGGCCATGGCACGCCACTTATGCCCCTCTACAAATTGTACATCGCATAGTCTGACCAATACTGCTACGGCAAGCAGTACAATCAGTCCGAATGACAGATAAACACGTAATAATATGTTTGCTCTAATGTTCATTAGCGTTTATAACAATTTTTTTAGGGGGTTCGGTTAATTCCTTAATCCCCAGGGTATCTACTTTTTTAGCAACTTCAGTCAGCTTACTTTTGAACATTAAATCAGCTTTCAGCGATTTATATTCCCAGCTCAACTCTTTTACTTCTTTATTTAACTTGTCAATATTTCTGATGTTCTTCACTGCCATGTGACTGTTTGCGATGTAAAGCATGCACAAAACCGACAAAAACAGTAAAAACGGTAACATATCTGTTGCCGCTTCCTTGGTTACTACCCCTTCGGTAAATAACTTCTTAAAGAACGCTTTACCACTCTCAGGCTCCCTATTCTTCCTTCTGGGTTTCTTAATCTGAATTTCTTCAGATCCCAGTTCATCCTCTTCTTCTATATTTTGCCTGAACTGGTTATTCATAATCTTTCTCCAATTCTGAGCTTCGCACTCCTTGCGCGACTATTGCGTTCCAACTCTTCGTCGTCTGCAATCACCGCTTTTCTAGTGATGACTTTAAATGGTTTCTCTTCGTTACCATAAAAATCTTTCTCCACCTCTCCTCTGAACTTCCCTTTAGCCAGAAAACTTTTAACTGGTCTATCTTCCAATGAATGGTAAGACATCACCACCAAACGACCACCTGGTTTCAGGATATCAGCTGTTTGCATTAAAAAATTCTCTAACACTTCAATTTCTTTGTTTACTTCAATGCGTAAAGCCTGAAAAACCTGAGCCATGTACTTGTTTTCCTTCCCTTTAGGGATATGAGCACCAGCCGCTTTCTTAAAATCCGCAAGGGTTTTAATAGGCTGTTCTACACGACCGGTCACAACCGCACGCGCCAGCGATTTTGCATTTTTCACTTCTCCATAAATGCCGAAGATCTTGTGTAGTTTATCTTCTGCATAGGTATTCAACACATCGGCAGCGGTTAGCGCACCTTGTTTGTCCATACGCATATCCAGGTCAGATTCAAATCTGGTAGAAAAACCACGCTCTGGAACATCAAACTGATGTGAAGAAACGCCTAGATCAGCTAAAATGCCATCTACCGCTTTATAACCTAGCAAACGCAGGTTATTTTTGATAAAGGCAAAGTTCTGGTCTACAAAAATGAAACGCGGGTCATCAATTTTATTGCGCTGTGCATCAGGATCCTGATCGAAGGCGATCAACACTCCGTCTTTTCCTAAATGCTTTAATATTTCTCTAGAATGTCCGCCACCACCAAAGGTAACGTCCACATATACGCCATCGGGTTTGATATTCAAACCATCGATACATTCTTTCAACATGACAGGAATGTGGTAATTATTCTCCATCGCTCCTCCTATTTTTATTACCCATTACTTCTTCTGCAAGTTTTGAAAAGTCAGCTGGCTCATTATCAAACAAAGCATCATATCCTTTTTTCGACCATACCTCAATCTTATCAAACTGACAAGCCAAAACCAACTCTGTGTTGATTTCAATGCCTACAGATTCCAATAAAGATTTAGGTAAATTAACCCTTCCAGCTGCATCCAACGTCAATTCCGTAGCGCCGCGAGTGAAGTATCGAATAAATTCTCTGTTTTTTTGTTCGTATGGATTCAACTTACTCAACTCTTCCACTATTCCTTCCCATACTTTTTTAGGGTAGATCACCAGGTGTTTTTCAAAACCTCTATTGATCACAAGTCCCTCAACCTCAACATTAGGCAATTGTTTTTTCAGAGACGAAGGAACCATCAAGCGGCCTTTCGCATCCAATTTACAATCAAACTCTCCTAACAGTTGAACCATTTCTTTATGTGGTCTTTATAATGTAGTGTAAAAATAGATATTTCTACCACTTTTTACCACATTCTACCACAAAAAATTATCCACATAATTCATACCACTTTTTTTGTGCCTTGAGGGGATCGAAAACACAGTAAATGAGGTGGTAAAAAAAACAGGCGCTTCACAAAATAGCGAAGCGCCTGTCTATTTTTTCAGACGAAAAGACTAGTCATTAATGGCTTTTACACCTGGCAATTCTTTGCCTTCCATATACTCCAATAATGCACCACCACCGGTAGAAACATAACTCACTTTATCCTCTAAATTGAATTTTGCGATGGCCGCAGCAGAATCTCCGCCACCGATCAATGAAAACGCGCCATTGTCCTGAGTAGCAGCTACAACTGCATCAGCAATTGCACGTGTTCCTTGCTCGAAGTTTGCCATTTCGAAAACACCCATCGGACCATTCCAAAGCAAAGTTTTCGAACCTTTGATCACTTCAGAAAATAAAGCAATCGTTTTTGGACCAATATCTAAGCCCATCCAGTCTGCAGGAATACAACCCGTATCCACGTTTTTCTTCTCTGCTTCATTAGAGAATTTATCCGCGATCACGGTGTCTAAAGGAAGGTATAAATTCACCCCTTTAGCTTTCGCTTTAACCAGCAATTCCAGACAAAGCGCCATTCTGTCTTCCTCTAAAAGAGAAGTACCGATTTCACCACCCTGAGCTTTCGCAAAAGTATAAGCCATACCACCACCGATGATCAGGTTATCCACTTTATCCAACAGGCTTTCGATCAATAAAATCTTATCTGACACTTTCGCGCCACCCATGATCGCAGTGAAAGGTTTCACCGCACCATCGTTTACTTTTTCCGCATTTTTAAGCTCTTCAGCCATCAAATAACCGAAGTATTTGTCATTCGGAAAGAATTCAGCGATGATTGCTGTAGAGGCATGTGCACGGTGTGCAGTACCAAAAGCATCATTCACATATACATCTCCAAGTTTCGATAATTTCTCTGCGAAATCGCGATCTCCTTTTTCTTCTTCCTTGTAAAAACGAAGGTTCTCCAATAACAAAACTTGTCCTGGCTCCAGGTTTCTAGCTTTGTCGGCAGCCTCTTCTCCAATACAATCATTTGCAAACTTCACTTCCAGGTCTAACATTCTGGAAAGATCACCTAAGATGTGTTTCAAAGAAAATTTGTCATCTGGTCCGTTTTTTGGACGACCTAAATGAGACATCAGGATTACTGAACCACCATCATTCAAAATTTTAGTAATGGTTGGCAATGCAGCACGCATTCTTTTGTCATCAGTAATGTTAAATTCAGCATCCAAAGGCACATTGAAATCTACCCTTACTAAAGCTTTTTTATCTTTGAAATTACACTGGTCTATTGTTCTCATTATTGTTATTGTTTAGAATTATTGGTTTTGAATGGTACTACTTTAAAAGAGTATTAAATAATTTACGTCATACCGCTTTGTTCAAATGAAATTTACAGCTTTCTGAACATGTCGAAATGAGGTCCTACGCCTAGTATTTCAAACTCTTCAGAAATCAATACAAAGCCCAGCTTCTCATAAAAAGCAGCTGCAGAACTACGCGCGTTGCACCAAATATAAGCAGCATTAGCTGATGTCAGCTCATCAATTGCAAATTTTATCAGCTTTGCGCCATATCCTTTTCCAGCAAAGGCCGGATCAGAAGCCATACCGCGCAAGCGAAAGCCTCCTGAGCCTTGTTCTGGACGATCCTCTGGGAAAAATGTCGCTACAGTAACCAGTTTTGTTCCTTCAAAACAGCCAAGATGAAAAACACCCGCCTGATCATCCTGAGGAAAAACACACTGCTCGTAAGCCATCCCATTTCTCAGGACTAAACTTCTTAGTGGCAAGGTCTCTGCCGCTGTAATTCTCTTAATCATGTGTTGCTGCAATTTTTAATACCAGATCCACCAAACGGTTGGAATATCCAGACTCATTATCATACCAACCCACCACTTTCACCATATCACCAACGATAGAGGTCAGCTGTGCATCAAAGATGCAGGAATGTGGATTGTCTAGAATATCAACGGAAACAATAGGGTCTTCGGTATATTCTACCAGCTCTTTTAATTCATTTTCTGATGCTTTTTTGAATGCAGCATTGATTTCTTCAATCGTGGTTGCTGTTTTCAGCAGACAGGTAAAATCAGTTAAGGAACCGTTCAATACTGGAACCCTGATTCCTGCACCGCCCAATTTCCCTTCCAGATGAGGAAAAATATTGGTGATCGCTTTTGCCGCTCCTGTACTCGTTGGAATGATCGAAGCCGAAGCCGCTCTCGCTCTTCTTAAATCTTTATGCGGTCCATCATGCAGGTTTTGATCACCAGTCATGGAGTGGATCGTGGTAATATATCCTTCCAATACACCCCAGTTGTCGTCCAGGATTTTCACCATTGGTGCCACATTGTTTGTGGTACAGGAAGCATTAGACAGAATGGGCGACTTCAAATCGATATGCGTTTCATTTACACCCAATACCACCATAGGAATGTCCTTATCTGCGGCAGGTGCCGAAATCAATACCTGCTTCGCTCCCGCCTGCAAATGCAGATCCGCTCCTGCTCTGCTGGTAAACTTACCGGTAGATTCTAAAACCAGATCGATTCCAAGTTCCGCCCAAGGCAATTCTGCCGGATTAGACTTTGCATAAACCTGGATTTTCTTTTCATTCACAATTAAAGCATCAGCTTCAAAGCTGACTGTACCCTTAAATCCACGGTGAACCGTGTCGTATTTGAATAAATGCGCGAGTGTTGCCGGATCTCCGAGGTCATTGATGGCCACAACATTGATGTTTTTTTCGATGGCACTGCGTAAAAAAATACGGCCAATTCTACCAAAACCATTAATTGCTATTTTCATTTGAAAATGTTAGTTATCGATGTTCTTGTTGGTTATTTTGTTGGTTACAGTCCTAGTCCGTCCCGCTAATTATAATTCGAGATCTTCCTTCCTGCTGGCATAAATTCATGGCTTCGAAGAAACAGCTCCAAATCCCTGAAATTATGGGGCAAAAGTACCTATATTCTGCGTAGAAGAGTGATATTTTTAATATAGAATCTTAAAAATTATGTCATGTTTATGAGGTGGAAAGACAGGCTGTTCCAAGAAAACAATTCATATAAACCAAAACAGGGTGTATCATAGGACACACCCTGTTTTACTATAAGCATATGCTTAAATTACTCTGCATCTGATTTTATAAAAGAACGCAGCTGCATTTCCAGTTCCTGGTGTTTAGCCAACCAGTCCACAACCGCTACTTTTTCATTCGTGTTACTTTCCAAAGCGGCCATTAATGAACTTAGTTCTGCTTCATCCAGCTGGAAGTTTCTAAAAAATTCTGCCAGCTTCGGCTTAGCTGCTACAAAATGTTTATTGGCTACTGTTTGAATGGATTCTACCGTACCAAAAACAGCTTTCGGGTCATTTAAGAACTTTAATTTATAAGTACTGAAGATATAATGTGGTGCCCATCCTGTGATCACTATTGGCTCCTTCGCATCGATACTTTTCTTCAATACCGCCAGCATAGCCGCCTCACTTGAAGACTGTAATTCTAATTTCAGCTCATAATCCTTAATGGCTTGTTCTGCCTTGTTCATGATGCCAGCGCCGGCATCAATCCCAACGATTTTACCGTTAAAAAGCTTCGCATTTACGTTTAGATCTTCAATACTGCTGATCTTTACATATTCTGGAACCACAAAACCAATCCTTGCAGTTTTAAAATTCGTTCCTAAAATTTCCAGATTTGCACCAAATTTATCCAGGTATTCTTTATGCGTTACCGGCATCCAGGTATCCAGGAAAACATCGGCATCACCGCCGGCTACAGCTGCAAAAACAGGTGCTACATCCGCGTTTTTCAGCGCTACTGTATAACCTTCCTTTTCCAATAAAACTTTCGACAATTGAGTCATTGCCACCCCTTCTGCCCAGTTTACATAAGCGATCGTTACTTTTTTATCATCATTGGTTTTTCCGCAGGAAGCGATGATACCAATTACCAATGCGATCAATATACTACCAAATATTTTTTTCATGTTATCTTATTTTATGATGTTGTACTAATTTTCAATATTCATTCAGGAAGCCTCGTCTATAGCATCCTTTGTGTTTAACCTTTATTTTCTAAACTTAAACCTTAACTGGTTTCTTTACGCCAAACGACTGTGTAATCCTATCTAGGATCACAGCCAGAATCACTACAGCGATCCCACCTTCAAAACCTAAACCGATTTTCAACTGCGTAATTCCTTTCAATACCACCTCACCTAATCCACCAGCTGCAATCATTGCAGAGATCACGACCATAGAAAGTGCCATCATAATGGTTTGATTTACGCCAGCCAGGATGGTTGGTAATGCCAGCGGCAATTCTACTTTAAAAAGCAGCTGACGAGGTGTTGCACCAAATGAGCGCGTAGCCTCTACGATAGAAGCAGGCACCTGACTGATCCCTAAAGTGGTTAATCTAACTGCAGGTGGCATCGCAAAGATGACCGTTGCAAAAGCACCAGGCACTTTACCTAAGCCAAAGAACAGCACCGCAGGAATCAGGTAAACGAATGCGGGCATAGTTTGCATTAAATCCAGTACCGGACGGATAATTTTTCCAGCCGTTGGATTTTTAGCCGCCCAGATCCCCAATGGAACTCCCATCAGCAAGGCGATAAAAGCCGCAGATAAAATCAGCGCCAGAGTAGCCATCGTCTGATCCCAATAGCCCATTCCCCAAATCAAACCCATTCCCAGAATAGTAAAGACGGTTACGCCCCAGCCAGTACGTTTCCAGGCCAGAAAGGCGATTAAGGCAATCACGATGTAAAATGGAGGAAACATCAGTACCCATTCTACCGAATTAACGACAGATTCTACCACTATTTTGATCAGGTTAAAAAATGCCCCAAAGTTGAGTGTCAGCCAGTTTATAAATTGTTCTATGTATGTCCCTATATGTATCATTAAATAATTTCTTTTTGAAGGTGATCAATTGTGTTTCCAGTGGCGCTTTCCCAGCTTGTACCCGTTGTTTCAATTAACAGGGAGGTTTGGGATACGATTCCAATCAGTTTATTTGTTTTTTCGTCTACTACAGGCACCGCTCTGCCGTTTTCAGCAATATATGGCAGCATCTGTTCTACGGTTGTCTCCGGATAAGCAACCGGAATATCCTTGATGATGGCTTTTTCAATCGTATGCTCTTTTTGTGCTTTCAGCTCCAGCAAATCCTTCAGGTATACAAAACCCAGGAAATGTTTATCCACTGATACTGCTGGTAAAGAGGTCAATCCGGAAATACGCATTTTACGCAAACTACCTTCTACCCCATCCTTTTTGAAAATCGCTACGGTTGGTTTTTCAAAAAGCAGACTGGCAGCAGTGATGATCGATTTACGGTCTACTTTCTCTACGAAAGAAGCCACGTAATCTGTTGCCGGATTGGTTAAAATATCTTCTGGTGTACCTATTTGTATAATTTCTCCATCTTTCATGATCGCAATACGATCTCCTAATCGAATCGCTTCATCCAGATCATGTGTAATAAAAACAATAGTTCTGTGCATTTTCTCCTGCAGATCGATCAGCTCGTCCTGCATTTGTGTACGGATCAGCGGATCCAATGCAGAAAAGGCTTCATCCATCAACAATATTTCCGGGTCATTGGCTAGAGCTCTGGCTAAACCAACACGCTGCTGCATCCCACCGGAAAGCTCAGCTGTATGTTGATTTTCATAACCACGAAGGCTCACCAGATCAATCACAGTTTTCGCCTTTTCTTCTCTTTCTTCTTTTGGAATATCTTGCAATTCCAATCCAAATGCTACATTTTCCAACACTGTACGGTGTGGCAGCAATCCGAAATTCTGGAACACCATCGCCATTTCTTTACGACGAACGGCTTGTAATTCCAGGTCACCAAGAGAGGTAATGTTTCTTTGATTTAAAATCACGCTTCCTGCGGTAGGTTCAATTAACCTGTTCAGACAACGCAATAAACTGGATTTACCACTTCCTGATAATCCCATAATGACAAAAAATTCACCTTCTTCAATTGCGAAGCTGGCATTTTTCACCGCTACTGTACAACCTGTTTCCTTGAGGATCTCCGCTTTGGATTTCCCTTGCTTCAATAAAGAAAGCGCAGCTTCCTTTTCCTTCCCAAAAATTAGGGTAAGGTCTTCTATTTTAAGTTTAGACATTTTTCGTAGATGTGATGTTAAAAATAATAGCCGATGTTAATGTTAAAGCGACTGTGCCATTTGGCATCTGGATTTCCTGAGGCTAGACCATTTTGCCATTCAGGACCTAACCAGGGTTGATTTTTTCCTGATGCCCAATCCACATAAGTAACCAGGTTACCTGCATTCAGCATCATTCCCAATACATTCATCTGTGTATCGGTACTTCCCTCTTGCGTCTTATCCATATAGGAATAGTTTTCATAAAAGGTGATTGAATTGACCGGACCAATCTTTACCGCTTGAGTAAAGGCAACAGACGCAGTGTGTAAATATGCTTTTGTGGCCGCATCATAAGTGGAACCGTAAGCACCCAGATTTATAGTTTGGCTATATTGTGCCGAATCTGCGAGATGGTATTGATAATACATTGACTGCAGTTTTACATTGAACTTCCCAAATGTTAGGTCGGTATGTATGGCTGCTGCCCACCTGGAGCCCATATTTCCGGTAGGGATGTTGTAAACACCGCCCAGCATTCCAGAAATACCAATTCGTTTATTTTCTGAGAGGAAGTACTCCGTTTTTACGTTCCCCTGGTTTACTTCTTTATTTCTGCCCGCAACATCATAAGAATATCGCGAAGGATCGATGCTGGTTTTATCACCAAAATCTAGCTCCATTGCACTTTTAAAGAAGGCCAAATCATACATCCAGCGATTGCTGCGTTGATGAAACCTGATTCCCATGGAAGCTTTATCTTCAAAGCCCAGGTAATAGGGAAGGTTAAAAAACCAGTTATGAGAGTTATATGTTGTATTCCCGAAGGGATTCTGAACTAGTCCAATTGCAAGATTGGTACTGTCATTGAGGTGATAGGTTAAATACCCATCTTTTAAAAAAGATCCGCCGGAGGCTTTAGCATAAAACCGATATTCTGCGTGGAAATCTAGTTTTTTGTGGGAGGCATCTACATTGATTCTGAACATATCCAGTCCGAAATCTCCGCCTCTTTTTACTTGTTCTTTTTTCCAGGAGGAAAGGTTGTAGTTGAACCTTAATGCACCCCCTATTTTGAGTGTAGGCTTTTCTGCCTGTCGTATTGAATCTGCCTGTTTTCCCTGGCCTGCTGTATCTTTTTGTGTAGTCGGAATGCGCTCCCTAATTGGAACATCCGGTTCATTTGGAACGTTCTTTTTGATCGTATCTGACTTGTTTTTCGGAAAGGCCTTGTTTGCCTGGCCTTCTCTGCCTGCCTTTCTTGTCGAATCTGGCTGATCCCTCCTGTCCAGCTGATCTGCTCCTAATGGAATTCGGGCTGCAGCGGTTAATATGGGGGTTGGATCTTGGGCCAGCGTCGTCAGTGGGACAACAAAAAATAGTGTTAAACAGCCTATGAGCTGTGTGAATTTTACCATAATATTTTATTAGTACAAACCAGTTCCATTACTGTTTGTAATCAAATGCTTTAAATAAAACATTAAATGAAAATCGGGGGGGCAATCCCCTTAGACATTTGAACAGATTTACATCTGTTTCTTTAAAAGAAATTGACTAGCAAATCCTGACGAATCCACTGAGCTTTAAATTAAAAACACGACAAAGGTACGAAAAACGAGGCTAAAAAGCAAGGCCACTGCCAAATTAGCTCCTCAGTAACGGGGATACACCTGACCTGAATATAATAGAAAAAGAGGAATAAAATCCTACTTTTGGGTCTTTAAAAATTTTGAAAAACCTTATGAATTTAACGAACCTGGCCAAACAAATGGCCTTCATTCACGAAATTGACAAACTCAAATATATACAGCGAAAAACGCGTCTATTCAACAGTACGCGACATGAAAACGATGCTGAGCACAGCTGGCACCTCGCCATGATGGCCATGGTACTTGCCGAGCACGCGAATGAAAAAGTAGAGGTGATGAAAGTGGTTAAGATGCTGCTCATTCACGACATTGTAGAAATCGATTCAGGAGATATTTTTTTATATGATACCAACGCGAATCACGACAATACTGTCGAAGAACAGAAGGCTGCAGCACGAATTTTTGGCCTTTTACCCGAGCAGCAAGCAGAAGAATTTATTTCACTATGGGAAGAATTTGAAGCTGGAATCACTGCAGAATCTAAGTTTGCCAAGTCCATTGACAGACTGGAACCAGTTCTTCAAAACGTATCCAATGAAGGAGGAACCTGGAGCGAATTTGAGGTAAAATATGATATGGTACTGAAAAAAACATGCAAAATGAAGGATGGTTCAGAGGTATTATGGGACCATACTCAGAATTTATTTGAGGAAAGTATGACCAGAGGTATCTTAAAGAAAAACTAACCTTGACGAAGATTGGATTAGCCTTATTCGTTCTTGTCATTTTAGCAGCTGGCTATCTCTATTTTCAAAAAATCAGCAGCCCTGTTCCACGCTATACGCGAAAAATATCATTTGCTAAAATGACAAGGTATCAGCAAGAGATGGATCGTATCCTACTTTCTAACTTTGAGCCAGACCAATCTTATGCCAGCTTATTGATTAAAAACGGCAATACTTTCGATTATGCCAAGGTTTATAAAAGGGAACAGCTCCACCCCTGCGATTGCCAGGAAAGCACCTATCAGGAATTTAGTGATAGCCTGATGCAACAGCCCCTATCAGGAAAAACTCATTATGTATACAATAAGGAACACCTGCTGATAGAGTCCAGGGATATGAACGGAAGCCACATGACCAGTAAGCTAAATTATATCAGGGATGACTATGGTCTCATTCAAAAATTAATGATCAACAATGAAAACGGGAAAACACTCACCTGGTTCGTGTATGAATCGGACCGTTACTATAAAGTGACCTTAAAAGATGAGGTACCTGTTGCCTATGAAACCTTCTATCTATGGGACCTCAGATCTAGTTATGACCATCTGGGTCGACTGATTAAAGAAAGCACACACGATTCTGAACTTATTTATCAATATCTGAACGATGAGGAAGATGTTTATACAAAATTTAGCTATTACAGCTTAAGTCCTAAAAAGTTGGTTAGTATTAATGAAATGGCCTGGGACAATAACCGCCAGATGATTACAGGTAAAACAGCTGATCTAGTCAGTACATTTAAATACATCAGGCATAAGGAAGACAATTGCAAGACCTGCTCCTACGTATACAATGAAAATGACCAACTGATGAGTACCACATTAGAGGCCTGCAATTAAAGGCACCAAGACTCTTCAAAGACAAGTCTGGATGTGCTCGGGAAGAGATTTGCCTTCGCATAGGGTTCGGAAGGGGTTGCCGTAGGGTTGGGATAGCCGAGAGTAGGGCAACCCTACGGCAACCCCTTCCGAACCCTATCCGAACCCTATACCAAGTCCGACCAGTGTCCGAACACTACCCGACCAATTACACACTATTTCTTCATTTTTTCGATAACCGAAATTGTAATGCTTTCGGTATCTTCAAAAAGAATATGCGCTCTATTGCTTGACAAGGAACATCCTCGACAGTGGATTTAGAGAAATTAAAAAGCCAAGAAAGATGAAAACAGCAGCACTTGAATTAGAATATTTGCTCGATGCCCCCCTTTCTAGCGTATGGGAGGCATTGACGGTTAACGCCAAAATGAAAAAGTGGTACTTTGATTTGGCAGAGTTTAAGCCGGAGCTCGGTTTGAATTTAAATTTTACGGGTCAAAAGATGATACGAAATACCTGCATATTTGTAAAGTAACCACCGTAATTCCAGAAAAACAGCTGAGTTACAGCTGGAAATACGATCAGTTTCCAGGAGAAATGCTGGTCAGTTTTACGCTAGCTGAAAGTGAGGGAAAACCAGATTAAAACTTAAACATAGCGGATTAGACACCTTGCCCAGCAACAATCCTGATTTTTCCAGGGACTCATTTCAGCAAGGCTGGACTTATATTCTAGGCACATCATTGAAGAATTTTTTAAAAAAAATAGCGCATAATCCATAATATATCAGATCAGTAAGCCCGATTTTTAAATTAGAAGCAATAACTTGCGCCTTCAAATCCTAAAAATTTTATGGCATCATCCAGAAAAGCGGCGTTAAGCTTCATTTTCATCACCATGTTATTGGACGTGATTGGCATTGGGCTGATCATTCCAGTATTCCCTCAATTAATAGAACAGTTGATCCATGGCAATATCAGTGAAGCTTCACAATGGAGCGGCTTACTCATGTTTGCTTATGCCATTATGCAATTCATCTGTGCCCCGATCATAGGAAACCTAAGTGACAAATATGGAAGAAGACCAGTATTACTTTTCTCTTTATTTGGCTTCGGCATCGATTATATTTTTCTGGCTTTAGCGCCAAGTATCTGGTGGTTATTCCTTGGCCGCATCATTGCGGGTATGTTTGGTGCCAGTATGACCACTGCTACGGCCTATATTGCTGATATCAGTACACCGGAAAACAGGGCACAAAACTTCGGCTTAATTGGTGCTGCATTCGGTTTAGGCTTTGTAGTTGGTCCTGCTTTAGGTGGCCTGCTTGGTGAGCTTGGCCCAAGAGTCCCTTTTATTGCGGCGGCAGTACTTACATTTATCAATGTGATTTATGGCTATTTTGTACTGCCAGAATCACTGGATAAGGCGCACCGACGTCCTTTTGAATGGTCCAGAGCAAATCCGATGGGTTCCTTACTTTGTCTCAAAAAGTACAAAGGTGTTGGTGGTTTAATTGTGTCTTTAATTTTCATTTATATTGCTGGTCAGGCGCTGCAAAGTACCTGGACTTTCATTAATATCGAACGTTTCCAATGGAATACTTTCCTCATCGGCATCTCGCTGGCCACTGCTGGAATATTAGTTGCATTGGTTCAAGGCGGCTTAATCAGGTATACGAGTCCGAGGTTAGGTAATGAAAAGAGCATTTATATCGGCCTTGCTTTTTCTGTCCTGGGTATGCTGTTATTTGCCTTTGCCAACCAAAGCTGGATGATGTTTGCCTTTCTCGTGCCCTACTGTCTGGGTGGAATTGCTGGCCCTGCCTTACAAGCCACGATCTCTCAAAACGTCCCACAGAACGAACAAGGAGAGCTACAAGGTGCTTTAACCAGTCTGATGAGTGCCACTTCTATTGTAGGTCCCCTGCTGATGACCAATTTATTTGCCTGGTTTACCAGTCCAAAAGCACCATTTAAATTTTCCGGTGCTCCCTTCCTTGCCGCTGCAGTATTTATGCTGATCAGCTTATGGATTTGCAGGAACACCATGAAAAAAGAATCTTTTATCAATAGAAAATAGTAAGGTATTTAAGGGTTCTCCCTGATCAGTATAACCGATGGAAAAGTTACCCCGGCTATACTGATCTCTTCCATTCCTTTTTGTTGGAATCCATAATGTTCATAGAAAGCAATGTGATCCTGTACATCGATTCTTTCTCTGCTCTTTAACGCTTCGTAAGATTTACAGACATTCAGGAATTTTTCCATCAGGAACTCTTTTGCGCCGCTGTCCTTATAAGCATCCAGCACTTCCATATCTTCGAGGTGAACTACACGTTTATCTTTCAATGCTTCCGGGACCTCTCCATTTACACTGAAGTAAGCATATCCCGCAGGCTGATCCTCCACATAAACCACGATCAATTGATTAGAAAATGTATTTAAATTACTGATAATGGTATCCGTATTGAATTTATCGAACAAGTAGTTTTCAATTTGACTGGGACTCAGTAATCCGGTATATTTCTCTTGCGCGCGCTTTTCCCCCAGTTCCTGCAGTATGGCAATTCCTTCTTCGGAGGCGATAGTAAACTTTGTTTTTATCTTATTTTCCATGTTCATCGTCATTAAAGATCAATCCCTGATGGCTGTTCCTCTTTATCATTGAGTGGCATCCTTGATGATCTATTTCTGGGGCAAATTAAGTATTGCAGAAAGATAAAAGGGGTTCAGTACACTTTGATCTATGGGGTACAGATGCTATTCCTGAAGAATATTCCCTGCAAATAACCCTGCCTGTTTCAGGACATTCTCCCGGAAAGTAGTATACTTCACTGCAAAAACGATTCTAAAATATTGTTCAAAGGCATTACTGTAGGAAAAAGTATAACCTGGTGTGAAGCGTACGCCAATTTCTTCGCAATGATCATAAAATTTAGCCATATCAATATCCCTTTCCATTTTAAGCCAGATGCTATACCCTCCTTTAGGGGTCGAAATTAGGGTCTTCTCTGGAAAATGCATAGAAATCAGCTCCATAGTCTGATAACACTGGCTAGCCAATTTCATCCGGAAGGAACGGATATGGCGTTCATAGCTATTGGTCGATAAAATTTTCAGCATGGTTTCCTGGTATACTGGAGCTACCGTACTGCCCAATGAAAACTTGATTTGTTCCGCCTCTTTAAAAAATCTTCCGGTAAACAGCCAGCCTAAGCGAATCCCTGAGGCCAGGGTTTTAGAAAAAGAGGAAAAGGTCATGACTAATCCAGTATCGTCCATGGAACTGATGTTTCCCGGACGGTGGTCGCCAAAATTAAGGTCGCCATACATATCATTCTCAATGATGGGAATATCTCGGGTTCTGGCAATTTCCAGTAACCTTAATTTGTTTTCATCCGACATCAGGAAGCCTGTAGGGTTATGAAAATTGGGGGTAAGTGCAATCGCTTTTATAGGAACAGTCTTGAGGGTCTGCTCCAAAAAATACAGGTCAAAACCATCAGCACCCAGCACTGGAATTTCCACAATTCTAAGCTTCAAAGTGGTCAACACCTGTAACATTGAGAACACACATGGACTTTCAATTGCCACCGCATCACCCGCAGTGGTTACCGCAGCCAGGGCGATATAGAAGGCTTGTAGTGCCCCATCAGTAATGATTAATCCTTCAGTATCAAAAGTTCCCTGGTTTAAGGCCGAATGTCTTGTAATCTGCTCTTTCAGCGGTTCAGAACCATTGGAAGGATAATATCTGAGTAATTTTGTCCCATTTTCCCGGATCACCTGCTGCATATTTCTCAGGATCATTTTCTGAGGGATAAATAGATTATCCGGGGCAGCTACATTAAATTCACTAAGACTATGACGATGCCGCGGATTTACACTAGCCGTGATGGCTAGTAAATTATTTCTAAACAGCTCATCTCTAAGCCTGGTGTGGCTTGGTGGGATAACGAGTGCAGCATTAGTATTTGCTTTGGGCAATGCCACATAATAACCGGATTTGGGAACACATTCAACCAGTCCCAAAATAATTAAAAGCTCATAGGCTTTGTTAATGGTACTTAAACTTGCTTTGTATTGCTGTTTCAAACTTCTAACCGAAGAAAGTTTATGTCCAGGTTTTAACCTTCCTTCGGTAATATTAATTGCGATCTTTGCCGAGATCTCTTCGTATCTATACTGGTTCATAGAAAAATTTAGCCATCAAATTTAATGATATTGATTCTGCTTTTCCATAAGCCATATTCACCTTTTAAAAGGTGAATATGGCTTATGGATAAAGTGTTATTTGAAGCCTCCTTCTTTGTTAACCAGCTTAAAATAAGCATCTAAATTCACTCCTAAAGAGGTTTCAAATGCCGCTTTCAAATCTTCTGGCTGAGGGTGTTTATTCTTCCATAAGCTGAAATAATATTGAAAAGCTTTGTCCATTTTTTCTCTTCCCACTTCATTCTCTAAAATGAACAGCCATAACGCTGTTTTCACATAGGAAGCCATACTGTATTCATCTGAACTGCTAAATTTATCTGAAGGGGTTTCAATAGCTGCTTTCATAGGAATTGAGGCTAGCGCATTGTAAATACTGGTTAGAAACTCTTTTTCCGGCATTTTCTTTACTTGCTCAGGAATGGCATCCCCAAAGAGACTATTGGAACGGTATTTTTCCGCTTCATATCTGAATTGAAAATAAGTATTTAATCCTTCATCCAGCCAGGCATGCTGACGCTCATTGCTGCCCAGCATGCTCATGAACCAATTGTGCCCTACTTCATGCGTAATGACCGCATCTAAAGTTTCTTTTTTAGCATCCGGACTGGTGATTAACGTAATGGTTGGGTACTCCATCCCACCGCTTGAATTGTTAACCGGCCCCTCTACTACTTGAACCACCGGATATTCATATTCGCCAATCCATTTACTGTAATGTTTTACGGCATCTTTGGTATAATCAATACTGTTGGTCCATAAGGTAGGTTTTTTATTGTGGTAATAGGTAAAGGCATCCACCACTTTTCCAGAAGCCAGCTGTGCCGTATCATATTGGATCACAAAATTCTTTGCTGCAAACCAGGCAAAATCAGGCACATTATTCATCTCATAGGTCAGTGTCTTTGTTGGAGACTTGCGAATCGGCTTATAAAGCTCAGGCTTTCCGGTTCTATTAGCGGTATTTGCGGCACCCAGTTTTTTATACAGGGCCAGTTCATCGGCTGTCTGCAGTACTCCGGTAGCACCTACTACATAATCTGAAGGCAAGGTAATATTGACCTTGAAAGCAGCATATTCGCTATAAAACTCGCCCATATCAAGGTATGGGAACTCATGCCAGCCACTTTTATCAAATACTGCAGGTTTTGGATACCACTGACAAATCATAAACTCTCCATCAGCAAAACCTGATCTAGAGAAATAAGAAGGCAGTTTCACATTGAAGTCTGTACTGATATTGACTGATTCGCCCGGTTTTAAAGGATTCGGCAATTTTACTTTAATCACATCAATATATTGCGGATTGGGATGGGCTTCTGTAACTGCAGTTTGCCCATTCACTTTAAAATTTAACCCATCGATACTGCCGAAAGTGTATTTTTCCATTTTCTTGGTTCTGCTGGTATCATTTTTCAATTGCTGGAACAGCGCTGTAGATTCCTGTTTATAGGCATTTGGCCAGATGTGAAACCAGATGAAATCGAGGGTACTGGGAGAATTATTTTTGTAAACGATCTGTTCGGAGCCTTTCAGGGTTTTTGCCTGGTCATTTAAGGCAACATCAATTTTATAACTGACTTCTTGCTGCCAATATTTATCCTGTGCAAAACCGAAACTGCTAAAGCAGACAAAAAGTAGGATCAAGCATTTTTTCATGCGTATATTATTGTTTTAAAGGTAATGGTGTCCTTTCCTGGTCACCGCATTAATGTTTCTTCCAAGGTATTCTTTTCTATGAAAGCTGCTTAGGCCTTCTGGGACTCAAAGATCAAGCCTTTCCTCCGCACTGAACTCATAGAATTGCTAATTACATGAGAATAAGAGGAATATTAACACAATTTAACATTTACGTTTAATTTCTTCAGAAAAAAAATATTTAGATTTAATATAACCTAAGCAATTGACCACAAATGTTCCACAAAGAAAGCTATGAACTCCATGAAAAATGGTACAATAAAAAGTTCCCGACTCCGGAGGCTAAATCTGCTTACTTTAAAAAGAGCAGATACGAAGATACTACGAGCATAGGTTCCTGGTTACAGCGCTTATTTTTTGATTGCCTGAATCCGCTGCTGAAGAATAAAGATCAGAAATGGCTCACTGTTGGCGATGCTTATGGCTTTGATGCCCGATACATCCTTAACAATGGTAATCAGGCTACAGCAACTGACCTGAACACAGATTTCCTCAGCATTGCCCATCAGGAAGGAATAGTAAATGATTTCCGTTCAGAAAATGCGGAAAAACTATCTTTTGAAGACAACACCTATGATTTTGTGCTTTGCAAGGAATCTTACCACCACTTTCCAAGGCCTTATTCGGCGTTGTACGAAATGATTCGGGTTTGTAAAAAAGGTATTGTGATCATCGAACCACAGGATCCGATTTCAAAAATGCCACTGCTGCTGTTTATGGTGAATACCTTAAACTCCATCAAAGGCAATCTCGGCTCCAGTGTCTGGAAAAACCGATTCTCTTATGAACCAGTCGGCAATTTTGTCTATAAAGTATCGGAACGTGAGTTTGAGAAATTTGCTGCCGGCCTTAATCTACCGATGGTTGCTTTTAAGCGCATCAACCCAAACTTTTATTTTAGCGGTGCAGAGGGAATCACTGCCGATAACCGCAGCAAAAAGTTCAGATCCATTTATCTTAAAAAGTCGATTCTCGACCTGTTATTGAAATTAAAAATCATCCCAGGACAAGTTTTATCCGCCATTATTTTTAAGGAAACACCTACAGCTGAAGCGCTGCAGTATCTTAAAAAAGAAGGGTATAAGTTACAGAATATTCCAAAAAATCCATACCTTAATTAAAACGTCAGCCAGGTTAAATTAAAGCTTTAAACAACTGACTGAGCATATATTTATAGGGGAAAATTGATCGTGCCATGAATACCAACATACACCTTAGCAGAACGAATCCTGATCATTTAGATTTCAGGAAACTCATTGCGCTTTTAGATGAAAATCTAAGTGAAAACAATGGGGAAGCGCAATCCTTTTTTGATCAGTTCAATAAAACTGATCAAATTAAACATGTAGTGATCGCTTATATGGAAGGCGTTGCAATTGGCTGTGGCTCCATCAAAGCATATGATTCAGGCACCATGGAAGTGAAACGTATGTTTGTACATCCGGAGTTTCGGAATACCGGCATTGCCACAAAAATCCTCAGTCATCTGGAACAATGGGCAAAAGAGATGGGCTATGAAAGGTGTATTTTGGAAACCGGCGAAAAGCAGAAAGAAGCGGTCATTTTATACCAGAAAAGAGGCTATCAGCAAATTTCAAATTATGGCCAATATGAGCATGTAGCAGACAGTATTTGTATGGAGAAGAAATTAAAAGACCTTTCTACTGCTGTTTAGGCAATAGAAAGGTCTCTCTTATATTCGGTAATCGGAAGGTGTTACTTATGCTTCTTCATTAATGGATTCCCATAACATATCTTTCAATTCTGTTAAACCTTTTTGAGCTACAGAAGAGATAAATATAGATGGAACATGTGAAGGAATCTCCTTTTTCATTTCTGCCATTAACTCTTCATCCAGCATATCAGATTTTGTGATGGCTAATAAATGAGGCTTTTGCATCAATTCCGGATTGTAATCTCTCAATTCTGTTTTCAGAATTTCATATTCTTCCGAAATGGTACGGTGTGTATCTGCAGGTATCATAAACAACAATACGGAGTTTCTTTCGATGTGGCGAAGGAAGCGGAATCCTAAACCTTTACCTTTTGAGGCGCCTTCAATAATTCCAGGGATATCTGCCATTACAAATGACTTACCGCCACGGTAGGCTACAATACCCAGGTTTGGCACTAAAGTAGTAAATGGATAATCTGCGATTTCTGGTTTCGCTGCTGACAATACAGATAGCAACGTTGATTTTCCAGCATTCGGGAAACCTACCAAACCTACATCGGCAAGGACTTTTAATTCCAGTACCATCCATTGTTCTTTACCAGATTCACCTGGCTGAGCAAAACGTGGAGTTTGTAAAGTTGGCGTTTTAAAGTGCCAGTTTCCCAAGCCACCACGACCACCTGGTGTCAGGATTTTAGTCTCTCCTTCTTTGGTGATTTCGAAAAGTACTTCACCGGTTTCCGCATCTTTAGCGATGGTCCCAAGCGGTACATCTAAAATTTCATCCTTACCAAATTTACCGGAAGAGGTACCACTTGATCCTGGCTGACCATCCTGAGCAATGATGTGCTTACGGTATTTTAAGTGGAGTAAAGTCCAGAATTGCGAGTTTCCACGCAGTATGATGTGTCCACCGCGTCCACCATCACCACCATCAGGCCCACCTGTAGAAGTGCGTATATCACGATGCAAGTGTGAAGACCCTGCCCCTCCCTTACCTGAGCGGCAGCATATTTTAACATAATCTACAAAATTTGATCCTTGCGACATAACCTTCCTTTTTAAAAATAAAAAAGCCGACTTAAAAGTCGGGCTTTTGCGGTACTGATTTAAAACAGCACCAAATTTATGATAAATATGCCGGAGTTTCCGACACATCTTTTATACTAATACTGATCAACAACCGCACGTAACTCCGTAAAGATCGCATCGATATTACCGATACCGTTTACTTTACTTAGTTTACCTTGTGCTTCGTAGTATGGCAAAACATGGATAGTTTTGCTAAAATACTCGTCGATTCTTTTTTGCAGTTTATCTGCCTGATCATCCACACGACCACTTTCCAACTGACGTTGTGCGATGCGTTTGGTTAATTCTTCCTGATCAACATCTAAAGCAATTACACCTGCAATACTGCTTCCTTTGCTCTCTAAAAATTCATCCAGTGCAATTGCCTGAGGAACTGTTCGTGGAAACCCGTCAAAAATAAAGCCTTTAGCTTCCGGGTTTTTATCCACTTCTTCTTCCAGCATAGCGATGGTGATCTCATCAGGAACTAATTGTCCGTCTGCGATCAACTCACTTACTTTCTGCCCTAATGGTGATTGATTTTTAATGTGAGCCCTAAAAAGGTCACCTGTGGAAATGTGGATCAATTGATACTGATCGATCAATTTCTGAGATTGAGTGCCTTTGCCTGCACCCGGTGGGCCAAAGAGAACAAAATTAAGCATTTGGTTTGTCTTTAAATTTAGAAAGTCTGTGGCCTTCGCCTGCGACTTTAGTTTCCTATTTAGTGTAATTATTCAAATGATCCCAGCCCTAAATTCCTACCCTGCAAATCCACCTGGCAAACAAAAAGATTTCAAATCATCTGATACTTTCAGTCTTCAAAACCAGCCTATCATTTTGGAGACCATTTCTAGAGGATTCAAGGATAAAAATGATGCTTTCTTTAAGAAAGACGCCAATTTTAGCTCGAATTACCTGTTTTAACGTTCAAAACAAGTAAAGTCCTTTTGAGGTTGCAAATATATAATTATTAATTTAGTATAGTTAATTTTTGACAAATTCTTAGCCATGAATTTCCTATTTATGTTAATTTTAGGTTGAAACATCGTGTAAATATAACACTATGGTGTTCGGTACTTAAATATCAGTTTATAAAAACCTTATACAGCAGTTGATTTCAGCCGGATAAATGCCTTTGCCTTGCTGGAAAGCAATACAATCATCAGGGCTATCATACTCCATGCGAGCATCTGCCAAGTGGCCCCCTCCCAGCCTCCAAATTTCCAGGCCAATAAACCGGCATAGGTTCCTACCGCAGCGCCAATAAAATAAGTAGTCATATAGATGGTATTTAACCGACTGTGTGCTTGTTCATCCAGGCTATAAATTCTGGTGAAATTGGTGATTTGTGTGGCTTGCACCCCAATGTCCAGAAAGAATACGCTGATCACCAGTACTGCCACAGAAAAAGGGAATAATTTGATCAGAATAATGCTGCCAATGATCAGGGAAACAGTGATCATCAAAGACTTGTAAACACTCCCTTTATCCGCCAGCTTCCCAAAATAAGGAGCGACTAAAGCACCTCCAATCGCAATCAGGCCAAATAAGCCGATGGTACCCGCATGAAAATTTAAGGGAGCTGCACTTAAATGAAAAGTAAGTGTCGTCCAAAAGGAACAGAACACCCCAAAAGTAAAAGCACCCAGGATTGCAGCTTGTCGAAGCACCTTGTATTCTTTGATTAAGGATAAAGTTGATTTGAGTAAGTTTAAGTAGTTCCCTTTGAATTTAGCAGGTGCTTCAGGAAGGTATATCTTCAATAAAACACTGACGATAAGCACCATAAATGCGGAAAGAGCAAACACAGAACGCCAGCCAAAAAACTCCGTCAGGAGGCCAGCCATCACCCTTGCCCCTAAAATTCCAACTAGGATTCCACTAAATACTTTCCCTACAGTTGCGCCACGGTTTTTCTTTCCCAAAGTAGCTGCCATCGGCAGAATAATCTGCGCCGGTGTAGAGAATAAGCCAACAAAGAAACTGAGAACAGAAATCTGTAAAAGTGTATTTGAAAAACTCACTAATATTAAGCTGAGGCAAAGCAATGAGGAGAGTAAAATGATCAGGTTCTTCCGGTTTACTTTATCGCCAAGGGGCAGCAAAAAAAACATGCCCAGTCCATATCCCAATTGTGAAATCATAGATATTTTGCCAATTTCACTTTCTGAAGCCTGCATTGTTAGTCCGATTTCTCTAAGAATAGGTTGATTATAATACACGTTTGCTACTATAATACCTGCGGAAACTGCCATTAAAGGAATCACTCCTCTGCGTATCTTTGTACTTTGATGGGTTAACATAATTGACATTTGATGAATGCTGCAAAGCTATTAGCCCAGCGACCCTATAAATGGTAGATATTCATCTTATACTTGTAAAAAGCAACTGTGAAAAGATTTATTCAGCATGAAGCCTTATTTGTGAGGCATTTTGAAACGGAAAAATGGCCTTTTCCTTTGCATAACCACGACCATTATGAATTGGTGTTTATTCATTCTGGAAAGGGTATTCACTCCCACAACCAGGTAGATCAGCATTATTCCGGGAGAAGTTTGTTCTTGCTGGCCCCGCAGGATGCTCATATTTTCCAAATTGAAGCCTGTACAGAATTCAGCGTATTGAAGTTCAATCATCTATATCTGGAGGGGGTATCAAATGAAAAATCCTCTTCAGCATGGAAAAAACTAGTAGATCATTTATTGGCCATTGCTGCTACTTATGATACCTGTTTGGTAAAATCTGAGCAGGATATGGAGAAAATCGAGCAGTTGATGCGGTTAATTGTACAGGAATGGGAGGCCAATCCTGGAATCGGCAATGAGGTGATGTTTCATTTGATACGTGGTGTGTTCAGTATTCTGAAAAGAAATGCAATTGGAAACATTATTGCACAGCCTTCCTCCAATGGCGACCTGGTGATTTCTATTATTGAATTTATCCATGCGCACATCCATCAGCCGGAATCTTTGAAACTGAGTGTTTTGGCCTTACATTTCAATTTCTCTCCAAATTATTTAAGCAGCCTGTTTAAGCGACAAATAAAGGTTTCTATTAAACAATATATTGATGACTACAAATATAAACTGATTGAAACGCAGCTGAATTCCGGCAGTAAAATTAAAAAAGAAATCAGTAATGATTTTGGCTTTAACGACCTGAGTCATTTCCTGAAGTTTTTAAAGAAATATGCGAATGCCAGTCCAGCGGTATTGTCCAGAAATGATAATGGTACTCTAGCACCCTAGTGCAGAGATCCAATGGTTTTTCCTGATTGTTCCATTCGATCATTCTAATTTTTTTAGTTAATTTTTGCTATTCCTTTAAATTTTTGTCCGTACCTTCTCGTGTGAAAATTATTTCCAACATGACCGATGGAGGTAGTTTTTGTATGGGCAGATTATTTTTATTAACATCCTTAGTACTGACTTTATTCTTTACGTCCCCTGCTTTTCCCCAAGATCAGCATAGGGACCCTGACCGCATTGTGGGCAAATGGATTACTGAAAAGAAAAATCTGATTGTAGAAGTTTATAAACAAGACCATAAATACAAAGCAAAAATAGTTTGGTTTGATGATACCGACGACCTCAACAGGCCTGCAGAAATGAGAAGAGACGATCAAAATCCTGATCCTGCTTTAAGAAAACGAAAGATACTTGGCCTGGAAATACTTAAACTTCTTGCGTTTAATAAAGAGAGCAATAGCTGGGAAAATGGGGTGATCTACGATGCATTAACCGGAAAAGAATGGAGCTCTTATGCTTTTATCACCAATAAAGGTCTGCTCAGGGTGAAAGGTTACTGGCGTTTTAAGATATTCTCTAAAAGTGTCGATTTTCTACCTGTTAAATAAAGGACTATTTTGCGCAAAGTTCTTCCATTATTCCTCCAGCTTTATTTTATTGTTATTTTATTTTTAAACTCCAGAAAAAACACAGATTTGCTTCGTAATTATGTCGAAATTGAATCTATTGTATGTCGAAATCGACTCATTATCTAAGCCTCTTCCTACTGCTTATTTGCAGTAATCTTCCCGTTTATGGACAGTCTAAAGGAAGTATCTCTGGAAAAGTATCCGCAATTTCCTCTAAGCTCCCAATGGAATTTGTAAACATTGTACTGAAATCAGCGAAAGACAGTGCCGTCGTTGTTCATGAAGTAACCGACCAAAAAGGGGGATTTAACTTAAAAAACATCCCAATAGGGACCTATTTCTTACAAGCTAGCTTCATCGGTTTCGACGATGTGAAAACACCTATCTTCCATCTGGAGGGCACAAAAGTTTTCCCGATTTTCATGGACGACTCCAAGCAGACCTTAAATGAAGTGCAGGTGAGCGCAAAAAAAGCAATTTTCAGCAGCTCTATAGATAGAAAAGTGTATCAGGTAGATATGGATTTAATGGCAAAATCAGGTTCGGCATCAGAGGTCTTACAAAACGTTCCTTTGGTACAAGTAGATATAGATGGAAATGTGAGCCTCAGGAATTCTACAGCTACCATATTGATCAATGGAAAAGTTTCTCCCTTAATGGGAAAAAACGCAGCTGCAGTATTACAGCAACTTCCGGCAAACAGTATTGAAAGGATTGAAGTAATTACCAATCCCTCTGCAAAATATAAGCCCGATGGTACCGGCGGAATTATTAACATTGTATTGAAAAAGACGACTAAAAGAGGCTGGAATGGCAATTTAACAGGAAATGTAGGGAATAGGGAAAGGTATAATGCGAGCAGCTCCTTCAGTTATAATCCAGGTCGGATGAATGTTTTCGGCAGTTACAGCATCCGTCAGGACGACCGGATCAGGACGACCATCAACAACAGAACCCAAAAGGATCCGGAAAGCGGTGCCGTAAATAGTTATCAGGATCAGCTGGAATCTAAAACACGTCCTTTTTCCAATATTGCAACATTAGGACTGGATTATACCATTGATGATCAAAACAGCTTTGGCCTTTCCGGCAATTATTACCTTCGAAAACAACAGAAACATGACTTAACTGTAAAAAAGGTAAGTGATTTTAGCGGTTTAAAACAGGATTACGATCGTGTAAGGGAAAATTCAGAAAAAGAAAGTAATGGCTCAGCACTATTGTATTTTGAACATAATTTCGCGAAAGAGAACCATAAATTGAGGATGGAATTCAACATTGCGCATTCCCCGGAAACCGAAAACAACCATTTTACTAATATTTTCAGATACCCTGTTCAGGCAGATCAAAGAGATTATACCTTGATCAAACAGACCACAGATGTTAAAAACCTGCTGCTGAATTATGAAAATCCACTTTCGGAAAATACCAAACTGGAAGCTGGCTATGATGGGCAATTCAATAAAGATGACATGGATTTCTATGGCGCTGATGTACTCAGAACCAATCATTTTATCTATCATGAACGTATTCATGCTGTATACAGCACATTTTCTCATGAAGTCAATAAAATTTCAATAATGGTTGGACTTAGGGCAGAATATACTGAGCTTAAATCTGCACTGATTAGTGCTGGGACCTCCATCCCAAACCATTATTTCAAGGTTTACCCGACGCTTCATTTCAGTTACAAACTAAATGACCATAAGGAGCTGCAATTAAATTACAGCAGAAGGGTGAGAAGACCGGAAGGTGACGATTTAAACCCATTTGCCGAATATGCAGACCCGACAAATATCAGGATTGGAAATCCTTATTTACTTCCGGAAATCATCCATTCCGTTGAAGCAGGATACTTGTGGAGGAAAAACGGCCTGAGCATTTTACCGGGTATTTATTACAGGTACACGGCAAACCGCTTTACTTCTATCACCAGCCTTTTAAATGACTCTGTATTGGTCACCAAACAGGAAAATCTGGCCAATGACAAGGCTATGGGTGCAGATGTAGTCGTTTCTGGCAACATCAGCAGTAAGATAAACATGAGTTTGACGCCTAATATTTTCTATAATCAGATTGATGCGAGTAACCTGGGGTACGCGAATAAGAGATCGACGATCACCTGGTCAACAAACTTCAATATGGGTTATTTAATTACAAATACGCTTAGCTTTCAGCTAAATTCCATTTATAAATCATCCAGATTGACACCACAAGGAACTTTTCTACCCAGCTTTGTCATGAATGCAGCGCTGAGAAAAGATGTTTTTGCGAAGAAAGGATCGATTTATCTGGCAGGTTCGGATTTGTTTAAAACCCAAAGACAGGAGGTTGACCTGCAAGGGCCATATCTTGTTCAGCATGTAAAAACGAATAGTAATTCCAGAATATTTTACCTTGGATTGAGTTATAATTTTGGCAGCGTACCAAAGAAAAAGAAGGAAGTACAGTTTGACAATAGCTTGTAATTAGCCGGAATCGAAACTGCCCATTAAACTCAAAAAGCCTCTTTCCATTCTATTAGAAAGAGGCTTAATATTGGTTATGGGTTCGCTACAAGATATAATAAGAGCCAATCCCTGCTTTTTCCAGTTGAGGCAAATCTTCATATAAATTGCTTTCATCAATCATTTGATAAAGATCTTTTTCGATGTTTCTACAGATCGTCGTGGTAGGGGTATCCGTAGGTTTATTTTCAAATGGATCCTGTAAGTGTACTGCCATTTTCTCTACCAGTAAGAAGAATGCAGCGATAGCAATCACCAGTGGTATCTCCATATAGCCAAAATACTCGATCAATCCGAAGGGCAGAAGTACAATAAACAAGTGTATAGACATGCTGATGTACTTGCTGTAAGTCACCGGGAATACGGTGTTTTTAATGCGCTCAGATCCACCCATGTGGTTACACAAAGCTGATATTGTTCTGTTGATTTCTATTTGCTGGTATTTATTTATCCAGCCTTCGTTCAAAGCCTTTTTTAAATCCATAGCATGTAATTCTAATAAAGCAACAGTCACATTACGTTGGTTTTTAACAAAAGCAAGCTCTTTCTTATCCAGGTATCTTTCCAGACCTTTGTGTGGACTAAAGCCTCTCAGGCTTTGACTGAGTGCATTACACCAGGCAATTTGTCTTTTGATAAACCGCACTTTGAACTGTTCCACCTCTTCCAGGTCGTAAGGGCTTTCTACGAATGACAGGATTTGTCTGGATATACTTCTTGAATCATTTACAATTGCTCCCCAGATAATCCTGGCTTCCCACCACCGATCATAAGCCTGATTGGAGCGAAAAGCAAGTAATAAGGATATGATGGTCCCTAAAAGTGCAGGAACTGCAATGGGTATAGAAATCCTGGTAACATGAAAGTTCTGATAAAGGATCACAATACCTAATGAATAAGCGATTACAAAAAACAGCTCTGTTTTGATCTTTCCAAAGATATAAGTAAGGGGTATATTATTTCGTAACAGCATAATTAATGAGCTTAGTATAGTTAAAAATTAAGCACTAAGGACCTTCACAGTTTCTGCTGGCATTTTAGTGTCAAACAATTTCTCTTCTCCTGAGAATTCATGTATATCGAGTTCTTTGACCTCACATCCGCAGCGTTTTGTCAATAATCTAGGATCAATGCTAGATTTGTGGATAGGATTAAAATGATATGCTTTCGGGTAGGCGATACAGTCTGCATTCACTCCTTCAATGAAATTTTTAAAGGCGGCAACAGTACTTCCATAAAAATAATCTATTCCCATAAACTCTATTTCACTTGAATATTTCTCTTTATAGGCGTCCATCTTTGTATAAAACTCATCACTCACCCTTTCATAATCTCTACTCCTCCTGCTTAACATAAGCATATCCGCAATGGAATCGGAAAGTTTAAACGCATGCATGAAGATGATGCCTACATTTTCGGGTTTATTGGTTAAAACCAGGGAGTCGATAATTTTTAAGCTTTCTACATTAAAGTCGGTTGGTACTAAGACAGTTTTCATAACGCTTCTTGTTTTAATAAGTGGATCAATTAATTAATCCAAGTCTAGCGCAATGTTATTATAGCGAATTAAGAAACACATTAAAATAGCATTAGAATTTCAGAAAAGAGCTTTCTGAGCTTAGTTTATGGGTAGGATCACCTTAATCTCCGTCCCCACCTGTTCCTTCGAACTGATGCCAATGCTCCCCCGATGTAAGCGAATGATGTTTAATGACAAGGGTAAGCCAATGCCATATCCTTTAAAATCTGTCGTATTTGAGGCTCTGTAAAAGGGTTCGAAAATATGCTGTACATCACCTGGAGGAATACCTATCCCCTGGTCTTTTACCGCAACGGATAATACATTGAGCTTGCTTTCTAAAGTGACCAATACGGTTTTATTGTTAGAGTATTTACAGGCATTGCTGACAATATTGGTAATGGCGAGTTTCAGCAGGTTAAGATTAGCTTTTACGGTGATTTGATCTTCGTCCTCTGGCAGCTGACTAAAATCGATCTCAATTTTACTTTCCGGGTGTACCTGATTTACGGTACGCTGGACATCCCAGATCAATTCGTCCATCCTGACTTGCTCCCAGGGCTGGGTTTTACCATTGAAGCCGGATTGGGCTAAACCTAACAAGCTGGTCAATATATGTTCTAACCGATCTGATTCATCCTTTATTTTGCTGAGTGCCTGACGCTGTCTGATACTTCCATCTTCAGCTTTCAACTCCAATTCTACTTCTGCACTAATAATGGTTAAAGGTGTTCTTAGCTCATGTGAAGCATTGCTGATAAAGTTATTTTGTGTTTCAAAAGCAGTTTCCAGCCTGTTTAACATATTGTTAAAAGTTTGAGAAAGTTGAGCCATCTCATCATTACCTCGTACCTCCAGCCTTAAATGCAGATTTTCTGCTTTTATCTTTTTGACACTTTTAATAATATTTCTTAAAGGGGTCAGCATATAGTTTGAGAATTTCCATCCTACGACAAAAGACATGACGATAGATAGAAAGAAACCAGCAAATAAGATTTTCTGCAAATCCTTTAGTTCTCTAAATCCAAAAGGATCATTCGCTGAAACGATGATGATGTGGCTTTGCCGATCCTCAGCCAAATATTTCCCTACGTAGAAATGGTTTTCTGTGCGGTATCGTGCTATTTTCCCCTCTTTAATCTGGTCATAAAAAGTCTTTGGTAGGTCGACGCCTATTTTTGGATTACCGATCTTATTTTTCTCAATCACGTATTCCTTTTCGTCGGGTAGACGCTCCAGATATTGATTACGCACTTTCGCATATACGTTGTCGTTCTGATCTTCAGAAGTTCTGATTTCCGCAGCGATATTCACCCTGGCTTCTAATCTTTTATAGAAATCTTCAAAGGCGAAATCGTTCGCAAAGTACCAGACAAAGCCACTCAGCAAGGAAATAATGATAGCAGATAGAATGGCGAAAAGGAGAGTTATTTTTTTAGCAATATTCATTAAGCATCTTTTAAAACGTATCCCAATCCAATTGCAGTGTGTATGAGTTTCTGAGTACCTGGCTTATCCACTTTCTTACGCAGGTAATTTACATACACATCAACCACGTTAGTACCCAGGTTAAAATCAATATCCCAGACATTCTCTAATATGTCAATCCTCGATAGGATTTTTGATTTGTTCTTAGCCAAAAATGCCAATAAGCGGTATTCTGTTGCGGTTAGGCTCAGTTCAACATTGGCTCTTTTTACAGTCTTAGCTGATAAGTTTAATTGTAAATCTGCAATCGTAATAATCTGGTCGTTTACCACAGCGCCACCGTAGCGCCTGAGCAACATCCGGATACGGGCAAAAAGTTCTGCAAACTGGAAGGGTTTAGTCAGGTAATCATCAGCCCCGTTGTCCAGGCCATTCACCACATTTTCTGTGGTGCCTAAGGCAGTCAGCATAATGATGGGAACTGTTGGTGTGTTTTTCTTAATGATTTTACAGAGTTCCAGGCCATTGATCCCTGGCAGCATAATGTCTAATATAATCAGGTCAAACTGACTTTTACCAGCCATTTCTGCCCCTATTAAACCATCCGGAGCTACACTTACACTAAATCCTTCGTCGGTTAGCCCTCTTGAAATTACAGAAACAACGTTTGGCTCATCTTCAACTAGCAGTAAATTCATGAAGCAAATAGTCTAAAAATCATTACCTATCAAAATGTTAGGGCTTAAAATATGAAATCATGATGATTTTTTAACATAATTAAGACATTAAAAGGTGCTGATTTATAAATTCAGAGATATTAAGTGTAAAAATGAGGCATCAAATCCTTTTAGTTTTACTATTTTAAGTTTTGAAATGTAAATTATGGACTTTGAATCCTGAATGATAAGTTAAAGCACCAATAAACCTGAATCTCTTAGGTTATAAATAGGCTCTGAGTACCAGAACAGCTCAAAAAGTTCCATTGACTGTTCATAATCAGCTTTAATGTCCTGAAAAGTATAAACCTGCGTATTAGAGGCTGCTATTTTCTGCAAAATGGAAGTCAGCCATTCTCCTTCCTTTTTATCGGCCTGAATGGTAAAGCTTTCTTTTTTATCATGAAAAGTCAATACCATTGTTTCCAAAGGCTTATTCTTTCTATACTTTGTAAAGATTTCTGTATGGGGCTTTCCCCCTAGCCATACTACTTTAGCCGTTGGTTTAGTATTTAACTTACTATCTTCCTTTATGGCATTTTCAATAAAGTCGGCAGGGATTTCTGTTTTCGGGATTTTAAAATCAAACCATTGCTGCAATTTGTACTCGAAGCAAATCCCATGCATGAAATTAAACAGCGATTTCTTTAATCCGAAACTAAATTTGTTATGGTCTATGCCTGTTTTATCGATATAATTGATGTCGTTATTGGCAAAGGTTCCAATGGCTTCTGTTTCCTTGACCACACCAAACTTCTCTGGATACAAGCCAACGGGACTGTGCGCGGTCATGGCAAACTGGTGCCAGAAACCTGATTGTAAGACACCTGCTTCAAATAATTGCCTCACCATTTCCAGACTGTCAACAGTTTCCTGAATCGTTTGAGTTGGATAACCATACATTAAATAAGCATGCACTAATATGCCTGCTTCTGTCAGATTTCGGGTTACGCGGGCTACTTGTTCTACCGTTACACCTTTGTCAATTAGTTTCAATAAGCGATCAGATGCGACTTCTAAACCACCGGAAACGGCGATACATCCGGAAGCTTTCAGCAGGATACATAAATCTCTGGTAAAGCTTTTTTCAAAGCGAATATTTGTCCACCAGGTGACCGAAATTTTCCTTCTTAGAATCTCCAGTGCCACTTCGCGCATTAATGCTGGCGGTGCGGCTTCGTCTACAAAGTGAAAGCCATTCTGTCCCGTTTTTTCAGTCAGTTCTTCTATCCGGTCTACAATCAACTTAGCAGCAACGGGCTCATATACCTTGATATAATCCAGGGAGATATCACAAAATGTACATTTACCCCAATAACAGCCATGCGCCATCGTTAACTTATTCCATCGTCCATCACTCCACATCCGGTGCATTGGATTTACGATTTCTATGACAGAGATGTATTGGTCTAACTGTAAGTCGCTATAATCAGGTGTGCCTACATCCGCTTGTTTATAATCACTTCTTAATGCATCATTCTTATAAACAACAGCGCTGTTTTCTAACACAAAAGTTCTTTTATACAGGTGAAATTCCCCTGGTTTTATGACTGCATTGTAGATCAGTTCAATCGGCAATTCTCCATCATCAAGTGAGATGTAATCGAAAAATTCAAATACCCTTGCATCAGAAAGAGAACGTAACTCTGTATTTGGGAAACCGCCGCCCATGGAGATTTTAATCTCAGGATAGTTTCTTTTCACATACTGTGCGCATCGGAATGACGCATATAAATTCCCTGGAAAAGGAACAGAAATCAAGAACATTTTAGGTTGAATCAATGCAAGCTTTGCTTCCAGAATCTCCATCAGGAGTTTATCCATATAGGTATATTCCTGATTTAACGCTTCGTAAAGCTCATCAAATGAGTTGGCACTCCTGCCTAACCGCTCTGCATAACGACTAAATCCAAAATTCGGGTCAATACATTCAATGATAAAATCCGAGATATCTTCCAGGTACAGGGTGGCCAAATGCTTTCCTTTATCTTGCGTCCCCATGCTTCCAAATGCCCAGTCCAGCTCATCCAATTGCTCAAACCTGGAGGCTTCCGGCAGATAATCCTCCTGACAAATCTGCAAAGCCAGGGTTGGATTTTTACCTTGAAGAAAAGCAATCACCGCATCAATAGATTTGATATATTCCTCTTTTAAAGCATGAATCCGTCTTGCATTCGGACTTTTCTGAGAGATGGCTTTTTTCTCCGCATGAGCGAACAGTTCTTCCAGGCCTTTCCTTGAAAACAAAGCCAAAATCACTTCAATACCTAAATCAGCCTGAGTCGATGAAATATTTTTAGTATTCAAAAAACCTTTAATATAGGCCGTTGCAGGATACGGGGTATTCAGCTGGGTAAAGGGAGGGGTGACAAGGAAAAGATCTGTTTTCAAAATGGAATTGCTATTACTTCGCAAAAATACGATAATAGTTTGGAATGCCATGAATACAAAAAGGAGCGGCAGCGATACAAGAATAGTAGATCATATTTAGTCTTCGTTAGAGAAACTCCTGCTGATCAGTTCCAGATAACTTTCATTATTGGATCGTTTGAAAACAATGTCCTGACATTTGTTGAACCTTACGAACTCTTTTAAAGCTTCAATAAATTTTTCTATGGTGGATTGATCGAGATCTATGGCTTCAAAATGTATGTTATGAACGATCAACAGCTTCTTTTTGCGATCAGCTTTTGCATCCATCCTTGCGATAAATGTATCCCCTGCAAGCACAGGTAGTGAAAAATAACCATAAAGACGTTTAGGAGCAGGCACGAAGCATTCGATCTGGTAATCAAAATTGAAAAAGTCCTTTAAGCGGTGACGAAAAACATTCAGGATATCAAAAGGAGAAAGAATGAAGACTTCATCAGCTAGCTCAAGATTGATTTCCTGATTGTGGAGCATATATAAAGGAGTTTTCAAGCCCTCTACATTGACCGATTTCACTTCAGTGTTGAGGATCATTTTTTCCAGCTCTTTTTTAAGAAGATTGTCTTTTACACGACGGGATCGCCATTTCATTTCCTTCAGAGCAGCAATTCCTAATGCGTTTAAAGTCTGACGGATGATAAAACGGGCATATTCCTCCGCTGTAGGCATATTTAAATCTATATCATCAGGCACCAGGTTGAGAGGCAGATCGTAAACTTTCTGAAAGGTTTTACTGCGGCTAATCATTAGCTTTCCTTCCAGGTAAAGCCTTTCGAGTGCCACTTTAGCCGGTCGCCAATCCCACCAGCCGGTACTCGCTTCAATGCGGTCGTTGTCAAAATCACCAACCATTACGGCACCGTCCCTTTCCACCCGATCCAGAATCTGCTGCATTAAATGGTGTTCTGCTTTGCTGAGCGGTTTTCCTTGTGTTTCAAAAGCTTGTTTTACCGGCAAGGAAAAGCGGAAATCAGGCATGGGAAGATAACCTGCATCCGAACTGAAATATTCATAAATACGGCCATCTTCGCAAAGTTCAGTCAGCCATTCTGTTTGATAATCTGGTACGCGTGCAGCCATCACATGGTGATGGGCACGTTCCACCACATAATTTGTATCCAGCTGGACGAAGCCCAAATGGTCAATCAGACGATACACAGCTTCTATTCCAGTTCCAAACTGAGCCCTTCTGGCCAGTCCGGCGGCTGTAACAATAATTTTCCTTGCTTGTAGTTTTGTAAGATTGATGTTTTCCATTTATTTATGTTCTATCAAGAAAATCAACAGGAACATGGTCTGTAAGCCATACCATATTATCTGACAGATAAAATAAATGGCCAGCCTGATGCATCAGACCCGATTTCACCTTAAATACAACAGGTTTACCGTGTCTTCCTCCCACCTGTATCGCTGTTTGCAGCTCCTGACTTAAATGCACATGCTGCCTTTCGCCTTTTTCTAAGCCACTGTTTAAGATCGACTCCACAGATTTCTCCGCAGTCCCATGGAAAAGAACATCAGGTGGAAGCTGTGCGGCATAGCCTAGCGCTACAGAAACCGAATGGCCCTGGCTAGCCCGGATCTGATCTTTGCTGTCGTTAAAACTAAAGCGCTTTTTGCTATTGGTTTCTACCACCTCGTCCAATAGTACACGATCTATAGCGATGTGATGAATATTCATTTGCTGTATCAACAGCTCTACATCTACCCATCCATGCTGATCGAGCTCAATATCAATAAATTCTGGCTGATGTCTCAGCACCAGACTTAGGACTTTACTAATCTTTGTCAGCTCTTTACTATTCGTCATTTTATTAAATTGTTGAGATTTACTTTAATGCTTTTATCTTTTCAGCCAGCATGATCAATACTGAAGGGCTGGCAATCAAATTAAAGTTCCAGATATCATCTGTAATAAAAACATAGTTCTGATCAAAACTATAAATAAAATCCCCTCCTTCAATTCCAATAATGCAATCTTCCTTTTTCAGATCCGAATAAGTATGCAATATCTGCCAGCAAGGGCAAAATACTGGATTCGACGTTCAGTCCGTAAGTTGACAGCATTTCATCGATCTTATTTTTCATATGACCTGGGATTAGCTTTATAAGCAATTAAAATTTACACCTTTACCGGACGAAATTATAAATTTTGGATGAAGAATTTTATTGAAATAATTGTCTAAAAGCTACTGGTGTGGAGTTGGTCATTTTCTTAAAAAACTTGCTAAAAAATTGAGGATGCTCAAATCCCAATTCATAGGCAATTTCACTTACTGATAGTTTACTGGTACTCAACTTTTCTTTGGCTTTATCCGTCAGCTTTTGATGTATGAATTGCTGTGTATTTTGCCCGGTAAGCAAATGGAGTAGACTGCGTAAATAACCTGGCGATATATGGAGTTGATCTGATAGGTAGCTGCAGATCTCGCCAAGCCTAACACTTGGTGTCCGGCAGCTAACAATTCTTTTACCACTGCTGTGCCAACAAATCCGCTGGCTCCTGTCACAAATACTTTCATCTTTATCATACGTTATTTTGCAGTCCAAAGTTTGAAAGAAAACCATTCTTCGGTGTAGTCAAAACGACTTTTATTGTAGTCAAAAAAAGCATCATGTGATATTTACAGGATAATTTTCTATCTTTCTCTTACCTATGTTATACCTCTTAATCGCCCTAATTTGCTTGCTAATAGTTGGCAGCATCTATTATTACAACTCACTTGTGAACACGAAAAACAGGATGAAAGAAGCCTGGAGCGGAATCGACGTGTATTTAAAGAAACGGTATGAATTGATTCCGAACCTCATTGAAACGGTTAAAGGTTATGTCAGTCATGAACAAAAACTGATGCAGGATCTGGTTCGGCTGCGTAATGAAGCGATTCAGGCCCAGCAAAATCAAGAGAAAATCAACACGGAGAATCATCTTTCAGAAAACATCAGCAGATTGATGCTGATTGCTGAAAATTATCCTGATTTGAAGGCAAGCACTAATTTCCAACTGCTCCAGAATCAGCTGGAAACCATAGAATCGGAAATTGAACTCTCCAGAAGATACTACAATGGTACAGTGAGGGAGCATAACAATCAGGTTCAGTCCTTCCCTTCCAATCTTGTCGCCTCGGTATTTGGATTCGAAAACGGCGCTTTCTTCGAAATAAACAATTCTACAGAACGCGACCCGGTAAAGGTTTCTTTTTAAAAGCTTCAATATGAAAATAAAATCTCTATTTACGCTGCTTAGTGTCTCCCTGATTTTGCTGTTCCTACCTGCTTTGTTCACAAAAGCTTTAGCACAGGAACCACTTACCGCACAAAGCGAACAGGAGAACCATTCTGAAAGAATCATTTCTTTTCACAGCGACATCAGGATTGATACTTCAGGCATGATGTACCTGTCTGAAAAAATCAAGATTTACGCATCTGGTTCTCGGATTAAACGTGGTCTTGTCAGGAGTATTCCAGTTTATCGAAAAGACATATTTGGCGACAGGAAATCCGCAGATTTTAAGATAACCAGCATTTTAAGGGATGGAAAAAAAGAGAATTATAAGACCAAAAATGATGGCAACGTTCGCAGCATCTATATGGGAAATGAAGATATTATTCTTGATCCAGGCATCTATACTTATGAAATCAATTACCAAACAAAAGGACAGGTTGGGTTCTTTAGAAACTATGATGAAATTTACTGGAATGTTACCGGTAACGATTGGGATTTCGAGATAGAGAAAGCCTCTGCAACCATTGCACTTCCTAATGGAGCATTACCGGGCAATACCGCTTGTTACACCGGTCCTGCTGGTTCGACAGGTAAAAACTGTAATATCAGCATCAATCCAGATCATTCCATCAGCTTTCAAACGACTGAAAGCTTGTCCTCAGGAAGTGGATTTACTGTGGCTTCCGCTTTTACCAAAGGGATCATTCACAGACCTTCTAATTTTGAACTTTTTTACCAGGACTATCTGAAAATAACCTTGACCCTGCTGCTGCTGATTGGTCTTGGAACTTACTATTACATCAGCTGGTCGCGTTATGGACGGGATCCTCAGGAACCGGTGATCATCCCTACATTTAATATACCCAATGACTGGTCTCCAGCCTTACTTCGTTATTTTTACATCAAAAAAATAGATGATAAGTCTTTTGCCATCTCGGTCATCAATATGGCTGTGAAAAAAGTCATAAAAATCAGTAAGGGGGTGGCGGATCCTAAAAAAGAAGATTATGCGGTTGAAAAATCAACGGGTTCAACAAATGTACTATCGAAAGAAGAAGATGCCATTTACGTGCGCTTCTTCAACAAAAGAAATAGGATATACATCAATAAATCGAATGGTTCGACCATCAATGCAGCAAAGAATGCACATAGCGATCGATTGAAACCACAGCTTGATTTAAAAAGTTTCTTTATTAGTCACAAAAAACATTTAGTCAAATCGACGCTGATTACGCTGGCAGCATTTGTTGTATTTATGGTTTTTGTAGAAACTGGTACTCCTTTGATGATGCTTTTTTTCCTTCCTTTTATTCTGATCGGAGGATTTTGCTTCTTTGGAGGGTTCAAAATGATTCGAGAATCTATACCTGTAGGACTTTTTCTGATCATTTGGGGAGCAGGCTTCGGCGGTGTTCCGCTGTACATGCTGCTTTCTAACCTGAACAAATTACCCATCGTTTCGCTGGTATTCATCGCAGTCAGCATGACCATGTACGCGCTATATGTTTACCTGATCAGAGCACCTACCCCAGCAGGAACCGATGCCATCAGTAAGATTAAAGGATTTAAAATGTATCTGGAAACGGCCGAGGAACATAGATTGAACCTATTGAATCCTCCTGAACATACCCCGGCATTATTTGAGAAGTTTTTGCCTTATGCGCTTGCGCTTGATGTAGAAAATGCCTGGGGCGCCAAATTTGAAGCGTTACTTAATGCCGCAGATTACAGTCCTGATTGGTATGAAGGCGACAAGTTTTATTATCCTCAGATTGCCAAACGTTTTATGGTACCATTTAGCACCGCGGTTACTGAAAGTAAACCTGATACAGGTTCTTCTTCCGGATCGTCTGGAAGTTCAAGTTGGAGTTCTGGAAGTAGCGGTGGTGGTTCTTCTGGTGGCGGTGGCGGCGGAGGCGGCGGCGGTGGATGGTAAGCCTTTGGAGAAAGAGCCTGATCATTTACGATACAGGCTCTACTGATGAGGTTATTAATTAATATGCAATACTAGCGGGGAAACAATTGGACAAGATCATAAAACTCCATATAAAATTTCTTATCGATACTTCTCTTTTTTGCAAGAAAACAACTTTGAACTTTACCCGGGGAACTACCATCGTAGGGCAACTCTACCGCTAAAGTGCTTCCATCTCTGTCATTCATGTAATAGTCTTTCGTTTTAGCATCTCTGATCACTACAATTGGGTAGAGATCGGTGTCAGTTCGGGTAGGCGTAACCACAGGTACTGGAATCTTATAATAAGGGCTCCAGGTGCCGACCTGTACATTTTCAGCAATTGTAAAGGACGTTGTATTGACTACATAGATTCCGCCCGGCCTGGTACTGTCTTCATAATATTCAAGTACATCAATATTGATATCTGCCGGCTTTGTGCCATTCGAAGGACTCAGATAAAAATTCACCGTATAGTCATCCCCTTCTGGGTCGGGATAAATGTATTGGTTACTGATTTTCTTTCCGTCAAAATAGAATTTTGGAACAATGTTGTCCTTATCACTGATATGGAACGTTTGTTTATAGATGACCTCAGCGGTACTTTTCCTTTTCAGCTCCATATTGATCTCATCCTTCTCAAATGCGAGCTGACTAAATGAGCCCAAGGTACTTACACGACCATAGTATTCCCGCATTTTAACCCCATCGAAATATTGTTCAATGGTATCTCCCAAAACAAATGCACTGATGTCGAATTTTTTATTGATGCCTTTAATGATCGGCATAACATTAGTCCCGTCTTTTTCGCAGGCACTGAACAGGAATAGCGGCAGGATGGCAGCCAGGTATATGATTTTAAATTTGTTATTCATGATATGAGGTTAGAAATTATAGGATAAAGACAGACTGAAAGTACGGCCGACATAACGTGTAAAGGTTTCGCGATCGCCAACTCGCCTATTGGTAACCTTATCTACATACCCCTTTTCAAATTTCTCTGAGAAGCCAAATTTGTATTCGTATTTGTCATTCCACTCCAGTTCCAATGCGCCTTCATTACCTGGTTTCAATTCATAAGTACTTGGGTCATTGATAAAATAACGGAAAGGCGCATCCAGCAGGTTGCTCATATTTAGTTTCGTTTCCATTTTTCCCTTCAGAAATTTATAGCTGATCTGGGCATCCATTTGTGAGCGTGGCCTTTCATATTCTACAAATGCAGGTTCTACACCTGTAATGAAAGTTTTATAGCCGGAATGATTATAGGTCAAGTTTAAGCCCAAATTTTTACCGATATACTGGATCCCTGCATTGTATAATAAGGGCACCTGTCCGTATAAGGCACGCGGGTACTTTAGGTATTTATAATAGAGTGAATCGGTACCATCAGCTTTTTTATCATATTGTATAGCCCTTGCTCTTACTTTTGAACTTTGAATCGTCAGGTTACCGCTCAGGTAGATATTCTTCAGAAAAGGCAGTCCGTCATATACGAATCCCAAATTCTTACGAAGCTCAAATTCCCAGCCCTTTACTTTAGCCCAGTCTGAATTGGAAATCGTGATATAGCCTCTTCCATTGTTTTCGTTGTCGAGTCTGTAGTATTCAGCGGGTTTATCAAAGAATTTATAGAAATAGCCGGCCGACAACAATTCTCCTGATCCCGGAAACAACTCTACCTTCACATCGAAATTATCAATCAATGTGCTACTCACTCCGCTACTTCTGATGACAGAGCCATAATTCGGATTGTATCGGGAGAACCTGGAACTTTCCATCAATCCTGACCTTACAGCCGATTTGGCATAAGAGGTACGCAGGTTCAACTCTTTCAGTGGTGAATAAGTAATATTTGCTGAAGGAAGGATATACCAATTTTTCTTTTCTTCAAAGAAAATTTCACTTATTTTATCCTTCAATAAACTGGCAGAGTTAACAATAGTATCCAGCTTAAAGTATTCAGCCCTCGCTCCCCATACGAAACGCAGATTGGGGAGCACTTTATGGTCCAGCATAACAAAAACACCTGAATTGACACTCTTGGCTTCAAATTTATTTAAGGTATATTCTTTATTGAAATAGAATATGCTGTTTGCAAGATCTTCCATGCTCATGTGGTTGCCCCATTCCTGAATGGGCAGCGTTTCGATAGGTATGGTAGATTTCGGACTCATGGCGATTGGCAAGATCTTCCAATCATAGAAAGCATGCTTTTTCAGGTAATTGGCACCGATCTTAACAATATGCTTGCTAAGGCCCAGCTTAAAGTCGTAGGCAGCACTAAGTGTTCCATCGAAATTATTTTCCTTGTAAACGTATTGGTCGCGGTGAAAGGTGCCAAATCCCGGATCGCTGGTGCTACTCAATTGGTAACTGTACAGCACTGTATTTGCGATTTCCCGGCTATTCAAATCAGCACTTACTGCATCCTGTTCCAGGGCTTTTAAAGATGTTCTTGCCAGGCTCCACTCTATCTTTACCGGATTGATCCGATGAACACCGCTAACTTTATTTTGCAGCAGATCCGTGAATTTAGGCCTGTCGTCTTCTTGAATGTTCGGATAATTATCACCCTCATTCTTCGGATTATGGTAACTCCAACCTGAATAGCGGCTGAATCTATTGTCGAAAATACGGGTATATAAATTATAAGTACTGATCTGATGCTCCCTTGTCTTGATACCGCCGTTCAGCATAACACCTAAAGTGGTGTTGAAGCCATAGACATTTCCCGTATTGATGTCTGTCGGATCATCACCACGCGTGGGTTCATGAGTCCAGTCGCCTCGCCTCATAGTGGAAATGTCATCGATATTCTGTGTATTTCGATAACTCACTGAAGCTACAAAGCCCAGTTTACGCTCTTTGGTAGTGCTGAGTGCGTAGCTTCTCCCTAAACTAAACTGGTAATTCTGCGAAGGCATAGATTGAAAGCTACGTGTGCCCAGGCGCTCCGTTCCTCCGATGCGTTTGTTTTGTGCGCCGATCTGAGCGACCTTAATCTGGTTACCGGCGTCTGGTTTTGAAGCGTCATAGGCAGCCAGATTCAAGAGGTCTTTAGGAAAATGATCCCTACTCCCATCATCAAAACCCAAATAATCATACTTACCACGTCCGTAGCCTAGAAAATCTTTCCCAGTTGTGCGGCTGTTAAAAGAACTACCCGCACTAAAAGAAAGAAAATTGGATTCAGGGACAGATTTAGTCGTGATCTGAATCAGTCCACCGGCAAAACCATAAGGCATATCAGCAGTAGCAGACTTGGCCACTACCACATTCTCTACCAGGTTAGTAGGGATCAGGTTGAACTCAAAATCACGTTCCTGTACGTCGGTGCTTGGCAGTGGACTTCCATTGAGCAAGGATACATTATAGCGCTCCGCAATACCACGAACTATTACTTTCTTGTTTTCATTGGTAGTTACACCAGTGATTCTTTTTAATGTTTCGCCCAAATGCTTATCTGGCGTTGCGCTGATTTGTTCAGAAGAAATACCATCCGATAAATTAGCAGCATTTTTTTGCTGAACATAAAGGCTCGCTACGGAGGCCTTTTTGTAGCTGCTGGTGATCGTTATCTCAGACAAACCTTTGGAATCCGGTTTCATGGAAATGTCAAGACCAGTATGCTCGCCAGATTTTACGATAACCTCTGTGATCCGTTGTTTTAGATAAGAAACATAACTGATTTCCAGGGTATAAGTTCCGGGTTCTATGGTAATGATGTACTTACCATCAACAGTTGTTTGAACCGTTTGTCCTGTTTCTACTACTTTAATCGTTGCGCCAGGCAGCACATCAGCCCGTTCATCTATGATTTTACCGCTGATGCTTCCGGGTTTAACAGGCTTAGCTGCTGTTTTCGCTTTGCCGATCACCACATTATTATTGATGACTTCATATTCGTAACCTGTATTCTTTAACAGCTTTCGGAGAACCAGAGGAAGTGATTCCCCCTGATAATCCTGAGCGGAGAGGTTTAACTTGCTCAGTAAAGTTTTATCATAAGTGAAGGCAATACCCGTACTGACTTCGATTTTAGCCAATACAGCTGCCATGTTTTCATTTTTTACCTGGAGATTAATCATCACTTCATTCAGTTTCTGTGCCTTGCTCTCATGGGCGCAGATCATACTGCTGAAGCCAATTAATAATCCTAATACAACGGTTGTGATTCTCATAATCGCCGTAACATTTTTTTTCATGTGTGTTTTGTTGTTCAAAAACAGTATAGACAGCGCGCATGAATAAATCCGACAATTGTATTGTCAATTCACATCGCTTTCCTATTTTTGATTGTGGTTAAATGGTTAATGCCTTTAATTACACAGCGGTACTAACAAACTTTCGACGGGGCGTTAGCCGCTGTTTCTGTTTTTGATACTTATCTATTCATATAGCGTGATTGTATGGTCCCTGATGCGGTATTTTGCACCTGTCATTTTGCTGATTGCTTTCATAACCTCTGTGATTTTATTGTTTGTATGGAATGTGGTTTTAAAATTTGCTGCAGTAATTCTGGCACTTTTCGTTTCAAGTGTAAGTCCCCAGGCATTTTTAATCACTAAGGATAGTTCCTTGAAAGAAGCTCCATCTAATCTGATCTTGCCGTCTTGCCATGAGCTGGCCAGTTGGGCGTTGAATTCCAGCAGCTCAAAATTGCCGCTAGCCGTCTGAACATTGATCTGCTGGTTCGGGAGGAGTAAGGCCAGGGTCTTGCCGGAGGCTGCAACAGCTACTTTACCCGTTGCTACGTTCACCGCAATGTGATCTAAACCTGAGTAGGCCTTGATGTTAAAGGAGGTACCTAATACTGTGGTCTTGATTTTACCTGTAGTCACTACAAATGGCTGATCCGCACGGTGCTTCACCTTAAAGAAAGCTTCACCATTGAGGTAAACCAACCGCTGTTTACCACTGAATTGACGAGGATACCTGAGTTCAGATCCTGAGTTTAGGAGAATTTCCGATCCATCTGCCAACGTCACCTTAAGCATCTTACCTGATCCGGCTTTACTGGAAGTAAGAGTGGTAGCTGTAATATGCTGCCTGTCATACTTTTTTAAGTACTGATAAATCGGAATGCTAAGAAGGAAAAAAGCCAGTACAGCTGCCACATTCATCCAGCGGATAGGTGTCCGAATAAAAAGATGAGGTCGGCGCTTAGACTCAGGGATGTGGGCAACGATCTTATTGAGTAACCTGATACGTACTCCCTCTTCATGTTCAGCATCGGTAAACACCTTCAAATCCTTGCCAGAAAGATCAAAGGCTGCATACCAATTGTCCAATAATCTTTTATTTTCCCGTTCCTCCATATGTTGTGCTTTTGCCTATATAACCGAACAGGCAGAACACTTGTCCCAGAGCAAAATAAAACTTAATACGAATGATGGTTTCCGTTAATAATCTCTTAACAGTAAGGCCGCTAATGTGATGATCAGGTTAACGGATGCGGGTTCACATTCGTCCGAGTTGTACCTGTTAACTGTCAGCCTGATTCTTTTTATGGCCGTACTCAATTGGTTTCTCACTGTTTTATTGGAAATATTTAGTCGCCCAGCTATTTCATCATTTGAAAGCATTTCGTGGCGACTGAGTAGGAATATTTCTTTCATTTTTTCCGGCAATGCTTTGATTTCCTGCATGACTACCGATTCCAGTTCGCGGCTCATCAGGTGGTCATCGCTAGAGTTGGAGTTGGTTTCGACTTTTGAAGCCTCTTGATTTTTGAAATTTAGTTTCAAAAGTTCCTTTCTAAAAAAATCTATGATACGGCTTTTCAGACGCGTGTGGAGTAGCGAGCGAACCGAATTTTCATTTTCAAGTTCATAATCACTTTCCAGCAAAGAAAGGAACAGGTCTTGTAGAATATCCTCCACTTGCGCTTCGTCCTTCAGGCGGCGAAAGGCAATAATATATAGTTCCTTCCAGAACTTATTATATAGGTTAGTGATGTATTGCTTTTTTTCCTGCTGTTTCAATTGGGATACCTGAAGTACAGCAACAAATGTAGTCAGCCCAATTTAGAAATCGAACAAGCTAACGATAACTTAACATAACCGTAATCTATGCGGCATCTCGGCTTTTTTTTATCACTTGATCCCTTATGATCAGACTAATGAATAAAAAAAGAGGGAATCTCATTGCTGAAATTCCCTCTTTCTGTGGTGCACTTGTAGGGATTCGAACCCCAAACCTTCTCATCCGTAGTGAGATGCTCTATCCAATTGAGCTACAAATGCGGTTTTCATTTGCGTTGTATCGATATCGGCTATAAAACCTATAATCGAAAAGATCAACAAAAAAAACCTTAGATTTCTCTAAGGTTTTTCGTGCACTTGTAGGGATTCGAACCCCAAACCTTCTCATCCGTAGTGAGATGCTCTATCCAATTGAGCTACAAATGCATTTCCTTCAAACGTTGTTTCGTTATTGGACTGCAAAAGTAGTGTTTGAAATTGAAAATACAAACTTTATTTAAAAAAAACTTCAAACACTACTGCTTAAAAACTGCGATTAGGCTTCAATTGAGCGCTTAATTGCGTCAAAATCAGGCATATTCCCTGCGTCTTCTAATACTTCTGCATGAATAACTTTTCCTTCTTCATTGATCACAAAAGCAGCTCTTTTTGAAATTCCTTTCATATTAAAAGCGAAATCTTCGTAAAAAGCACCGTAAGCCTGGGATACTTCCTTGTTAAAATCAGAAAGCAAAGGGAATTGGTAGCTCTGATCTTCTTTAAATTTAGCTAGGGTAAAAGGAGAATCCACAGAAATACCTACTACATCTGCATTCATTCCTTCATAATAACCAAAACTATCTCTCATGGTACACAACTGGGCGGTACATACACCAGTAAAAGCCAATGGGAAGAAATGGATCACTAATTTCCTTCCTTTATAATCAGATAGGGATACTTCTTTCAGGTCTGAGCTGAATAATTTAAAATCCGGGGCTTGATCGCCAACTTGTAATGCCATAGTATATATAATTAAGAATTTAAACGGTTGTTTGCAATTGTGTAGCTAATAAGGTCAGTCCTTCTTCAAAGCTGTGCGGGGCATAGCCCAGATCGCGGATGGATTTATCCAGGATAAATCCGGTTCTTGCCGGACGTTTAGCGGTTTGGTTTAAAGTTTCAGCAGAGATCTCTTTAATCAGTCCTTTATCCAGGTTCCAGAAATCGGCCACTATAGCCACTAATTCTGAAATGCTCATCATATCTTTTCCAGAAGCATTATATATGCCCTGCGCATTTTTCTCTATGGCCAGCAGACAGCAATCGGCTAAGTCTTCTGCCAGGGTTGGCATGCGCCACTGGTCGTTCACGACATTAATGGGCTGTCCCTTTTCTAAAGCACCTTTTGCCCAAAGTACAATATTACTGCGGCTCATATCGCTCACAATACCATATACGATAATCGTCCTCAATACAGCCCATTTGCAATTTGACTTTTGCAGTGCTTGTTCGGCCTCTACTTTGGTTTGTCCGTAATAACTTAAAGGGCAGGTAGGCGCTTCTTCATCATACGGTCCGTTTTTGCCATCAAAAACAAAGTCTGTAGACAAATGAACCAGCTGCACGTCGAATTGCTCACAAACTGCAATAAGTGTCTCCACTGCTTTCACATTTAGCGCATAAGCCAACTCTTTTTGATCTTCGCAGGTATCCACATTGGTCATTGCGGCAGTGTGAATGATGGCATCGGGTTTATATTTCGCTACAATTTCTTCCACATTGGCAGCATCTAAAATATCCATTTCAGCATAAACATATCCCTCTTTAATTGGATAACGGTTCTCCCCTTTTGCGGTCGCAATCAGATTAAACTGTTTTGTTGCGAGCACTCTTTCTGTGATTTTCTGCCCTAGAAGGCCATTGCTCCCCGTTACTAATATTGTTTTCATGAATTTCTCAGTTTCCTTATGATGAATGTACAGCCACAAATACGCTCTTTTTAACGTCAAAAACGGCTTGTTCGTACCTTGTTTTATACCCGCTAAAATATTGATTTAAAAACTGTGGAAAAACTTTTTATTTATATATGCAATTTATGTTGAAAAATCTTAACTTTGCAAACCGAATTGTGGGCTCTGAAAACGGCCTTTAACATTTTGATATTTATAATTTTACCCAAAACAATATATGCCTAACATTGGAAAAATAGCGCAGATTATAGGACCGGTAGTTGACGTGAGTTTTGCTGACGATGCTCATTTACCTCAAATTTTCTCTGCATTAGAGATTGAAAAAGAAAACGGTCAAAAGGTCGTTTTAGAAGTTCAACAACATCTTGGTGAAGACCGCGTACGTGCAATTGCAATGGACTCAACCGACGGTTTGGTTCGTGGCATGAAAGCAGTAGATACTGGCGCACCTATCAAAATGCCTGTTGGTGATCAGATTAAAGGTCGTCTATTCAATGTTGTTGGTGATGCTATCGATGGTATCAACACGATTGATAAAACTAACGGTAGACCAATCCACAATGCTCCGCCAAAATTTGACGAGCTATCAACTGAATCAGAAGTACTATTTACTGGTATCAAAGTAATCGATTTATTAGAGCCTTACGCTAAAGGTGGTAAAATTGGTTTATTCGGTGGTGCTGGTGTTGGTAAAACAGTATTGATCATGGAATTGGTAAACAACATCGCGAAAGCGTATGCTGGTTTATCAGTATTTGCTGGTGTAGGTGAGCGTACACGTGAAGGTAATGACCTTTTACGTGAGTTTATCGAATCTGGTGTAATCAACTATGGTGAAGAATTCCTTCATTCGATGGAAAAAGGCGGATGGGATTTAAGCAAGGTTGACACAGAAAAACTAAAAGATTCTAAAGCAACATTGGTATTCGGTCAGATGAACGAACCTCCAGGAGCTCGTGCTCGTGTAGCTTTATCAGGATTAACAGTTGCAGAATACTTCCGTGATGGTGATGGCGAAGGCGCTGGAAAAGACATTCTTTTCTTCGTTGACAACATCTTCCGTTTCACTCAGGCAGGTTCTGAAGTATCGGCACTTTTAGGTCGTATGCCTTCTGCGGTAGGTTACCAACCAACTTTGGCAACAGAGATGGGATTAATGCAGGAACGTATTACTTCCACTAAACGTGGATCTATTACCTCTGTACAGGCGGTTTATGTCCCTGCGGATGATTTAACGGATCCAGCTCCGGCTACAACGTTTGCCCACTTAGATGCAACTACAGTATTGTCTCGTAAAATCTCTGAGCTAGGTATTTATCCTGCGGTGGATCCATTGGATTCAACTTCAAGAATCTTATCTCCAGCGGTATTAGGTGATGAGCACTATAACACTGCTCAACGTGTGAAAGAAATCTTACAACGTTACAAAGAGTTACAGGATATCATCGCGATCTTAGGTATGGACGAATTATCTGAAGAGGATAAATTAATCGTTCACCGTGCGCGTCGTGTTCAACGTTTCTTATCTCAACCATTCCACGTAGCTGAGCAGTTTACAGGCTTAAAAGGTGTGTTGGTTGACATTAAAGATACCATCAAAGCATTTAACATGATTATGGATGGTGAAGTTGATGAATATCCAGAGGCTGCATTTAACTTAGTAGGTGGTATCGAAGATGCAATCGAAAAAGGTAAAAAACTATTAGCTGAGGCAAACGCTTAATTAAAGCGCATACACTTTGAATATGACACTAGAAATATTAACACCAGATAAAAAAGTCTTTGAAGGCGAAGTAACAGCTGTTACTGTACCAGGTACCATGGGATCATTTCAAATTTTGCATGACCATGCTCCTATTATCTCAACCTTAGAAGACGGACCAGTAATTGTTAAAACCAAAACAGGCGATGAAACCTTTAATATTAAAGGTGGCGTTGTAGAGGTTTTGAAAAACAAGATTATTGTTTTAGCCGAAGGGGTTGCTTAATATTTAAAGCATAATAAAAAAAGGATGTCCGAAACGACATCCTTTTTTTTTGTCCCTGATTTTTGAACGTCATCAAATCATCCTGTAAAATAACGATACGCTATTTTAAAACGGTAACAGAAATTGTATTTATTTCTTTGAAAAGACTGCCAATTTTTATTTGGCTACCTCCCCTTATTTTAGTCGTATTTTCTTCAACTTTTTTGACCATTCTCCGATTTTAGGCAGAAAATGAGATAAAATACAATGCAAGCATAATACCCATACCGAATACCGATTTCATATTTGGTATAGTAGCGTCCACGTAAAGCAATTAAAACAGTGTATTTTCAGGTATTATATTTGTTATATATACCATTATTGCAAATTATATTTTTTTTCATTTATTTCTATACAGCTATTGATAGTATTGATCACAAGACCTAAATTGGATTTATAAAGCAATAGCAAATACGAACTGCTTATAAACTAACAAAATGAACTTTAACATCACCGCCTTAATTATTGTCATTATTAATGTGATTCTTCTGCTGGTAATTCAGAAGGATAAGGCGCTGCAATAGAATATTTTAAATACAAAAATAAACTCAAGCGCCCCCCACAAGTGGCGCTTTTTTAATGAATCAATACCACAACCAACACGATACCTAACCGCCTAACCAACATGAAATACGTCAATTCAAATACAGTGTTATACTTAAACGGCAAGTTCCAGAAAGCCGCCAACAGCACCGCCGAGATATATGAGCAATCGCTCCACTATGGCTATGCAGTATTTGAAGGAATCAGGGCATATCAAACGCACAATGGAACCCGTGTATTTAAAGCCAGAGAACATTTCGAAAGATTAAAAAGATCTGCAGAATTGGTGAATCTACCTTTTCCATGGGAAGTAAGTGACCTGATCAAGCAAACTTATAAGTTACTTCAATTGAATAATTTAAAAGATGCTTACATCCGTCCCTTGGTATACTGTGCCCCTAACATGTCGATGGTTGCGGCTACAGAGGTATCGATCATGATCTGTGCCTGGGAATGGGATGCCTACCCTGGTAACGAACAATTAAAAGTTGGGGTGTCCAGTTATGAAAGTCCGAATCCAAAATCTTTTCCTATAGCAGCTAAAGTTACTGGCAACGATGGGAATTCCACTTTAGCGACTATTGAAGCAAAACGCAATGGATTTGATGAGGCGTTATTGTTGGATATGGACGGAAATATCGCTGCAGGTCCAGCATCAAACATCTTTATCGAGAAAAACGGAAAATTATACACTCCACAACTAGGTAACATCTTTCCAGGAATCACCCGTGCAACAGTAATTGAGCTATGTCATATCCTGGATATAGAAATTATAGAAAAACACCTGACGGTTGCGGATGTAAAACATGCAGACAGTGCTTTCTTCTGCGGCACCGCAACAGAGATTGCAGGAATTGCATCGGTAGATGAATATCAGTTCCCAATCAGATGGAATGATAGTGTTGGAGCCACCATACAACGCACTTACAAATGTTTAGTGTTAGAAAAACAAAATTACGAAGTAATCATATAATATGTCACAATCACCAGAATTAAACCGCTACAGTAAAGTATTCACGCAGGACCCAACCCAACCTGCTGCCCAAGCCATGTTGTATGGAATTGGCTTGACCAAAGAAGATATGGACAAAGCCCAGGTCGGCATTGCAAGTATGGGATACGATGGAAACACCTGCAACATGCACCTAAATGATTTAGCAAAAATCGTTAAAGAAGGGGTCTGGGATAATGGAATGGTCGGTTTAACCTTCAGCACTATCGGTGTAAGCGATGGGATGTCTAACGGTACAGATGGAATGCGTTATTCTTTGGTTTCCAGAGATGTAATTGCAGATTCAATTGAAACCATTTGTGGTGGACAATATTACGATGGCGTGATTGCATTACCAGGCTGTGATAAAAATATGCCGGGTTCTATCATGGCAATGGGTCGGTTAAATCGTCCTTCAATCATGGTATACGGTGGAAGTATCCACTCTGGAAAATATAAAGGAAAAACTTTAAACATTGTATCAGCCTTTGAAGCCTTAGGCGAGAAATTGGCAGGCAATTTAGATGAAGAAGATTTTCAAGGTATCATCCGCAACACTTGTCCAGGCGCTGGTGCTTGTGGCGGTATGTATACTGCAAATACGATGGCTTCAGCAATCGAAGCTTTAGGAATGAGCTTACCTTACAGCTCCTCTTACCCTGCATTGAGTGCAGAAAAGAAAGAAGAATGTTTAGCTGCCGGTAAAGCGATCCGTGTTTTATTAGAGAAAAACATCCTTCCTTCAGATATCATGACGGAGAAAGCATTTCACAATGCGATTGTAACGGTAATGGTATTGGGCGGTTCTACAAATGCAGTACTACATTTAATCGCTATGGCGAAATCAGTAGGATTAACCTTGAAATTAGATGATTTCCAAGCCGTAAGTGATGCGACTCCAGTATTAGCGGATTTGAAACCAAGTGGGAACTATTTAATGGAGGATGTTCATGAAATTGGTGGTGTTCCTGCCATTCTAAAATATCTTTTGAAAGTAGGCTTGATTCATGGCGACTGTATCACGGTAACCGGAAAAACGCTTGCTGAAAATGTGGAAGGCGCTTTAGACTTAGATTTTGATACTCAAAAGGTAATTCTTCCAATAACTAACCCGATTAAAGCAACAGGTCACCTTCAAATGCTATATGGTAACATCGCAGAAAAAGGTTCGGTAGCGAAGATCTCTGGTAAAGAAGGAGAAAGATTTGAAGGTCCGGCGCGTGTATTTGATGGTGAGAAATCATTGATCGCAGGAATTCAAAGTGGCAAAGTGAAAAAAGGTGATGTAGTGGTGATCAGACAGGTAGGTCCTAAAGGTGCTCCTGGGATGCCGGAGATGTTAAAACCAACCTCTGCCATCATTGGTGCAGGATTAGGAAAGTCAGTGGCTTTAATTACTGATGGCCGTTTCTCTGGTGGTACGCATGGTTTTGTAGTAGGTCACATCACTCCTGAAGCTTGGGATGGTGGAAATATCGCTTTTGTGCACGACAATGACATCATCATCATTGACGCAGTGAACAATACCTTACACCTTCAGATTACCGAAGAAGAGATGGAAAACCGTAAAGCGGTTTGGAAGCAACTGCCGCCACCCGTCAAAGGAGGCGTACTTTATAAATACCTGAAACAAGTAAGCGATGCCAGCGAAGGCTGTGTAACTGATGCCTACACTCACTAATCAATTTAAAAACCCCATACCTAAAAATAAAATAATGGACACAGTACAAGAGGAAGCAACCACCTTAACGGAACCGAAGAAAACAGTAACTGTTTCTGGTTCTGTGGCTTTATTGGAAGGATTAATAGCAGAAGGTACGGATACCATTTTTGGTTATCCAGGTGGTGCCATCATGCCTATTTATGATGCATTATACGATTACAAAGAAAAATTAAAACATATTTTAGTACGTCATGAGCAAGGCGGCACACATGCCGGTCAGGGGTATGCACGTACTTCCGGAAAAGTGGGTGTCGTATTTGCGACCAGTGGTCCGGGTGCTACCAATCTGGTAACAGGTTTAGCAGATGCTCAAATCGACAGCACGCCGATGGTTTGTATCACCGGTCAGGTGTATGCACACTTATTAGGTACGGATGCTTTCCAGGAAACGGATGTGATCAACATCACTACCCCGGTGACCAAATGGAACTACCAGATTACGGATGCTACTGAGATTCCAGCAGTATTAGCGAAAGCTTTTTACATTGCCCGCAGCGGCAGACCAGGTCCGGTATTGATCGACATTACCAAAAATGCGCAATTGCAAATGTTTGAATATGCTGGTTATGTTCCTTGCGACCATGTACGCAGTTACCGTCCAAAACCAAATGTTCGTAAAGAATATATTGAGGCCGCTGCAGCATTAATCAATTCAGCAAAAAAACCTTTCATCTTGTTCGGTCAGGGCGTTTCTTTAGGATATGCAGAACAGGAATTTAAAGCTTTCGTAGAGAAAAGCGGTATTCCTGCAGCCTGGACGATTTTAGGTGCTGGCGCTATTCCTACAGACCACCCTTTAAATGTTGGAATGCTGGGCATGCACGGTAACTATGGTCCGAATGTACAAACCAATTCCTGTGATGTATTGATCGCAATCGGTATGCGTTTCGACGACCGGGTAACTGGCCGTTTAGACAAATATGCGAAACAAGCAAAAGTAATTCACTTGGATATTGACCCTGCAGAAATCGACAAAAATGTAAAAGCGGATGTTCCGGTTTGGGGAGATTGTAAAGAAACTTTACCACTTTTAACTGCATTGGTTGAAGAGAAAAAACATACAGAATGGCTGGCAGAATTCAGAGCTTTTGATAAAACAGAGCAAGAAGTTGTCATTCATCCTGAATTGAATCCTGGAACAGGAGAATTGACTATGGGTGAGGTGATCAATCAATTGAACATCTTAACTAAAGGCGAAGCGGTTGTGGTAACTGACGTGGGGCAGCATCAGATGGTAGCTTGTCGTTATGCAAAATTCAACCATACCAGAAGTAATGTAACGAGTGGTGGTTTAGGAACAATGGGCTTTGGCTTACCTGCTGCTATCGGTGCTAAATTTGGTGCTCCAGACCGTACCGTGGTTGCGGTAATCGGTGATGGAGGTTTCCAAATGACATGTCAGGAATTGGGTACCATCATGCAAAGTGGCGTTGATGTGAAAATCATGATCTTAAATAACAGGTTCCTGGGAATGGTTCGCCAATGGCAGCAATTGTTCCATGAGAAACGCTACTCTTTCGTGGACATCACCAGTCCGGATTTCGTGAAACTTGCCGATTCCTATTATATCGCCGGAAAGAAAGTTTCAGAACGTGAAGACTTAGTGAGTTCATTAGAAGAAATGTTGAACCATAAAGGTTCTTTCCTTCTAGAAGTAATGGTAGCCCAGGAGCACAATGTGTTCCCTATGGTTCCTCAAGGTAGCAGTGTAAGTGAAATCAGACTTAAATAATTAAAGATCATGAGCAATTCCCAGGATATAGAAACAAACGAAAAACAGGAATTTACGATTACTGTATATACCGAAAATCAAATCGGCTTATTGAATCGTATTGCCATTATTTTTTCAAGAAGAAAAATCAATATTGACAGCTTAAACACCTCTCCTTCGGAGATTGAGCACATTCACAGATTCAACATCGTGATCAACGAAACAGAAGAAGTAGTACGCAAGCTGGCCCGTCAGATTGAAAAACAAGTAGAAGTATTGAAAGTATATTTCAATACCAATGAGGATATCATCTGGCAGGAAATGGCGCTTTATAAAGTGCCTACAGATACGATTGCAGAGTTGGTATCGGTTGAACGTTTACTTCGTGAAAACGGTGCAAGAGCGGTAGTGATCCGTAAAGATTATACGGTTTTTGAAACTACCGGCCACCGTGAGGAAACTGATAAGCTGATCGAAGTTTTACAGCCTTTTGGTCTGATCGAATTTGTGAGAAGTGCAAGGGTAGCGATCATCAAAAACAGCGATGGTTTTAACCGCAAACTCAGAGAATTTGAGCGCAGAGAGCCAGGACAGGAAGTGATCGAAAACGAATTCCTTGACGCAGAGAAAAACGTATTCAGCATGTAAACCCCCGTTGTAAAACGGAAACACAATATAAACGGAAAACATGGAACAGCATTTCAAAACCATCAGACAAACCAGGAACAACTTTATCCAACTATTGGACAGTTGTACGCTTGAAGAAGCAAATCAGGTTCCTGAAGGTTTTAACAACAACATCATCTGGAACTTTGGCCACATCATCGCCAGTCTGCATGGACTTTGTTATACGCTTTCAGGTTTAAAAGCCAAGAGTTCTCCTGATTATCTGAATGAGTATAAAAAAGGAACAAAGCCGGAAAGGTTTATCGGTCAGGATGAACTCAATGAATTGAAAGATTTGATGCTAAACACAGTCGATGAGCTGGAAGAAGACCTGAAAAATCAGGTATTCATCAACTATAATGTTTATACCACCAGCTATGGCGTGACTTTAAATGATATTCAGGATGCAGTTCAGTTTTTTCCAATCCATGATGCCTACCACTATGGATGTGCAACAGCGATCAAAAGAATCATAAACAACAATAAAAATTAAAAGAACCTTTACAATCAAATAACTATAACAAGATGTCAAACTATTTCAACACGTTACCTCTTAGAGAAAAATTAAACCAACTGGGTGTATGCGATTTCATGGACAGTTCAGAATTTCTGGATGGCGTAAATGCGCTTAAAGGCAAGAAACTAGTCGTGATCGGTTGCGGTGCACAAGGACTAAACCAAGGTTTAAACTTAAGAGATAGCGGTTTAGATGTTTCTTATACTTTACGTAAAGAAGCTATCGAAGGTAAAAGAGATTCCTGGAAAAATGCTACGGAAAACAATTTTACAGTTGGTACTTACGAAGAATTAATCCCTACAGCTGATGTAGTGATCAACCTTACTCCTGATAAACAGCATACTGCAGTAGTGACTGCTGTAATGCCACTAATGAAATCAGGTGCTACTTTATTATACTCTCATGGTTTCAACATTGTGGAAGAAGGCATGCAGATCCGTAAAGACCTTACGGTAATCATGGTGGCTCCAAAATGTCCAGGAAGTGAAGTCAGAGCAGAATATGTACGTGGTTTTGGAGTACCTACCCTAATCGCTGTACACCCTGAGAATGATCCGGAAGGAAAGGGTCTATTACAGGCTAAAGCTTATTGCGTGGGTACAGGCGGCCATAAAGCCGGTGTCTTGAAATCATCTTTCGTTGCAGAAGTGAAATCTGATTTAATGGGTGAGCAAACGATTCTTTGTGGTTTATTACAGACTGGTTCTATCTTATCATTTGATAAAATGGTAGAAAAAGGAATCGATCCAGGTTATGCTTCTAAATTGGTTCAATATGGTGTGGAAGTGATTACTGAAGCTTTGAAACAAGGTGGTATCACTGCGATGATGGACAGATTGAGCAATATTGCTAAAATCAAAGCTTTTGAAATCTCTGAAGAATTGAAAACTATCATGCGTCCATTGTTCCAAAAGCATCAGGATGATATCATGAGTGGTGAATTTAGCCGCATCATGATGGAAGACTGGGCAAATGGTGATAAAAACCTATTGGCTTGGCGTGCTGAAACCGGTGAAACTGCTTTTGAGAAAACACCAGCAGGTGATGTTAAAATCGGGGAGCAGGAATATTTCGATAACTATACTTTAATGGTTGCTTTCGTGAGAGCGGGTGTGGAATTGGCTTTCGAAACGATGGTGGAAGCAGGGATCAAACCTGAGTCGGCTTACTATGAGTCATTACACGAAACTCCACTAATCGCAAACACGATAGCACGTAAGAAATTGTTCGAAATGAACCGAGTAATTTCTGATACAGCTGAATATGGCTGTTACTTATTTGATCAGGCTTGTAAACCATTACTTGCTGACTTCATGAAAACGGTAGATACTGAATTGGTAGGTAAGAACTACAATGAAGGTAAAGATGGTGCTGTGGATAACAGAGCATTAATCGCAGTAAATGAAGTGATTCGTTCACATCAGGTGGAACTTGTTGGTGCTGAGCTGAGAAAAGCGATGACCGCAATGAAATCAATTAAAACTGCCTAATCATAAAAAACGGCTGAAGTCTACATGACTTCAGCCATTTAAAAAGAATAAAAGATGTCAAAAACATTAGTAGAAAAGATTTGGGATGCGCATGTTGTAAAAAGCGAAGCTGGTTTCCCTGATATTTTATATATCGATACCCATTTGATCCATGAAGTGACTTCACCTCAGGCATTTGATGGTTTACGCAAAAGAGGCTTGCCTGTTTTCCGCCCGCAGCAAACTGTTGCGACCGCAGATCATAACGTTCCAACTTTAAATCAGCTGCAGCCGATTAAAGAGGAACTTTCGCGTTTTCAGGTGGATATGCTGACTAAAAACTGTGCAGAATTCGGTATCGAGTTGTATGGTTTGGGTCATCCTTTCCAAGGGATTGTTCACGTGATCGGTCCGGAATTGGGCATCACGCTTCCAGGAAAAACCATGGTTTGCGGCGATAGTCATACTTCTACACATGGTGCTTTCGGTGCGATTGCTTTTGGAATCGGTACTTCACAGGTAGAGCAGGTTTTTGCAACACAATGTTTATTACAACAGCGCCCGAAAACGATGAAAATCGAGGTAAACGGGGAGTTAGGTAAAGGTGTTTCTGCTAAAGACATTATTCTATACATTATTGCTAAGATATCTGCTGCCGGTGGTACAGGTTATTTTATCGAATATGCTGGGTCGACTATTGAAGCTTTGAGTATGGAAGCGAGAATGACGATCTGTAATATGAGTATTGAAATGGGTGCCAGAGGTGGTTTAATTGCCCCTGACCAGATCACTTATGATTATATCAAAGGAAGAGAATTTGCTCCGGCAGGCGAAGAGTGGGATAAAGCTTTAGCTTACTGGAAAACATTATATAGCGATGCTGATGCGAAGTTTGATAGCGTATTAACGTTTGACGCAGCAGACATCAGCCCTATGATTACTTACGGAACAAATCCGGGTATGGGTATGGGCATTGCCGCACACATCCCTGCTACAGGGGATCAGGCGGTTTCTGAACAAGCTTCCTTCCAGAAAGCTTTGGATTACATGGGCATCAAGGAAGATACTGAATTGGTAGGAAAAGCGATTGATTATGTATTTATCGGCAGCTGCACCAATTCCAGAATTGAGGATTTGCGTGAGGTGGCAGAATTTGTAAAAGGTCGCCAGAAAGCAGAAAATGTAATTGCATGGATTGTTCCGGGTTCTAAACAAGTGGAGCAACAAGCGATTGCTGAAGGCTTGGATAAGATCTTTGAATCGGCAGGTTTTCAATTGCGTGAACCAGGATGCAGTGCTTGTTTAGGAATGAATGAGGATAAAATCCCTGCTGGAAAATACTGTGTGTCTACTTCTAACAGAAACTTTGAAGGCAGACAAGGTCCGGATTCCCGTACATTTTTAGCCAGTCCGTTAACCGCGGCAGCAGCAGCAATTACGGGTAAGGTAACCGATGTAAGAACTTTATTAGACGAACCTGTACACGCTTAATCCGAAGAATCATGAGAAAATTTGAAAAGTTAACCTCGGCAATTGTGCCTTTAAACATAGAGAACATTGATACGGATCAGATCATTCCGGCAAGGTTCTTAAAAGCGACGACCCGTGAAGGTTTTGGTGAAAACTTATTCCGCGATTGGCGTTACAATGGTGATCAGACTTTAAAAGCTGATTTCGTCATGAATAACCCAGCATACAAAGGAAGAATCCTGGTTGCAGGAAAAAACTTTGGCTGTGGCAGTAGTCGTGAGCACGCCGCATGGGCGATCCAGGATGCAGGTTTCGATGTAGTGATCAGCAGTTTCTTTGCCGACATCTTTAAAGGAAATGCTTTGAACAATGGTCTATTGCCTATCCAGGTAACAGATGCATTCTTAGCAGAAATCTTCAGCACTGTTGAAAAAGACCATGCTGCAGCACTGGAAGTTGATTTAGAAAATCAAACGGTAACTATCGTTGATACTGGTGCCAAAGAAGGTTTTGAAATCAATGCCTATAAAAAATCCTGCTTAATCAATGGTTATGATGACATCGATTTCATCTTAAACCAAAAGCATTTAATTGAAGAATTTGAACAAGCAAAATAATGTCAAATCCCGTCGTCCATATTCACAACCTTAATTTAAAGTATCAGCAGCAACCTGTATTACAGGATTTATGCTGGACGATAAATCGCAATGACAATTGGTTGTTATGCGGCGAAAGCGGCAGCGGAAAAACCACTTTAGCAAAAGTAATTGCAGGTTTGATCCCTAGCCTTGAGGGCGACATTCAGCTGAATTTTGATCTTTCTTCTGCATTACCAGCAAAAGCTTATTATGTAGCCAACTGGTACCAGTTTAAAGATCTTGAAGGTGCTTCTAATTTCTATTATCAGCAGCGTTACCAAAGTTTAGCCACTGCAATTACGGCTACAGTGATCGCAGAATTAACGCGCTTTGGAAACGATCAAGGACTTTCATTTGAAACTTTAGAGCAGCTGTTGACCGCTTTAGGTTTTGCTGCTTTAAAAAACTCCGCACTTTTACAATTATCGAGCGGAGAACATAAGAAATTGCAATTGGTGAAGGCTGTATGGTCGAAACCTCAATTGTTGATCTTAGATCAACCTTACAATGGATTAGATAAACTTTCCCGTGCTAATCTAAACGATTTATTGACCGAATTATCGGAAAGTGGAACACAATTGATCATCATTGGTAATGAAACTGAATTACCAGCAACCATCAATCGCTTTGCAGTTTTGGAAGCAGGTAAGTTAAAAGAGATTTCCTCCCCTCCATCTCTTAGGGAAGAAGCGGAAGAAATCATCAAACCTTTACCTTCTTTTCTTCAAAAAGAGAAGGTTTCAGATTCCACAAGCATTTCTACTTCAATTTTTGGCTCATCGCCTTCTTCAACCACAACTGAACACATCATCAAAATGATTGATGTGAACATCAGATATGGGGACAAGCAGGTATTGAAGAACATCAACTGGGAGGTTAAAACAGGCGAAAAATGGATCTTACAGGGGCATAATGGTTCTGGAAAATCTACTTTATTGAGCTTAATCAGTGGAGATCATCCTCAGGCTTATGCCAACAACTTTTATCTTTTCGGGAATAAAAGAGGAACAGGTGAAAGTATTTGGGAGATCAAAGAACGCATTGGTATAATCTCACCGGAATTGCACTGGTATTTCGATGCCTCTGCTACCGTTTGGCAAAGCATCGCCTCTGGTTTTTACGACAGTTCAGGATTGTATTGCAGTCCGGGCTCTACCAAACATTCCCAGGTAGATGAATTAGTGGAGTATTTCGGCTTAACGGCCTATAAAAACACACTGATGAATGAATTGCCTTTGGGTAAGCAGCGCTTAACCTTACTGGCGAGAACGATCGTTAAAAAACCAGCAATATTGATCCTTGATGAACCTTGTCAGGGCTTAGATCAGCAGCAAACACAACATTTCAACAAACTGGTAGATGAATTATGTAAAGATGGCACCACGTTAGTTTACGTTGGCCATTTTGAATCACAATTACCATCCTGTATAGAGAAAAGAATATTATTAGAAGACGGTGCAGTAAAATCCGTTGAAAACTTATTACAAAGCATTTAGAAAATGAAAAAAAATATATTAGTCATTCCTGGTGATGGTATTGGCCCAGAGGTCACTACCTGGGGTAAAGCGGTATTAGAAGAAATTGCTAAAAATTTCGGACACGAATTCAGCTATGATGAGGCGCTAATGGGCCATGCTGCAATCGAAACAACCGGTAATCCCCTACCTGATGAAACGCTGGAAAAAGCACAAAAAAGCGACGCCATCCTTTTTGGTGCAGTAGGCCATGCCTTATATGACAATGATCCTTCTTTGAAAGTACGTCCAGAGCAAGGCTTACTTAAAATCCGTAAGGAATTAGGCTTATATGCTAACCTACGCCCGATTTTATTATTTGATGAGTTGTTAAATGCTTCCAGCATTAAACCTAGTATATTAAAAGGAACCGATATTCTATTCTTCAGAGAACTTACCGGAGATGTTTATTTCGGCGAGAAAACCCGTTCTGAAGACAAAAACACAGCTTCTGACTTAATGATCTACCACCGTTATGAGGTAGAGAGAATTGCACACAAAGCATTTGAAGCTGCGATGAAACGTAGAAAAAAACTTTGTTCTGTAGATAAAGCCAATGTATTGGAAAGCTCTAGATTATGGAGAGAAACTGTACAGCAAGTTGCAAAACAATATCCGGAAGTAGAAACAAGTCACATGTTCATCGACAATGCAGCGATGCAATTGATCAAAGATCCGAAACAGTTTGACGTCGTATTAACAGCCAACTTATTCGGCGATATTTTAACTGATGAGGCTTCACAAATTGCAGGTTCTATGGGGATGTTAGCTTCCGCTTCTGTAGGAGAAAGCACTGGTTTCTTTGAACCCATCCATGGCTCTGCACATGACATCACCGGAAAAAATCTGGCAAATCCGCTAGCTTCTATCCTATCTGTTTCTCTGATGCTGGAAATTGGCTTCGGACTGCTGGCAGAAGCAAAAGTGATCATTGATGCCGTAGATCAGGTATTGAAAGAAGGTTACAGAACAAATGACATTGCCGATGATACGACCAGCCCTTACCACGTTCTTGGAACTAAAGAAATGGGTCAATTGGTCTTAAAATATATTTCACAGAATACTTCAAAATCTAACTAAACACCAAGAATTATGTTACACGATCCTAATAGAGTCTATGTGTTTGACACCACCTTACGTGATGGTGAACAAGTGCCGGGCTGCCAGTTGTCGAGCCCAGAGAAAATTCAAATTGCAAAAGCACTCGAAGCACTTGGAGTAGATGTGATTGAAGCAGGTTTCCCTATTTCAAGCCCTGGAGATTTCCAGAGCGTGGTAGACTTATCAAAAGCGATAAGAGAACCGATCATCTGTGCATTGACACGTGCCAATAGGAAAGACATTGATTCCGCTGTTGCAGCATTACAATACGCGAAGAGACCAAGGATTCATACTGGAATCGGTTCTTCAGACATGCACATTAAATACAAGTTCAACAGCACAAGAGAAGAAATTCTGGAGAGAGCGGTTGCAGCAGTAAAATATGCGAAGCAATTTGTGGAAGATATTGAGTTTTTCGCAGAAGATGCTGGCCGTGCAGACAATGCTTATTTAGCGCAGATGATTGAAGCCGTAATTGCTGCTGGTGCTACTGTGGTGAACATTCCTGATACGAATGGCTACTGCTTGCCAGATCAATACGGTTCAAAAATCCTTTACCTAAAAGAAAACGTTAAAAATATAGACCAGGCGATCATTTCTGTTCATTGTCACAATGATTTAGGTTTGGCTACTGCGAATAGTCTTGCCGGTTTAATCAATGGTGCCCGTCAGGTAGAGTGTACCATTAACGGTATCGGTGAGCGTGCTGGAAACACGGCATTGGAAGAAATTGCCATGGTATTGAAAACACACCATGCTTTGAACTTAACCACTAACATCAACAGCAAACATTTCACTGAAATCAGTGGTATGGTGAGCCGCATGATGCACATGCCGGTACAGCCAAATAAAGCGATCATTGGTCAGAATGCCTTTGCCCACAGCTCTGGAATTCATCAGGATGGTTTCTTGAAACATAGAGAAAACTATGAGATCATCAATCCAGAAGATGTTGGTTTGAACTCAGCAGATATTATTCTGACTGCACGCAGCGGTCGCCATGCCTTAAAACACCATTTAGAGCGTTTAGGTTATGAAATCGATCGTTTAAACCTGGATCAGGTATACGAGCGTTTCTTAATCATGGCTGATGAGAAGAAAACAATCTGTGATGATGACATTCTTTTCTTAATGAGTGACGGTGAAGAAGGTGCCGTTAAAAACGGTTACAAATTGAACTTGTTACAAGTACTTTGCGGTGATCCTTTAAGCCCTACTGCCAGCATCAGATTAGAACATGAAGGCGTAGAAAAAGAAGCAATGGCCACTGGAAACGGACCTGTTAACGCAACTATTAAAGCCATTCAATCGATCGTAGGTAAAGATATTCTATTAAATGAATTTACCATTCAGGCCATGCATGGTGGCAGCGATGATGTGAGCAAGGTAAACATGAAGGTTTCTTACGAAGGAAAGTCTTATGTAGGCTATGGTTTTAGTACAGATATCGTAAAAGCTTCGGCCAATGCTTATCTGGATGCAATGAATAAATTTATCTAAAAAATGAGTGTAGAAAAAGAAGTGATACTGGATTTTCTGGCGGCAGCGGAACGATTAAAAGGTACGGTAAAACGTACCCCTTTGGAGTATAATGCAGGGCTTTCTAAAACTTACCAGGCAAATATTTACCTGAAAAGAGAAGATTTGCAGCTGGTACGCTCCTACAAATTAAGGGGTGCTTACAACATGATCAGCACCCTTGAACCTGAGCAGGTAGCAAAGGGTGTGGTTTGCGCCAGTGCTGGAAATCATGCACAGGGTGTTGCCCATTCCTGCAAAAAGCTGAACATTAAAGGCGTTATTTTTATGCCGGAAATCACTCCTAAACAAAAGGTGAAACAAACAGAAATGTTTGGCGGCGATCATATTCAGATTGTTTTAGTTGGTGATACTTTCGACGACTGCTTAAGAGAAGCTTTGGCTTATACTGCAGAACATGGGATGACTTTTGTTCCTCCTTTTGACAATACAAAGGTGATCGAAGGTCAGGGAACAGTAGGTGTAGAAATTTTTGAAGACCTTCCTGAACTGGATATGGTGATCATGCCTATCGGTGGTGGCGGTCTGGCTTCAGGAGTAGGTAGCTATTTGAGAAACCTGAAACCAGCAATTGAACTGATTGGTGTGGAACCTGAAGGTGCGCCTTCCATGAAACAAGCGCTGAATAGTGGTGCTCCTGTTTTATTAGCAGACATCGATCGCTTTGTAGATGGTGCTGCAGTAAAGAGAGTGGGTAACCTTACTTTTGCTTATTGCAATGAACTCCTGGATCAAATGTTATTGATTCCTGAAGGCAAAATCTGTACTACTATTTTGAAGTTATATAATGAAGATGCTATTGTTGTAGAACCTGCAGGTGCTTTAGCTGTAGCCTCTTTAGAGCAAATCAAAGATCAAATCATTGGTAAAACAGTAGTTTGTGTAGTGAGTGGTGGTAATAACGATATTGAGAGAATGCAGGAGATCAAAGAAAAGTCTTTACTTTTTGAAGGATTGAAACATTATTTCATTGTACGTTTCCCTCAGCGACCAGGTGCTTTAAAACTCTTTGTGAATAACGTTTTAGGTCCGCATGATGACATTACCAGGTTTGAGTTTATTAAAAAAACAAACCGGGAAAGTGGACCTGCATTAGTCGGAATTGAGCTTCAGGAGCCAACAGATTACGAATCTTTATTGCAAAGAATGAGAGAGTTTAAGTTCGAAATCATTGAATTGAACAACGATCAGACTTTATTCGAATACCTGGTTTAAAAGAATTACTAAGTAAAACTTGGCTGCAATAGCATCAAGACTAGTTTACTGCCCCAAAGTATATAGAATGCCGTATCAATCTTCTTGATGCGGCATTTTTCATTAATCAACAATTTCTCTTCGCAATGCCATTGAAGTCTGTTAGCGTATAGTTTGCCAAAATATTTATAATTTTACATCAGCGATTAATAGTACAGACGCGGCATCAAATTATGGAAGAATTACCATTAATTGACCAGGATTTATTACTGGAACGCTTCCCTGGCAAGGGCGGCTGGACTTATGTTCGTTTCCCTGAAATACAGCCTGGCAAGCATAATTATTTTAGCTGGCAAAAGGTAAAGGGATGTATCGACGGTTATGAGGTCAGTAAAGTGACTTTAATGCCCATGAAAAAAGGCACACTTTTCCTTCCGGTAAAAGCTGCCATCCGCAAAGAGATTAAGAAAGAGCAAGGAGAGTGGGTTAGGGTGTGCCTGTACCCCGACAGTGATCCTAAACTGGAAATTGCCAATGAAGATTTTATTGAATGCTTAAAAGACGAGCCCGCAGCATGGACTGCTTTTCAAAAATTATCCTCAATTAAACAACAAGAATGTTTTACCTGGCTGCTGGACTCTCCCGTTCTTCAAACCAGGATCCAGCGTATGGCAGATGCCATCACAAATTTGGCCTCTGGACTTCCTTTTCATTCTACCAAACGCTGATTATAATTCAATCAACAACTGAGTTTTAGCTATATTACCATACAATATATTGTATCACATTTTAAATACAGTATAAGTAAAAACAGAATTGTATTTTTATGGCAAAAGATTTGCTATACGAACATCAAACACACAAATTATATGAAAAAGTTATTACTATTATTACTTTGCACGGCCACGCTAGGTTTGGCATCTTGCAAGAAGGAAGTGATCGTTGATCCAGGACTTCCGAATGAAACGATTGAAGTAGTCATAAAGCCAAGTGCATGGGTTGCCAGTTCAAATAGGACAACTTTAACAGCCACAATTCCTTTCCCGGAACTAGACGATGTTACATTCAATAATGACGCAGTAATTGTGTCGCTTTATCCTGACAACAACGTCCCTGAATACAGAGCAATGCCGTTTGTTTATGGTGGTGAAACTTACACCCACACTGTAAGGAGAGGCGCAATCATCATTGACATCCAGACTACCGGAGATCAAACTTTAATACCTCAAATACCAACAAGAGACCTGGGATTAAGAGTTACTTTTGTGACTTCAAAATTAAGATAATCAATTTTAAAAACTGATCGAAGTTAATCGAAAGCGATCAGTTTATAATGACAAGAAGCGACCAATGTTCGCCTGAACGTGGTCGTTTTTTTTATGTACTCCCCTATTCAATTGGATGGCTCTGATTTTCACGCCATTTCTTTCTAGCAGCAACTCCTCATAAAATCCTTTATAATACACGTCTTTCACTTCAAAACGTCTGCTGTTCCAGGAATTGTTCAGCTCCACCCATTCCGGATAAAACACGGCATGTCCGTCCTTCAGCTCCAATCCTAGTTTTTTCGCTTCTTCCGGATTTAGTACCACGGCATTACCTAACATTCTAGCGGTGTATATATGTTTAGGATGCTGATAAATATCTTCTGGTTTACCACGTTCCAGCAAATGACCATCTTTCATGATCAACAACTCGTCGGCAAGGAACAATCCGTCTGCAGGGTCATGAGAAACCATAATCACGGTCACGCCTGTCTCCGCAGCAATCCTTTTAATATCTGCACGAAGCTGATTTTTAAGCAATGCGTCCACCTGACTAAAAGGCTCATCCAGTAGTAAAACGGAAGTATTTGTAACCAAAGCTTTAGCAATTGCCACCCTTTGCTGCTCTCCACCACTTAATTCTGTAATCTTTTTATCTTTCAGGTGATCAATATGCAAGTGAACCATCATTTCCATCGTTTTTTGATGTTTGTGATTTACATCTGTATTGGCCATCATGGAAGCGATATTGTCATAAACTTTCGCATAGATGTTCAATGAAAAATCCTGAGTCACCATTTTCATTTGCTTATGCCCTGGAATCAGCAACACATCTGGTCCCCATACCTTTTCATCCTGGTAGCGAACTTCACCTTCATCAATGGTTAATAAACCATAAATACATTTCAGCAGGGTCGATTTACCACTACCACTTTCGCCGATAATGGCAATAATATCTCCTTTATTAATATCGAAACTAATATTATGAATTCCAGAAGCCTGTTCCTGCTGATACTGTTTGCTGATGTTCTTAACGCTGATGATGTTTTCCTTCACGTGGTAAAGATAAAGTATTTAGTCTTGCCAAAAAAAAATCCCGCAACCTATGAAGGTTACGGGATCAGTAATATTTGTGTGTGTGTTGATTAGTTCAATCCTAGGGTGATACCAAATGCCATATTTTTAAGTCCTTTTTGCGCTGTGGTTGTAAACATATCGTTGAAATAATACTTGGTAAAGATACCAAGGCCACCATATCCGATGCGCAATGTACCACCATAACGGAAAGGCTCGAAATTATAGTCATCCTTAAACTTCTCTTTTCCTTTCTCTTTGCTGATCTGTTTTACTTTTCCATTTAACAGGAAAGCTACTTCTGGTCCGAATACAAAGTAAAAACGCTTACCATGGGAATTTTCTTTTGTACGCAATTCAAAATTCAAAGGAATGTGCACATAGCTATTAGACAACCTGTTTTTAGAGAACTCTATAGACTCCTGGTCGTAATCTAAAGTCGGACTGTTCTTTTTCAGGGTAATATTTTGTTTCAGGCGAATCATCGTCCAGTCGAAACCACCGGCGATATACACTTTAAAATGAGGATCAAAGCGATAGCCAAACTGCAATACGTCAAATGAAATCGTGCTTGTTTTTCCACCGGTATAATCCAGAAAGTCATTTTCTTTTGATAAAGAGAAACTGCCATTGTCTACCAATCTCGAGAAACCAATATCCAGGCGAGTAAGGGTAATCCCTCCCATAAAGCGACCTTTCGAGGCCTTCGCTTTGCTGGTACTGTCTTTTCCGTTGATTTTGATAGAGATCAGCCCATTGTCTATACCAAATGATGATTTCTTCTTCACACTATCCTGTTGTGCAAATGCGCTTTGCGCCATAACACCGGCAAGCCCGCTTACCAAAAGTGTTGTCCATACTAATTTCTTCATATTGTTGGTTTGAGCTATATATGTGTGCTACTTGTTACTTTTTGAATTAAATTTTAAAATGCCAATGTTTACTGCAATTAGAGAAGAGTTGTCGTCATCATCCGTTTTAAATTGTATCAGTTTCTTCTCTCTTTTATCTAGTTTATCTACCACAAAATTGATCACATCTCCTACATTTCTAATGCCTTTTCTTTCTCTGCTTTCTGTTTCTATCAGCTCCTGATCTCCTCGCTGTACATCAGGGATAGGTACATTAGCAATTACATTTTCAGTTGATAAATCTGGCATTGATTTCAGCTCTTCTTCTTTCAAAGTAGTATTCATCTCCACCGCTTTTATTTGATGACGCCTGATCTTTTCATTTCGTTGCACTGCTACTAAATTATTTTCCTGAACCAGGTTTTTTAACTTCAATTTGGGCGCAAGAACTAAAGGAGTTCCTATTGCTGAAACGGAAATACTGGATCCAGTTGAAACTGATGCTGTTGATCCGGTAGGATCTCCCTCATCTGTAACAGGAACTGTTATTGCACCAGTACTAGTGCTTTCAGCTGCTGTCATATTATTCCCAGCTTTAGTAACCACCGCAGCAGTCCCATGCAGCTGCATCTTTTCAGTTTCCGGAACTAATAAACCTACCGACACTGCAATCACCGCTACAGCAGCTGCTGCTGCCCAGTAAATCGGGAAAACACGCTTTTTCTTTGGTGTCAGTTCTTTTTCAATATTGCTCCATAAATTTGCCGACGGCCTCATTTCTGCCCCTTCAAATTTATCTTTGAACAACTGATCAAAATCTTTATCCTGCATAGCTTGCATAATCTATACCCTCCATTTTTATAATCTCCTCTCTTAGGATCGCCCTTGCTCTCGACAACTGCGATTTACTTGCTCCTTCAGAAATCCCTAATGTTTCAGCGATTTCCTTATGAGAATATCCTTCTATGATGTACATGTTAAACACCATTCTATAACCGTCAGAAAGCTTTTGTATGACTTTCAATAAATCCTGCATTCCTAGTCTGCTAAAATCGAAACCCACACCTGGTTGCTCATAGGCATCCTCAATTGGTACGACATTCAGCATTCTTAAATTTTTTCTATAACTCTCAATTGCAGTGTTCACCATGACCCTTCTCATCCAACCTTCAAAAGCCCCATCTCCTCTATACTCCCCAATCTTTTGAAAAATCTTGATAAAGCCCATTTGCAAAACATCCTCCGCTTCCATCCGGTCTTTCGCATAACGCATGCAAACGACCAGCATTTTAGAAGCAGTCTGCTGATAAAGCGCTTCCTGCATCTTTCGCTTTCCGGCTTTACAGCCTTCCATGAGTTCATTTATCGTATACTGCGTCAAAATCATCTGTTTGTTTGGTATATAGAAGATGAGCATGATCAACTAAAGGTTGCACGCAGCATGAAAAATAATGAAAAATAATAAAACGGGGGATTAGCAGTCGTGTTTTTTACGGTAAGATTTGTACCATTTAACGGCCATCATGATGACACAAGAAAAAATGATCAGACCAATCAGTCCATAAATCCAATTTACTGCACTTTTAAGCACTACAGTGAAAACAATAGCAACCAACAGGACTGTGGCCACTTCATTCCATAAACGCAGCTGAAAGGAGCTGATTTTACATTGGCCATGTTTCAATTGATTCATGATCCGCTGACAAATGAAATGATAAATTAAAAGAAGGACTACAAAGGCGAGCTTCACATGGAACCAGCCAACAGACATCAAACCCGGATTAAGGCAGATCATCGTTATTCCGGCGGCAACAGTGAGTACCATTGCTGGTGTGGTAATGATGTGCCAAAGCTTGGCTTCCATACGCTCATATTCCCTTTGCAGGATATTGCGCTCCAGTTCAGGTCTGGTTTCGGCCTCTACATGGTAGATAAACAAGCGGACACTATAAAACAACCCCGCCATCCAGCTAACCACAAAGATGATGTGCACAGAGAGTACGTAATAATAGTATTCCATTTTGTTTCTTTTTTGATCATTAAAAAGGCCATCTGTAAAGCAAGCTTTAGAGATGGCCTAGATTATATATTAGTATCTGAATTCTTTAACTACTTCGATTGCATATTTCACGTTATCGAATGGGATGTCTGGCATGATACCATGACCAAGGTTAAAGATAAAACCTTTTTCACCACGCATACGCTCAAACAACTGAAGAATTGTTTTTTTGATGACCGGTTTGTCTGCATATAAGATAAACGGATCCAGGTTACCCTGAACAGCGATACCAGCAGGCAAGCTTTGTTTAATGTTTAATAAATCTGCGTTCCAGTCTACAGAGATCACATCAGGTTTTGCCTGAGCCATGATCGGTGCAAATACAGAACTGCCTTTACAGAAAGAGATCACAGGGATATCTTTTCTATTCAGATTTGCAATGATTTCCTGGATATAACGGTGAGAAAACTCCTGATAATCGTTCCATGACAATGCCATCGCCCAGCTATCAAAAATCTGAATTGCGTTTACACCAGCAGCAATCTGAAGGTTTAAATAATCCGCAGTTACTTTAGCAATTTTCGCTAATAAACGATGTGCAATTTCTGGTTGATTGTGCATCAACAGCTTGGTCAGTTTGAAATCTTTTGAAGAACCGCCTTCAACCAGATAGCTCATTACTGTAAATGGGGCACCAGCGAAACCGATTAATGGAATACTGCCATTTAAACGCTGCTGAATTACTTTAATGGCATCTGCTACATATTGCAGCTCGCCCAGGCAATCTACATTTAAGTTATCTACATCTTTCGCAGAGCGTACAGGATTGGCGAATCTTGGCCCAACACCTTGAGTAAAACTCAGGTCACCGCCCATAGCTTCTCCGGTTACTAAAATATCCGAGAAAAGGATGGCAGCATCGATACCCAGTAAATCCACTGGCAACATCGTTACATCCGCTGCAATTTCTGGCGTTTTGCACATCTCCAGGAAAGAGTATTTGTTTTTGATTTCCCAGTACTCAGGCATAAAACGGCCAGCCTGGCGCATCATCCATACCGGTGGACGTTCTGTTTGCTTCGAAAATGCGGCATCTAAAAATAACGTGTTCATCTATATTGTGTTTGTTTTATAATCGATTTGCTTCTTGCTCAATTTTACTAATGATCTCTTGTGCCCTGGGCGTGGTAGCCAGTTCCTTAGCCCTTTCAATATAGGCTCTGGTACGTTCCAGATCTTTTTTCCTCAGGGCGAGATTGGCCAAGTGGATCATCACAAAAGCTTTGTCATTCTTACCACCTAATGGAAAGCGACTGGCAATTTGAAAATGACGCTCGGCGTCTTCATACTCTTCTCTTTGAGCGCAATATTGGCGCGCATAAATTCGTAATATCCCCTTCTGTTTCGCGCTAAGCGATCCGGATTAGGCACCTCTGCCAATATCTTTTCTGTTCTTTCGTAATCCCCATTTTTAAAATACTTGGAGGCCAATAAAATCGAGCTGTGCTTGAAATGGCTCCAAATCACAAAGGCAAAGAAAAAACCGGCCAATACAGCCAGTTGAATTTGATCGTAGAAAAGGCATACTCCCGCGGCAATCACGAAGAGTGCCATGAGGGCATACCTGCCTTTATTATTGTACATTAATGAATATCTGTGAATTTATAACCTACGCCTCTGATCGAATGGAAATAAACGGGGTTTTTCTGATCTGGTTCGAAATACTTACGGAAAGTCAGGATAAAGTTATCAATCGTACGTGTCGAAGGATAAACATCATAGTTCCAAACTGTCTCTAAAATCTGCTCACGAGATACTGCTTCGTTCTTACGCTCGATCAGTAATTTCAGCAACATAGTTTCTTTCTTGGTTAAAGGAACAATTACACCGTCATCCTGTTTCAATTCAAAAGAGTTGAAGTAGATGGTTTTATCACCGATTTTATAAGAGTTAATTTCTTTCAGGTCATCAGCTTTCATGCTGCGTTTCACCAAAATACCTACTCTAAGAATCAGTTCTTCCAGGTTGAAAGGTTTAACCAGATAATCATCAGCACCTTTTTTCAATCCCATTACACGGTCTTCACTTGTATTTTTCGCCGTAAGGAAAAGGATAGGTACTTCTGTATTTTCTAATCTGATGGTTTCACAAACCTGGAATCCATCCATTTCAGGAAGCATTACATCCAGAATGATCAGGTTAAAACGTTCTTCTTTAAAAACTTTTAAAGCCGTCTTACCATCTTTTACTGCATGAACTTTATAACCTTCCAGTTCAAGGTTCAATTTTATAGCATCTAACAAGTGGTCTTCATCTTCGACCAGTAATATTCTTAATTTCTGTTGCATAATGATCAACTAAATGTAATTTCAAAAATAGCACCATGCGGTACGTTATCTCTAACGCTAATATCAGCGTCGTGCATTTGTAATACTTCCTTAACAATAAACAGGCCTAATCCTGTTCCTTTTGATTTTCTTACATTCTCATTACCAACGCGATAAAATTTATCAAAAATCAACATTTTTTCCTGATCTGGAATACCTGGACCCTTGTCGGAAACCTTTAAAAAGGGGTGTCCATCTTTCACTGTCAATTCGACATCTATTTCCGCACATGGACCTGAATATTTGACAGCATTCTCGATAAGATTCGTCACAACAGAGGATAAAGAGAACTGATCTCCAACTACCTTTATGCCTGGTGTGATTGCTAGAGTAATTACCTGTTCGCAGCCACAGGAGTGGATCTGCAGGCGATCTGTCACCTTAGTCACCAGCTCTGAAAAATCAAACTCTTCTTTCGGAAAAGATAAAGAGCCATTCTCTATTTTCGTGGCCAACAGCATATTTTCAACCAGGTCATCCAAACGCTCAATGTCCTTTAAGGAATTGTTCAATAGCGAAGTTTGTCTGGCTTTATCAAGGTCGCGTTTGATGATCGTTTGAACAGACAATTTAATGGCTGCCAAAGGCGATTTTAGTTCATGCGTTACAGAAAGTAAAAAGTTCTGCTGCTGTTCTCTTAAACGGTCTTCTTTTTTAATCGACTGGTGTAAAAAGTAGGCACCTACACACAGTAAAAAAAGGAATACAGATCCCTCTCCCATGACCATAGCCATTCTGGCAGGCTCCAATCTTACTACCAATGCTCCCCAGGAGATCAACTGTACCAACGAGTACAGTAACATAAAATAAAAGATGACAATTGATTTCTTCAAAGCAGCAGTTTTATACTATTTAAATATACGCTATAATTACTTATTTCTGAAAACCACATCAAGACTGTCGAAGATGGCTCTTTTCGCTTTCTCCAATTCAATTTTAGTGTGTGCAGCAGACACAAAACCTACTTCATATCCTGAAGGACCTAAGTAAATGCCTCTGTTCAACAACTCTCTGTGCATCAGTTTAAATTTCTCCATGCTTGCCGGATCGATATCCTCAGCGCTTTGGATTTTATCTTTATCTGTAAAGGCCATCCAGAAGATAGAACCTACGTGGAATACTTTCAGCTTGTAGTTTCTGGCTGTTGCAAAACGCTGAATGCTCTCTGCAAATTCTGTCGCCTTATTGTTTAACTCTTTGTAAAAACCTGAACGCAATAACTCCGTTAATTGAGCGATACCTGCAGCCATTGCTACCGGATTTCCCGATAAAGTACCTGCCTGATAAACGCCGCCATCCGGAGAAATATGACCCATGATTTCTGCTGAAGCACCATACATACCGACTGGCAATCCACCACCGATAATCTTACCATAAGTAACAATATCAGGTTTCACCCCATAATAGGCTGCAGCACCTTCAAAACCGATTCTGAATCCAGTGATCACCTCATCAAAAATCAATAATGCTTTATTTTCTTTACAAATTTGCTCAAGGAATTTGATGTATTCAGCATCCTGCATTAACAAACCGTTATTTGCTGGAATACCCTCAATAATTACCGCAGCAACCTCATCTTTAAACTGCTCGAAAGCTGCTTTTATGGCTTCTGTATCATTCAAAGGAATCACAATCGTTTCCTGAGCGAATGATTTAGGAACACCTGCAGAAGAAGTTTCACCGAAAGTAACGAGGCCTGAACCTGCTTTTACCAATAATGAATCGGTATGACCATGGTAACAGCCTTCAAACTTGATGATTTTATCTTTTCCGGTATAACCACGTGCCAGTCTGATCGCCGACATAACGGCTTCAGTTCCTGAGCTTGTGAAACGGATTTTCTCTACGAATTTGTTGTTTTTAATGATCAGTTCTGCAAGCTCGTTTTCCAATGCGGTAGGTGCGCCGAAGCTCATTCCACTCTGCATCACTTCCGTTACTTTTTCCCTCACCTTAGCGTTGTTATGACCCAAAATTAATGGACCCCAGCTTCCGCAAAAATCTATAAATTGATTACCATCGGCATCCCATACGAAACAGCCATCTCCTTTTTGAATAAACAAAGGAGTGCCATATACTGATTTAAAAGCTCTCACTGGAGAATTTACCCCTCCAGGGAAATAGTTTTTTGCTTTTTCATACAGTTCTGCCGATTTTTCTCTCGAAATATCAGGTTTACTACCAGTATTCACTGGCATTTCGCCTTCATTTCCTGAAAACATTTTTTTTAAAGATTCTAACATATTTTTTTACTTACAACCAATTCTTTTCAACCATATCCCTGATGTGATAAGTAGTAATGATACTTGCACCTGCACGCGCAAAGGCATGCATGGTTTCCATCACTACTTTCTGCTCATCAATCCATCCTTTTTCCGCAGCCGCCTTCACCATTGAGTATTCTCCCGACACGTTATAACAAGCAATCGGCAAATCTGTATGCTGTTTCAGGTTGTGCATTACATCCAGGTAAGCCAAAGCTGGCTTCACCATCAATACATCTGCGCCTTCACTTTCATCCAGTAAAGCCTCTCTAAGCGCTTCGTTACCGTTTCTAAAGTCCATCTGATAAGCTTTTCTGTCGCCTTTACTAGGCGCACAATCTGCCGCTTCACGGAAAGGACCGTAATAAGCAGAAGCAAATTTTGTAGCGTGCGACATGATTGCCGTGTTTACAAAACCCTGTCCATCCAATAAATGTCTCATTGCGGAGATCCTGCCATCCATCATATCTGACGGTGCCAGCATATCTGCACCTGCTTCCGCATGTGCCAATCCCATTTTAGCAATCACTTCCACTGTAGGATCGTTCTGAACGTAATCGTCCTTCATAATCCCACAATGACCATGAGTGGTATAAGAACAAACGCAAACATCAGTTACGACGTACAAATCTTCTCCAAAGTTTTTCTTTAACAGGCGAACTGCCGAAGGAACCAGTGAATGATCATGATATGCTGATGCGGCATCTTCAGATTTCTCATCACCTACACCAAAAAGCATGATCTTGTTTACACCTAGCTTTAATCCCTTTTCCACATCCTTCAATAAAGTATCTTCAGAAAAATGGCTGATGCCTGGCATTGCTCCTAAAGGATGTACTACATTTTTTCCTGGTACTACAAAGTATGGAAAAATGAACATGTCTTTAGATAACCTCGTTTCAGCTACCATTTCCCTCACTAAAGGATTCTTTCTCAATCTACGCGGACGGTGCACCATATTAAATTTACTTTTATTGTTTTATATCTATTCCGAATACTGCTTCTGCCAATCCGATCTCATCAGGAGAATAAGGCTGAGTATAGGTTACGCCCATCTCATCAAATTTCTTTCCTGTAGAATTTCCGATGGCAATAACCTGCTGTCCCGGTTCTAATAAGTTTTCTACAAAATAAGCATCAACATTAGAAGGGCTGGTAAAGATCAGCACCTCTGCATACGTCTGGTCTACCTCTTCTTCAATTACAGTCTCATAAATTGGCAGATCCACCACTTTCGTATCCGGTGTTAACGCTTTTTGTATGCTCTGTAATGAATCCTGTGCTCTTGGGAACAATACAGTTTGTCCTGCTACCAATTTGGCGAAAATCTCAGCTACCTCATCAATATCACCACCTTCACCTACATAGTCTGCCAGGTATCCGGCTTTTCTCAATGAATCTTCAGAACCTCTTCCTGCTACGCCAAATTTCACATGTTTAGGCAATAAAGGTTTCAATGCGAAGAAATATTCCACGCTATTGCGGCTGCTAAAGAAAATCCAGTTGAGGTGTTTCAGGTAGAAAGGATCCAATACGGTTACGATTGGGAACGTACGGATCAATGATCTGCCTTCAATTTCAATATTATGTTTTTCTAATGCTTTTCTAAAATAGCTATGTTCACCAATTTCTCTGGAGATAAACACCTTTGCAGGTAATTTCCTATCAGTACTAAATTTAGCAACAATCTTTTCGGCTACACCTTCCAGGCTTTCCTCGCGACAAAAGAAACGGTCAGGGAAATGTTCATCAGTTTCCGCTTTGGAAGTCCAGATTTCATACATTCCATCTTCTTTTTTGCAGTAACATCCCAAAGGCATGTGACAGCCACCTTCAAAAAGGTTCAACACCTTACGTTCTACACCAATGGCATCGATCGTTTCCTGATGGTTTAGTTTTTTCAATAATTCCGCCAGCTCATGATCATTTTCTCTGATCTGGATGGCTAAAGCGCCTTGTGCAGGGGCTGGAACTAATTCAGTAGTATCTACTACTTCTACATGGAATTCTGAAAGGTCGATATTTAGACGATTTACACCAGCTTTCGCCAATAAAATTGCATCATAATCTTCATCTCTTAACTTTTGAATCCTTGTAGGCACATTACCTCTTAAATCTTCAATATTCAGGTCAGCGCGAAGGGAAAGCATTTGCGCTTTACGTCTGTTGGAAGAAGTACCCACCATTGCTCCTGTTTTCAGGGAGAGTTTTTGCTTGATGTCTACACAATCTTTCAGGATCAATAACAGCTCTGAGGGATCCTCACGCTCTGTTACCGCTGCAATGGTTAAACCAGCAGGGTGTGTAGTTGGTAAATCTTTATGGGAGTGTACGGCTATATCAATGGTACCACCTAAAAGCTCTTCTTCCAGCTCTTTGGTAAAAAAACCTTTGCCTTCCAGCTTATCCAGCCTAAGGTTTAGAATTTTGTCTCCTTGAGTTTTGATGATCTTTAGTTCGGCTTCGGCACCAATCTCTGCAAGTCTATCCTTAATAAAATTGGCCTGCCATAAAGCCAGGTCGCTACCTCTCGTACCGATAATAAGTCTTTTCACGTTAATGCTATTTTTTGGGCAAATCTAGCTATTCTTTACCAATATCTCCTTTGCCATGACCATTGGAATGCTGATACATTTTTTTTCCATGTAATTCATCACTTTTTCCAACACCAATCTTGAGTTTTCATCAAGACCGCTGATCTCTTCGGCAAAGACACCATTGATAGCAGTATGCTTAATTTCCTTGATTTTCTGAGGAACACTACTCATTGCAATCTCTATCTTGCGCTGACGTAATACCAATTCAAAGTCCTTGATATTTTCTTCTATGATGTGCTCGGCATTTACCAGCTCATCATAACGTTCCTGAATATTTTTGCGTGCAATCTCTTTCAGAGATTCGACTTCTATAAAATGAATTGGGAATTCTGCGACCACTTCTGGAGCGGTATCATTAGGAATAGCTAAATCGACTATGATCTTTTTGCCAGTTTCCCCATTTAGAAGTTTTGTATAGATTTCTTTTGTGATGATGGGCTCAGTAGCACCTGTACAAGTGATGATCACATCAAATCCCTGGCTGAAGTTTTCCAGTTCAGACAGCGGGTAGGCTGTCCCATTTAATTCTTTAGCCAATACCTCTGCATTTTCAATTGTTCTGTTGAAAATCGAGAAGTTGGAATATTTATGTTTTTTAAGGTACTGAGCGATATTTTTATTGGTCTCACCCGCACCGATAATTAGCAGTCTTGAATTGCTGACAATTTTCAGGTCACGCAATTTGCGATAAGCCAGAGATACCACTGAAACCGGATTTTTAGAAATATTGGTATGGGTATAAACTTCTTTCGCCGTTTTCACCACCCTATTCATAATCATGCGCATATAATCCGCAGTAAATCCTGCCACGCGACAAGCTTCATAAGCTTTCCGCACCTGAGCAAGAATTTCTTTCTCTCCTACGACCAAACTCTCTAAAGAGCAGGAAGTACGTAATAAATGATTAAAAGCGGCTATTTGTTCATACACCACAACGTTTTCAACAAACTTATCCATGTATTCTTCAGGCAAGCCCATATTCAATACCGTAAGGAAGCGTGTAATAAAAGCTTTGTCCAGATGATGCGCAGAAGTAAACACAAATTCAACCCTGTTGCAGGTCCCGATGTAGAATATTTCTTTAACATCTAACTCCGATTGAATGTTCCTCAATCTGTCGTCTAATGTCTGCTCACATATCACCAATTTACCCAATGCTTTTAGGTCAATATGTTTATGCGTAAAAGCAATGATTTTTAAATATTCCAAAATGTCGTACTCTGTTTATTTTTAGTGTAACAAAAGTAACAACCGAAGCTTATTTCACTGTCATTATGGAGTAATTAAGAGCTATTTAAAACGATTCCAAATAAACCTAAGCTATAGAAACATCTTTTCTTTAATTTTGTTATAGAGGATGTAAAACAATAAAACACACTTACATGATTAAAAACGAGCAATTTAGCCTAACCGCCTCATCAGGGAAGCCCATAATTGGTGATTATACCGTTGATGATCAGCAGCAAAATTCGTCCATTATAATTTTCGTTCACGGCTTTAAAGGCTTTAAAGATTGGGGAGCGCATCACCTTGTTGCCCGATATTTTGCAAAAAACGGGTATCCTTATCTCAAATTTAACCTGTCGCACAGCGGAGTTAGTCCGGAAAAGCCAAATGATGTGACAGATATGGAAGCATTTGCGTCCAATACGATCAGCATGGAGCTGGCAGATTTAAACACTGTGATCAACTACATGGAACAAACCTATCACCCAAAAAACATCTACCTCATCGGTCATAGCAGAGGGGGCGGATTAGTCATACTGCAAGCAGCAAAAGATCCAAGAATTACCAAGCTCATCACCTGGGCAGCGATTGCCGATTTCTCCAGTTTATGGAAACCAGAACAGGAAAAAGAATGGGTAAAAACTGGCAAAATCTACGTAGAAAATGCAAGAACAAAAGAGAAGATGCCTTTAAACAGTACATTGCTACAAGATTTCAACTCCAATAAAGAATCATTTAACATTATCCAAGCCGCAGCGCGAGTAAAAATCCCCTGGCTCATCCTACATGGTGATGAAGATGTAAATGTCAAATTCAGTGTCGCGCAAGAACTAGCGCAGAAGCAACTAAAAGCCGAAATTCAAAAAATTGAAGGAGCAAACCATGTATTTGGCGCCAGTCATCCCTATCAGGAAACAGAACTGCCAAAACACTTACAAGAAGCCTGCGACAAGAGCCTTGAATTCCTAAAACGCAAGTAATCTAGGTCCAAATCAAGTAAAACAAAAAGGTTCAACCTCAATAAACAACTAAGGTTTAAACTCAGTAAAAAAAGTAATCAAGGTCCAAATCAAGTAAAACAAAAAGGTTCAACCTCAATAAATAACTAAGGTTTAAACTCAGTAAAAAAAGTAATCAAGGTCCAAATCAAGTAAAACAAAAAGGTCCAACCTCAATAAATAACTAAGGTTTAAACTCAGTAAAAAAATTAATCAAGGTCCAAATCAAGTAAAAAAAAGGTCCAACCTCAATAAATAACTAAGGTTTAAACTCAGTAAAAAAGTAATCAAGGTCCAAATCAAGTAAAACAAAAAGGTCCAACCTCAATAAACAACTTAGGTTTAAACTCAGTAAAAAAAGTAATCTAGGTCCAAATCAAGTAAAACAAAAAGGTTCAACCTAGCAAGCAATCAAGGTTCAAAATCTCTCTTTGCAATCACCTCCCAACGGACCTCAAATAAAAAAGAGGCTGATGAAAGAAAAGGCCTAGGAATTTTGCCCTCTTCGGGCAAAGGTTCCAGCCTTTGAATCATCAGCCTCTTTTTTAAACCTTTATTTCACACGGAAAGAAACCGATTTGTCTCCCCATAGCAACGTCACCTTACCTGATTTGTCAATTTTGAATGTCATCTGTTCCGTGAACGTCGAAGATTTTTCCGGTTTAACAGTTACGCGTAAAGCATCATCTGCTTCCGCATAATTTGTTCCCCATTGTTTCCAGGTTTTATTAAAAATAATCGTCCATTCCTTTTCTCCGGGAATCGTGTACAAACCATATTTACCTGCGGGAAGATTTTTACCTTCAACTTTGACGTCTTTGCTGACTTCAAAAGTTGTGGCTTCATTGGCACCGGTACGCCATACTTTACCATAAGGCGCAATTTCTCCACCAATTGTTCTGCCTTTCACAGAGGGCTGACTATAATCAATGGCAATAGTCACTCCAGAACTGGTAGTTTCCTTAACGTTTGCCGGCGGACTTGCTTTCTTTTTCTCCTGTGCGTTCGCATTCAGGCTGAAAAACCCTATAAAAAGGGTTAATCCTAACAATGTATTTCTTTTCATCATCTTTTGGGTTTTGATACACCTAAGATGATGAAAATTTCGGGAATAAAAAGCAACAATTAACTTACATACACCCAGTTACCATCTTCTTTAATCAGATCTATCAAATCATCCAGCGCCCGGTCTGCATTTACGTTTTTCTTAACGACTTCCTTACCCCTATAAAGTGTAATTTTCCCTGGACCTGTTCCTACGTAACCATAATCTGCATCAGCCATTTCACCTGGACCGTTCACGATACAGCCCATGATACCGATCTTGATTCCCTTCAAGTGATCCGTACGCGACCTAATCAGTTGTGTTGTTTCCTGAAGATCAAACAGTGTACGTCCACAACTCGGACAAGAGATATATTCTGTTTTAGAAATCCTCGTGCGTGTAGCTTGTAAAATACCAAAGCTGGTAGAATTCACCAATGCAAGACCTACAGATTCCGCGGCGGTAAGCCAGATTCCATCGCCCAAACCATCGGTAAACAGAGCCCCAGTATCTGTAGCAGCGTACAACATTAAGTCATCCGCATTCAACTCTGGGTAATTTCTTCTGATAATTACCGGAAGCTGAATCTTATCATTTAACAGCTGAATAAAGAAGGCGCGCTGTGCGGCCGTACCATGATCGGCAGTGGTTTCCAAGACCAATACTACGTTATCTTTATCTTTCAACAGCGACAAGTCTACCTCCTGATTGGCATCCACGCTGATCAGATTTAGCTGTGCATCTTTTACTACGGCTTCCTGATATTCAGCAAGGCTCATTAAAGGGTGACTATTGTGCTTATCTTTCAGATTTAACCAGGTATGGTAATTATAGATTTGCTTCAGGTTGCCAGGAAATGAAAATGAAGGAAGTGCATCGCCCAGATAAACAAGATCACAAGCTTGATCTGCCATATTGTATTTATCCAGTCCTGCACTATATTTATACCCGACAGCGGTTAAGAAGTAAGGATCTTTTAAATTTTCTTTTGATACATCCAGCATCACAATTGGATGATGATGCCCACCGATATGCTGCACAGGGGCAGTCACCCTTCGATTGTACTCATAGGGTTGGTAAGGCAGGTTTTTGATGGTGATTTTTTCGCGCTCCGGGCTTAGCGAAGTATTTAAAGCTCTCTTTTCATAACGCATAGCCATTGCTTTCGCTACTGGTGCTTCGAATTCAGGATCTTCAGTCAGGGAAACACGGATTGTATCTCCTAAACCATCTTCCAGCAAAGTACCAATGCCTACAGCCGATTTAATCCTGCCATCTTCGCCGTCTCCGGCCTCAGTTACACCGAGGTGTAAAGGATAATTCATCCCTTCTTTCACCATCGTTTCTACGAGTAAGCGGTAAGCCTGTACCATCACCTGCGTGTTACTCGCTTTCATCGAAATCACCAGGTTATAATAGTTTTGCGCCTCGCACATGCGGATAAACTCCATTGCCGACTCTACCATTCCTCTTGGGGTATCACCATAATGGCTCATGATCCGATCTGATAAAGAGCCGTGATTGGTACCTATCCTCATGGCCGTACCATACTCTTTACAGATTTTCACTAAGGGGATGAACTTCTTATAGATCCTGTCCAGTTCTGCCTGATAGGCTTGCTGAGTATATTCTATATTTTCAAATTTCTTCTTATCCGCGTAATTACCTGGGTTTACCCTTACCTTCTCTACAATCCTTGCTGCAGATTCTGCAGCATTTGGTGTAAAATGGATATCGGCAACCAGGGGTACATGGTACCCACGGTAACGCAGTTCTTTCTTGATGTTGGCTAGATTTTCCGCTTCTTTGATACTTGGCGCTGTAATACGTACATATTCACAGCCAGATTCTACCATGCGGATGGTTTGTTCTACAGTACCAATCGTGTCCATCGTATCTGTTGTGGTCATCGATTGTATCCGGATTGGATTTAATCCACCCATAGGCACATCACCGATGTTCACCTCACGGGTTAAAAACCTAGAATATTGGGTTAAACTATTGCAATACCCACCAATTAACTCTTTTTGAACAGCTGCTTCTTCCATCAATTTAAGATACCAACATCAACTTACGATGTAAATATGAAGCAAAGATAAAGATTATGTTGGTTAAATCAGTCTATCCTTCACCACAAGTGTGTCTGCAATCAGGTCATGAAAACACTGTTGTTTCCGATTTAGGAAACTATACAGATAGCCAAAGAAAACGGGAAGCACCGACAAAATTTTCGCGGCATTCCTTCCATAGGATTTCTCCAGGCTAATGCGGTTTCCTTTGATATCTGTCACCTGTATATTCAACAAGGCCTTTCCGAGTGTTGCCTGTTTAATTCCGGCTTCTGCGATGCTGCCATAGAAGAATTTGGCGATGGGGATCAGCGGCAAGCCGATAACAATTGCAGCGATGCGTTCTGTTTTTTCCGAGATAAAAGCAAAGCTGATCAGCACTAAAACTGCGTAGCCGATGGTCATCAAAAAATAATCAATCACACTGGCCAGCAGGCGCTGGTCAAAAGAAGCAAAATACTGGGGTGCGGTCTTGGTGTAAGTAAAACCAAGAAGCTCACGAAGTTCTGCGAACTCCTGAGCTTCTTTATAATCGTCCATTCCAGGCTTCCTGACAAATGTTCCTGGGAGGATGGACAAAGTTTTCAGCATATCTAAAGCATACGGCCCCGTTGGTTTTCCGTTGATCACAACGGTATATTCTGGGCTACCCCCCTTTTCCATGCTTTATTATTTTATATATATAGTATTGATAAAAATGGCAAACCATCTTTTAATTTCCGGCACTAATTACGTTTAACTTCAAAGTTACTCAATCCACCGTCCAGATTAATAAAAATCTTGTTGGTTGAACTGGCATAATTTGGTGTCTCATAAGTACCATCTTTCAGCTTTGTAAATCCAGTGAAATCCTTTGCTGAAAGTCCGGTTTTGGTTTTTATCCTGCAGCCAGATTCTGTTGGCACACTAATTTTTACATCAGCAATCCCTGTTTTCACATTCACATCAGTGATTGGCAGCAGACTGCCAAATTTAATGTCCAATGCCGCAGCACCACCATCAAAGTTAAAGTTACGCACTTTATAATCGGTAAAATCGAAATCCACTTCTCCGGCACCCATATTCATGTGCAGGTCCCATTCCGGATTTTTATTCAAATGAAAGTCTACATCATTTCCTCCGTCATTCATGCTCCATCCTTTACCTTTCATTTTGAAAGTAACCGTGGTGGAACTATCTGTCGTACTTTTACTCAGCGAAAACTCACCTGCTTTTTTCTGTACACGTGCCTGCAGCAGGCTATCTGTTGCACCTTTCAGTTCAAAAGAAGTACCTCCACCAGAGATGTTCAGCACTACCTTTTTACCCAGACTATCCGTATAAGGCTCAGAGAAGTTCAGCTCTTCATATTTTTTATCATTGTCATTTTCATCGGTATTGATTTCTGCACTCAACTCGTCTCCCAGCCAATTTCGACCATCATTTGGTCTTTGCTGCCCTTTCACGAACAGCATTGACAAGGTGACTACTAAAACGGCTATAGATACAATCCCGCCAACCTGTGATTTATTCCTGCTAAAAAGGATGTTTACCCCTGCAATGATCAGGAAGATCGGCCAGAAGCGGATCACACTGCGCCAGTAAAAATCAATAATATGAAAATTCTCCAGAAGTAATACGCCGCCTATAAACAACAGCACGATACCCCACATTATTCTATCTGTCTTCATCTGTCTAAATTTATAAAATGAAAAATCCTTACAATTGATCACGTTTGGTAAACCTGTCGTCTACAGGTGGCACTGTTCCTTCCGTACCTGCATCAGGTGTTGAAGGTGCTGCCGAATCACTAGGCCATGAATTAACCGGAGTTACAGGTGCTTCAGGATTTACTGCTGCATCTCCATTAAAACCCCTGCTCTGCTGTTCTTTCCAATTTTCCCAGGCATTTTTATTCTTCCCTTTCATGATGAAACTCGCACCAATAGCCACGAATACCAATGGCCATAATTTACCCAGGCTAAACCAGAATGGGATGATATCAAACTCATTCATCAGGAAGTAAATCCCGATCACCAGCAGGAACAAGCCCCCTACTGTTCTCCCGGTTTCATTATTTGTTTTCGGGAATACTTTATTCAAATCTTCAGCTTTAGCACCAAAGTTAAATGGATCTTCATTTATTGTAGATGAAGTCCAGCTGCTTGATGAAGCCGGCTGCTCTGGTTTTGGTGCTGGCGGAGCTTGTGAAAAACTCCCTGGCGTACTAAAAGGATTATTGGGCTGTCCTTTAAAAAAGTCGTTGAATTTGGAGAACCGTTTTGTAGGGTCATTATTTACAGGAACAATAATCCACATCACAATGTACACCAATACCCCTGTACCCACCAAAAATATGGTCGATAGCACAAACAATAGTCTGATAATGGTTACATCAACCTCCATATACTCCGCAATTCCCGAGGAAACACCAGCTAAAACTTTATCGTGTTCATTTCTAAATAATCGCTTTTCCATAATTCTATCCTCCTTTTCTTATTTATATTTTTCTTTAAAACTGTAACGGCTTTAAGGTTACTTCATCAACATTTACACCGGCACTTAGGTTTAAAATACTGTATATTGTATTTGCAATATCTTCCGGCTGCACAAAACGCTCCGCAGGGATTGCTGTCCCTTCCCATGAAGACGTTAAGGTGGAACCTGGCAAAATTGCCGTCACTTTAACATTATACTTCGATAACTCCTCCCGGCATACATCATTAAGACTAAGCAAGGCTGATTTAGTTACACTGTAGCTACCTGCATTTGGCACGATTTCTTTACTGGCTACCGAGCAGATATTAAAAATATGCCCTGAGTGTTGATCAGACATGATTTTGCCGAAGTATTTAGAAAGATAATAAGGTGCCAAGAGGTTCAGATTCAACTGTTTCTCAAAGGCATCATCGGCCTCCTCCAGCAGCACCCCCGGCAAATATACCCCTGCATTGTTGACCAATACCGAAACTTCGGAAAAGCACTTATTAACAGCCTTGCAAAAGTCAGAAACCTCTTCTTTAATCCCAAGGTCTGCAGCAAAGCTGAATACCTGAATTCCGAAAGCAGTCAATTCAGTGCTAAAAGCCTCCAATTCAGCGGCATTCCTTGCACATATCGCAATATTGTACCCCTTTTCAGCCAGTTTAATGGCAATCGCTTTTCCAATTCCTTTGGTAGCTCCTGTAATTACAGCGTTCATCTCCTATAAATTTGTCAGCAATATTACATAAAATGCCCTATAGTATATAGGCCTTATCACACTTAAACTCGCACTAAACGAGCAGTAAACGAAATATTTATTTAATAAATAAAGCAATGACCCAACAATTTTTGTTGTTTCTTTGTAGTAATATTGCATTATTACCATAGCTAATTTTTCATTAAATGAATTTCACCAATTTTGGCAGATACATACTCTTATTAAAGGCTGTTTTCAGAAAGCCGGAGAAGTTAAGCATATATATGAAGGCCATTTTCAAACAAATGGACTTTATCGGCGTAGGCTCACTCGGTCTGATTTCTATCATCTCTACCTTTATTGGTGCAGTAATGACTTTACAGATCGCCTTTCAGCTGGTTAGCGATTTCATCCCTAAAACCATTATCGGTTCTGTAAACAGAGACTCCAGTATTCTGGAACTTAGCCCAACGATTACCGCAATTGTACTGGCCGGAAAAATCGGCTCCGCCATCTCCTCAGAGATTGGTACCATGCGCGTAAGTGAGCAGATTGACGCCTTAGAAATTATGGGCATCAACTCTCCAGGATACCTGATCTTACCAAAGATCCTTGCCGGAATTACGATGGTTCCCCTATTGGTCATCATCTCGATGGTATTGAGTATCGGCGGTGGATTTATTGGTGGTACATTATCAGGTGCAGTTTCTGCGGCTGAATATATTCAAGGTATCACTACTGACTTCAACCCTTACACTATTGTAGTAGCCCTGGTTAAAGCTTTTGTATTTGGCTTTATCATTACATCTGTTCCTGCTTATGAAGGTTTTTACGTAAAAGGCGGCGCTCTGGAAGTCGCTCAGGCAAGTACCAGAGCGGTTGTAGTGAGCTGTATTACTATTTTAGCTTGTGATTACATCGTAACCCAATTATTACTATGATCGAAATCAAAGATATTTACAAATCATTCGGCAGCAATGATGTTCTAAAAGGGATTTCGGCCACATTTAAACCCGGAGTAACCAACCTGATCATCGGGGGTTCCGGTTCCGGAAAAACCACCTTATTAAAGTGTATGATAGGCTTACACCATCCTGAAAAAGGAAGTGTAGAATATGATGGACGTGAGTTCACCACCATGAACTTTGAGGAAAAGATTGAGATCCGAAAAGAAATCGGCATGCTGTTTCAGGGATCCGCACTTTTTGATTCCATGACAGTGGAAGAGAACATCATGTTCCCTTTAAATATGTTCACAGACCAGGCACGTTCTGAAAAGCTCGATCGCGTAAACTTCTGTCTGGAAAGGGTAAATCTGGTTGGCAAAAACGCCTTATTTCCTGCGGAACTTTCCGGAGGTATGAAAAAAAGAGTAGGGATCGCAAGAGCAATCGCTATGAACCCTAAATATTTGTTTGTGGATGAACCCAACTCTGGTCTGGATCCAAAAACATCTATCGTGATCGATGAGCTGATTAAAGAGCTGACCGAAGAATACAATACCACCACTGTGGTCGTGACACACGACATGAACTCCGTAATGGGAATTGGAGATTACATTCTATTCTTACACGAAGGAAAAAAATTCTGGGAAGGATCCAATAAAGAGATCGCCCATACTGACATTCAAGAACTAAATGATTTTGTTTTTGCCAGCCGCTTTATGAAAGCTGCAAAAGACAAATTTTAATACCCATATTTTTATGATAAGCCTGTTAACACCCACACACTGGAAAGATTACGAGTTGATTGATTGTGGTGATTTTGAAAAATTAGAACGCTTTGGAAACCTGATCTTATGCAGACCTGAACCTCAGGCTGTATGGAAAAAGATGATGTCTGAACAAGAATGGAAAAAATTAACCCATATCCGGTTCAAAGGTCGCTCGGCCACAACCGGCGAATGGACAAAAACCTCTGCACACCTTCCGGATCGCTGGAATGTAAACTATAAAAACGATGAAGTGAACATCAACCTTCGTTTAGGTTTAACCTCATTCAAACATGTAGGGGTATTCCCAGAGCAAGCAGTAAACTGGGATTATATCTCTTCCTGCGTGAAGAAGTTTAAAACACCAGTACCTAAAGTATTGAACCTTTTCGCTTATACTGGTGCAGCATCATTGATCGCGAAAGCAGCAGGTGCAGATACGACTCACGTAGATTCTATCAAACAGGTAGTGAACTGGGCCAATGAAAACCAGGAGCTTTCCAACCTTAAAGATGTACGCTGGGTAGTAGAAGATGCTTTGAAGTTTGTAAAAAGAGAACTGAAACGCGGTAAAAAATACAATGGTATCATCTTAGATCCACCAGCATTTGGTCATGGACCAAATGGCGAGAAATGGAAACTGGAAGACCATATTCAGGAGATGATGCAGGATGTAGTGCAGCTATTGGATGAAGAAGAACACTTCTTAATCTTAAATACCTACTCTTTAGGATTCTCTTCTGTGATTGTAGAAAACCTGATCAAAACTTCCTTTCCACAGGTTCAAAACCTGGAGACTGGAGAATTGTTCTTACAAGCTACCTCTGGCATTAAATTGCCATTGGGTGTTTTCGGAAAGTTCAATCATTTCGGCAAGTAAGCACACCTCAGCCATAAAAAACAAAGCGTCGGGGCCTAATCCGACGCTTTAAACACACCTAAACCCAAGCAACCCAATGAGGAAGGGGATAGTTCTTTAGCTGACTACAGCCAGTTCATTTGCAATAAATCTCCAGTTTTCATCTTCTGGAATGCCTGGTTTACGCTTTCCGAAAAACTGAACGATGATTTCACCTTTATGGTCAAAAACTTCAATACTGGTTACAATACCGTCTTTTGTTGGCTTTTTAACCAACCAGATCGAATCAATCGCATCCATTCTTAAATGCAGGTTAAAATCAGGATCCAATACATTGAACCATGGACCTGTTTCTACTAATTTCTTTACCAAACCTGTATGGATCTGAATACATCCTGCACTACCGGTAAATACCATAATTTGCAAGTCAGTTTCCGACGCTTTATGTAATATAGATTTCAAAGAATCTAAGGTAATCGAGAAGGCATGACCTTCCGGAGCCAAACGCAGGGCCTGAGTCCTGGTTACGGTATAAGTTTTCAAAAGGCCATGAAAATCATGTGTATCTTCCAATGCCAGCCATGCTTTCTGGAAAACTTCCACTTCAATTTCTGCATCTGGTAATTCAGCAACAGGAACTTTTGCAGCGCTGATTGCTACTGGTGTTTTTTGATCTTCAGCCGTATATTTAGCCACTAGCTCCTCATAAGCAGGCTCCAGACTATCTGCTGTCAGGTATATTTTATGTACTGCCTCTCCATCTTTCCCAAAGAATTGCAGACTTTTCCTATTGTTTTCATTTACAGCAAAACCAGAAGCCCATTGACTCATGAACAACCTCAGGTCAATATCAGGATTTACGGCAAGGCCCATGGAGCCACGGAAAGTCACTTTATGATACACTCCTTTACGTTCGTGTACGCAATTGTCATTACGTGTTAAAGCCATTACCTTTCCTAAAGCTTCTACACCTTGAAGGATTTCAGGGAATTCATCTTTTAACCGGATGGCGGTATCGCCTACCGTGGTGGCAATTAGCGCTGCTTCGGCAGTGCCTAATGCTCTGGCCGCATCTCTGATTCTTAGTTTAGGATTTTCAACTTTGAAAGCTTCCCATTGCTGTTTTAAATCTAATGTCTTTTCCATAATTCTTACTTTAATATCGTTGCTGGTACAACCAGCGGACAGTTATAACCTTCACATTCCATCAGTTTAACTTTTATACTGAAGGTTTCGTGTATATTTTCACAATTGATCACTTCTATTGGTAAGCCTTCGGCCACCTTTTTTCCCTGCTTCAGCATCATGATACGGTCTGCAAAACGGGAAGCAAAATTAATATCATGCAGGATACAAACCACACAATAACCGCGGTCAGCTAATTTCCTGGCCAGCTCCATAATCTGCTGCTGGTACAATAAATCCAGGCCATTGGTGGGCTCATCTAAAAACAAACAGGCATTCGGACTGTCGTAAATCTGTGCAATCACCCGGGCCAGCTGTACCCTTTGCTGCTCTCCACCGGAAAGCGTGTTGTAATCTCTGGAAGCCAGATGGGTAATCCCTGTTTCCTCCATCGCCTCGCGGACAATCTTGAAATCTTCTTCCGTAGGCTTTTGCTTAAAATGAGGGTAACGCCCCATTAAAACCAGCTCATTCACCTGAAAAGAAACCGACAAAGTATTGTGCTGCGACAATACCGCACGTGTTTTTGCCAGGTCTTCCAGACGGTAATCATTTAAAGCTTTATCATTGATCGAAATCGTTCCTGAAGAAGGGCGGATCTCTTTACAAAGCAATTTCATCAATGTGCTTTTTCCAGCGCCATTGGCTCCTAATATGGCCAGCAACTCCCCTTTATGGGCGTCAAAGCTCAGGTTATCCAATAACTTTTTATTCCCTACCTTAAAACTCAGTTCTCTTACCTTGATCATTTATGGGTTCGTTTTATTTCTTTCCGTAATGATGATATAAATAAATACAGGAGCACCAATCATAGCAGTCAGTATGCCTATTGGCAATTCTGCTGGTGCAACTACTGTTCTTGCAATTAAATCCGCAAGGGTAAGCAAAGCTGCACCCAGCAAAGCCGATCCTGGAATAACCAGGCGATGATCGGCAGTAAACATCATTCTTAAAATATGTGGAATAATCAGCCCGATAAAGGCGATAATTCCTGCCACTGCTACCGAAGCACCAACGGCCATCGTAGCCAGACCAATCACCAATATCTTTACCACCTTCACATTTACACCCATGTGCATCGCCTGAGCTTCACCCAATGCCAGTGCATTTAAGGATTTAGACAAAAAAGGCAAGCCCAATATCGGGATCAATACAAAAGGCAATAAAGCAGTTACTGTTGGCCAGCTTGCACCACCTAAACTGCCCAGACTCCAAAATGTAATGTTGCGGAGCTGCGCGTCTGTAGCCATATAGGTTAAGAGTCCGGTAAATGCTCCTGCCAGGGCATTGATCGCTATTCCACCCAACAACAAAGTGGTGATGATCGTTTTTCCGTTTCTCATCGCAATGCGATACACCAGCATCGTAGTTAATGCTGCACCAATAAATGCTGCTACCGACAAAGCGTAAAACCCAAGCACTCCAGTTAATTGTTTAAATATTTTAGTTTCCAGTACGATCATCACGACCGCAAACAGCGTAGCCCCTGAGGAAATACCAATCAATCCGGGTTCTGCCAATGGATTTCTGAAAAGCCCTTGAATAGCAGCACCGGAAATCCCAAGCGCAGCACCAATCAACACCCCCAGCATCACCCTTGGCAAGCGCAGGTTTAAAAATACCGCTGCCTGCTGAGACTCAAAATTCTGATGTCCGGAAAGCCCGGTATGGTAAGCAATGATGGACATTAATTCAGAAAAACTAATGGGCACCGCCCCCACACAAGACGAAATGACCATCGTTAAAATTAAAACGATGGTTAAACTCAAAAGAATATATCCTGTTTTTTTGATCACTTTATCTTTTCTGCTAATGAAGTTACCGCCTGGCCTAATCGCGGACCGAAACTGGTCAGCATTTCACCTTGCATAGTTACTATTCTTTTATTCTTTCCTGCATTGGTTTCGGCTACCCCCTGCACTTTTAACAGTCCTGGAATACCTCCTAAACTTTCTAATCCGTCGTCAAATAACAACAGCACATCAGGATTTGCTTTCACCAATGCCTCAGAAGTTAAAGGCTTGTATTCTTCAAATTCAGTGATGGCGTTCACACCGCCGGCCATTTCAATCACCTTTTCTACCGGTGTTCCTGTACCGCCAACCATCATTGTTCCCGTACCACGGGCATAAATGAACAGCACTTTAGGTTTTTTAGTGTTATTGACATGCGCTTGCGCTTCGGCCAATTGCGTTTCAAAGGCTTTCGCCAGTGAATCCGCTTTTGCCGTATACTGAAGGCTATCTGCCACCGCATGGATCAACTTTTTTGTGCCTTCTGCAGTAAACTCCTGATCGAAAAGGATCAATCGGATTCCTGCTGCTTTAAACTGCGTAGCCAGCTGCGGGCTCATTTCTTTCGCCATGCCTATTACGATATTTGGTTGTAGGGATAATACACCTTCTGCATTAATTCTCCGGTTGTGTCCTACTTTAGGCTTGCTTTTCAGGCTCTCCGGATAATTGCTGGTGATATCTGTCCCTACAATATTTTTCTCCAGACCAAGGCCGGCAACAATCTCAGAAATCGTTCCATTTAGGGAAACAATTTTGACACTATCCAGCTGCTGATCGGATGTTTTTTTGTCTGCACCGGCATTACAGGCACTCAGTGCCCATACGCTACAGCACAAAATAATCAGTTTATATTTCATATTTTTCTTTTTAAAATCTGAATGAGCTACGAAAAAAGGTGAGCTTCCGGCATCCACCGGAAGCTTCCTACAACCTAAACTAACCAAATTTTAGCCCTTCTTAACGAGTACATACTCAATCACTGGCTCACCGCGTTTACCGCCATCACCAGCACCCATTGAGATGAATCTCAGTTTATATACATTTCCTGAACCGTCTTTAATCACATAGAAACGGTCCGATTTAACTCCTGTTGCAGGACTGGTAGAACGCCAGTCTGAACCAATAACATTACGATCTGCTTTGAAAGTCGTCGTTGCAATGTTGCTTTCTTTATAGTTGGCAAAAGTCACAGTGCTTGTCGCCACCTGTGCAGCCTGAACACCACCCACATTGTTTACAAAAACAATATCAGAGAAGCCGTAAGGATAAGTCGTTGCCCCTGCTGCTCCATAATAGATAGACCAGGTCCAAACCAGATCCCATTTCGCTTTTGCAGGCTCTACGTTCACTACTTTCGCCACATCGCTAAAATCAACAAACACATAGTTATTTGCTGCATCTTTAACCAGATCAATCGTTTTGAAAGTGGTTTCTTTCAATTTCGCATACTGTAAGGTATATCCTGTTCCTTTTCTCAGCACACGAATTTTCAATAAGTTGTCTAATGACAATACTGAAATATGACTGCCTCCGGAAGGATTTACGATATATACTTTATTGTCTGCATCAGTCGCAGAAACATTGGCAATCACATCTTTAGTCACATCACCATAAACATTGTCGATATTCACAAACGGATGGTCTGTAGCAGATTCAGAGGTACCTAAGGCAATAGCCAGGTCATCCAATACTACATCCGAAGCAGTTACGGTATTCAGATCGGTTTTAGCCGCTAGTTTGATTGCTGAAGTTCCATTGGTATTGTTCAATCTTACTCTGAAATCAGCTCCGGAAGCAAAACCAAGCACCCATGCATCTCTTTTCACATTGACCATTGAGTTGCTGCTTAAATCAACATACACTGAATTTAATGCACTGCTTCCAGCCTCAGTTCCGAAAATTCCTTTCAGCGTCAATTGAGATCCTTCAGAAGTAATTGAAGAGAAAGCCAGTTCTGTTTTCACTGTACTGCCCATTACTGCTGGACTTCCGGCAGCGCCAATAGTAAAGGCAATGGTTTCTGTTCCATTTAGTATGGCATTGGCTACTTTTTTCACTTTAAATGAAACACTGGTTGAACCAGCTGGAATGCTCAATGTCAAAGTATTTGAAGTTGCTGCTGGCTCAGTGGTATATTCTGTTCCGTAAGTTAAACCAGTTCCTTGAAGATTAACCGTTACCGCTACAGCAGCATCTGCTGCTCTGGCTAGGTTGATTTTCAAAACTGCTTCTGAAGCTGCAGCCTCTAAACCTTGCTTGGCAGCTTCAAAATTGATCGTATTATCTGGCAATGGTGGATCCGACTTTTTGCAGGAAACCGCCGTTGCCATCAGGGAGATCATCAAAAGGAAATGGAAAACTTTTTTCATAATATTTTTATTTTTAATTGGTTTATTTTTTAGCCCAGTTCATTGTTAATCCCAGGAAGTAAGAACGTCCATAGCCAAATGGATTGCTGCCATCATTCGTATGTGCACCCTCTTCTACACCAGTAGCGCGGATTCTGGTCACATCTAACAGGTTTCTTACTCCTCCGTTAATGCTCAGGTATTTATTAATGGTTTTATTTAAAGTCAGGTCTGCGATATGAAAAGCAGCCATTTTCGATAGCCTTGCAGTAGTACCGCCGGTACCCTGGCTTAATATATAGGTCGATTTCTCGCCAGTGAACTTATAGAACAAACTGATATTCGTATTGATTTTTGGTACGAGATAAGAGATATTGGAATTAATTTCTGGCGTCCATACATATTTCGGAGTATCACCCAATTGCTCTTTTTCTTCCGAATACATATTGTATTGGCCGATATAAGCAAATCCTAAACTTGCCTGTAAGCCTTTCCAGTACAGGGTATTGTTCCATTCCCCGCCAGCAGTTTTATTTTTAGCAATGTTGAGGTAGGTATTTACATTCGTGGTTCCTTCCACTAGTCCTAGATCAATTTTGTTTTTATAGTCGTTAAAAAAGCCACTCACAATCGTATTGAAGCGCAGATCTGGAGTCGTTTTTACAGCCCAGGCAAGAGAGCCATGAAAACTATTGGAGTATTCTGCTTTCAGGTCCAGGTTACCGGCGATGTCGTGGTTGGCATCTTTGTAGTAAAAATAAAGCTCTCTAAGCATAGGTGCCCTAAAGCCTCGTGCATACGATAAACGAAGGTCAAGGTCTTTATTCAATCTGATTTTTGAATGTAAGGAAGGAATAATTGGAGGCGCTTTATAGATGGAGTTTTTAGTCAGCCTGAAACCAGGTTTCAATTGAATGGCTTCATTTACCTGCCATTGTGTGGACAAGAAAAATGAATAATCATTGATCACTGGTGATCCGCTAATCCTGCCGCCCTGACCAGAATTTCTGTTATATTCAATACCTGGCTGTAAAATCATTTCCGGCGATATTTTATACTGAACAGTACCTCTAAAGAACACTGTGCCCAATTCATCCAGATCTTGTGCGCCCTGTTCTAAAGACAATGTTTCTTTGCCTGTAGCCAGTTCCAAATCCGTTGATAAAGTCCGGCGGCTATAGTCTGTATAAGCGGCGGCAGCATCGATGCTCAGCTTATCATTTACCAATACAGATCCCTGTAATTGGTGGAACCAGCGTTTAGAAATGTATTCTTTATCCGATACTTTAGGTGAATTGGTCATTGGGCCTAAAAGCTTCAAACTCTCATCAGCTCCATTGAAGCGGTACCATAAATCGAATTTTCCATTTTTATATCCGGCAGCTGCCGAGGTCAGCCATTGATTTTTAGGCAACCATTCCTGTTCACGACCGGTTTTATTTCCTTGCCAGCCACCAAAATTATTACGGCTTCCGGAAGCGGCCACATTCCAGCCGTTTTTCTGCCAGTTGAAACCCAGGAACTCATTATGTGTTCCTTTTCCATCAAAGGCATCATATTCTTTGCCCGCAGTTTCTTCCTGAACTCTGGCGGTTACTGAAAAATGATCTTGTCTGCCTCTTTTGGTAATGATGTTGATCACACCAGCCATGGCATCTGTTCCGTAAATCACAGACATTGGACCTTCTACAATTTCGATACGCTCTACAGTGTTGATATCAATCTGTCCCAAACTTTCTTTACCTGTACCACGATCCATCATCGGGACACCATCCAGCAGGATTTTAATCCCTGCACCAGATACACCCATTAACTCAGGACTGCTGATTCCGGTTGGCCGATCTGTCATAAAGCGGATGCCCAACTCGGTACTTAATATGTTCTTCAACTCTGTTGCCCCCCGTAAACGGATCATTTCACTGCTAATCGTGCGGACATTATAAACAGAATTTCGTAAGGATTGTGGTTCGTACTGACCAGTAATCACTACTTCGTTAAGTTCGTAAGAATTTTCTTTTAAGCGGACTGCAGGAATTTCCTGCGACTGATTGGCCATTACCGTAACTGACTGTTCCAGTTGTTTTTTGGTAGCCGTTTGAACAACCAATACTTGTGTGCCCTGTGGAGAAAATATTTTAAAGGTTCCTTCAGCAGTAGTATAAGCAATACTTTTCAAGCCTCTGATAAAAACCAATACGTTTCCAGCTGGCCTGCCATCTGCTGTATTTACTTTTCCAGAGATAAATCCACCTTTTTCCTGAGCATTCACTGTAATGAAGAGAAAAAGAAGTAAAATAGGAAGTAACAGCAATCGTTTCATTATTCAATTATTTAGAATCATTTCAAATAGTGCTACAAGTATAAGGACTTATTTAGAATTATTCCAAATATTATTTAGAATAATTCTAACGAGACTAATAAATAATAGCAGCCTGCTTTATCAAACCGCTTTTTTATTACTTTAAAGAGTGTTATACTTGTAACAATATTTATCTTTAAAAAACAATTACCCTTATATGAAAATACCTCAGTTAGCAGGAAGAGTTTTGATAGGAATGGCATCGCTAGGTGTATTCATTAGCTGCACTTCTGACGCAAAGAAAACGAACGATAAGACAAAGGCGGTTACTGCCAATGGAGATACCTTAGCTACCCCAGAGCCTGAAATAGGCTCAGTACGCGAACCGGTAGATACTGCAAAATACAATGCCCTGGTTCGTAAAATGGCCAATGGCGATACCACAGGAAACTGGGGACTAAGAAAAGGACCATATCCATTAGCAGGTGCTATACTGCCATTTAAACGTATTGTTGTTTATTACGGAAACTTACATTCTAAAAAAATGGGTGCATTAGGTGAATATGCTCCTAAAGAAATGTGGAGCCGCTTAAACAAAGAAGTTAAACATTGGGAAAAGGCAGATCCAAGTACGCCGGTACAGCCAGGTGTGCATTACATTGCTTCTGTAGCAAGTGGTACACCAGGAAAAGACGGAATGTACATTAACCGTATGGGTGATAAACAGATTGACTCCGTTCTAGCTATTGCTAAAATGCAGAATGCAATTGTATTTTTAGATATTCAGGTAGGCTTAAGCAGCATTCAAAAAGAATTGCCAAGACTAGAAAAATACCTGCAAATGCCTCAGGTACATTTAGGGATTGATCCGGAATTCTCTATGAAAGATGGCAGTAAACCAGGAAAGAAAATTGGCACTTATGATGCTGCAGACATTAACTATGTATCCGAATACCTGGCTAACCTGGTAAAAAAATACAACCTTCCTCCAAAAGTATTTGTAGTTCACCGTTTCACCCGTAAAATGGTGACGAACTATAAGAACATTAAACTTCGTCCGGAAGTTCAAATAGTGATGCACATGGATGGATGGGGTGAACCGGATCTTAAAATCGGAACTTACCGTCACTTTATCTTCCCTGAACCAGTTCAATTCACAGGATTTAAATTGTTCTATAAGAATGACTTGAAAAAAGCACCAAACAGATTGATGACTCCGGAAGAGTTATTGAAGCTAAAACCAGTGCCGCTTTACATACAATACCAATAATAGCACTGCTATTCCGATATTTTAAAAGGAGATCCAATGGATCTCCTTTTTTTATGACCTGTATTTAATTTAGATAAGCTGGAGCTCCATAAAATTAACAAGACACGCATTTCAAGAAATACAAATTTCCAGCAATATTTCTAAAAGATCAGAGATAGCATTTTAAAAAAAACAAGAAAGCGTGTCGGGAGTTAAACAAAAACAAGGTAAATAGGCCTCAGGAAACCTGGAATAAAACGGGCTTTAGACCGCTATCTGTTTTGCTATTGTTTTACTTTTCTTTTGCTATTGTTTTGCTCCTCTTTTGATTGCAGCAAAACAAAAGTAAAAGGGAGGCAAAGCAATAAAAGGACAAAATAAAGTCTAAATCCCGTAAAATCCAGGATTAATCAGAAGTTAAACCATCGGGCTATCTTTCCTGAAAAAATATAAAAAACACAAAATGAGCAGTTGATTAAAAAAACAGGCTGGCCGAACTTTTAGGATTGTCTAGTTTGGTACTTTTTCTTTTCCCGTTCACCGTAACATGGATCATGTTAGACTGGGATTCATGCTCGGCAAAGAGCAGGTCATTTTTAACCTCGATATTTTTAATGGCTGGAAGGGCAGGACTTTCAAAGTAACACCATGCGGCATCTTCTTCGATCTCATAACCCAGGTACTTAAAACTCAAATTTTGCTGATTGACTTTAAGCTGCAGGTGCTTCCTGATATAATCAGCCAGGAGTAAATCAACTTTTTTACGGTCTACGGGCTTCAAAATATTTACCTTTTCTTTATACTGATGGTCCAGCGCTTTTTCAAGGTCGTCAAAAAACACACGTACACTGATTTGCAGCACTTTTGATTTGGGATCCTGTGTAATCTCCGTTACACTTACGTAGAACGGATGAAAAATAGGTAACAGATAAATCAATAGAATATTCAACATAGCCTTCTGGATGCCCTGAAATTAAAAAAATGTGTGTATAATTAATTCGAAATTACGAATTCAATTCACAATGCAAGATTTTTGGCTTTATTTCCAGTTAGGCTGGCAACACATTTTAGACTGGCAAGGATACGACCATATCCTTTTTGTAGTGGTACTTTGCGTTACCTATACCCTCAGCGACTGGAAGAAAGTCCTGATTCTGGTGACTGCTTTTACCATTGGGCATAGTATCACCCTCGCTTTAAGCGTTTTTAAAGTCATCAGTCTGCACACGCCATTGATTGAATTCCTGATTCCTGTGACTATCCTGATCACAGCGGCTGGCAATATTTTAAACAAAAGACAAAAAAAAGGAGGAACAAATTTCAAATACCTGCTGGCTTTATTTTTCGGCCTCATCCATGGCCTGGGCTTCTCCAATTACCTGAAAAGTTTACTTGGGAAAAGCAGCAATATTGTACCTGAGCTTTTGGCTTTTAACCTTGGATTGGAATTCGGTCAGGTGATCATTGTCATCGGAATTCTTTTATTTTCCACGATCCTTATTGGCGTATTTAAAATTAAACGCTGGGACTGGACTTTCTTTGTTTCATCTGCTATATTTGGTATCTCTTTGATCATGGCTGCTGAACGTTTTTCCGCTGCCTTTTAAATCGGCAAGAATATTTTACCACAGCACCAATTTTAATCAAACCACCACCTCAAGAATAACTAATGAAAAGAAATTTACTGCTGATTGCTTTACTTGTTATCGGTTTCAACAGCACTGCACAATATCTGAACAATCCCGGATCCAATCACGGCAACAAGTTTGAACAGTTGGGAACCATCATTTCTGACCCAAATTCTTACCGCTCCGCTTCCGGAGCTCCAGGACCAGCCTATTGGCAGCAACGTGCCGATTATGAAATCAATGCGGAACTGGATGAGAAAAATCTACGCCTGAAAGGTTCAGAATCTATTACTTATTACAACAATTCCCCTGATCCGCTCAGCTATTTATGGGTGCAGCTGGATGAAAATGAACATAAATCTACCAGCGATAACAAGCTGACGGAAACCAGCAAAATCAGCAATCAAATGAATTTCGAAGATCTGGCAGGCATCATCAACAGTCCGAATGACCTGGGCGTAAAAATTATCAGTGTGACCGATGAAAAAGGGACTAAACTTCCTTATACCATCAATAATACCATGATGAGGATTGACCTTCCGGCAGTGCTTCAGCCTAAAGGGAAATACAAATTAAAGATCTCCTGGACTTATAACATTTCCAACAGGATGACTGTTCATGGCAGAGGTGGTTATGAATACTTCCCCGAAGATGACAATTATCTTTTCACCATCACCCAATGGTTCCCAAGAATGGCGGTTTACTCCGATTACCAGGGCTGGCAGAACAAACAATTCGAAGGAAGAGGAGAATTTGCATTGGTATTTGGAAACTATAAAGTACACATGACTGTTCCTGCCGACCATGTGCTGGGTGCCACAGGCGAATGCCAGAATTACGCACAAGTACTCAGCAGCAGCAGTTTAAAACGATGGAATACTGCTCAAACTGCAAAATCTCCGGTAGAAATTGTAGACCTGAAGGAGGCAAAATCTGCTTTAGCTAAAAAAGCAACCAGCACAAAAACATGGACTTATGTAGCCGAAAACGTCAGGGATTTTGCCTGGGTATCTTCCCGCAGATTAATCTGGGATGCGATGGCTACCACCATCAATGGTAAAAAGATCATGTCGATGTCGTATTATGGTCCCGAAGCTTATCCGCTTTACAGCAAGTACTCAACTAAAGTAATTGACCATACCTTAAAAGTATATTCAAAACATACCATCCCTTATCCTTACCCGGTGGCGATTTCTGTGGAGGCAGCTAATGGTATGGAATACCCGATGATCTGTTTCAACCACGGTCGCGCGGAAAAAGATGGCACCTATACAGAATCGACAAAATATGGCATGATCGGGGTAATTATCCATGAAGTTGGACACAATTTCTTTCCAATGATTGTAAATTCAGACGAGCGCCAATGGTCATGGATGGACGAAGGATTGAATACTTTTTGCCAGTATCTGGCGGAACAGGAATGGGACAACAATTATCCATCACAGCGTGGTCCGGCACATAAAATCGTTGATTATATGAAAATGCCTAAAGATCAGCTGGAGCCCATCATGACCAATTCTGAAAACATCATCAACTTTGGGCCGAATGCCTATGCGAAACCGGCAACCGCATTAAATATCCTCAGAGAGACGGTTATGGGCAGGGAGCTCTTCGACTATGCCTTTAAAGAATACGCGAAAAGATGGGCTTTTAAACACCCTACACCGGCTGATTTGTTCCGCACGATGGAAGATGCTTCTGCGGTAGACCTGGATTGGTTCTGGAGAGGCTGGTTTTTTGGAACAGATCCTGTTGACATTGCCTTAAATGAGGTCCGTTATTACCGTATGGACAGCAAGAAACAGGCGTTAGAAAATAAAGAAGACCAAAAGTCCTATGAAAAAAACAATGAAAACATCAGCAGAGTCAGAAACAGAAAAGAGGGTGTAAAATTCGCGGTAGAACAGGACACGAGCTTAATGGATTTTTATAATAAATTTGACCGTTTTGAAGTCAGCAAAACTGCAGATGAACAGTTCCAAAAATACTACGGTTCATTATCTGCGGAGGAGAAAAAACTATATGAAAGCAAAAAGAACTTTTATGAATTATCGTTTTCTAATGAAGGTGGACTAGTGATGCCAATTATTATTGAATGGACTTTTAAAGATGGCAGCAAGGAGCTTGACCGCATTCCTGCCTATATCTGGAGAAAGAATGAAAATCAGGTAACCAAGGTATTTGCAAAAGACAAGGAAGTTACCTCCATTCAGCTTGACCCCTATCGTGAAACGGCCGATATAGACGAGAATAACAACTCCTGGCCAAGAAAAGCACAGCCTTCCAGGTTTGAGCTTTTCAAGCAGCAGCAAGCCCCTAGAGGCAGCTCTACAGGCGGCAATCCGATGCAGCAAGCCCGACAAAAATAAAGCACAATCACTTATAAAAAGATGAGCCCATAAAGTTATATACTTTATGGGCTCATTTTATTGATGATTTTTTGATCAGTCCAAACCGCTCAAAAGGATTTAAAACAAATCCAGCTGATCTCTATTCGTGATCTCTAAAGGAACTTTCTTAGCATTCCATGCTTTCTTAGGCTTCTCTGTTTCTGCTGGTGCTGCTCCTGTGTTTTCCTGAGCAGCTGCTGATTTCTCCTCAACTGGCGCCACTGCCTGCTTCGGTTTTTCCACAGCCTCAGAGGCAGACTTAAGAACCTCTTTTTCAGGGGAATTAAAAGGCTTCTTCTGCACTGGCTTTTCTTTATTCTCCACAGCCTTATCCACAGAGTTATCCACATTTGAATGTGCAATATCTTCTTTTACCAACAGTTTCTCCACAACAGGAGCTGCTGAGGTATTTTCTTCCAATGCCACCTTTTTAGTTTTCGGCTTTGTTTCTTTTATTGGAACTGCTGCTGTTATGTTTTCTACTGCAGGTCCGTTTTCGGCTGCTGCGCTTGCCTTTTCAGGTGTTACTGCAATTTCCTCAGCCTGTACTGGAGTTTCCGGACTAGGTGGTGTGGGTTCATCATCACCATCCTGATCGTCAGCATCCTTTTCACCATCTTCATCTTCATCTTCATCTTCATCTTCACTTTCCCCATTGTTTTCCACAGCAGTTCCGCTTTCATTTGCTGAGGCTGTATCCTCCGATTCTTCCTCTGTAATGGTATCCGCTTTTCCTAGTTCTTCTAATTCTTCTTCTTCATGGTTGAAGATTTCGATATGCTGAACATCATGCTGTGTTAAACGATTTCCATTTGCACGGATTCCTTTCAGGTCAATAAATTCAGAAAGCAGGATTTCCAGGGTCTCCGGCGTTTGTGTTTTACCTTTCAACACATCTACCTTCAGCATTGCTTCAGGATTACTGGTCAGGTAAAGGAACTTTGAGCCATTTTCTTCAGAGATCAGGCTGAGTTTTTTACCTACTGCAATCGGTTCGAAAACAAAGCGTTTCACGAAATGGTTCTTCGCTTTACCTTCATATTGAACTACCGTAAATGGTTTTTCAGGATCATACTTTTGAATCAGGATCAAATCAGCATCAAAGTGATTGGTCAAATCAAAAGTACTCAGCTCATACCAGCCATCTTTATGCACCTGCAGGATTTTATCATCTCCGTCAAATTCACCCAGGTATTTACCTCTGCCGTCCACATTTAATCTTCTCAATAGTTCGTCATACCAGATTTTCAATCCAGATAAGGTAGAAACACCCTTACTTTTCAGCAAGACCTTTTTGATTGGATATTTAGAAACAATATTTCCTTGTGAGCCACGTCCTTTGATCGCGATTTCCGCAAAATCCAGGTCGAACTGCAGTTTTTTTAATTTCGTATGCGGTTTTAACATCACCGTGACGATTTCCGCTTCTCCGTTAGGATTAGGCGTAAAATAAAGTACTTTAGACCCTTTACTGCCTTTGGTCAGGTCGTATTCTTTATCACGGGTAATGCCGACTACAGCGAATCGTTTCACGTAAGAAATGCCACTTGCTCCATCTTTATAGATCAGGTTATAAATCGTCCGTTCATCACCTTTCTTAAATACCTGTGCATGCAGAATTCCTTTACCCACAAATGTTTTATCCGCTACCTTGGTAATGATACATTTTCCATCTTCCCTGAACACGATCACTTCATCGATATCCGAACAATCGGCTACAAACTCATCTTTACGCAAACCGGTACCAATGAAACCGTCTTCTCTGTTCAGGTACAGTTTCACATTGGCCAAAGCCACTTTAGAAGCTTCTACCCTATCGAATAAACGGATTTCTGTTTTTCTTTCTCTTCCTTTGCCATATTTATCCAGTAATCTCTGGAACCAGGCAATGGCATAATCTGTTAAATGGCGCAGGTGATTTTTCACTACTTTGATCTCATCCGCCAGGGCCTGCATCTGATCATCCGCTTTCTTCACATCGAAGCGCGTGATGCTGCTCATCGGTTTATCGATCAGCTTTTTGAAATCTTCCGGCAGGATCACCCTGTACAACTTTGGTGTAAAAGGTTCGAACAGCCTGTTCAACACCTCTACTACCGTATCAAAGTTAGTGGAGTTCTCATACTCCGCATTTTTATACATTCCCTCCTGAATAAAGATTTTGAGCAATGAGCTAAAGAAAATCTTCTCCTGAAGTTCGTTTAATTTAATTTCTAATTCCAGTTTCAGTAAAGCCTTTGTGTTTTGTGAATTCTCAATTAGAATATCGTTTACACTCAGGAAATGAGGTTTATCTCCTTTAATGATACAGGTATTTGGAGAGATCGAGACTTCGCAGGAAGTAAAGGCATAGAGTGCATCAATGGTCACATCTGGTGAGATACCAGGGGCAAGCTGTACCACAATCTCCACATGCGCGGCAGTATTGTCCTCAATCTTTTTGATTTTGATCTTTCCTTTATCATTTGCAGAGAGGATACTATCAATTACAGAACCGGTAGTGGTGCTGAAAGGAATCTCTGTGATGACTAAAGTTTTCTTATCTTTTTCTGTGATTTTGGCTCTTACCCGTACTTTACCACCACGCATACCTTCATTATAGGCAGAAAAATCGGCCATTCCTCCGGTAAAGAAATCTGGTAATATATTTGGGCGCTGCCCTCTTAAAACTTCAATGGAAGCTTCCAGCAATTCGATAAAATTGTGAGGCATGACCTTCGTCGCCAAACCAACAGCAATACCTTCTGCTCCTTGTGCCAATAGCAGAGGGAACTTTACAGGTAAAGTAACGGGTTCATTGTTACGGCCATCATAACTCAATTGCCATACGGTCGTATCTCCATTGAAGACCACTTCATTGGCAAATTTGGAGAGGCGGGCTTCGATATAACGAGGCGCCGCAGCGCTGTCGCCGGTAATTGGATCACCCCAGTTACCCTGGCAATCGATCAGCAGGTCTTTTTGCCCGATCTGAACCATGGCATCACCAATCGAAGCATCCCCGTGCGGGTGATACTTCATCGTATTCCCGATCACGTTTGCGGCTTTATTGAAACGGCCGTCGTCCATCTCTTTCAGAGAGTGTAAAATACGTCGCTGAACTGGCTTCAAACCGTCATTAATGTGTGGTACGGCCCGATCTAGGATCACATAAGAAGCATAATCCAGGAACCAATTTTCATAAAGTCCATTGATAGGAATTACAGTGTGTTTGCTTTCTTCGTTTATGTTTTTTTCTATTTCGTCGCTCATCAAGAATGGATTGTATGCTGTAAATATAAGGATTGAATTATACTGAAAGCCGCGATTCTACAAATGCGAAAGGCATCAGATTTTTTACCCCTTTAACTTTTAAAATTTCCCCGTTGATGCAATAGAACAAGACTTCAATTTCTTGATTTTGCTTTTGTTCAAACTCTGCCATGACCTGTAAACAGCCGCCACAGCAAGTCACCGGTTTTTCAATGACAAAGTTATCAGTTTTTGCGGTAATTGCCATACTTTCAATCACTGCATTCGGATCTTCTGAACCGATTGCAAATAAGGCCACTCTTTCCGCGCATAATCCTGAAGGATAAGCTACATTTTCCTGGTTACTGCCCAGTACCACTCTCCCACCTTTTAACTGTATAGCTGTTCCTACTTTGAATCCGGAATACGGAGAATATGAGGTTTTCAAGGCTTCTTCGGCCTTTAAGCACAATGCCTGATCTTTTTCGTTTAATGCTTCCAGTCCCTGAAATGACTGGTAGCTGATTGTGAAGTTTCTTTCTTCCATGGGCTAAACATACAAATTTCGAAATTATACTGAACATCAAATTTTAGCAGACTTCATAAACAATTTTATTATATTGATTGTACTTATAGAAATATCGCTCCAAAACCTGTCCGGTGGCATGGTTTTAGTTAACCAATAATACTACAAACTATCAATTTAAGTCAATTGAATAAATATATACGTAAAAGTCTTAAAGTCGTACTATGGATTATCGCCAGCCTCATTTTGCTAGTGGTTCTGCTTGCGATTTCACTAAACATTCCTGCTGTCCAAAACTTCGTAAAAGATCAGGCGATCAGTTATTTAAAAAACAAGACCAAGACCGAAGTTCGTCTGGAAAGCATTCATATTGCCTTTCCGAAGGACATTGTGCTGAATAAGTTTTACCTGGAAGACCGAAAAGGTGACACTTTACTGTACGCGCAGAAATTGGCTGTCGACCTCAATCTGTTCAAAATATTAAACAATAAAGTAGAGATCAATAATATTTCCTTAGAAAAAATCAGGGCAAATGTGACCAGAGTTAATCCGGATACCACATTCAATTTCTCCTTTTTAGTAGACGCATTCATGTCTGATCAGAATAAACCGGAAGATCAGGTGGAAAAAGACACGACCTCTACCCTAAAATTTTCGGTCAGCAAAATCAGCCTGGAAGATATTGGAATTGTTTACCGTGATGATGTGGCAGGAAATGAGATGAAACTTAATCTTGGTGAATTTAAAACCGACATTAAGGATTTTGATATGGATCAGCAGCGCTATGTGATCAAATCCCTTTCCCTAAAAAATACCGATTTAAAATACGCACAGCGGAAACCGCTTACAGTATTGAAAGCACACCTGGAACAAAGTATAGATACGGCAAAAACGGAATCAGGAAAGCTTCCTTTAGTGGAGATCCAGGATTTTGGCTTTAATAATGTGAAGATCAATTTTGACGACCAGGTGTCGCAGATGAGTGCGGATGTAAACTTGAATGAGGTGGTATTGACGCAGTTAATTGCCGATCTGACCCATAATAAATATAACGTTGCCACTGGAAAAATCAACAATTCTACGGTAGATTATAAAGCCTCCGCTACACAGATGAAGGCAAAAGTAAACCTGAAAGAATTCTCGATTAATAAACTGATGGCAGATTTAACGAAAAGCAATTACCAGTTAGAAGAGGCGACGTTAAACAATTCTGATGTGTTGTTTGCGTTTAAACCTGCAGCACCTTCAAAAGCATCATCCACAGGGAAATCCGGGGCAACCGCAAAAAACGTAACCACTGAAAAATCAGGTGCTGCTGATAAATCCAGAACAGCCGAAAAGGGCGCCGTAGTTCCAGCTGAATCAGCTCCGATTTCATTACTTTTAAGCAAGCTAAACCTTTCAAAAAACAACATACAGTATGACGACCTTAGTGCCAAGCCAACTAAAGGCATGGACTTGGGCCATCTAAAAATCCGGGATCTGGATCTGATCGCCGAGGGTTTAAGTTACAATCCAGAGGGCATCAAGGTGAAGGTCAAAAAAGGGTTTATGAAAGAGAAAAGTGGCTTCCAGCTGTCGAGACTTCAAGGTGATGTTTCTTATACTGACAAAGCGATTTACGTTAAAAACTTTATCTTAAAAACACCGAATACTTCCGTTGAAAATGCCACTTCATTGACGTACACCTCAATGGATGATCTGACCAAACATCCGGAAAGGGTAAAAATTAACCTGGTGGTTAAAAACTCTATTATAGGTTTGAAGGATGCCGTTTATTTCTCTGATGCAGTTCCTGCTGCTTATAGAAATGAAAAGTTAAAGATCGATGGCAGTTTAAATGGTTATCTAAATAACCTGAACATCCTACGTTTCCAGGCCAGTGGTTTAAAAAACACCAAAATCGACGTCAATGGTAAAGTCAGAGGTTTGCCGGACATGAACAAGCTGTATGCAGACTTGAACATTAAGCAGTTTTCAATGACCAAACAAGACCTGATGGTGGTGATCCCTAAAGGAACATTGCCAACCAATATAGAACTTCCAAATACGATTCAGGCCAATGGTAAATTTACCGGTTCCTTAACCAATTTTAATACTGGCTTTAATATCAATACGGATATGGGATCCGCCAAATTACTGGCAAACATGAAAGGGCCGAAAGGAAAAGAACAATATACCGCTGATATCAACCTGAACAATTTCAATGTTGGAAAGCTGTTAAAACAACAAGCACAGCTGGGTAGAATCACTGTTAAAGCGCATATCAATGGGACCGGCTTAGATCCAAAAACTGCCGCAGTTAAGATCAATGGACAAGTGCTGAGTGCTGTTTATAACAAATACACTTACAGAAACCTGAGTTTGAACGGTACATATGTGCAGCAGAAGTTAAACCTGAAAAGCAATATGGCCGACAGTAACCTGAACTTCAACCTAACTGCCGCTGTAAATATAGCTGGTAAATATCCTGCCGTAAAAGCAAAAATAGACTTGACGCAGGTAGACCTTAAAGCGTTGAACTTTAGTCCGACGGAATTTAAAGTTGCAGGAACAATAGATGCAGACTTGAGCACTGCGGATGTCGATTACCTGAATGGCGACCTCTTTATCAAAGGCTTACAAGTGGTAAAAGAGGGCACAAAATTCAACGTGGACACCATTCAGCTTCACGCAGAAACCACTGCAGAAAAAAGCTTGCTGACCTTAAAATCAGAGCTGATGAGCGCCCGCATAGACGGAAAGTATCAATTAACGAATCTGGCTACAGCTGTTACCAATCAAATTAATAAATACTATCAATTTGGAGAAGTAAAACAGATTCCTGATCAGCGGATTCGCTTCTTCGCTAAAATTTACAACCCTAAATTTATACAGAATTTTGTGCCTTCGCTAACCACCTTCTCCCCTTCCTATATCTACGGATTGCTGGATACAAAGAAAGACAGTTTAGCGATGAAAGCCTGGGTTCCTCATGTAGTTTATGGTGATTACAAGGTAGACAGCACCAAATTGAGCATTGACAATACAAACCAGAAAATCAATTATAAGCTGACGGTAAAAAGCCTGCAAAGCTCATCGATTAATCTCTACAATACAGAGGTTAGCGGAGATGCAGTGAACAATAACTTAGGCGTTAACATTTATTTAAGAGACAGCAAGCTGAAAGATAAATACCTGCTGGGCGGTACTTTCCAATCGATCAATAAAGATTTCCGATTTAGTCTGGATCCACAAAAACTACTGTTGAACTACCAGAAATGGGTGGTGGCAGCAGACAATTACATTCAGTTTGGACAATCCGGCATCCTAGCCAGGAATTTTGACATCAGCAGAAATAACCAACTCTTGAGTGTAAACAGTGTGAGTAATGAGCCTAATGCGCCATTAAAAGTGTTGTTCAAAGATTTCAAAATCGAGACATTAACTCAGTTTGCAGAACAGGATAGTTCTTTAGTTGGTGGTTCAATCAATGGTACGGTAGATGCAAAAGACCTGATGGGCACACCGAAGTTTGAAGCTAACCTGACTATTGATCAACTGCGTTATCAGAAAGACCAGCTAGGAACTTTACGCCTGGCTGTCAATAACAATACAGAAAATGCATTTGAAACGAATATATCCTTATCTGGCGTTCATGAACTTAGGGCTAATGGCTTCTACTATACTGCGCCTGAAAGTGCTTTAGATTTAACGTTACATGTCGATAAGATAGACCTGAAACAGCTGGAAAGTGTTTCTATGGGTCAGATTAAAAATGGCTCTGGAACGATCAGCGGGGAAATGTCAGTTAAAGGTGCTTTAACATCACCTGTCATCCGTGGTGAAGTGAAATTTAACCAGGCTGCATTTACTGCTACCTACGTGAATTCGTATTTCAGAATGCCAAATGAAACCATCAGCTTCAATGAGGAAGGGATTAAGTTCAACAATTTTACAGTATTGGATTCCTTAAATCAGTCGCTAAAAGTGAATGGAATGGTGTATACAAAAACCTATACCGACTTTCGTTTTGGATTAGACATTTCTGCCGATAATTTCAGGCTGATGAATTCAACGGAAGCCGATAATGACATGATTTATGGTAAAGTATTTGTCAGCACCCGAGCCTTTAAAATACGGGGAGATCTAAATCAGCCACAGATCACTATCGCGATGTCCGTTAACAAAGGAACCAAATTCTTCTTTGCCATGCCAAGTTCAGATCCTTCTGTTATAGATCAGGAAGGCGTAGTTCAGTTTATAGATGAGAGTGCACCACCATTTAATGGTAAAATGGCATTATCAAGTGCAGCGGACAGCCTCAATAAAGCACCAATCCAAGGTATAAATCTGAGTGTAGATATAGAAATGGATAAAGAAGCTGAGTTTAACGTAGTCGTTGACCCTTCAAATGGCGATATGTTGAAGGTAAAAGGAGAAGGTACTTTAAATGCGACCATGGATCCAAGTGGCAAGATCAGTATGACTGGAAGGTATGAGTTGAGTGATGGATCATACAAACTTTCTGTTGGCGGTCTGGCAACCAGAGAATTTAAAATCCAGCAAGGCAGCAGTATTGTTTGGACTGGTGAGCCAACATCCGCAAACGTGGACATCACCGCATTGTATGAGGTAAATGCCCCTGCTATTGACCTGATCGCAGATCAGGTGAGTGATGCGACAAGAACTCAATCCAAACAAAAATTCCCATTCCAGGTATACCTGATGATCACCGGGGAAATTATGAAACCAATCATCAACTTCAAGTTGGACTTACCGGAAAATGAACGCGGAATTATTGGAGGCCAGGTATACACCAAATTACAACAGGTAAATGCCAATGAGAGTGAATTGAACAAACAGGTATTTGCTTTACTGGCACTGGAACGCTTTGTTGCAGATAATCCTTTCCAAAGTTTAGCAGGAAGCGGAAATGGACTTGTGGCGAATTATGCTCGTCAAAGTGTGAGCAAGCTATTGACACAGCAATTGAACAACCTGGCTTCTGATCTGATTAAAGGAGTAGATGTGAACTTCGGACTGAATACTTCGGAGGATTATTCTACCGGAAAATTAGAAAACCGTACGGAGTTGGAAATTGGGTTATCCAAAAAACTTTTAGACGACAGACTGACGGTAACAGTAGGAAGTTCTTTTGGATTAGAAGGAGGTTCTGGTCAGAATAATGAAAATGCCAGCAACATTGCTGGAAACGTTAACATAGAATATTTACTATCTAAGGACGGACGTTACCGCCTACGTGCCTACAGAAGGAACCAAACGGAAGGTATTATTGAAGGTCAGATCATAGAAACCGGTTTAGGTTTTGCATTGGTAGTAGATTACAATAAATTCAGTGAGATCTTTAGAAGATTTAAAGACAGAAGAACGATTAAAAAAGAACAGAAGCCCAAAAATGAGAAAGCGAATTAGACCTTTATTTTTTATGAGTCTTTGCCTGGTATTTTCTGCCTGCAGCAATATTAAATACCTGCCGGCTGGACAGAACTTATATACAGGTGCGACGGTAAGGATCAACCCAGATTCATCAGGAAAGATTTCTGAGGAGAAAGATGTGAAGGGCGTTCTAGAGGCTAAAACCAGACCACGTCCTAACAAATCATTCTTAGGATTGAAAATAAAGTTATACATCTATAACCTGGCCGGAGAACCCAAAAAGCAAAAAGGTATTCGCTATTGGCTGCGTAATAAAGTTGGGGAACCACCTATTTTGCAAAGCCAGGTTAAGATTCCTTATAACAATGCTGTGCTGACTAGCTATTTAATTAGCCAAGGGTATTTACAAGCTACAGTAACCGGAGATACCATCGTAAAAAACAGAAGAGCTAAAGCAGTTTATACTGCTGAAACAGGTGATAGATATCAAATCAATAAGGTCAATTTTCCAACCGACAGCTCAGGAATTGCCGCGATCATCCGCACAAATGCTTCAAAAAGTTTACTTAAACCAGGTAATTTCTACGACTTTGAGGTGTTCAAAGCGGAGCGCGAGCGTATTGATGATGACCTGAAGCAAAGTGGTTATTTTTACTTTAATCCAGATTACCTGATTCTTCAGGTAGACAGTACAATTGGCAAGCACCATGTAAATATCTTTTTAAAAGTAAAAGAGATTACTCCAACTGCAGCATTGAAACCTTATACCATTAATGACATCACCATTTACCCTAATTACTCCTTAAGATTTGATTCTTTAATCCGGGCCAGCAAACCGGTACTTTATAAAGATTTCATCATTAAAGACCCAAGGAATACCTTTAAATTGGGTGTATTTGATCGCCTTGTATTTTTTAACAAAGGAGAATTGTATAACCGTCAGGACCATAATCAGTCCTTAAACAGGATGGTAAATATTGGTACATTTAAGGTGGTAAAAGCAGACTTTTTGCCTGTAGACAGCTTTAAAAACAACCAGCTGGACGTGAATTTTTATTTGACACCCTTAAAGAAAAATTCCCTTTCCTTCCAGGTAATAGGAACCAGTAAGTCGAACAACTTTGTAGGTTCAGAAGTGAAGATTACTCAAACGACCAGGAATGTGTTTCGTGGTGCTGAACAGTTGGAAATCAGTGCCAGCGGTGGTTTTGAACAGCAAATCAGGGGATCGCAGCAAGCACAAGGTAACTCCTATTCCCTAACTGGACAGGCGAAGTTGATCTTCCCACGTTTCCTGCTGCCATTTTTCAAGTTCAATAGTACCAATGCATTCATTCCAAAAACAAATATTCTAACCTCTTATCAGATTCTAAACAGAAAAGATTACAGCTTAAATGCAATTAAAGGAGAGTTTGGTTACGACTGGAAAGAGAACATTTACAAGGAGCACATTTTCAACCCGATCTCGATTAATTATGTGAGGTCCAATGTAAAAGATACCACGATATTTGCCAGCAGTCCTTCGTTAAGAAGCAGCTTAGAGAACCAGTTTATCATAGGCCTAAACTATAATTTCACCTATAACGATCAGGTAAATCAAAGTAAAAGAAACAACATTTATTTCTCTGCTGACCTAGAAACCTCAGGTACTCTATTTGGCTTATTTGCCCCTAAAGACGATCAAGGACAAAAATCTATATTTGGTACCGCACTTTCTCAATTTATCAGGCTGGAAGGTGATTTAAGAAACTATTACAAGGTCAACAAAAAAGTAACCTGGGCCAATCGTTTAAATTTAGGTATGGGCTATGCGTATGGAAATAGCAAGGCACTCCCTTTCGTTCGTCAGTTTTTTGCCGGGGGAAGCAGTGACATCCGCGCCTTTGGGTCAAGGTTATTGGGCCCTGGCACATTTCAGGTGTCTGATACATTAAAATTCAGAGATCAGGGAGGTGACATTAAAATCATGCTGAATTCTGAACTTCGCTTCAAAATTGTGAGTATGCTTTATGGCGCGGCATTTATTGATGCAGGTAATATCTGGCTGAGGAAAAATGATCCGGACAGACCCGGCGGGCAATTTAAATTTAACAGTTTCTTAAATCAGATGGCGGTAGGAACAGGTGCGGGCTTAAGAGTAGATGCTTCTTTCTTTGTGATCCGTTTGGACCTTGCCTTCCCTATCAGGAGACCTGATTTACCTACCGGACCGGCATGGGTGATCAAGGACATCGATTTTGGCAGCAGTACCTGGAGAAAACAAAACTTAACTTTTAACCTGGGTATTGGTTACCCATTCTAACAGCAGCATGAATTTTATCAAGAAAACTTTCGACTTCCTTAAGGCCACAGGGCACCTATTTATTGCCGCCGGGAAAGGCTTTATGGAGGATCGCGTAATGAAATTAAGCGCTGCTCTTGCTTATTACACCATATTTTCCTTAACGCCACTGATCATCATTGTACTTTCTGCGGCCAGCTTATTTTTAGGAGATACTGCAGATATCAGTACCATCAACCCGAGAGAAAAGTTCTTTGCTGAAATTGGGGATATGGTAGGTAAAGATGCCGCCAATCAACTGAGAAGCTTTGTGAACAATGCAAATTATAGCGGAAAGAGTACATTAGGATTGATCATCGGAATTGGCACTTTAATCATTGGTGCTACTGCGGTTTTCATTGAGATTCAAGATAGCATCAACCTGATCTGGAAGGTAAAAGCAGTTCCTAAAAAAGGATGGAAAAAACTCATTGTGAATAGACTGCTTTCTTTTTCACTGATTGCCTCTTTAGGTTTTTTAATGCTCGTTTCTTTAGTCGTCAATAGTGTGGTGGTGGGTCTGGGACATAAGATTGCGGCTTACATCAGCTTTGAAGAAGTTTCCGAACTGATGATGCTGATTGTTACCAATGCGGTTACGCTAACCGTGGTGACCAGTATTTTCACGATCATATTTAAGGTATTGCCAGATGTAGAACTGAAATGGAAACCCGCAATTATTGGTGCGCTATTTACCGCCTTACTCTTTGGTATTGGTAAATATGTGATTGGTATTTATATAGAATATGGAAATCCAGCCTCTGCATTTGGTGCCGCAGGATCAATCATCGTGATCTTATTATGGATCTATTATACAGCGATTATCCTTTATTTTGGAGCTGAATTTACACAGGCCTATGCGGAAAAATATAGCGTTGGAATTAAACCCAGCAAGTATGCGGTACATACTAAAGTCGTTGTCGTAGAAAAAGAAGTGACTGCCTTGCCTCCGCAGCACCCGGAAGATACGGTTCATTTAAAGAAGGGATAGTTTAACCCCTATTCTTTTTTTGTAAATAAAAAAAAAGGCCCGTAGATCTAATGATTCACCGGCCATTTTTTTATTTACGGAAACTTATATTAAGCAGATTCTGCGATCATTTCTTCATCTGTGGTTTCATCATCAGCTTCCTTTAATGCAGCAGCTGCCTTTGAGCGATCTGCCGGAGCGACTATATCTTCCAAAGTATCTTTTTCAATTCTCAGGTTCTTGATGATATGACGCTGTCTGTCTGGGGTATTTTTGCCCATATAGTATTCCAGTAGGCTTTTAATCGTTTGGTCTTTCAGGATCACTGGGTCTAAACGAATGTCTTTTCCGATGAACAAACCAAACTCATCTGGTGAGATCTCTCCCAGTCCTTTAAATCGGGTAATTTCCGGTTTATTGCCCAGCTTGGTAATGGCCGCTTTACGCTCATCATCGCTATAGCAATAAATCGTCTCTTTCTTATTACGAACGCGGAATAAAGGTGTTTGCAGGATATAAACGTGTCCTGAGCGCACTAAATCCGGGAAGAACTGCAGAAAGAAAGTCATCATCAGTAACCTGATGTGCATCCCATCTACGTCGGCATCGGTAGCGATGACAATATTGTTATAATGTAAGCCATCCAGGCCATCTTCAATATTTAAAGCATGCTGCAGCAAGTTGAACTCTTCGTTTTCATAAACTACTTTCTTGGTCAGCTCATAGCAGTTTAAAGGTTTTCCTTTCAGACTGAATACGGCCTGGCAATCCACATCTCTCGACTTGGTGATCGATCCTGAAGCCGAATCTCCCTCAGTAATGAACAGGGTAGTTTCGTACCTTTTCTCATGTGTGCTGTTGAAATGCACCTTACAATCTCTCAGTTTTTTATTGTGCAGGGAGGCTTTTTTAGCCCTATCGTTGGCCAGTTTTTTAATTCCGGCAATGTCTTTACGTTCTCTTTCCGACTGTAAGATTCTTTTCAATAAAGCATCTGCTACATCGGTATGTTTATGCAGGTAATCGTCTAATTCTTTCTTTACGAAATCATTGATAAACGTTCTTACTGAAGGTCCATCTGGCCCCATATTCTGGGAACCCAATTTAGTCTTTGTCTGAGATTCAAAAACCGGCTCCTGTACCCTGATCGAAATCGCAGCAATAATGGAAGCCCTGATATCCGCAGCATCATATTCTTTTTTATAAAACTCTCGTACGGTTTTCACTACTGCCTCACGGAATGCCGCCTGATGCGTTCCTCCCTGAGTAGTATGCTGACCGTTTACAAAAGAGTGGTAATCTTCTCCATATTGCTGGCCGTGGGTCATAGCAATCTCAATATCATTCCCTTTCAGGTGAATGATCGGATAGCGAATCGTTTCCGCTCCTGCGTGTTTGTGCAGCAAGTCGTAAAGTCCACGTTCAGATAAATATTTTTGTCCGTTGAAGTTGATGGTTAATCCGGCATTCAGGAACACATAGTTCCAGATCATGCTTTCCACAAAATCACTGATGTAATGGTAGTTTCTGAAAATCGTTTCGTCAGGATAGAACGTAATCGCAGTACCATTGCGCTGTGTAGTATCAATGACTGGATTCTCCAGGGTGATCTCTCCTTTTGAAAACTCTACTTTTTTGGTTTTATTGTCACGGTAAGATTGTACCACGAAATTATTGGACAAAGCATTTACGGCCTTGGTACCGACGCCATTCAGACCTACAGATTTCTGAAAGGCATTGCTATCGTACTTACCACCGGTATTGATTTTCGACACACAATCAATCACTTTACCCAATGGGATTCCCCTGCCATAATCGCGGACGTTTACTTTCTGATCAGAAACGGTAATTTCTATGGTTCGTCCGGCACCCATCACAAACTCATCAATTGAGTTGTCGACGATCTCCTTCAGCAATACATAAATCCCGTCATCCTGAGCAGAACCATCTCCAAGTTTACCGATATACATACCGGGACGCAGTCTGATGTGTTCCTTCCAATCGAGGGAGCGTATACTATCTTCGTTATAATTCGGTTCAGCCATGATGTAATTTGAGTAGAATTACAAATTTAAGGTAATATGCTGGGGAATCAACATCAAAGTTTCAACAAATACACATTTTCGCGTATATTCAAGGAATAAAACAAATCCCTTATGCCTGAGAAGAAACAGCTCTCCCTCTTCGACTTATCTATGATTGTGATTAGTTTAGTGATCGGGATGGGCATCTTCCGGACGCCAGTAAATGTGGCTGCAGCAGCACAGGTTCCGGAGTTATTTTTCTCTGCATGGGTCATTGGCGGACTTGTTGCGCTTTGCGGTGCACTGACTTATGCCGAAATCGGTTCCAGATTTCCCGTTACCGGCGGTTATTACAAGATTTTCTCTGCTTTTTACCATCCTTCTATTGCCTTTGCCATCAATTGTATCATTGTAGTTTCCAATGCAGCTTCTGTTGCCGGCGTTTCCCTCATTGGTGCTGAATATTTTAGTAAGATCATTCTTCCCCTGGAACTGCAAACGGAATTTTATAGGATTGTGATTGCTGCAGTGACCATTTTCTTGTTTTACCTGCTCAATTTATTCGGTTTAAAAGTGAGCTCGAAGACACAGAATGTGTTATCTATGGTGAAAATAGGTATGGTACTGATCTTAATCTGCGCCATCTTTACCGGTCCTGGGGCCGCAAATATCAGCAATAGCTTACCGGAATTTAAAACGATCACCGGTGTTGCGCCCAACTGGATGGATTATGGGAAGGCACTTGGCGTGTGCCTGATTGCAATCTCCTTTACTTTTGGCGGCTACCAGCAAAGCATCAACTTCGGAGGCGAAACTAAAGAACCCAGCAAAGTGATTCCCCGCGCTATCATGATCGGTCTTGCCATTATTATTCTGCTGTATATGTCCATCAATTATGCTTATGTAAAGGTCATCGGATTTGAGCAATTGAAAACTGCTGAAAGTATTGCCGCCATCCTTGCCGGAAAATTATTCGGCCCAATGGGTTTCACCATCCTATCCTGCCTGGTTTATTTTTCTGTATTGGGCTATGTCAATGTGAATTTACTGAGCAACCCAAGGGTGATGTTTGCCATGGGCGAAGAGCGCGCTTTACCTGCCGTCTTTAGTAAAAAGAGCAAGAAAAATGACGTGATGTTTGTAAGTCTCAGCGTATTTTCTGTGATTTCTATTTTCACGCTGTTCTACGCACAAACCTTCGATAAGATTTTAAATTACACTATATTTTTAGACTGTATCGGGATGGCCAGCTCTGCGGCAACGATCTTTTTTCTAAGGAGAAAAACTGCCCATCTGGACAAGAACACCATTTACAGTATGAAATTTTATCCGCTGCTGCCATTGATTTTTATTGCCGCCTATTCTTTTGTAGGCTTCAGCATCTATTTTAGTGATAAAGAGGCCGGCAGAAATGGTCTGCTGATCTTTGCCGGATTTATTCTGCTCTATTTTATAAATACTTATCTCCTGAAACGGAACAATAAAACCTAGTTAGCCCTAAAACAGACCAGTATCCGAATTATAGAATATGCCGATAAAACCATTGCCTTTAAGAAAAGAAATCGCCTATGCTGCCGGAATGATGGGTTGGAGCATCATGACCAATCTGATCATTGTGATGCTGCCTTACTTTTACCTGCCGCCAAACAATTCAGGCTTATATCCACTGGTGCCGCAATTATTGGTATTCGGGGCTTTCAATATTTTATCGCTCATTGCCGCCTCCGGCAGATTGTTTGACGCGCTTTATGATCCTTTTATAGCTTCGGTGAGTGATGCCAGCAATCATCCCAAAGGCCGGCGAATCCCGATCATGAAATACGCGATTGTACCCGCAGTTATTTTTTGTGCGCTGGTTTTCTACCCATTAGTGAAGGGCGAAAGCATTACCAATGCTTGGTGGCTGACCTTTGTGCTGGCCGGTTTTTTCATTTCTGTAACCACGTATATCATTCCATACAATGCTTTACTGGCAGAGCTGACGCACAGTGCTGATCAGAAAGTACGGCTTTCTACGTATCAGCAGGTTGGTTTTGTATTGGGGATGATCCTGGCCGCTTTATGTAATAATTATGCAGATCTGATACAGCAATTTTTCCCGTTAACCGAACGTGCAGAAGCCTTGCAGTATACCATCTGGGGCCTCAGTATTTTCTCCGGATTGGTTATGATCCTGCCGATTATCTTTATCAATGAAAAAGAATATACCAATGCCAAGCCAACACATATCGCTTTACTGCCAGCGATAAGAAACACGTTCAGGAATTCAAATTTCAAATATTACCTGATTTCAGATTTCAGCTATTACATCGCATTGAGCATCATTTCCAGTGGACTGCTGTTCTTCGTCACTGTGTTATTAGGTTTACCAGATTCCGACGGCGGGAAGTTTATGGGCATCATGGTACTCCTATCGCTGGTCTTCTATCCTTTCATCAATTATGGGGCTAAAAGATTTGGAAAGAAGCCATTGGTGCTCCTTGCTTTTGGGGTGCTCAGCCTGATATTTGTGACTATATTTTTCCTGGGAAAACTTCCTTTTTCTCCCACCATGCAGATGATAATCCTGGTGTGCTGTGCTTCCTTCCCCCTTGCTGCACTCGGTATTCTGCCCAATGCCATCCTTGCCGATATTGCCCAGAAAGACACCGAAGAAACAGGAGAAAATCATGAAGGGATGTTTTTTGCGGTAAAATACCTGTTTGTTAAACTCGGTCAGACGCTGGGAATTGCAATTTTCGCCATGCTGACGGTGTATGGAAAAGACCCCGGACATGATTATGGACTGCGCTTAAATGGAGTCGTTGGCTTTGTACTCTGTGTGCTCGCCTTATTATTTTTTAGCCGCTTCAAAGAAAACAAACCAGCTAACCAGCAACCACTTAACTAGAAATAAGCGAATTACCTAAAAGCCAAAAGTTATACGTATCTTTGCATTGAACGATATTCTTTCGTTTCATTATTATACATTAAAAGACAAACACATTGTTATTCGAAGAATTAAACCTGATTGAGCCAATTTTAAAAGCGCTCCAAACAGAAGGTTATACACAACCTACCCCTATACAAGAACAATCCATCCCAACTATACTTCAAGGCAGAGATCTATTAGGCTGCGCGCAAACCGGTACAGGTAAAACTGCCGCTTTCGCAATTCCTATGCTTCAGTTGCTAAGCAAGCCTCACACAAATACTAAAGTTCATAAGAACATCAAAGCATTGGTTTTAACACCAACACGCGAATTGGCTATCCAGATTGAGGAAAGCTTTAAAGCGTATGGTAAAAACTTACCGCTTCGTCATTTGGTGATCTTCGGTGGTGTAGGCCAAAAAGCACAAACTGATGCGCTAAACCGTGGTGTAGATATTTTGATCGCCACTCCAGGCAGACTATTAGATTTAATGAACCAAGGTTTTATCAACCTGAAGGATGTTGAAATCTTTGTTCTGGATGAGGCCGACAGAATGCTGGACATGGGATTCATTCATGATGTTAAAAAAGTAATTGCCAAGCTGCCTGTAAAAAGACAGACTTTGTTTTTCTCGGCAACCATGCCCCAAGAGATTCAAAAACTTGCAGATACGATCTTAACAAACCCTCTGAAAGTAGAGGTTACTCCAGTATCTTCTACTGCCGAAAAGATCAAACAAGAAATGTTTTTCGTAGCTAAGAACGATAAGAAAAACTTATTGATTCACATCTTACAGGATAAGTCGATCGAAACAGCATTGGTTTTCACCAGAACTAAACATGGTGCAGACCGTATCGTTAAGGATCTGATTAAAGTAGGAATTAAAGCTGAAGCAATTCACGGTAATAAATCACAAAACGCCAGACAAAGGGCATTGACTAATTTCAAAGCTAAAGCAACAAGGATTCTTGTGGCTACAGATATCGCAGCACGTGGTATTGATGTGGATGAATTGGCACATGTGATCAATTATGAATTGCCAAACATTCCAGAAACTTATGTACACAGAATCGGTCGTACGGGTCGTGCGGGATTAAGTGGAACAGCACTTTCTTTCTGCGATGCGGAAGAAAGAGAGTTTTTGAAAGATATTGAAAAATTAATTGCGCTGAATATTCCGGTAACGGAAGATCATCCGTATGCGATGAGCTGGCAAAGCCTGATGAGCGCGGCAACTGAAAAACCTAAAGGTGGCGGTGGTTCACGTGGTGGTGGCGGTTCTCGTGGCGGCAATAGCAGAGCTGGTAATGGTGGTGGTAAGCCATCTGGCGGTAAAGGTCAAGGTGGCGGACAACGCGAGCCTAACCTGAGCGGAGCCAAAAGAACACCTAGCAGCGGCAGCCGCAGATGGAGTTCTAAAGGCAGCGCAGCAAAAGGATAAAAGAAAGGTACTTTAACCTTCTTCTAAAAAAGCAAGCAAGACTATTCGACGACTGAAATCTTTTACCCTGAAAAAGGGTAAAATTTTCTAGGTCTTCTCATAGCATGCTTGCTTTTTTTGTTAATGGTCAAAATACTTGGGGAAGTTAAATTGCAGGGTGGCTAAATTACAGGGATACTAATTACAGGGAGTTTTTTGAGCCAGGGGATTTTTTCTTTCTTAGCCTTTATTTAAGTGCATTAAATAATTGGGAAAATATATTTACAATTGATTTTCTTCAAATAATTTAGTTTCCAGTACTGTTTAAAAAACAATTTTGTTAAACTTTTTTTAACATCAGACGTTAAGTTATTTAGCTATCTTGTAGATACACGCTTAACAAAAAGGTGAGCAACAATAGTTTAAACAAAATCTATCTAAACATGAAAAAACTAATGAGCAAAATGATGGCTCTGGTTATGGTAACTGCCTTTATGGTGGCTGCAATTGCCGGATGTAAAAGCACGCCGAAAGATGCTGATCTAAAAACCGCGGTTGAAGCTGCAATCCAGTCGAGCCCTAACTTATCTGCGTCAGGTGTTGCTGTCGACAAAGGTGTCGTTACAATTACCGGACAGGTGACAGACGAAGCAAGTAAAGATGCTTTGGGAAAAGCTGCAGCAGCAGTTCCAGGAGTGAAATCTATAGTGAATAACCTCACTATAGAAGTCGCTAAAGTTGAAGTGAGTGCAGATACCCCATTAGCACTTGCGGTAAAAGATGCTACAAAGGACTTTCCTACAGTTGCGGCAACAGTGAACGATGGTGTGGTTACTTTAAAAGGAGAACTTAAAAAAGCCGACCTTCAAAAATTAATGATGGCAATAAATGCTTTGAAACCTAAAAAGGTAGACAATCAATTGGTGATTAAATAATCCAGGAGGACAGAAAAATGGCTTTACAAGAAAAATATAAAGAACTTATTGATGCGGCAACCAGCGCAGGTGTAAACGACTTAAATGTTCGTGAACAGGATGGCGTATTATATATTGATGGTGCTACCAGTGGTGCTGTAAAACAACAGCTCTGGGATACTTACGAACGCCTTGATCCAAATTATGCTTCAGGAGACCTCGTGATGAACATCAATAGTGTAGCTGGTATCCCTGAAGGCGCTAAGTTAAAGGTAACCACCAACAGCTCCAACCTCAACATTCGCAAAGGTCCAAGTACCAATGATGATATCGTTGGTAAAGCTGCCCGCCATGAAATTGTAACACTTGTTGGAAAAGAAAATGACCAGTGGTGGCTCATTAAAACCGATGATGGAGAACAAGGTTATTCGTATACACAATACTTAACTCCAGTAGAATAATACATTATAAGGATCAGAATACGGTGTAATAAAGAACTACTCTATAGTCGAATATTGGGTTTTACACCTGAAAATCTATATCGTTACTTTTAGACCTTGATAATTTTGTCTCTCTTTAGGGCAAAAGATTTCAGCATGAAAGTAATGATGTAGATTTTGAAATTTACCTGGCTGTATTGTTCGGCCTCACATACACCATCTGCATTACATTGATGTTCCTCATCGCAAAAGCCGCTTCACAATAATTAAAATAATACTGCCACTTCCGAATAAACCGATCGTCAAAGCCCAGCGCTTTTACTGCCAGACGGTGCCTGTTAAACTGTTCCATCCACAATTGCAATGTCCGTTCATAATCTAAGCCTAAATCCTTTAAATCAACCATGGTCAGGTTACTGGTTTTATTGATCGCCTCATTTATTCTCGCTACAGATGGCAGTAAAGAGCCCGGAAATATATGCTTCTGAATCCAGTCTACTCCTTTACGCAAGCTATCATATCTGGAGTCCGGGCTGGTGATCACCTGAAAGGCAAGGATTCCCTCAGCTTTTAGCAGTTCATTACATTTACTAAAATATTCCTGATAATAATTATGTCCTACTGCTTCCAGCATCTCAATAGAAACTATCTTATCGAAGCTTCCTTTAAGGTCTCTGTAATCCATAATTTCCACAGTAACCAGGTCAGATAAACCGGCTGCGCAAACCTGATCCATTGCCCAATGCTGCTGTTCTTTAGAAATCGTTACAGAGGTGACTTTACAGCCGTAATTTTTAGCCATAAAGATCGCATTAGCCCCCCATCCACTTCCAATTTCCAACACATGATCTGTAGATTTTAAGCACAGCTGCGTACAAAGCCTCTGGTATTTTGCCTCCTGAGCTGCTGCAAGGGTCAATCCTTCTTTATAAAAATAACCACTGGAATAGGTCATAGAAGGATCCAGAAACAGCGAGAAGAAATCATTATTCAGGTCGTAATGTTCAGAAATATTTTTTTGAGAACCGGAGATGCTATTTGATCTGCTGTTATGATATACTCTGTTTAACCATTTGAATATGTTTAATACCCAGGTTTTATGCTGGCTTCCAGAAACAGAAGGTGCATTTTCAATATTGAGCAGCACCCATTTGATGACATCGGTAATACTGTCTGTTTCCCATAAACCATCTACATAGGCTTCACCAAAACCAATGTCACCATATAACATCAGGTTTTTAAAAAAGGCGGCATCTGTGATTTGAATATTGGCTTTTAAGACTGATTGCGCTTCCCCAATTTGTATTTCCTGAGCATCTGGCAAGGTAATCTTTAAACTGCCTTTTGTCATTTTAGACAGAGCATTCAAGACTAGTTTTTCGTAAAATCCAGCGCTGTGTCTGGTAATGGCAAGCGAAGACCTCATTTTAATTCGTTTTTAAAGGTTTATATACGTCTTTTTGGAGATGTTGGTTTGCTTTCTTTTTATGAAAAGAGAATTTCTTCCTCCACAATAAGAAGGCCTGCCAATGAATCAGGCTCATCACCTGAAGTGGAATCATGGGTATTGAGAAAAAATAACGCAGCAAATTTGTGTTGGTTAAAGGCTTTCTATCCCCCATCAATGTGCTTAGGAAAAAACGATTGCCCTGCTGATCATAATCATCAATACGAATGGTTAATTTTTCATTGGGGATAGCCAGGTCGAAGTCGAACAGCGTATCCAGATCAATAAAAGGAGATACATAGAAATATTTTTCGATCCGCTGCCGGAACCTCTCCTCTTTCATTTCTTCTTTTTTAATCAGAAATAATTTCATCTCCCGGAAGGTGTTGCTGATCTCTGCCACCGCACAGAGCGGAGCCCCCTGCTCATCAAAGCAGAAGTAAAATGAAACCGGATTAAAGTTATAACCCAAAACCGCAAGATTAGTAAGCAGCATCACACGGCCTGCTCCCAGCTCTAATCCATTTTTATACAGGTATTTCCTGAGTTTATCCCTCAGATTTTTATTTTGATCAGTAGAGCTCTGTTGCCCTGAATCCTGATGCCAATCGGCAATTTCTTTCGGCAAATGCAAATGGTCCTTATCCCGAAAATTGAACAGGTTAAAGCGATTGACACTTAGCCAGCTCAGCTTTTTAGCAAGCATGGGCAGTTCTTCAATATCCAGGTAAAACAGGTATACGCGGTAGCCAAAGCTGTGCGTTTTAGGCGCCAGCCGATGGTGCATTACCCTACAGCTATATAAAGAAGAATTCATTGTCAATGATCATTACCAATTTTCACAAAGTGCAACTGCGCTGGCATACGCATCTTCATGAAAACCATATTTAAAATAACTCCCACAATAATAAAGAGGGCCATGCTGGTTGAGAATTGGCAGCTCCTTTTGTGCCTGCATTGCAGGAACATCAAATAAGGGGTGTTCATAATCAATTTCACGGATAATCTTTTTTGTATCAATTGAACTGGAAGGATTGATGGAAACAAAATAGTCCTGATGATTGGACACCTGCTGCAGTCGATTCATCCAGTAAATGGTACTAGGCACCAAAGCATCGCCTTGTTTTTCTACCCGGTAATTCCAGCTGCTCCAGGCCAGTTTCTTTTTAGGCATTAAATTACTGTCAGTATGCAGAACTGCTTTATTGGGCTGGTATTTAAACTTAGAAAGCAGGCGCAGTTCATCTGGGGTTTTATCCTTTACCATCCCATATGCCTGATCGGCATGGCACGCTAGAATGACGCGGTCATATATGGCGGAACTCCCATCCGCAGCAAGTACACTCCCCTTCCCATCGGCCATTCTTGATACTTCCACTACTTTCTTCCGCAGCTGGATTCTATCTTTAAAAGGCTTGATCAATAATTCGCGGTAAGATTGACTGCCATTGTGAAGCGTATACCACTGATGCTGGGTGTCTAGTCCGAGGAAACCATGATTTTTAAAGAACCTGATCAATGATACTGCAGGAAAGTCCAGAATTTGCTCCATTGGTGTAGACCATACTGCTGAGCTCATCGGAATCAGGTATTTCCAGAGCATATCCTGGCTATAACCAAATTCGCTGATGTACTTGCCTATGGAGTAATTTTCGTACTTCGGCTGGTCAAGAATAGCCACACTTTCTTTATTAAAGCGGTTGATTTGCATCAGCATCTTTAAAAAGGAAGGGTTGAATAAGTTCCTTCGCTGTGCGAAAAGATGGTTCAGACTTGATCCGCTATATTCGAGGTGATCGGGCAGGTATTGTACGCTAAAAGACATATCAGTTGTCTTTACCGGCGCATGTATTTTATCGAATAACCTGGACAGCTGGGGATAAGTCTGCTGATTGAAAACCATGAATCCGGTATCTATATAAACGGGTTCCCCATGTTCTTCGAGCGTAATGGTATTGGTGTGTCCGCCAATATAGTCCTGTTCTTCATAAAAAGTAAGATGGTATTTCTTTTGGAGCAGGTGACCGCAACCCATTCCGGCAATACCAGTACCTATAATTGCGACTTTTTCCATCAGGCTTTCTTTTTAAACAGGTAATGAGAAACCATCCATTCATTGCCCTGGTTACAGGCAAATAATTCTGCGCATGACAAATAAAACAGGCGCCAGTAGACCCACCATTTCAGGGCCTGGTCTGCACCATACGTTTCCCTTAAAATAGGCATAATTTCTTTTCTATTTGCATCCATATTTTTAAGCCATGCTTCGGATGTTTTCGCGTAATTTGTACCGTTCACCACCCAATGATTCACTGCAGTAAGGTGTTGATTAAAGTAAAGCAACAGGTGATTGGATGGCATGATCCCCCCGGTAAAAAAGTACTTGCTCATCCAATCTGTTTCATCCTTCACCTCAAATTTATACGCCAATGAGTGGTGACTAAAAATGTGGACAAACAGTCGGCCATCATCTTTCATAAAGGAAGCAATTTTGCCCATCAGCAATTCATAATTACGCATGTGCTCGAACATTTCTACGGAAAGGACACGATCAAACTGAACGGGGCTATTAAATACGTTGATGTCCTCAGTGAGGACCGTAATGTTGTGCAGGTTTCTTTCTCTTGCTGCCTGGTCGATATAGGCCTTTTGCGTTGCAGAATTGGAGACTGCCGTGATTTGACTGCTGGGGTACTTTTGAGCCATAAATAAAGTGAGAGATCCCCATCCACAGCCCAGTTCGAGAATATACTGGCCATCTCTCAAATCTGCACGCTTGGTGCTCAGCTCAAGCATATCCTGCTCGGAAGTATCCAAAGAGGTCACCCCTGGATTCCAATACCCACTAGAATATTTTAAATGTTTGCCCAAACAATATTGGTAAAAAGCAGTGGGCACCTCATAATGCTGCTGATTTGCATCTTGCGTATGAACGGCAATGGGTTCGGTTTTCAATTTTGCAATCAGCTTATTCAGCCGATGCTGCTGAGCTTCTGCATCCCCTAGAGTCTCATCCTGAAGACGTTTTTTTAGCAATCTGCGAATCCCGCTGCGTAATATAAAATCTGGTAATTTGTTCTGTTCAATTAAAGTATCGTACCACATGAATCTTTGTGTTAAAGTATCGCTGATTACTTTAACTATACGTTATTTAAGTACGAATGGTTTTTTATTTCAGGGTAGAAACCTGCTTTTTAAACCATGGAACAAATACGCTGGTACTTTGCTGATATTGGCGGTATAACTCACCTTTGGAACGGAGGGCCTGTTCTTCTGTGGCGGGAATACCAGTTACTTTGAACAGCAGGTAACCAATGATGACCGGACTGCTGATGGCGATCCATCCCCATGGGGCATACAGGGCGAAAAGAAAATAAGCGACCCATAGGAGCAGCTGAAAGAAATAATTGGGATGGCGGGAATAGTTCCATAATCCCAGCTGACAAACCTTGCCCCTGTTGCAGGCATCTTTTTTAAACTGGCTCAACTGCATATCCGCGATGGATTCTCCGAGTACGGCAATCACCCAAAGGCCAATTCCGAAATATTCAAGGGTATGAATATGCGTATCCTTATTGCCGGCAATCAGAAAAAAAGGAATAGCAAGGATTACATTGGAGAAAGCCTGAAACTGAAAAAACCAGAAGAACTTTTTATTTTCATGGGGCGCCCACTCTTTACGGAGCTGTTGATAACGACCTTCCTCTACCTGGAGATGGCCGATGACCCTTTGCCATAGATGCGCACCGAGACGAAGTCCGGCTATGACCACCATACTGCAGATCAGCTGTTTTCTGAGTTCAAGTCCATCAGCCAGAAAAAAGAGAAGGATGGCAATCAGGGGAAAGTTGAGTGCCCAAAAGACATCAACTACCCCGGCATTGTTAATTTTAACGGCCCAGCACCAAACCAGTGCCATGACCAGGCAACACGCTACTAAACAAATTAAGATAAGATAGGGTGTTGCCATATTAGTTGCTTTTAGACTTTTCTTATTCGGATGATGTGCATCCAGTGCATCACCTTCATTAATGGATAAGTAGGATCAAATTCAAACCACCTCGAAGCGAAGTTTGGATTATTTGGTTTTTTATGGTGGTTATTTTGAAACAATTCGCCTAGCATCAGGAAGTCTAAAGGAAGGGAATTCTTGCTGTGATCATCGTTATCATGATTCGAATAACCATATTTATGACCACACCAGTTGACAACAGCCCCGTGAATCGGTCCCATTAAGAAATGGATCGGCAATAAAAGGAACATCCACCAAGCGGTTGCAAAAGTCACGTAGAACCAGACATAGAAGCCTATAAAGACCATTCTGGTAATCCATGAATCTCCAATTTTATCAATAATCGGCCAGGAAGGATATTTATCTCTAAATTGTTCTTCTGGTTCCACATTAAATTTGGAGTAATTCAGGTAAATATTTTTGGTCTTGATCATCATTCCCCATACATCTTTAACAAAATGTGGAGAGTGCGGATCTTTCTCTGTATCAGAAAAAGCGTGGTGCATCCGGTGCAGGATGGCATAAGCTCTTGGATTTAAGAAAGAGGAGCCTTGCGACAAGAAAGTAATGGCATAAAAGAACTTCTCCCAAAAGGCATTCATTTTAAACATTTTATGAGAGGCATAACGATGTAAAAAGAAAGTTTGTGAAAATAAGGAGAGGAACCAATGTAAAAGGAAGAAAACTAAAATAATCATATTTGTGTATATACGTAATATTGACCTATGGCAGATCTTGGTGTTTGGCTTGCAAAATAGCAAAAAAAATCCCGTAAAAGTTTTACCTATACGGGATTAAATCAGGTCCATTCGGTTTTATCTGCCGAAATCGTCTTGTACTCTTACAATATCACTTTCATCTGATGGATTTGTTGGATCTGTATGCTGCCAGATTTCGGAAACAATTCCCCAATCGTCCAAACCGATTAAACGGTGTCTTTCGCCTTGTTTTAATTTAATAGTTTGACCAGGTGTCAGTTGTTTTACTTCACCTTGTTCGTCTGTATCGCTGGTACAAACACCTACTGTACCATTTACTACTCTCCATATTTCGGCACGGCGGTGGTGATATTGCCATGATAAACGTGTGTTTGGGGCAACAATTAATATTTTAGGGCTCAGTTTACCTGATATTTTCAATTCATCAACATTTAGTCCATCGAAATAAACATTGGCAAATTGTTGTGCCTGGTCTTCGTCAATTACGAAAAAACCTCCCCATGGGCGGCTTTCATCACGATTGACCACATTAAATCCTTCAATTTTTAAGCGTTGAGCTACGCCATCAAATATTTCTTTTTTCTGATCTGACATTTTATTCTCGTATTTGGTCCAAATATAATATATATCAATGTAAAATAAGCGCTGTCGAACAGGATTAACGTAAACAACTGTGATTCAATCTTTCCGAATTAAAAACAGGCATTATCAGTATCAAAAGGAGCTATTAATAGTCGTCTGAAGAAGGGCTTCAATTTCAGATTATTCATTGACGTAGCTTCAAGATCTTAGGAGGATAACTACTGCCTATTGTCATAGAAATGTTTAATTTCAAATACTTAAAACTATCACATAATTATATCCGTTATAGTCATAGTTTGTTTGGTTTAGGTTGGTCTGTGGTGGGCCAACTATCAATTAACAGGGATACCTCTCCAAGGTTTATCCCTGTTTCTATTTTAAGCCAGGCCAATATTTCATAGTCTGGCGTAAAAAAAACGGCCCTGAATATTTTAAATATCCAGGGCCGTTATTATATGTAGTATTCCGAATTAATCCAGCAATAACTTATTAATTCTTTTCACGATGTAGTCAATATCAAAGGGTTTGCTCACATAGTCATCAGCACCTGCAGCAATACTTAATTCTTTATTCTGATCGTTTGCAGACATGACAATAATTGGAATATGTTTGGTAAACATATCCGATTTTAAATCTTTACAGATTTCGGCTCCATCTCCATCAGGCAGCATCACATCCAAAATGAATAAATCAGGTACTGAATCTTTCAGTTTCCCTTTTAGCTCTGAAAAAGTAGACGATAGTTGCAATTCATATCCTTCATCTTTAAGTAAAACGCCAATGATATACCTGATATCTTCATCATCTTCAAGCACATGTATTCTTTTGATCATATTAAATTGTTTTTAAATTGAACTTCGGCGAAGTACTAGCAACAATTTTGCCACATATTAAAAAACGGCAATAATGATGATATAAATATCCTATAAAATGGAAAAACTACTTCTCCTCCCCCATAAGATTGGTACGCTCATTTATTTTACTGATCATTTCATCCAGTTCCAGTGCGGAACGTTCCAGCATGGTTAACAAGGTCGCATCCATACCTTTTTCTTCGATTTTCATCAGGTTCAGAATTCCTATGATATTACTGACTGGTTTGCGGAACTTATGAGAATTCTCCCAGGCAATGTTTTTAAGTATTTCATTTTTACGCAGCAAACGATGTTCATAATTCTTACGGATCGTAATATCTCTCAGGGCGCCTACCATTTTTTCTGCCTGGCCATGAGCATCCAGCAGGATAAAGGCCTGGTTAGAGACGTATTTATAACTACCATCGGCACATTGCAAGCGGTATTCGCAACGCCAGGAATTACTTAGTTGCTCCAGGCTTTCGGCCATACTCTGTTCCATATACTCCTGGTCTTCCGGGTGCACCTTAGTCAGAATCCATTCTTTGGTATTTTCCCTTAAGTCTTCAGTATAGCCAAAAATTTCCGAGAAACCATTTTGCCATTTCAGTTCATTTGTTCCAGGGCAATATTCCCAGATGACATCATTCGTTACACTAGTTACCGTTTCATATACCTTTAACAGCTCTTTGATCCGCTCTTCTGCTTTCACGTAAACTTCAATATCGATCGCAATCACGGTGTAAGCATCCTGTCCTTTGTAGGTAGTTCTATGATGAGAAATCAGCGCATGAAAGATTTTTCCACTTTTAGTTTTGTGAAGCCAAACCTCTGTCGCCCGCCCCTCCTTATGTGGAGATTTAAGATATTCGGTCAGTTTACTAAACTCCGCTTCCGGTCGAAGGTCCATTACTGTCATCTTTAACAATTCTGGTTTGGTATAACCGTACTGTTCTACCATCCTTTCATTTACCTCCAATAATCGGAAACTCTTGCGGTCAAAAACATAGATGATGGCAATAGAACCCTCAAAAAGCTGTTTATAGTTGTTTTCCATTCTGGAGATACTCCTCCGATACATTTCTATCAGCACAAATAGAATGAGTCCGGAAATAAATAGAAAAATGAGGTTTTTATAGCCATACAGAAAGCGCATATCCTTTTCCGGCATACTCTGATCCAGGTAACGAATCCACTGACTGCCCAAAATTAGCCATGAAGCTCCTAAAGCAAGGTATACGAGTGTGATGAAAGCCGGTTTTCTGCGCATAATCTTAAAGATAATTTAACTTTCTGAGACCAATGCTACACCCTCACAAAGATCGCAAAGCATTTCACAAGGGTTCACCTTGATGGCCAAGGCAATCAGGTAAAGTTCTTCTGCTCTCAACTTGGCCGTATCCGTTAAAGTGAGCTCGTTCATTCTTGCTTTTGTTAAGCCTGTTCTTTTGGCTACCTGCGATTTGTTCACAGATCTTTTTGCTAGATACTCTCCTAATTTTGTCATGATTAATATGGTTTTTCTAATAATAAGTATAGATAAATATATAAATGAGAAAGATAAACTATACACCATTTGGTTAAATAGACATATTATACATACGTTTGTATTGATTATATGTACATATAATATAATTTACAATAATATAGTATGAAAAATAAGCACAATTGTTCGTCACCATTAATTTATAAAGCAATGCTTTCCCCGGTAAATGTGGGGATGTTATACAGCTTCATGATTAAAAGAATAGCTAAGGGTTACAGCACTTCAGAAGTTTCTTTCTTAATGGGTTATACCAATGATTATATGAAACAAAAAGAAGAGCTCAACAGCATTGGTTTTACCTATGAGGACATGCATTGTTTCCAGCATGCGGTGGAAGAGCCATCATTAAGGGGTTTGATCCCCAGTATTGAAAACGGAAGCAGTAAGAGCGAATATCAGCTGATAAAAATCAGCAGTCAGGTAAAAACAGAGTTCATGATGACCAGGCTGGAAAAGGAAGGCGGGGAAACGCCTATTTTTCACCTTATAGAGAACGAAACGAAGCACAATGTCCATAAAATCACAGAGCAGTCAATTGAGGCTCAAGCGGTAGCCATCCTCAATGTGCTTTTTGAAGGCAAGCTGTTTTACATGCCCCAGTCTCCGCTTCAAATTTACCAAAAATGCCGCAGCACGATATCGGAGTCCCTTTCACCAAGACACCTCCAGACTGCCTTGCTCAGCTTGACAAAAAAGAATGATTTCCCAAAACTCAAAAGAGTCAAGTCCAAGGACAATGGCTGCATGTATGAAAAAGTATTTGAATAATATGGGCATCCTGCAGGAAACAGAAATGACCGGAATAAAAAATGTGATGACTTAGAACAATTCAACCATGAAAACCAAGAAACCTATCTTCCCCACCATTCCACTGGATTTTAAGATTGCCTGTGCAACCTATCAGTTACCCATTCCAGAGGTATTGCAACTTTTCATAGACCATGTTTCGTTTTATGACTCCTTGAGCCAGAAGTCTGAAGACATTTACCGATGTGCGACCAATACGCTTCTAAATTATTCTCTTTCTATCCACAGAGAAAGTGGTTCTGCTTTTATAAAAAATCGGGAGCCGATCTTAAGGTATATTCGGGAGATCATCAAGATTTCGGTCACACCTGACTTAGCTCCTTCTAGAAAAAGGAAGATGTGCGCGCCATTGGTAAAAAAAATCTTTGCGTTTATAGAACGTTCCAGAACCCAGAACACCACTTTAGTGATGGAAGATGGCAAGACCTTACAGCTTAAAATGGATTTCTGCCTGCTTTGTGAGCTACACAACTGTTCTCCGGAAGAATACCTTCAGCATTTTATGTCGCAGATTTCCCTGGCTATTGTCCATGCCAATGTGGGACTCAAAAGGGTGGTAGAAAACCAAGCAATGGGCTTTTTTTATAAGGTTTTAAACATCAGTAAGGAGCTGCCCAGTAACAGTGCACATAGAACGCTGCAGGTACAGTTTATAGACCAGATACAGGAGCTTCACCTCTGGTTATTTATCATCAGGGACTATGAACAGCGGGTAAATAAATACCAGGAAATCTACTACAGCTACTATCAGCGGCTCCTGGCCATCAATTAAAATTAACCAAATATATAAGCTTATGAAAATAAACGTCACCATTGATCCCCCGGAAGACTTTAGCGTGCTCTGCGATATATTTAAAGTAGAACCGCAGGCATTTCTTCAAAAATTTGTGGATAGGGTTTCCTTCCCTTTTTATTACAGTCAGCCAGACGGCGATGAGCGTTGGGCTACCCTTTTCTTTCTTTATTATCTTGCCCAGGAAGAGCGTTCAGAGGAGGATATGCAAAATCATGAACAATTTATGAATGAGCTGGCAGACGTCGTTTTTAAGCAGCTGGATTCCAGCCATAAAAACGCAGCAAAAGCAGAGCTTGCAGGCCGAAAAGTGATGAAACAATGGCACAAACAAGTCATGGCAAAAAGGGGGAAATAATCCCCCCTTTCTTTTTTATTTAGCTTTTATCCAGTTGGCTAAGTCCTCGACCAAGGTTCCTGAAACACTCCCAGGTATCCCATACTGTGAAGTGTTTCCCTTTTCTGTTTGAGGGATAAACAAATGGTTTAAATCGGGATATAACTTCAGTGTCACATTGCTTTTCTTACCTAATGCAGCTTTCCATAAGTCAAAATCCTGTTGAGCAACCTGGAAATCAAACGCTCCCTGAGCTACAAAGATCTTTTGTCTGGTCAGCTTTTTCGCGGCTGCAACCTGATCATATTGGTTGATATCCGCCCAGTAAGCAACAGGTAAACCTAGAATCAAGGAATCCGGTTTCATCTTTCCTATGGTAGTAAACCTCGTCTGTGCGGTTTGCTTTAACACCTCATCTAATTGTTTCTGTAAGTTTCCTGTGGTATCCTTCGCCTGTGCCACAGCATATTTATTCTGTTCTTCAATCAGATCGGTCAATTTCCTTGCTGGTGCCGCAGCGAGTACAATGCCTTTAATGTCCGGAACCTGCAGGACCAATCTTGGCGCCAGCATCCCACCCATACTGTGTCCGAATAAGAAGATTTTACTCTTATCTACGCCAGGAATAGTTTTCGCTAATGCGATGGCCGCAAGGGCATCATCCAGCACTTCTTCTTTTACGGTAAATGCTTTACTAAAATCACCGGAATAGGCCAATGTTCTTTTTACATAACGGATACTGGCAATTCCCTGACTGGCTAAACCACCAGCAAGATCTTTAAAAGGTTTATTTGGACCTACAGTTTCGTCCATATCGGCAGGGCCAGAGCCATGTAAAAACACCACTAATGGGAAATTAGCTCCTTTAGCAGGTGTAGTTAACAAACCCACCAAACTATGTCCGGGAGTAGTCACATTAATTTCTTTTTCTTTATAGGCAGCGGTATCCACGTAGGCAGGTCTAACATAAGAAGAAGCCCTTTGCACTTGTCTTGGGAAAAGGCCTACTAACTTTTCATTTTTATTGAAGACCAGTAGAAAACCTTGTGTATCTTTTTCAAATTCTGCATCCACAGATACCGTGAAATATTCCCCTTCGGTTTTACTTTGCACAGCATCCATGCTCACATATTTCCCATAGTTGCTGGTTAAGGTACTCCAAATGGTCTGGAGGTTTTCTGCAGAGATCTTAGACTGCACGCTGACATCAAAAAATCCCTGTGCGTCCTGAAATTTCTCCTGCTCCATTGTTTTCATAAATTCCTCAGAACGTGCAAACAGTGACAATATGCCTTGTGAAAATCCAGATACGGAGATCAACAGGGCAAAAAACAATAAAATAATTTTCTTCATGTAATTGTATTGGTTGTATTATGGTTAAGGTGGTACTCAATCAAAGTTAGCATTATTTGATTCTCTTTCCGGGATTTCCAATTCAAAAAAAAACCGGCTGTCCATGAAGAGAGGACAGCCGGTTTTAAAGCAAAATCAATTTATTAATAGCCTGGATTTTGTTTCAATATTCCCTTACTACGATCGATCTGACTCTGAGGGATCGGGAAATATTCATCCTTATCTTCCATTACAGCCTTAGTTAGAAACTTAAGATAAGTCCCTTCAAATGCAAAATAATCTGTCATGGTTTTTTTCGCAATTCCCCACCTCACCAAATCATAAAAACGATGTCCTTCCATGGCCAGTTCCATACGGCGTTCAAAACGTACGGCGTTACGTCCATACACCTGATCTGGAAAACTCAGGTAAGGATTTACCTTATACACAGCTGCATTTCCGCCAACAGCTTGTTTTTTAGGCAATAAAGCAGCCCTTGCTCTTACTTTATTGACCAAATTCATTGCCAATGGAAGACTACCAGCTTCCACTTCACATTCTGCCGCCATCAGGTAGACATCTGCCAATCGGATAATGTTTACATTCAGGCCAGTCACATTTGGATTTCCAGGACCAGTATTACCGGCGATCTCTGAAGCCTTAATTACATTTTTTATGGCCACAAAAGGACCTCCGATGGTAACTCCTCTGATCCAGGCATCACCTGGCATGATACCCCAGTCCAGGTATTCTACGCCTCTTCTACCCATGGTATAATCTACCCTTGGATCAAATTCGATAGTTCTATCCAACACATAGCTTAACTTTTCTGCATCCGTCATTCCATAATCAGAAATATATGGTTTAAGTCTATAGTTGCCATCCAGAAAAGGCAAACCATCCGGCGTTACTTTGAAAGCATTGGTCAAATCAAAAGAAGGCTGGAAAAAGCCACAGCAACTGATCGGTGTGGAACCGTAAGGAAAATTAAGCATGTCACCCACATTTCCGTTCTCACCACCTGTTCCATCAGTCCCCACAGAATGCTGCACAGAAAATATAGCTTCTGGCCCATTTTCTTTGGTTACATCAAAGTTATTAGTAAAGGGGAGACTTTCAATCGTTGGTCTGGCAGCGATCACGTCATTAAATAAAGGCAAGGCATCCAGGTATTTCTTCTGATATAAATAAACCTTTCCTAAATAAGCTTTTGCGGCAATCTGATTCACCCGGCCGATTTCTCCTTTGGGACTGGTAGGTTTCAGGTTGGCTACTGCAAACTTCAAGTCTTCCACAATAGCTGGATAAATGTCCTTCATATTATCTACGGCAGATTCAGTAGTCGTTTCTGTGATCAGGGGCACATTTTTAAACACCCTTACCAGGTAAAAGTTGTAGTGTGCGCGCAGCAATCTAGCCTCTCCTGCAATTTCAGCAGCTCTATCGGCTGGGAAACTTTTATCCGAAGCCTGTACCAGGGCCAGGTACTTCAAGGTATTGTTACAGCGAACGATTCCCTCAAAGCAACGTACCCAAAGGTTTTCTAAATTGTCATTGTTACTGTTTGCCTCATGTATTTCTAATGCAGTCATATTGGGCTGATCACCGTCGGAACTTCCTTTATGGGCATTATCAGAAATCGCCTCCCCCAATAACCATTGGCTTGGTGCAGCCCCGTAATTACCCCAGGTACCGTTTAAATTCCCATTTAAAAGTCCATAGGCACCGGTTAACAGTGCTTCTACTCCTTTTTGTGTGGTCAATTGTTCAGGAATCAGTTCTGCTTGCGCATTCTTCTCTAAAAACGACTTACTGCAACCTGCTGCGGTAATCATACATATCGCGAATATGATATAGTTAATCTTTTTCATACGTTTCTTGTTTAATTGTTAAAATCCTACACTTAAACCGATCAGGAACTGACGCGGACTTGGATAAATCCCTCTATCTACACCTAATGCAGAATAGGTTTCTGTTTCCTGACTTACTTCCGGGTCTAGTCCTTTGTATTTGGTAATGGTAAACAGATTCGTAGCACTGGCATAAACCCTTACTTTGCTTACTCCCCATTTAGGTCCGAACACTTTGTCGACAGGCAGGGAATATCCAATCTGAAGATTTTTCATACGTAAGAAGCTTCCATTCTGTACATAATAACTGGTGGATTCTAATTCGTAATCACCGGCATTAGCATTTGGTGAAGGAATTAAGCTACCCGTATTTGATGGGCTCCAGGCATCCAGTAATCTACTACTTTTAGCACCTGGAAAAGTCTGGAAGTCTGTAAAATACCTGGTTGCTTCATACAAGTCAATCCCCTGTACCCCATTAAAGAACATCGAAATGTCGAAGTTTTTATAGGAAGCATTGAAGCTCAATGCGTACAAGAAGTCTGGATTTGGATTACCAATAATGGTACGATCTTCTGGTGTAATCACATTGTCGCCATTCACATCTCTATATTTCAAGCCACCCACTCGGGCCTTAGGATAGGAGGCACTCTGACTCACATCACTCTCATTCTGATAAATGCCGACTACATCATAGCCATAAAAAGAACCGAATGGCAAACCTTCTTTAAGAATACTGGTTCGCAAACTTCTAAAGACACCATAAATCTGCTCTGAAATTCCAGGTGCCAATTTTACAATTTCATTCTTGTTTTTAGAGAAATTTATGCCAATATCAAATTTGAAAGGCTTGTTGTCTACTTTTCCATAATGATAAGCCAGATTGAATTCAATTCCTTTATTGCTCATATCTCCCACATTCACATATGGAGAACTTCCCATACCAATATTGGTAGCAGGTAATGGCACTGGATAAAGCATATCACTGGTTTTCTTATTGTACCAATCTACCGATCCATCCAACACTGAATTAAACAAGGTAAAATCTAAACCGATATTCAGCGAGCTTAAAGACTCCCATTTAACAGCGGTATTTTGATAATTATTCTGCCATACTCCAGAAGTCAATTTATTGTCGCCACTAAAGCTATAGGCCGCATTGATCAGAGAAGATTGGTACCTGTTCAGGTATTGAAATCCAGGAATCCTTTGATTTCCAGTTTCCCCATAACCTACTCTAAGTTTTAAATCTTCAATCCATTTGACTTTACCTTTCATAAAGCCCTCTTCAGAAAGTCTCCAGGCCACACTTCCTGCCGGGAAATATCCATATTTATTTTCTGGTCCAAAGTTAGAAGATCCATCACGACGAAGCGTTAAGCTGGCCAGGTAACGGTCATTAAAGGAATAATCTGCCCGTCCAAATATAGAGAACAAACTGGCAACTGTACCTGTACTACCATTGCTGATATTAGAGGCACCTACGCCAAGGTAGTAGTAATCCAAATCACCCAGAACGAAGAAATCATTGCGTCCCGCATCCACACGACGGGTTCTGGAGCTGATGGCTTCTGTACCTAACAAGAGATTCAAGCGATGTTTTTCCGCAAATACTTTGTTATAATTCAGGGTATTTGTCCAGGTCCACTCGTTATTATAACCAAAATATTCATTCAGGTTATTCGAGTTATTTCCTTCAGAGAATTCCAGATTGGGATAACGTAAAGTAAGGCCATTATAATTTTCATAGCGGAGACCAAAGCTTGTTTTAGCGGTCAGGCCATCGATCAGATCAAGTTCTCCGAAAACATTTCCGAAGAAGAAGTTGCTCTTATTTACATTGTCCTTACCACGGTATAAGGTGGCCAGTGGATTTTCTGAGTTACCCAGCTGACTGCCTCGGCTACCTGCAAAATTCCCTTTGATGTCATAGACAGGAATGATGGTATTCATCCGATAGGCCCAGCTAATCGGGCTGCCTTCATCCTGATATTCTCCGGATACATTAGGGTTTACCCCAATACCATAGCCTTCAGAATAGGAATACTGAATATTTTCCCCAAAACGCAGTCTTTTATTCAATGCGGCAAAGCTCGTATTTGCGCGGACATTGTAACGTTTAAAGCCGGTATATTTGATTGTTCCCTGTTGATTGAGACTTCCGGCAGAAAAGCTATAAGTCGCATTCTCACCTCCTCCAGCTGCACTCAGCTGATAGTTTTGAATTGGTGCAGATTGAGTGATTTCATCAAACCAATTGGTACCTGCCTGATTCGCTTTTGTGATCTGATAAAAAGTTGCAGGATCGGTACTGTAATTGTATTTAGAAGGATCCACATCAGCAGCTGTAATTTTTTGCCCTGTTGCGCTACCCGCCAATAGGTATTCTGGAAGTGTTGGCGTTGCCCCAGTTCCATAATTAGTACCAACATCAGGTGGCAACCCTGCATTCTTATAGGAGGCAAACATATACTCCGCATACTGCATAGGGTTCAACATTTTTGGGAACGTTCCCTTTCTTGGCACCTGCCTGCCGTAATAGCTATCGAAAGTAATACGTGGCGGCCCCACTACTCCTTTTTTTGTGGTAATGATCACGACCCCATTATTCGCCCTTGCCCCATAAATTGAAGCAGAAGAAGCGTCTTTTAAGATCTGCATACTTTCTATATCATTCTGGTTTAACCAGCTCAGCTTTCCTTCATAAGGAACCCCATCAATAACATATAGTGGATCATTATTATTGATCGTAGTTATCCCACGGATGCGAATCTGTGGTGTAGAGCCTGGCGCACCATCATTCACAATCTGAACCCCAGGTGCTTTACCTTGTAAAGCTTCTACAGCACTTGCTGCAGGCTGCTCTTTTAACTGTGTAATATTAACAACAGCTACTGAACCGGTCAGGTCTTTTTTACGCTGACTGGTATAGCCAGTAACCACGATTTCGTTCAAACTATTCGCATCTGGATTTAATACAATATTGATATTGGTTTGCTTACCTACAAGGATTTCTTTGGTAACATAACCTACAAAAGAGACGGAAAGGATATCTGTAGGTTTGACATTGATTGCAAAAGCGCCGTTCGGATCTGTCAGCGTTCCTATGGCCGTATTCTTGACTTTTACGGTAGCACCGATAATGGGTAACTTGTCGTCACTGCTGGTAACCTTACCGGTGACTTTGACTTGCGCGCTGAGCCCAAAGGATAGGGACAGGCAAGCCAGCAAAAGGAGAGTGCCCCTTTTGAGAGTTGGTGTGATTTTAAGCATAAAGATATTTGGTTAGGATAGTTAATAATCGGGTTAGTTAAGATTACGCTACATAAGCTTTAGGATTTAATTAATGATTTGGTTCGTTTGGTCAATATTTTGGCACTTTAATAAAAATACCGTTAAACCAATATAATCATAGTGTAATTAATACACAAGTACTTAGACTTATTTATTTTACAAAACTTTTACTTTTAAATAAAAATGCACTCCCAGTGAAGCGCATTGCGATAAATATTCTAATAAGGTTTAAATTCAATCGAATATTCTCTTTATAATTCTCCAGGAGTTTCCTTAGGATGTAATTCATATGAATACAGTGATGATTGCCGCTTAAATATAGAACGATGGGATTAGTTTTTCTATTTTTTTAAAATATTCAACTGCTGAAGGATCTGGAAAGTGATTTCTGTCCTGCCGGATTCAAAACCTTCAGTTTTGTCTTCTGTCTGGATACAATTGGCAAAATAGTAGACATTGTCTTTTGTAGTCAGGTAGCCAACATGCCAACCCAGGTAAGATCCATCTTGTTTGGTAGCACCAGTTTTTTCACGAACCACTTTTCCATCAACGTTTTTAGAGATCATAATTTCCTTTACGACTTCCATACTGCGTTTAGAAAGCGGCAGTTTATTTCCCTGTAATCTTCGTAAAAAGTCAATTTGCTGCATTGCTGTGATTCTTAATCCACCCCAAAGCCAAAAGCCATTGATTCCTCCAGAAGTATTTTCATTGCCATACTCGAGCTCATGCAACCAATATTTCATCTGCTCTTCGCCTATTTTTGCCGCTAGATTTTGATAAAACCAAACTGTAGAATTTCTAAATGCCTGCTTCATATCGGTATCGGCATTCCATTCCGGAATTCTACGCTGCTGTTTATCCCATTTAAAAACCTCGTACTGATCTTTAACCACACCGGTTTCCAAGGCAATCAAAGAATTACAGATTTTAAAAGTAGAGGCAGGAAGAAATTCTTTATTTGATTCCTTCTTATTATAATAAAGGTAGCGGTCTTTTTTCTGGTCGTAAAGTACGAAAACACCTTTTAGCTGATGCTGATCATAAAATTGTTTGAAGTCTTTTCTTTCCTCCTGAGCTCGCAGCTGAAATACTGCCATAAAGCTCATAAAGAACAATAAGGTATAAATTTTCATGTAATTTGGTTTATTTATTGAAGTCAATTTCGTAAATATGTGCCCATAATTTACCGGTGATGTATACCTTATCGGCGATGGGATCATAAGCGATCCCATTCATTTCCGCAGCCCCGGAATTCATGTTTTTCTCGGTAACAGCGACCTTAGTCAGGTCCAGTTTACCTACAACATCACCATTTGAGGGGTCAATTTTAACGATAAAGCTGGTACCGTATACATTTGCATAGATATAACCTTTAATAAATTCTAGCTCATTCAGCTGCGTAAGTGGCTGTCCATTTTCCGTTACTGAAATTGTTTTTAATGGCGACATGGTATTCGGGCTGATGTAGGTTATATTATCAGTCCCATCACTCATGATCAGACTTCTATCATCGGTAGTCAGGCCCCAGCCTTCTAAATTCGCATATTTAAACTCCGAGATCTTTTTAAATGTGCTGGCATCGTAAATAAATCCCAATTGATTTTTATAGGTCAGCTGGTATAATTTCCCCTTTAAGATCGCGATTCCTTCTCCGAAATATTTTGCTTTATCCAATACCACTTTAATATCCAGTGTTCCGGTTTTCAGGTCCTGAATACCAATTAATGAGCGGGTATTTGTAAGTTGTAGCGGAGCACCGGTACTTTCTACCAACCTGCCTGCATGAAACAAGAACCCTTCTGTAAATAAGCTCGTATCATGGGGAAAATTGTTGGTTACATAATGACTGATGACAGGTACTGTCTGCTGATGAAGCGGAGTAACTGGCTGGCTATTCCGACAACCCATCATACCGATCATACCGATCATTAAGAAAATATAGATCATCGCTCTTTTCATAGCAGGAAGATATAGATAATTTATAACCTAAATTCTTTTTGTGTATTTTCAAATCAAATATAACGCCACAATGATATTAAAACAGTCGACAGAGACCCTCTTATTCAAACCCAACAATTTCAAAGACATCTACGATGACCTTCATGAGCTACATCGGCTCTATTCCTCTCATACTGAGATTTCGGCAGGAGACATGAACGATACAGATCTATATTTACCTTCTGGGAAGGCCATTTCACCTACTGGTGCAGCACATTGTTTACTGGAAATACAGCGAACAGCGATGTTCATCCGAGGTATCCATAAGGCGATTCTAAAACTTCAGCAATCTTTTCCTGCTGAGCAGTTACACATTCTTTACGCAGGCTGTGGACCTTATGCAACTTTAGTGACCCCATTTACTACTTTATTCAGTCCTGAAGAAATCAGGTTCCACCTATTAGACATCAATGAACGTTCCTTAACTGCATCAAAGAAATTATATCGGGAATTAGACCTGGAAGCCTATGTTGAGGAATGGATTTGTGCTGACGCGACTCAATATACATTTCCAGCAGATCAGGCCATTCATCTGGTCATCTCTGAAACGATGTTAAATGCATTAAGAAAAGAGCCTCAGGTCGCCATCATGCTAAACCTGATTCCACAGATGCAGGAAAAAGCTATATTCATCCCTGAAAACATACGGGTTTCCGCCCAGTTATTAAATTACAAACAGGAAAACACCAGACTAACGCAATCGGATTTCCATCCTGAAAGAATCCATCTGGGAGATATTTATACTATTGGAAGAACAGACTGTAAGGTTCATGAACAGGTATGTATCCAAATTCCCGATGAAGTGGTTCAAGAACAGTCGCTCCAGCTCCTCACGGAAATTACCACTTTTGAAGAAGAACGTTTGGAAATCTATCAATGTAGTTTAAATATGCCTGTCCGCATTTGTGATGTGCTGGAATATGCAGGCCGCAAAATTAACTTCAATTATCAAATGGGCGAACAGCCTGGATTTAAACACCAATGGCTTCCATAAAGGAAGCCATTGGCTTATTTAGATAATTACTTATTATCTGGATACATAGGCATCCGTGTGACCCGATGGAAAGCGGAAACACTAGGTGCTGTAATTTCCAATTCATAAATTACTTCCTTTGTCTTCGGATCAAGTTCTACCACTCTTCCTCCTAATCCATTATTCGTTTTCACGCCCATCCCCGGACAGAATAGCACATGACCTGTTGCCGGCAGATACTGAACCCCGGAAAGTGCCGCAGAAAAACCTTGCGCTCCCCTGCTTTCTCCGTAAGCCCATACCTGCTGCACCGTTTTCTTTGCTTCATCTACCTTATATTCTACAATCCGACTGTATCCATCTGAACTACCCAGTGTTTTAGCCTTAAAATGACGGTTATATCCATTGTCAAAAACCAAGATGTTGCCATCTGGCATGAGTACAGGTGTATGCATTCCCCAGGACCAGTCAAAATCAGGATGTGCAATCGCACCAGAAATTACCTTTGGGTCAGTAATCATCTGTCCTTTTGCATCCAGGGGTGATAATAAATATTGCTGATAAGCGCTGCTCCAATTTTTATGCGGTGAAATCAGCCATTTCAATGCTCCTCCTCTCGTAAAAGACATGATGCCCTGAAAACGTACTGTCGCGAGGAAATCAGGCCCCATTGCTGCAATGGAATTGTTGTGTGCCCAATTCACTGGTGTCTGACTGTAATCTACGCCCGACAAATCACCTTGATGGTCGTAACGGGCAGTATCCAGCATATTGGCCAAATCCCATTCCTTCACAACCGTACCTGATAATGGGTTTAATTCAATGATATGATCATTAATTCTTGGTTTCCCATTGAGCAGACGCGCTGCGGATTTAGAAACAGTAATTAGAAAATTGCCATCCGCAGCTTCCGTTACTTCATGATGGAAAGTATAGCCTAATTTTTTCAAATCCCATTCTTTAACCAGGTTCCCGAACAGATCGATCTCCACAATACGACTTTCCTGTCCATCTCCGCTAAGGAAATTCCCATTCTTCATTCTTTTTAAACCTATTGAGGCTGCTAATCTTTGTAGTTTCGGCGATTGTTTCAACAGCAATATCCAACGAATCTCGCCATCCGCATCAACCATATAAGGACAGGAGGTATCGATTTCACTTTCGCCGGGGTAACTCACCAGGTTTAATCCAGGTTCCATACGGCTTTTTTGTGCCACAACGGTTTCAAAAGCAGGAAAAGCCTTCAGATCCAATGCCGCCGTTTGTATTTGGATATAGGTACGCCCACGCTCCTTGCCTTCCATATCTGTAAAGACTAGAGCCACCCGATTGTTATAATTGGCATACAGCCCGAATACCGGAATGGTTTGTCTGGGGTTTGAAGCGAGAAACAGATGCTGTATACTCCCATTTGTACCTGGCTTTCCTTCCACAATTACCTGTACCCGTCCCCTTCCGGGCAGCAATACCTCTACTGTTGCTGCCAAAGGATTAAATCCAGAAGGGTTTAACGCTTTATCCTTTACCATAAAATCCAGGGAACTTCCTTTAGAAGGTATCGCAAGACTAACTTTATCTTTAAACTGGATTACTGTTTTCCAAAGATCAGGCTGATCCTGGATATTCAGTACCAGCGCTTCTGGAACTTCAATATCTCCGGTCTCAAAATGAAAAACATAACTCTCTTTTTCTTTGCTGTAACTGTTGAGAAGAATGCCATTATTCAGCATCCCTTCCAAGGAATTTTGGAACGCTGTTCCCGCAGGAAGAATCACCACCTTGTCTTTCTTACAAGCCGTAAAGCATAGGAATATAAAGCACAATATTCCTGTTTTTAGCCCATAACATCTATTTCCAATCATTTCATGATCTATTAAAAAAGGCGGGAAAGAATAAATCTCCGGCCCACCTTTTTATTTTTTTTATTCATTTTATTATCTCCATAAAGGATGCTGCTGAATCGCAGTATTTGTATTCAGTTCATTCTGAGGAATTGGCAGGTAAAAATGTTTGGCCTGGAAGTTATCAGCACCTTGTTTTTTATTGTTTACCAAAATTTGTTTCATCTCAGGATAGGTATAGAAACGTTTCAGGTCAAAGAACCGGTGACCTTCAAAGAAGAATTCCAGTTCATTCTGATGAATTACTTCTTTCCATAAATCCTCTGTCCCAGTCCATGTTTTATTAGCCAGGCCTGCACGGTCGCGGATACGCTTCAAATCATTGGCTGCATCCCCTGTTTTACCTGTTTTTATTGCGGCCTCTGCATGCAGTAAAAGTACTTCTGAAAAACGCATTAAACGTAGGTTATTGTTCTGGTTTTTCTGATTGTACATGCTGTTTGCATCGGCTTCATTCTTGTAAAAATTGGTAAATTTCTTGATCAGGAAGCGACCTTTTTTACCATTTATGGTTGGATAATCCGGCTCTCCTCTCAAACGTTTCGTCGCCGAAGCATCCCAGATCTGGTCAAAAGAGAGGTTACCAAACCAGGCACCATCAGGTATCGTTGTTTCAAAATCCGAATGCTTCCAGAAGAAACTGGTGTACATTCTTTTGTCGAATCTGGTATCTGAACCAGCAGGTCTTTCTTCCGCCACAAAATCCGCCACAATAGCTGCTGTTGGCATCCATTTAAACCAGCCGCCTGTTCCCTGAGGACCCACAAAGTTAGGAATCACAAAGCCCTGCGTACTGGTGGCTTCTTCAGAGCCCCAGGAGCCACTACCAAAGCTTCCGTCATAAATTAACTCAAAAACAGATTCTTTATTTAGCTCTGTATTTTCATTGAAGTTATCTTCGAATTTAGTGGTCAGGTCATAGGTATAGGGGGCTTTCATGAGGATACTCAATTCTGCTTCCGCTTCTGTATACATCTTTCTATAATTGTACGATTTCCCTAAATAAGCAATCGCAGCACCTTTAGTTACCCTTCCTGCTTCTGCTGCTGGGCGTACAATTGGTAAATATTGTTTTGCTGTTTTAAAATCAGCTTCGATTTGTTTCCATACCAGTTCTTCAGGAGAAGATGGCTTCATGATTTCATCCGTACTTTCGGTAGCAGGAATCAAGCGTAATGGTACATCTCCAAAATTGGTCACCAACAGAAAGTAGGCAAAGCCTCTCAGGAAACTTGCTTCGGCAGAAAGTTCATTGATTTTTGCCTCGCTCATTGGCACTCTCTTAATGTTATTCAACACGACATTTGCACGGTTGATGGTATTGTATAACCTGCCGAAATCACTTTCTGCAGTATTCGCGGTATTCGTATAAGTAGCCGGTTCCCAATTCAGCATCTCCTCCCCTAAAATAAACCAGACATCATCTGCGCGGTTCATGGTATGCCATCCGGTATAGCCTCCATAGTAGCCATACATTTGTCCGCGGATAGGAGAATAAACAGTAGCTATTGCTGATTGTGCATTCGCTTCGGAAACCCAGAAAGTTTTCTCTACAGCTTGATTTGGGTTCACTTTGTCCAGAAAATCAGCTTCTTTACAACCTCCTATAGAGATCGCCAGTATTGCAACAAAAGACAGTTGCTTCAATATATTCGTTTTCATGCTTAGCTTTTTTTTATGATTAAAAACTTAATTGGAGACCAAAAATCAGGGTCCTTGAAGAAGGGAAACGGCCATGGTCTGTTCCTCTGGACATGGTGCTTGATCCACCGCCATTCTGATCGTCATTCTGACCAAGGTCCGGGGTATACCCTTTATATTTAGTCGCGATGAACACATTTTCCATGGAAGTAAAGACTCTTAGGTCTCTAACATGGATTTTGCTGACCAGGTTATTAGAGAAAGTGTAACCAAGTTCTATGGTTTTCAAGCGGAAAAAGGAACCATCTTCTAACCAGCGATCACTCACACGGCGACTATTTTTATTCTCATCTTGCTGCGTAAAGCGGGGAACATCCGTATCTCTATTGTCCGGCGTCCAAGCATTCAACACATTAGCACCGAAATTGGTAAACTCATTCATAGATTCCATACGTGCCCGGGTATAATTGTAGATCTTATTTCCTTTCATACCATCAAAGAAAATACCCAGGTCGAAACCTTTGTAAGCTATACTACCACGGATACCGTAGCTGAAATCCGGGAATGGACTACCAGCATATTGACGATCGTCATCAGTAATTTGTCCATCACCATTGTAATCTATAAAGCGGATATCACCAGCTTTAGCATTCGGCTGAATTACCTTTCCTGCTGGAGTTTTATAAGCTTGTGCTTCTGCATCTGTTTGGAACAAACCAGCAGTTTTAATCACATAAAATGCACCGATCGGATCACCTACTTTTGCCCAGGTAATGGTTCCTTCTCCTTGTGGATTATAGCCTCCAAATTCTTGCTTTGAGCTACCTACAGTAATTGCTTCTACTCTATTTCTTACTACAGATCCATTGACGCCAATATTGTAGCTGACTTCACCAATCGTATTTTTATGGTTTAACAGCATTTCAAAACCTTTATTCTTAATGATACCGGCGTTCATAGTCGGACTGCCATTGATACCTGTCGAACCTGGCATAGCGATGCTCAATAACACATCGTCAGTTTGCTGGATATAATAATCAGCGGTTAGCGACAACTTACCTCCAAAGAAGCTGCCATCCAAACCTATATTTTTGGTTTTTGTCTCTTCCCAGGTTAAGTTTTTCGGTGAAGGCCAAGTGATACCGGTATTGCTGCCCATCCACCAGGTTCCACCCTGAATATAATTGATTCCGCTGCTGCTGATACTTTGAGTTGCATAGTTGCCAATTTCCTGGTTTCCAAGCACCCCATAACTCATGCGGACTTTTAACTCACTAATTGTGTTTTTTAAGCTGCCAAAGAACTGCTCATTCATGATATTCCAGCCGACAGAAACAGAAGGGAACACCCCATAACGGTGGCCATCTGCAAAGCGCGAAGATCCATCTCTACGAACGGAAGCAGAAAACAGATATCTCGAATCATAGCTGTACATGGCTCTGGAAAATAAGGACACTAATGAATATTCCTGTAAAGAGCCGGAAGTTCCCTGCTGAAGCGTAGAACCTGCACCGATCGTACTTGTTCCAAAAGGAATATCAGTACGACTGGCACCAAAAGCAGGATTTTTATTATCCTGAGAAGAATAACCTAATAAGGCCGAAATGGTATGTTTACCGAAAGTACGGTCAAAATGCAAGGTATTTTCAATTAGCCACTGGGTGTTAAAATTAGCAGATTGACTTAGTCTGGATTGGATTGCACCAGATCCAAAATTGTAGGGAGCATTGGCATTATAATAGTTCCCTATGTTCCTGTTGTATCCAAAATTCAATTTGTATTTTAATCCTTCAATGCCCAGGTCTACCTCTCCATAAGCATTCAAGAGAATGTCTGTTTTATTTAGTTTGTTATCAAATAACCTGGAAGCTCCGACAGGATTGTCCATATTTTTCATCCAAGGTAAGATACCTGCATAACCACCCAGCTGATTTGGATCGTATACCGCTAACAATGGATTTTGACGCAATGCATCTGTGATGGTCAGTCGATTATCTTGTTTCTCTGAGGTATTCAACATCAATGTATTTCCAATACGTAAATGATTATTAAAGAAAGAGAAGGTGTTTTTTGTACGCAAGTTAACGGATTCATATCCAGAATTGATCAGGATTCCTTTTTGGTTGATATAACCTGCAGAAACATTATACGTGCTCGTTTCTGAACCTCCGGTGATGCCTACATTTGCTTTTGAAATCGGAGCAGTACGATAAACTTCATCTTGCCAGTTGGTGCCTGGACCTTGGAAATCTATCGCTTCCTTTGGTAAATAGCCACTTTGATTCATGATATTTTTCCATTCCTGCGCATCCAATACATCCAGTTTTTTTGCAATTTTCTGAACTCCGGTATATAAACTGGCAGTAATGGTAGCCGCAGTATTTCTCTTACCACCTTTGGTCGTGATCAATACTACGCCATTAGCTGCACGTGAACCGTAAATCGCTGCTGCCGCAGCATCTTTAAGGACATCAAGCGAAGCGATATCCGAAGGATCTACCATATTGATATCGCCATATACGCCATCAATCACATATAGAGGCGTGTTTGAACCCAATGAGCTCAAACCGCGAATGTCAATGCTCATTCCCGCGCCTGGCTGGCCACTCACACTAGAAACTGAAACCCCTGCAATACGTCCCTGCAATGCACCACTTGTGCTTTTTGCTACATCTGCCTGCATTTCTTTACCAGTTAAAGAAGCTACAGCACCAGTCAGGTCTTTTCTTTTAACCGTACCATAACCTACCACCACTACTTCATTCAACTGATCATCATCTTCCATGACTACTTGAATATTGGTGGAATTTCCTACTGTAACTTCTGTTTTCTGCATGCCTACATAAGAAAAAACAAGCACCTTTCCTTTGGCCGCATTGGTGCTGAAATTTCCATTAACATCTGTCATCGTGCCCCCGGGAGAGCCTTTTATCACAACGGAAACACCAGACAAAGGGTTATTGCCGGTGTCTTTGACTGTGCCTTTCACAGTCATCACTTGCTGTGCCCATGAAGACAGGCTTATTGCAGCAAGGAATAGCATTAGTACAATTCTTTTCATATTTGGTTTTATTTGGTTTATTAAGGAACAGGGCATTTGATCTCCTCCGATCACCTTTCGGCAACCGAACGATAAGCAATGCTGTCTCATACATTAATATTGATTTGGTTTATAGGTTATAAGTTAGCCGAAAACGAAATTGAGAAATTGCATAATTTGCTCATTTGAATTGGACTTTTGGTTCTTTATTTAGCACGAAATCGCGTAAAAGAGGAGTAAAAAGGGCTGATATTGGATATATATCAGGGATCTAACAGAAAATAGGCTTGACAGTGTTGATTTCATTTAAGGCTTAAAAAATTTGACAAACACATTAAAATCAGCACATTAAATCAAAATCGACAGAAATCTGATTGCACAATTCGCTCAACAGACTTGAACTATTTGCTCTTTTCTTTCACCTATTTCCAGATGATTGACCTTAAAATTGCTGATTTATGAATATGGACAAGTTTTAACCTCCAATGTACATGTGCTTTAACACTCAAATCGAAGAGTTTTTGATGGAAGAGGAACTGATATCAAATCATGAACTATTGCCTCAAATGATCAGTTGCTGCTGTTGCTTATGACTGTCGCGAAATTCGGCAGGGGTAATTCCTTTTGCTTTTTTAAATACGCGGTAGAAATAAGAGATGCTATTAAATCCGCAATGCGACACCACTTCCGCAATAGGAGTAGATTTTTTCAACTTTTGCATGGCCATTTTGATCCTGAAATCCAACAGGTAATCGCTGAAATTCATCTGCGTATTGCTTTTTATAAAGCGGGCAAAAGTAGAACGGCTCATATTTAAGGCCGCAGCAGCATCGGATACGCAGATCATCCTAGAAACATTACCCGAAATATAACCATGTAGCTTATTAACCATAATTTCATTAGTGGTCATTTCCGGAGATGAAGCACTGGAAAGCGCTCTGACATCCTCCCCTTTTGACAATTCATACAGTAAAATAAATAGCTTCATCACAGAATAAAAACCATCCTTTTCCATGGTAATTATTCTCAAAAGCGGAAGAACTCTTTCCGTCGTTTCCCGGCCAAAAATCACTCCCTTAGCTGCTTTTCGAAACAACTCCTGAATACTTTGAAATTGCTTTTTATCTAAACACTGTTCGATTAAAGAAGGGTGGAACTGTAAAGTGATTTCATGAATATCAGTCGCCATGCCTTCTCCATCTTTCCAGGCATGTTTTAATTCAGGATTAGCGATAAAAACTAAATCCTTATTCCCTATCGTCTCAATGGAATCACCAACAATGCGCATTGCCCCGGCTGCTCCTTCTACAAAATTCAATTCATACTCAGGATGTACGTGTACAGGAAAGGTAAATGATGATTTGGTCCGGTCAAAAACTACAAAACAATCTTTCTCTGACAGCGGAGATTTCTCTCTGTATATATCTGATATCATCATTCTTTAATGCTCAATTTGGTTAGCTGATTCTAAGCTAGGTATTTTCAGTCATTATGAAGGTCAATCTGATGAAAAGCAGGTATTTTATAAGGAAAAAAAAGAACTAAATAATGATCCAGGCAATTTGGCGAAAAATAAGGGTGACCAGAAATGCTTGTCAGATTCTATTTTGTAGCGGATATTTCATAAAAACTCAGGCAACTGAGATTCAGCCCATATATCAGTAGTTTCAGCCCATTTCTATATTCAATCAGGATAACTTATGTACTATTGTGTTAGAGAATTACACACCATAGTACATTAGCAAAGAAAAATGATAAAATTAAAAGAATCAACAAAAATAGAGTTATGGGTGGTCACAGCTTTTTTAATCCTGGATCTGCTGATCAGCACAATTTTTAATCTAAATCGCTCCACCATCCTACAGGGGCAAACAGTGTGGATGTCCATGTTATTCGGTTATGTGGTGACTGCCATTTGTTATTATCTTCTTGCCTTATACGTGAGTGCTGAACTTGACAAGGCAAATGAAACTGCTTCAAATGCAGTGTTACTGATCTATCTCTTCATGTATGCTTCTTTCCCAATGGGCATCATCAGCGTCTACTTTTTTATTCTCCTCTCTATAAAAATGTTAGTCCTGCATGTCATGAGTAATAAGAAAAACACCAGCAACCAATTGTACCGTGATTTAACCTTACTATTTGCCATTTCTTCGTTTTTATACGGGGCAACTGTCTTATTACACTCCACATACCTAGTGATCAACTATTTAGCCTTAGTTGCCCCGATTGCGATTCTAACCTACCTATACTCCTTACACTATGTACTCCCAGCGCTCGAACATAAGAATTACCGGTTCCTAAGGTTTATGGGCAAAACATTCCTGCTGACATTGGTATCTTTCATCCCTCTGGGCTTAATATTCTTCATCTTCTTTTATCAGCAGCAGCCTCATGATGATAGCACCATCATTATATGCTTACAAAATTTCCTTACCCAAATTCTCATTGTCCCTTTATTTTCCTGGAATGTCTACAAATCCAGAAATGAGAAAAAAACAGAAGAAATTCAAAATCTGAAAACAGAATTGGGGAAGTCTGATGCCAATCTGAACTTTTTAAAATCACAAATCAATCCACATTTCTTATTCAATGCTTTAAATACATTATATGGGACTGCCATCCAGGAAGAAGCCCAGCGTACCGGTGATGGCATACAAATGCTAGGGGATATGATGCGCTTTATGCTGCATGAAAATATGGAAGATAAAATTTCTTTATCAAGGGATACAGAATACTTAAAGAATTATATTGCCTTACAGAAATTAAGGGTATTGAAGTCACCTGATATCCTGATAGAGACTCAAATTGAAGAACAGATAAATGATCTACAGATTGCACCAATGATCCTTATTCCTTTTGTAGAGAATGCCTTTAAACATGGAATCAGCATGCAATCTCCGTCACATATCCGGATCATGCTCCAAACCAGCACCAATAAATTGTATTTTGATGTGGAGAACAGCATCCACCTAAAGACCATAAACGATCCTGAAAAGTTCCACAGTGGCATCGGTTTAGAAAATGTAAAACAGCGTTTAGCATTACTGTATCCACAGCAGCATGAATTGATTATCAGAGAAACTGCTTCCACATTTTTCATTCATTTAACCATTGATCTGGAAGAAATAAAATAACTTTAGATATGATCGCAATCGCTTTAGATGATGAACCAATAGCCCTGGATATAGTCAATGCTCATGCCTCCAAGGTTCCTTTTTTAGAACTACAGGCCACATTTACAAATCCTTTCCATGCGCTAACACATTTGCAGGAAAATAAGACAGACTTGATCTTTCTCGACATCAAAATGCCTGACATCAGTGGCATTGACTTTTTTAACACGCTGAGCAATCCACCTATGGTCATTTTTACCACCGCGTATTCTGAACATGCGGTAAAAAGTTTTGAGCTTGATGCGATAGATTACCTGTTGAAACCTTTCTCTATTCAGCGATTTTTAAAAGCTTGTAATAAGGCCCAAGAATTATATAATTTAAGAAATAAATCCACGAACATTGATCCTATTAGCTCAATTTTCATTAAAGATGGGTATGAGCAGATAAAAGTTCAGTTCGATGACATACTATATATTGAAGCTTCCGGAAACTATACTCAAATCCATTTAATCGGTGATAAATTGTTAAGCAGCAGAATTCCATTAAATGAACTGCAGCTGCTCTTACCAGCTAAAAAATTCATTCGTACCCATCGCACTTTTATTGTGGCTAAAAATAAGGTGAGCAAATTTGACAGGTCACAGATCTGGATCGGTGATCAAATGATTCCCATAGGGTTAACGTATACTCAATGTACTCAGCATTTATTATAATAGCCGCGCAGTGCTGTTCCGATGGCTGATAAATTACCCGATAAAACATTGCAAAAAAATAAAATCATTGCAAATGAAAGGTGGTAATAAATGAATCTAGCACCTATTTGTGAAGTTTACTGGGCCACTTAAAAAATAATAACCTGTTTTTTAGCCCATTATATGTTTTAATTTGCTTTACAGGAACTAATTGCTATTTTTGCCAGCATAAGCCACAAGGGGGATTAGCTCAGCTGGCTAGAGCGCTTGCCTGGCAGGCAAGAGGTCAGCGGTTCGACTCCGCTATTCTCCACCCTTAAAAAGCTTCAGGGATCTGAAGCTTTTAGTTTTTACTTAGTTGATTCCGTTGATAAGCGATTTCGCTTATTTGATAGAAAGACAAAATGGGGGGATACCAGAGTGGCCAAATGGGACAGACTGTAACTCTGTTGTCGCAAGACTTCGAAGGTTCGAATCCTTCTCCCCCCACTCCAATAGAAAAACCTTTCAGTGAAACCTGGAAGGTTTTTTGCTTTAAAAGCAGATTTTCTGTGCACATTGAGCACGATATCTTCTCACAATACCATTATTCAATTCGAAGTAATTTAAACTCGTTTATAAAAGCTATCTGATTATAAAGTACATTCAATGCTGAATTACAGTTAATACACGTTTTATAGAACTATGAAAGGAAAGCAAACGCAATTAATGGATGGCATTGCAAGGTCTAATCCAACTGAATATTTAATACTAGGTATCGACACCTATATATATTATGTTTTAGATGAATCGAATAACGTTGACATACTTGGAAAGAGCCAGATTGAAATAACAGATGAAAGTAAACCAGAGTTCTGGATTGAGAAAGACGGTAGGTTACTGCCGGAAGAATGGTTTTGGGAGAACTTCTTTAATCTACATGATACTGATCTCTCTGATGAATGGGATGAAATTTGGTTTATTACCCAATTTGCCAAAGGTCTTTCTAAATTCAATTTACCCAGCATTCCCGTACACTTTAGACAGGCATTTGATAAAGATTATAAAATCCAGTTGATCCAAAATTATTTCGAAATGGCAGGATGTTATGATAACCTTGTTAATGAATACATAGAAAACAAATATACATTCAGGAAGTTCAATGATGAGCTTACCTGCTTTAGATGGTCAAATAACACTCCCGAATACTTCACAAAGAAGTTAATGTCTATAAAGACCTCTGGCTTTGATACATTAAAGGGAATATTGGAGATATTAGGAGAATCTTTTAAGAATGCAAAGATTAATATCAATGTTCACTGGCTTGATATGATAAAAAACAGGGTATTGTATTCCATCTGGTCTCTATTTGGAACAAAAGACTTTGAAGTTTACGAGCTCATTGATACTGGACATTCATACTCAGATTACATGATAAAATATGAGGAGGAAACTTATCTACTTTCATTTGAAAGTTTTTACGGGTAAAATGAGTGTGATAGAAAGACAAAATGGGGGGATACCAGAGTGGCCAAATGGGACAGACTGTAACTCTGTTGTCGCAAGACTTCGAAGGTTCGAATCCTCCTCCCCCCACTCCAATAAAAAAACCTTTCTTGAAAACAGAAAGGTTTTTTTGTTTAACAGCAAAGAGCAAATCTATATTGATTTAGAATGTAAAATTTATACCCGGGATGGTAAGCTTTGGGGCACACATTCAGGTAAATCCCTTTTAGAGAACAAAGTACCATCATTACTCGTTATCAATAAATTCTTTATGAATCAACATGTTAGAACTAATGTTGCTTTTAGTAGCTCCGTACTTCAGATCCGAGAACAGATACTTAAAGATGGCTCAAAATTCATCTACAATTAACCTAAAGCCGGCTATTTCTTTCAAAAAAAGATTTCATTCAATAGTTATTAGAAATAACAGCTGTTATTTCTAATAATCATTCGTACATTTAACCAAACCTATTTACCAAAAAAATTACGCTCGCATTAACCAAAATCTCAAAAACTTCAGTCATTACTCACTATGCTTTAGGAAGGACTCATAGCTGCTTCCATTTGGTAGAAACATGTAATTTTCAGATTCAGTTAAGTCCCATGCGACTAAAATCAAGAACCAGTCGGATAGGGACATTCGATGAAAAAATCAAAACACCACATGAAAAAAATATTTTTAATGCTCTCTACCATCAGCTTGCTGACTCTTGCGTCATGCTCAAAAAGAATCCCAGAAATTACAATAGAAGAGCCCATTGAAAAACTAAGTGAATGCCTTGTCACCAGCAGTGACTATATAACGACCTCTGGTGAAGAGATAAACTCCTATAAAAGATTCTTCAGTTATAATGCAAAACAGAAAGTGACAAGAATAGATTTTCATACCTTGAAATCAACAGAATTTGCAACGATTAATTATGAAAAAAGTAAAATCACGATGAATTTTGAATTGATTTATGAAGGCGAAAAAGAAACTGAACAACTGGTTTATACGTTAGACGCGCAAGGAAGAGTTGCAAGTTACCCAGACGATTACCTGCAGACAGTTTCCAATGTCACCTACAATTCTGATGGCTATTTATCAATGGTAAAAAAGCAGTATATAGATCCTGAAACAAACAATGCTACTACAGAAACCCAAACATTCACCTACACTGCTGGCAATTTAACCAATGTAGTTTTTGAACGTACGACTACTGCAGGAGTAGTTGAAAAAACTTTATCCACCCTCACTTATGGTACAGATGAACTCTCCAATGATATCGTTGCTGGAAAAGTATTTGATGCAATTTTCCATGATGATGTAAATGAAATATTAGTCAGTTTTTTTGGTAAAAAATCTAAAAATCTTGCTACAAAAGTGGTATCAGTAGAGACGCATTCTGAAAATTCAGTTAACACTATTGAGTCCTTTGAATTTAATTATGAGAAGGATGCTAAAGGAAACATCATCAGCATAAAAGAGAAACAGAGTGCTATTTCTGGCTCAAATAGCTATGAATATAATCATGAAGAAAAATTAACTTTCGAATGTAAATAGTTATTGATTTTTATAGCAAAGTCCTTCAGAAAAAACTGGCAGGCTTTTTTAAAAAAAAAGAGCCTGCCTAATTCATAAAAATTAGGCGATCTAATCCAACACCTCATTTCTGGTTTCCTTAGTAAAAAGGGGACTTAGAAATCACTATTTTCAATATAGCCATCATTCCGTTCCATTATTTATCCACAATAAGCAAGCAGAATAATCAAAAACAGACAGCATGCTCAAACCTTATGAATCTTCAGATTTTGACCTCCTTACTTCCTGGGTAACTGATGAGGAAATCCTGCTTCAATTCGCCGGAACAGATTTTTCTTATCCATTGAGCAGACAACAAATTACTGCATATCAGGCTTCACATCCGGAACGTCGTTTTTATATCGGATATACTAGTGAGGAAACCGCATTCGCCTTTGGAGAAATTATCCCCCAGGAAAGTGGCAAACCCAGACTAGCAAGAATATTAGTTGGAAATCCGGCACTCAGGGGAAAAGGATTAGGACGATATTTTGTAAGATTGCTGTTAGAAGAAATCAAGAAACATTACCCTACTCCTGCTGTTGACCTATTTGCCTGGGAAAAGAATGATGCGGCAATAAAATGCTACGAATCAGTTGGCTTCAAATTCTGTCCAGATCCTGCGATGACAATGGTTCATAAAGACATCAATTACCACATTCATAAGATGACTTATACTTTTTCAAAAGAAAATGGCTAAGCCAGCATAAAAAAAGATAGTTTCACAAAATTCTAGACCATATTACAATTATTTATACCTTTAATTGCCTGATCCTATTCATTGGCCCCTAAAATGCTATTACCAACTGTAGGCATTGAACAAATTTTCAACCTTCCCTATACTAAGGAGGATTTTAAACTCGTCCACCACCAACCCATCAATATGACGGTTATTCCTCATGCCCATAAGCATGATTTTTATATGATCTTATTGATTGAAAAAGGAAGCGGCACTCATACTATAGATTTTAAAGAACATCAGGTAAAGGATCAGATGTTGTTTTTTCTTGCTCCGGGACAAGCACATCAATGGAACTTATCTCCCGATACTTCAGGTTATCAAATCCTTTTTTCCATGAAGTTTTTGCTTTCAGGAAGTCAGCGTTTTCCTTATTTCAATCTATCAGCAGCACCATACTTACCCCTTACAGCAGCGCAATACCAAACTTTAATTCTAGAGCTGAAACAAATTGAAGAGGAAGAAGTCCTTTCTGACGACCTTCACATTGACCTGATTCAAACCCGCTTACAAATCATACTCTTACTTCTGAAAAGATGGTATTCTGAAAATTTTGATGTGCATGAATATGCACCGGATCATCGGATTATTAATAATTTCCTGGCCTTACTCGAGCAGCATTATACAGCACACAGTGAAGTTGGATTTTATGCGAATGAAATGAGTGTAACCCCAAACTACCTGAATCAGGTATGTAGAAAAAAAGCCGGAATTACCGCTGGTGATTTGATCAGAGATCGGATTTTACTGGAAGCAAAAAGGTTATTGAGCTTAACACAGCTCGACATTAAGGAGATTGCCTATACCCTCGGATTTAACGATTCCTCTTATTTTTCGAGATTTTTCAAGAAATATACAGACCTCTCCCCCCAAGAATTCCGCAAGATGAATAATTAGTACCCTTGATGTGCTAACCTGTCCTACTCCATTTCTTTTTAGAAAGATAAATTTGTGTATGAAATACCGCATGACTTTATTACTGTGTTCGCTGTTTTTCAGCTTAAACACCTTAACCGCCTGTTCTCAGGAAAAAACGATGACTAGCAGCACAAATGAGATCTTCCAGATCATTGCCCAACAAAATCTATCAGAAATGAAGGTATGGCTCAGTAAAAAGCCAAACCTGGAACTGAAAAATGAAAAAGGAGAAACACCGCTGATGGCAGTCACCTATCTGAATCAGGTACAAATGGCCAAACTATTAATTGATGCTGGAGCCAATGTAAATACTCAGGATAACCTGCAAAATAGTCCTTTCTTATATGCCGGAGCCGCAGGACAGCTCGAAATATTGAAACTGTGCCTAAAATCCGGAGCCGATTATAAGGTTTTCAATAGATATAATGGAACGGCTTTAATTCCTGCCTGTGAAAAGGGGCACCTGGCCGTTGTGGAGGAATTACTGAAAGATAAATTCTACCCTATTGACCATGTCAACCGACTAGGCTGGACTGCACTACTAGAAGCCGTGATCTTAAGTGACGGCGGACCAAAACACGTAAAAATTGTACACCTGCTGGTAGATGCCGGAGCCAACCTCAGTATTAAAGACAAAAACGGTGTGACTGCTTTGGATCATGCTAGAAAGAAAAAATTTAAAGAGATGATAAACATCCTGGAAAACGCCGCAGTAAGAAAATAAAACATGAAAAAACTATCACTGATTTTAATTGGGTGCCTTTTTGCCCAAATCACCTTTGCACAAAAAATAACTGTTGATTTATTAATTAAATCTGCGACAATTATTGATATAAAAACAGGAAAGCTAATTCCTAAGCAAGGTATTGCCATAAAAGACGGCTTGATTACGGCCGTATTTCCGGAAAGCCAGCGCTCTAAATACACCGCTACCCAAACGGTAGATGCTACAGGAAAATATGTAATGCCCGGTTTATGGGATAACCACATGCATTTTGGTGGCGGGACAGCATTGATTGAAGAAAACAAAAACCTATTGCCATTATATCTTGCTTACGGCATCACGACCATCCGCGATGCTGCCGCAGATATTAGTCTGAGTGTTTTGCAGTGGAGGGACGAAATTGCGGCAGGAAAACTGCAGGGACCAACTATCCTAACCTCAGGTCCGAAATTGGAAGGCTATAACTCCAGCTGGATTGGCGACATAGAAGTTGGAAACACCAAAGAAATCAAAGCCGCTTTAGATTCTTTGAAAAGGATAAAAGTAGATTTTGTAAAGATCACAGACAATACTTTAAGCCCGGAACTGTTTTTAGAAAGTATCCGTTTGGCACGTGCCGAAGGATTTCGGGTATCGGCGCATATCCCAAATTCAATTGCGATGGAACAAATCGCCGCAGCTGGATTAAGCTCAGTAGAACATTTGGGTTATGCACTAAAAGCAGGTTCCAAAGTAGAAAAAGAAATATCTAAAGAAGTAGCCGAAGGAAAACTAAAAGGAAAAGCCTTCAATCAAAAAGTGATGGATACTTTTGACGAAACCGCAGCCATGGCCACTTATAAGAATATGGCCAAACATGGAATGTACTTAACACCTACCCTATCCTTGAGCTATATTCTTGCTTATTTTGATCAAGACAATCATAAAAATGATGATTATCTGAAGTACATTGGCAAAGGATTGCAGCAAACTTATGTAGGTCGTGTAAAAAGAGTAGAACAAGACAATGCTGAAGCCATTCAATTCAGACAGCAGTTGTTTGAAAAAACCGTACAAACACTTCCACTTTTACAAAAAGCAGGTGTGAAAATTATGGCTGGAACAGATGCCGGTTACCTGAACTCTTATACTTATCCGGGCATCGGCCTCCATAAGGAATTAGAATTGATGGTAAAGTATGGCTTAACACCTTTGCAGGCACTCCAGGCTTCGGTGATCAATTCACCGGCTTTCTTAAATAAGACCGCTTATGGTAGTCTGCAAAAAGGGAAAAGAGCAGACCTTCTTTTGCTCAATGAAAACCCATTACAAAACATCAGTGCTACTCAAAAAATCTATGCGGTGGTTACAAAAGGATCACTATTAGACCGTAACACACTGGATAACATGCTAGAATCAGTAAAAAAGAAAAACAGTTTGACACCGTAAACTCAATTACATTTTCTAATTTAGGGTGGAATACAGACAATTCGACCCTAATGAAGATTTCTATCATTATGGCAGATGATCATCCTGCTATTTAAGAAGGTATACAAGCTTATCTGGAAAAAGACGCTCAGTTAAGCGTCATTGATACAGTAAATAATGGTTTGGACTTATTAAAACTGCATCTCCTTCCTATTTAGATGATTTCCTTACTAAGCATAAACTCAGTAAAAGAGAGGTAGAAATTATTCGCATGGTATGTCAGAATAGGAGAACTAAAGAAATTGCAGAGCGACTGTACCTTTCCGAATTCACGATTTATACCATAGAAAAAACATCATCGCGTAAACTAGAAATTGGAGATTCTACAATACTTTGTATGACTTTGCAATTAAAAATAATTTGATCATGGATTAAACAACTATTCCGTATCAAATCAGGTTCGAAACAATAAAACGGATGCCTTATGAGCATCCGTTTTATTATAGAATCAATTAATAGCCTGGATTCTGAGGTCTCAGATTAGGGTTGTTTTTGTAATCCACAGTTGGTATCGGAAACAGTAAGTGTTTCTCTGCCAAAATCACATTGGGTGTTGCTGCAAAAGCATGTCCTACGAAATTGTCAAAACCATTGGTCGTTTCATTATACACTTTTCTTAAGCGTACCATATCGAACCAGGTAATTCCTTCGTAGCATAGTTCATGCCAGCGTTCGCGCCATACTGCTTCTTCAAACTGCGCCTGACCTAAACCAGACAATGGAGTTAATAAAGCCCGCTTTCTGATGGCGTTTACAGCATCATAAGCCGCTTGATTTGGTGTTCCATCCGCACGATTCTGTGCTTCTGCATAAGTCAACAGCACTTCCGCATAGCGGATTTGAGGCCAGTTTAAGCTGCTTTGAGCAGTACCTGCTGTTCCTAAAGTTCCATTGGCAACTACATCAAAATGTTTAAAGATGTAAGGCGCATTTAACTGTTTCAATGCACCATTTCCACCGGTATAATAAGAAGTGTAAAAGAATCCCTCTCTATCTTTTGCTCTTAAATCACCAGCCTCATAAGAATTGTAGAAATTCACTGTTGGCACTGTACTTCCTACTTCATCACTATAAGCCGAAACATCTTTGAAGTTTGGCAATAATAACTGCTGCATCGGATTAGTCGCTACAGCAGCCAAATACTGAATCTCGAACATGTGTTCTTTTTTGTTTTCAGTAGCTAGGCTATGCAGCTCTCCATAAGTGTCAAATAATCCGAAGCCACCATCTTTAATGACTTCCAGCGACTTATCAGCAGCCAGTTTATAATATGCTGTCCCTTTATTTAAAGGAAATCCAGCCATTGATAGATAGACCTTAGCTAATAGTGCTTTTGCTGCTCCTTTACTTGCAGTTCCACTCGACTGCTGCCAAGGCAAACCTGCTGTTTCTGCTATGGTCAAATCTTCAACAATTTGCGCATATACTGCTTCTGTCCCCGTTCTTGTAGGATAAAAATCAGCAGAACTTGTGCTCTGTGGTAATAGAATCAATGGCACATCTCCATATAACCTCACCAGATAAAAGTAAGCCCATGCACGTAAAAATCTCGCTTCACCCAGAACCTGTGCTTTTCTTGTAGCATCCATTGGGTTAATTCCCGGTACTTTTTGCAAAGTCAGGTTTGTCTGAGCAATTACATTATACAAGCCAGCCCACCAGTTTCTAACCAATAGGTTTTCTCCTGTAAAAGACAAGCCAGCAAGATTGTTCAAATCTGAGTTTTGTCCGGTCTCGGTCTTTGCTGTACCAGTTACCAATTCCAGCATAGAGAAATTGGCAGCAAAGATACCTGCACCATTTCCGATAAAACGAGTCTGTGCATATCCAGCAGCGATAGAAGCTTCCGCATGCTCAGGAATGGTATAATAAGTTTCCGGAGTTAAGTTTGAAGGATCTGTTTCTTCCAGGAATTTTTTACACCCTGTTCCAAGTACCACCATTGCAATCAGGAGGATTTTACTTGAAGATTTTATATTTAATTTCATGATCTTTTAATTAGTATTGACAATTTTTAGAACTATAAACTCACATTTAAGCCCAGCATAAAAGTAGTTGGCTTAGGATAATCGAAGAACGTTTGTCCTTGCGCAAAAGCATTGGAATACGTAGTTACTTCAGGATCATTACCAGAGAATTTAGTGGCCAGGAAGAAATTCTGCACACTACCATAAACTCTCAATCGGTTTATTTTCAGTTTCTTGGTGATATTTTCCGCAAATGTATAACCTAGTAAAAGATTTCTACCACGAATAAATGAACCATCTTCTACCCAGTGGCTATCCACATTGGTCACATAACCAGCCCTGGTATCGCGAATAGCAGCAATTGGCGTGTTTTGGTTTTGCGGAGTCCATGCATTTAATACAGAAGCATAGCTATTTGCAATTCCTACACGATCTTCAGCAGAGTGTTTCGTCATATCTAACACATCATTACCTGCAGAATACTGAATCTCTACAGTCAGATCAAACTTTTTATATTTAAAAGTATTAGAGAAAGCACCCCAGGCTTTAGGGCTGCCATTGCCGATAATTCCACGGTCATCATCATTAATCTGGTAATCACCATTTTTATCAAGGTACTTAATATCACCTGGAAGAACTGGTTTACCTGCTCTATAATTGTACTTAGCAGCTTCTGCACGCTCGCTCTCACTCCAGGTACCAAGACGGGTTAATCCCCAGAAAGAACCTACTGGCTCACCCACACGGATGATTCCGGTTTCATTGGTAAACCCAGGATTTCCTACACCAAAAATATCTGCTGGTGTAGCCAATGAAAGCACTTTATTTCTATTCATTGAAATATTAAAACTGGTATTCCAGCTAAAATCATCAGTACTGATATTTACAGTATTGATCGCAAATTCCAAGCCCTTGTTTTCCATGCTGCCAATGTTTTTGGTAATCGAGGAATAACCACTGGTTAAAGGCACCGGTGCATCCAAGAGCATATCAGAGGTTTTACGGTAATATAAATCTGCTTCCAGGTTCACCCTGTTATTGAATAATCCCAATTCCACACCTAGGTCTGACTGTGCGGTTTTTTCCCATTTCAAATCTGGATTAGCCAGGCGATTTGTACCTACACCAGCTACCCTTGTATCATTGATAATGGCGGCATAACCTGAACCCAAAACACCTTTTGATAAATAACTAGGAATCTCAGAGTTACCTGTCACCCCATAACTGGCACGTAATTTTAAGTTAGAGATAACCCTGCTTTCTTTGATAAAATCCTCTTCTGAAACTTTCCACGCTACCGCCGCAGATGGGAAGAATGCATATTTACTGTTCTCTCCGAATTTAGAAGAACCATCCGCACGACCCGTAGCCGTGAAAAGGTATCTATCTTTGTAGCTATAGTTTAAACGCCCGAAATAAGAGTTAAATCCAAATCTTTCCGCTCTGGATGTTCCCGGAGTAGGTTTACTTCCCCCGATCAGGTTGTTGTATTGTGGAAAATCACTGGAGAAGTTCTCTGCGCCTGTAGCGAAGCCAAAGATATTAGTTTCCTGCCATGATATACCTAACAAACCAGTAACCGCGTGATCTTTGGCAAAACGTTTATTATAAGTCAGGTAATTTTCAAATGACCAATAGGTTTCTCTATTATTGTCTAGCGTAGCCGTTCCTTTCTGATCAAAAGAGATTCCGTAAAGGCTACGTCCATTGTATTCAGAACGTCCACGGGTCACCACATTTGCGCCTAAAACTGAACGAAACTCCAATCCTTCTGCAAGGTTTAGGTTTGCATAAGCATTCCCTAATACATTCTGTGTTTGCAAAAGATATTTACGATCTGTCAGGATATGCACTGGGTTGGATCCACCTTCTGCGCCCGGATAATTTTGATTATCTGCCCAGGTACCATCAGGATATTTAACAGGTAGAAAAGGGAAACTTTCTGTGATCATCCTTACCGAATTCAGTCCACCGGTACCAATATCTACCAGATTTTCTGTTTGATTGGTATAGTTTAAGCTTCCACCTACTTTCAACCATTTCTTCATCTGGCTATCCATCACAAACCTTCCAGAATAACGTTTCAGATAGGAGTTTTTCAGTAATCCATTGTCATCTCTATAATTCAGGAATAAACCATAAGAATTCTCTGCATTACCGCCGGTAAATCCAAGCTGATGATTTTGAGACAGTTTATTCTGAGTGGATTCTTTAAACCAATCGGTATCATATATGGGACTTCCATCTGCATTAAAAAGCAGTGGCAAATTCTTTCTTTTTATTCTTGGATCTACATATTGATTATTCGCCCATCCTGCAGGATCATAGATTTTAGCATTATCGTAAGCTAAATTTTCTACATCAATAAATTCCTGAGCATTCAGCATTTTCACACGCTTTGGTCCAATAGTTGGCACACTAAAATCTACATCATAAGAGATTTTATTACCCGTATTAGTACCTTTTTTAGTGGTGATCATAATCACCCCATTAGCACCTCTGGCACCGTAAATCGCTACCGAAGAAGCATCTTTTAACACCTCTACAGAGGCGATATCTCCAGGATTCAGGAAGTCGATCGCATTACTGCTTTGCGTTTGTGAACCTACTGGAAGAATAACCCCATCCACAACATATAAAGGATTATTAGTTGTTTTGATGGAACTGAAACCACGGATACGGATATTCGTTTGTCCACCCGGGCGACCAGAGTTAGAGTTCACCTGTACTCCGGGAATACGTCCTGCCAATGCCTGGTTCAAGGATGCTGCCGGACGTTCTTTCAATTGCTCTTCTTTTACAGAACCTACAGCTCCCGTTAAGTCAGATTTTTTTCTGGTTCCATAACCTACTACCACTACATCATCCAGATCTACCCCAGAGGCTGGTTTTAATTTAATTTGCAGTGGAGCAGCACCTGATCCTGCCTGACGAGTTTGAGTTTCATAACCGATATAGCTGAATGTCAGCTGATCTGTCGCATTTTCAACTTCAATACTGAACCTACCTGAAGCATCAGTTACGGTAGCTTTATTATTTTTCGATGATTTAACGCCTACACCAGGCACAGGTTGAGAATTTTCATCTACTACTGTTCCGGTGATTAATATTTTCTGAGTGGCATTAGGAAACAAAAAAGTAGAATGGGATTTAGCAGCCTTTATCATCAGCTCCGCTGGTGTAGCATGCGCCTGCATTCCCGTTAAACAGAGCAAAGGAAGCCCTGCAAAAACTAAGTTTTTAATTTTCATTAGTATTTATATTTAGGTTAGTTATTTGGTTGTTTTGCATTCCCTAGATGCAATCTCCATTGCTGAAGCTTTTTTAAGTACGGGGACTAAACCGTTTTAATGATTTAGCATGAAAAGTCTAGTTAGCTTATTTATTCATAGTGCTCGGTTAAAGTGAATATTAGGTTGTCTATTTGGTGAATTTAACTTGTGCATTAGCTGTAGTAAACCCTTTTACTAATCTTTTACCATTCCTAAAAATAAGGCATAAAAATTCCTTCCTGATTTCAAGATCAGGCAGCCATAAAACGGGAATCGTTTAAAATCAAATAAGGAAAGGGACTATGGCTAAAAACCTAAGCTAATACGTTTTAAAAAATGGCCAAAGGGTAGTGTAATAAAAGTAGAATCATTCATATCTGGTTATATTTTGGTTAATGATCGTTTTATTAAAAAGCACTAGTAAAGAACTAATACGTTTTACTAAATCAATAATAAAGAATATATTCTAAATATCAAATATTATGTGAAACTAAATACAAATCAGCTTATTGAGCCATCTAACGGCCTTTTAGGTCGGAAATTAAGAGTTTTGCGGTTCTTTCTGAGGCACCAGCAGTTCCCATTTTACCGGATAATTCTTCGTAATCTGCCAACATCGTGTTTCTAACCTCGGTATAAAGCAAGTCTTTTAAGATATTGGTGATCTGCTGGGTATTACAGTCTTCCTGAATAAGTTCGGTCACTACTTTTCGATCCATAATCAGATTTACCAGGGAGATAAAGCGGATATTTACAAGCATCCGCGCAATCGCAACAGAGATTTTACCCCCACGGTAAACGACTACCTGTGGCACATGGAATAAAGCCGTTTCAAGAGTTGCAGTTCCGGAAGCTACAATAGCTGCTTTGGCCACATGAAGCAACTGATAGGTTTGTCCGAAAACAAGGGTCACATTTACCGTATTTATAAATTGCTGGTAATAAGCGGCATCAAAACTAGGTGCAGCAGCCACTACAAACTGCTGATCAGGAAAAGCAGCAGTTACACTTAACATATCCGGCAGTAATCGCTCGATTTCCTGTTTTCTACTACCAGGCAGTAAGGCCACAATATCTTTATTCAGCTGATGTTTGGTCCTGAATTCAGGATCCGGGACAAATAATGCAATTTCATCCAGCAAGGGATTCCCTACATAATTGACCTCCATCCCCCATTTCTTATAGAAATCAACCTCAAATGGTAAAATACAAAAAAGCTGATCTACAATTTTCTTAATTTTTAATACCCTTTTCTGGTTCCATGCCCATACTTTTGGAGAGATATAATAGGCTACTTTGATCCCATTCGCCTTCGCAAATTCCGCAATTTTAAGGTTAAAACCTGGAAAATCAATTAGAATCAATACGTCAGGACGGTAAGCCAATACATCTGCTTTGCAGGCTTTCATGTTCCTGAAGATGGTTCTCAAATTCATGACCACCTCTGTAAAGCCCATGAAAGCCATTTCGGAGTAATGCTTTTTCAACTTCCCTCCTTCTGCTTTCATTTTATCACCCCCATAATAGCGAAACTCCGCAGCTGCATCTTCCAGTTTTAGTGCTTTCATTAAGTTGGCACCGTGCAAATCTCCGGAGGCTTCTCCAGCTACTAAATAGTATCTCATTATTGGTTGATTTTATAAAAAAAGAAGAGGAAAGCCCAAAGAAATGTAGCACTGATAATGCCTCTTCCTGTATTTTCCTTATTAAGTTTAAAAAAGTATTGGAGTAGTAAAGCGTTAACGGCGATAGAGGCGATCAACAATAAATCAGCCTTGGCCAAAAAAGCATAACGGTGCATCAGGTACCAGGAAATGCTGCCAAGGATACCGGGAGCCAGTATACCGACTCCCAGTCCTATAAATACCGAATCTTTAATTCTTCTAAACATCAAATGTCCAGGTGTTCAATACAGGGATGGCATGGTGTGCCGTTAAGTCAAATTGTACTGGAACTACGGATACGAAACCATGTTCCAATGCCCATACATCTGTATCTTCCCCTTTATCGTTATTTTGGAAAACTCCGGTCAACCAATAATAAGGACGTTGGTAAGGATCTTTACGCTCATCGAAATCTTCCGCCCATTTGGCATTGGCCTGACGACATATTTTTATTCCTTTCAAATCTGCTCCTTTTGGGAAGTTGACATTGAGTAAGGTGGCTTGCGGCAAGCCATTTTTCAATACTTCTTCAGAGATTACTTTAATAAATTTCTTACAGTGGCTGAAGTCCGCACCTTCGGAGAAATCATCCAGAGAAAACCCAATCGATGGAATGCCTTCAATTGCTCCTTCCACCGCAGCAGACATCGTTCCTGAATAGATGACATTGATGGAGTTATTCAATCCATGGTTAATCCCAGAAACACATAAATCCGGTTTCTGACCTTTAAAGATCTTATTTACGGCCAGCTTTACACAGTCTACAGGAGTTCCCGAGCATTTATACATTTCTACGCCTTCGTAAAGATCAACGCGATCAAAACGCAATGGTTTTCCGATGGTAATGGCATGTCCCATTCCAGATTGCGGGCCGTCTGGTGCAACCACCACTACATTCCCCAGCTCTCTCATCACTTCAATCAGGTTTTTTATGCCCGGAGCTGTGATTCCATCATCGTTTACCACTAAAATATTAGGTTTAGAATTTTGCTTCTTCATACCCACAAAAATACGAGAATTAGATAGAATGTTAAGGACATAATCGACTTTCCCAGTATATTTGGATTATAACTTATTAAACATGAAGAAAAAATTACTGCTACTCGCCTGTTTTCTAATTGCAGGGTCGAGTATAATGGCTCAATCCGGTTTTCAATGGAAAACGGCGAGCTCGGGTGGATATACTTATAAGTATGTGACCAATGACCCGACAAAATCACGTTTTTATACCTTGAAGAACGGCTTAACAGTGATTTTATCCCCAAACACGAAAGAACCAACCATTGAATTCCGAATGAGTGTAAGAGCGGGAAGTAATACAGATCCGCGTACTGCAACCGGATTGGCGCATTACCTGGAGCACTTGTTGTTCAAAGGAACAGATAAATTCGGCACCTTGGACTTCGCAAAAGAAAAGCCATTGTTGGATAAAATCGATGGTCTTTATGAGCAATACAATAAAACAACTGATCCGGCAAAACGAAAAGAAATCTACGCACAGATTGATAAAACTTCTGGTGAAGCTTCTAATTATTCTATCGCCAATGAGTATGATAAAATGATGAAAGCAATCGGTGGGCAGTCGACAAATGCACATACCTGGTATGAGGAAACGGTTTACAATGAAGATTTCCCTTCAAATGCGACCGATAAATTCCTTGCTTTACAAGCAGAGCGATTCCGTAATCCTATTTTCCGTATTTTCCATACGGAATTAGAAGCAGTGTATGAAGAGAAAAACAGGGGCTTAGATGATGATTCCTGGAAAATTAATGAGAAGACAGCAGAATTATTATTCCCGACTCATAATTATGGTCAGCAGACGACCATTGGCACGGTAGAACACTTAAAGAACCCTTCTTTGGTAGAAATCAGAAAGTATTACAACAAATACTATGTACCAAATAACATGGCCATTGCTATGGCCGGAGATTTCAATCCGGATGAAATGATCAAAAAGGTGGATCAGTCTTTCTCTTTCATGCAATCAAAACCTGTTGAACTGTATCAGCCAGCACCAGAAAAACCATTAACGAAAATTCAGAAACTAGACATTTATGGCCCTAGCGCAGAAAGCGTAAGATTATCTTACAGAGGTTTTGCAGAAAACACGCAGCAAAGCTTGTTGTTAGACCTGATTTCCAGTATTCTTTCTAATGGTAAAGCGGGTTTATTGGATATTAACCTGAATAAACAGCAAAAAGTACTTCGTGCATCCGCAGGTTATCAGCAGATGAAGGATTACGGAATTTTCTTCCTCACTGCACAGCCTAAACAAGGACAAACTTTAGAGCAGGCGCAGCAATTGTTATTGGATCAGCTGAATATTCTTAAAAAAGGAGATTTTGATGAAAGCCTGATTAAGGCAACTGTTGCCAATCAGAAACTGAGCTTATTACAGTCTTTTGATGAGAATGCTTTCCGTGTTGAGGCCGTCACCAATGAATTTATCTTGAACCGTGCCACTAAATGGGACAAATCTTTAAATGGACAGGATGCGATGGCAAAAATCACGAAAAAACAAGTGATTGAATTTGCCAACCAGTTTTTCAAAGAGAATTATGTGGCCACTTATAAACATAAAGGAGAAGATAAAAGCATCGCCAAGGTAGAGAAACCGACCATTACTCCAGTACAAACCAATGCGACAGAAACTTCCCCATTTGCTAAAAACCTATTGGCATTACCATCCGCACCTATTGCTCCTAAATTCCTGGATTTCCAGAAAGACCTAAATTTCGGTAATGCAGGAATCGCAGAGGTCATCACCGTAGAGAATAAAGAAAATAGCATTTTCCGTCTATCTTATCGCTTCGAGATGGGTGCCTACAACAACAAACTAATACCTTATGCAGCTCAATATCTTGCTTTCTTAGCCACTGATAAATACAGCGCAGAAGAAATCAGTAAAGAATTCTATAACATTGCTTGTAATTATACTTTTAATGTGAGCAATGAAGTGGCTACGATTAACATCAGCGGCTTACAGGAAAATTTTGATAAGGCTGTTACTTTGGTAGAGCATATCCTGACCAACTGTAAAGCCAACGAACAGGCTTTAACGGAACTAAAAAGTAGAATTCTTAAATCAAGAGAAAACAATAAGTTAAATAAAGCAGCTATCCTAAGCGGCTTGATGAGCTATGCACAATTTGGTTCAGCGAATCCAACTAACTTTACTTTAACCAATCAAGAGGTAAACAACATTAGCTCTGCTGAGCTATTGGCCATCTTGCACAACCTGAGAAACTATCAGCATACGATCACGTATTATGGTCCGCAAAATGAGGCTACTTTCAGTGCAAACATCAATAAGCTGCATAAATTACCTGCAGCATTTGTTGCTGCACCGGCAGCAAAGAAATTCGTTTACACGGAAAATGCAAATAGTCAGGTTTATTTTGCAGACTATGACATGGTGCAGTCTGAAGTGCGCTGGGTAAGAAATGCAGGTAAATATGAAGGCGATTTAGCAGGAAAAGTGACACTTTTCAATAGTTATTTTGGTGGCGGTATGGGTTCAATTGTGTTCCAGACCATCAGGGAATCTAAAGCATTGGCCTATTCCACTTTTGCAGTTTTCGCTGCTCCTGATCGTGACGACAAACAATATGCAATGGTTGCTTATGTGGGCAGTCAGGCGGATAAAATGAATGATGCGGTAAAAGGAATGAATGAGTTATTAAACGATCTTCCTGAATCGGAAAAATCATTTGAAGCTTCAAAATACAATGCTATGAATTCGATAGAAACCAGCAGAATCACTAAGGATGGAATTATAGCAGCCTATTTTGCCAATAAAAAACTAGGAATCGACCATGATGGAAGAATCGATGAATACAATGAATTGAAACCTTTAACTTTTACAGATATCAAGGCTTTCCATGCAGCACGTGTGGCCAACAAACCATACAATTACTGTATTGTAGCTTCCGATAAGAAAGTAAAATTAGAAGATATGGAGAAATTCGGAACCTTCAACAAATTGAGCTTAGAACAAATATTTGGTTACTAAAACAAATATTCGGAAGGCAAATTCCTAAAATAAAGAAGCCTGATCACGATTGTGATCAGGCTTCTTTATAAACATGATATCCATTAGGCTAAGCCTTCAATCCCTAGTTTTTCCGCAAGTTCATTCAGATCATTCACTACCACATCGATAATTGGAATTCCCTGAACTCTACGTTCCTGTTCAAAAGCATACTCCGGCTCTCCCGGAATCACTACTTTTTGACCTTCTTTTATCGTCTTTGCAGATTGAAAACGTTCAATCCAATTGTCCAGATGATCTTTAAAATCTGCTGCCGGACGGAAGCCATCAATGCGCATCGCACCAAAGAAATGTCCGATACCTTGTCCAACAGGATTGGCTGATGGTTCCAGGAAAGCCACAAAAGGAGGCACCCAAGGACCATAATTTGCCCCTGACAGCACTGCTGATAAAATATCTACCGTAGCACTAAGCCCATATCCTTTATGACTGCCATGGTCTTTATCACTGCCTAAAGGCAAAAGAGACCCACCATCTTTCAATTGATGTGGATTTGTAGAAACATTTCCATCTTTATCCTGTACCCAGCCTTCTGGGATCGGCAGATTTGCTCTTTGAGCGATTTCCAACTTCCCATTTGCTGCCGCAGCGGTAGCCATATCCACCACTACCGGAGGATACTTTCCAGCAGGAAAAGCATAACACATCGGATTGGTACCCAGTAACCTTTCATTCGCATAAGTTGGTGTAACCAACGGACTTGCATTGGTCATACTTACCCCAATCATATCTTGTTCTACCGCCATTAAAGCATGATATCCGGCAATTCCAAAATGATTAGAATTTTTAACCGCTACCCATCCACTCCCATAGATCTTTGCTTTTTCTATTGCTACTTTCATGGCAAAAGGAGCCACTACCAGTCCTAGTCCTGCATCTCCATCTACTGTGGCAGTAGTTGGCGTTTCATGAACCACACGCACGTTAGGTGTCGCATTGATGCGTTCTTTTTCCCATAATCTAACATAGCCGCTTAACCTGGCTACTCCATGAGAATCTATTCCACGCAAATCTGATTTTAGCAATACATCTGCTGCCAATTGCGCATCGACTGCAGGGCATCCCATTTTCAGGAATACCCTTTCCGTAAATTGACGTAAATTTTGTTCTGTAAAAGTGTGAAAAATCATTTTTATGAAGCAAATAGAACCGTAAACTGATGGTCCAATGGTTTGAAATTCAAAATCAGGGAAGCGATAAACTCATCGCCATAGGCTACATATAAAGGTGCAATATTCAGCACCCGCTCCTGCAGCACCCCTGTTGGGAAAAGTTTCCCTTTTAAATTGTCAATCTGTGATAAAGAAGTATCATGCTTTCGCTTTTCAGCGCGCAGCATTTTCTTCTCCAGGTTGACGATCAATTTTAGCGCTTTAGTTTTAGCAGCATCAGCCGATTGCGAAAGTGTTTTATCTATTTTATAAGCATTGAGCTTAATCTGATCAAAAATGGCGCTCAATGTACGTTGCTCATCCCCCAATGTCAGCTGTAAATTAACATGGGCTTTGATCCAATCGTTTTTAAGTGTTTCGTTATTTTTAAACAAATCTTTATGACTGATACCAAGAATCTGCATTTTTAATTCAGAACGTTTATCGATCACTAATGCGGAGTTTCTAAGCAATAAAACCGGAAAATCTACCTGATAATAATCGAAGTTTGCTTTTAGCTGTAACCAATAAGTCAGTTCTGCACCTCCACCGATATAGGCCAGGTTTGGCAAAATCACTTCCTGATACACCGGGCGCATCACCACATTCGGACTAAAACGTTCCGGGAACTCGCTGATTTCTTTTTTTAATTCATCGAGACTGAACTGAATGTCGGTATTCATCACCTTAAATACTTCATCTTCTGCTACAATACGTTCCCTTAACTGGTCTGTCATGTAAAAGAAATTGATTTCCCTAGGGTTTACCTGAGTCTTATAACCTTTGGCTTCCAAAGCAGCATTGCTTTCAGAAATATGCTTAAAGCTATGCTGACCAATAATATCTGCTTCGATAATAGGCGCAAATTCCTTTTTTAGCGCGGGTTCATCTGCATCTACACAGACCAATCCATACTTTCCAAATAACCCATTGACCAGTTCCCTGGTGGCATCAGAAAGTTTCCCATGTGTTCCGTATGCCCTTTCGACCAATTCGGCCAATTGCAAACCATTCTCGCTAATGCCGAGATAGCCTTTATAAGCCAATAATGTTTCTGTGATGTCTTTGGTACTTAATCTTCCAGTGGCTCCGGCTGCATTTTTATTCCAGCTGAGCTTCCTATCTTCGATTTTCACATGGTTGATCTCTTCAAAATCATGATCTTCGGTAGCCATCCAATAAACGGGGACAAAGTTTTCATTCGGAAACTTCTCCTTTAACTCTTTTGCAAGGTTAATGGCTGTGACAATCTTGTAAATGAAATAAAGTGGACCCGTAAAGATATTAAGCTGATGACCGGTGGTAATGGTATAAGTCCGGTCATCAGCTAGAAGTTGTATATTTTGTTCCACTAAAGCGGGTGCTTCAACGGTGGTATATTGCTTTTTCAGAACCTCAGTCAATACAGACCTATTTCCTTTAAAATCGCGGTTAGCGATGGCTTTAGCAAAGCCTTCGAAATCCGGTGTGTACTTATAAAAAGCACTTAACTGGTCCTTTCCGTCGATGTAATCGAGTACAGCGGTGGAGAAGGCATTGGTTTCCTGGTAAGAGATGTATTTGGCCTGCATTGCTACGAATTTAAGTTAATAAACCAGAAGTCAATACATCACAAATTTATTTTACAATTTGTCCATATAGATCAAAATCTTCTGCCCTGTCAATCTTCACATTTACGAAGCTTCCATTAGCCGCATAACCTGTTTTAGCATCAATTAAAACCTCATTATCAACCTCAGGAGAGTCAAATTCAGTTCTTCCAATAAAGAAATCACCTTCTTTTCTATCTACCAGTACTTTATAGGTATGACCGATTTTTTCCTGATTGATCTCATAAGAAATCCCTTGCTGTAATTCCATGATGGCATCTACACGTTCCTGTTTTACTTCTGCAGGGACATCATCAACCAGGTCATGAGCATGAGTTTTTTCTTCATGAGAATAAGTGAAACAACCTAATCTATCGAACCTCGTGTCTTCCACCCAGCTCAGCATCTCTTCGAAATCGGCTTCTGTTTCACCTGGGTAACCACAAATTAAAGTAGTACGCATGGCGATATTCGGCACTTTATCTCTGATTTGGTTCACAATATCAATGGTCTTCTGTTTCGTGATTCCACGACGCATAGATTTCAACATATTATCTGTAATATGCTGTAAAGGCATATCCAGGTATTTACAGATGTTATCACGCTCGTTCATTGCATCCAGAATCTCCATTGGGAAACCTGAAGGATAAGCATATTGTAACCTGATCCATTCGATTCCATTTACATCAGAAAGACGTCTTAGCAATTCGTCCAGGTTACGTTTTCCGTAAATGTCTAAACCATAATAAGTCAGATCCTGTGCAATCAGAATTAATTCTTTTGTACCGTTAGCGGCTAAAATTTTTGCTTCATTTACCAACTCATTCATATCTCTGGAAACGTGTTTTCCACGCATCAAAGGAATGGCACAAAAAGAGCATGGGCGGTTACAGCCTTCTGCAATTTTAAAATAAGCAAAGTGAGATGGAGTGGTCAATAACCTTTCTCCAATCAGCTCATGCTTATAATTAGCACCTAAGGAATGTAAGATATTGTTCAGATCATTGGTTCCAAAGAAAGCATCTACATTGGTGATTTCCGCTTCCAATTCCGGCTTATACCTTTCAGATAAACAACCGGTTACAATTACTTTGGCAATTTTACCGGCGTCTTTAAGTTCGCTATATTGAAGAATAGTATCAATTGATTCTTGCTTGGCATTGTCGATAAAACCGCAGGTATTGATGACTACAATATCATCTTTGCCCATTTTATCGGATTCATGGACCACATCCATGCTATTGCCACGAAGCTGACCCATCAAAACTTCTGAATCATACAGGTTTTTAGAACAACCCAAAGTAATGACATTGATTTTAGGTTTTTTAACAGGAATGATTTTAGATGTGGTTTTTGTATTCATGATTTTTTATTTGGTGTAGAATTCTTCTGTTGAACTAAAAACTAGTTAAACAAGCTGTCTACAAATGCTTTTTTGTCAAATAATTGCAGGTCGTTTACGCTTTCGCCAACGCCTATATATTTTACTGGGATTTTAAACTGATCAGAAATTCCGATCACGACACCACCTTTAGCGGTACCATCCAGTTTGGTAATGGCCAATGCATTTACGTCGGTAGCCTCGGTAAACTGTTTACATTGTTCAAAGGCATTTTGCCCAGTTGAACCATCCAACACCAATAATATTTCGTGTGGAGCCGAAGGGATTACCTTTTCCATCACATGTTTAATTTTACCCAATTCATTCATCAGGCCAATTTTATTGTGTAAACGTCCGGCAGTATCAATGATCACTACATCTTCGCCATTGGCGACTGCAGATTGCAAAGTGTCGAAAGCCACAGAAGCAGGGTCTGAACCCATTGCCTGTGCGACTACCCTTACGCCAACGCGTTCTCCCCAAAGTTTGATCTGTTCTACTGCTGCTGCCCTGAAAGTATCGGCTGCACCTAAAACTACGCTCAACCCTTCAGCTTTCAGTTTATGGGCAAGTTTACCAATGGTGGTGGTTTTACCTACCCCATTTACACCCACTACCATAATCACATAAGGCTTGTGCTGTCCATATTCAAACTTACGGAAGTCATTGCTGTTGTTTTCAGAAAGCATCAATTGTATCTCATCGCGCAGCAAACGCTGCAGTTCTGAGGTGGATAAATACTTGTCTTTAGCTACACGAGCTTGTATACGGTCAATAATTTTCAGGGTGGTAGTTACACCAACATCGGAAGTCACTAAAACCTCCTCAAGACTATCGAGTACATCATCATCTACTGTCGACTTACCCGCAACGGCCTTCGTGATTTTACTCAAAAAGCCCTCTTTAGTTTTCTCTAAACCCTTGTCTAGAGCTTCCTGCGCTTCGGGAGCAGTTTCCTTTTTCTTGAAAAAATCGAATAAACCCATACAATGTCTAATTAAACAAAAAAAGCCCTCCCATTTAAAAGGGACGGCTTTAATATAATTAAATATTAAAATTATTTTTTGGATGCAATAGCATCTTGAACGTGATCGTTGTGAACAATAACTTCTTTGAAAGAATATGCACCTGTTCTAGGTGATTTAGTCATCGTAATAACTTTCGAATATTCTTTACCTTTTCCCGTTTTAAGGGTTGCAACTACCTTTTTTGCCATGATCTAAATAGATTGTATTTAGTTAAATACTAAATGTATTACTTAATTTCTTTATGTACAGTTACCTTTTTCAAAACTGGATTGAATTTTTTCAATTCTAATCTCTCAGTAGTGTTTTTACGGTTTTTAGTAGAGATATATCTAGACATACCAGGCATGCCACTAGTTTTATGCTCCGTACACTCTAGAATAACTTGTACTCTGTTACCTTTTTTTGCCATTTTATTAATCTTAAGGTCGATTCACATCAACCAATGTTATTTACAAATATCCTTTTTTCATGAAGCGATTGATCGCCTCAGTAATACCAATTTTATTAATGGTTTTGATAGCTGAAGTAGAAACTTTCAGTGTTATCCAACGATCCTCATCAGGAATATAAAATTTCTGAAGTTGTAAGTTGGGATAAAACTTACGCTTAGTTTTAACGTTTGAGTGAGAAACATTAAAACCTGTCATTGCCATTTTTCCGGTTAAATCACAAACTCTAGACATGCCTTTAAATATAGTGTTAATTATGTTTTCTTAATTTTTTTAAGAGTGTGCAAATATCAATAAAATATTTGTAATCATCAAGTAGGTATCTAAAATATTTTGAATTTATTTACAGCGTGTTACGGACTGCTGCCCAGATCCCTACCCTGGATGCTCTCGGGGTGCAATATACAACATTTATGCGGATTATGAAGTGACAGATTCTTCTAAATCGCCCAGCAGGTTTTCAAATTGTAAGACATATCTCCGCAAATCGTTGATATAATGTATCAGTTCCGGCTTTTCCTGAGCTCCCAATTGCTGTAACCATATCGGTTTATATTCTTCCAAATGGTATAAAGTTGGGGTTACACCATAAGCCGGTTGAAAAGTATGAAGTTCCGGATGCAGTACTTCATGTAAGATTAATTGATTTAACCTTGGAAGCGCTATCGCTTTCATGATCGATACAATCCTGAGTGGAATCCAGACTTCGTAGATTTCTTTTAATGCTGCTCTCATTTCCTGATGCGCGGACTTATTCGGATCAAGGTTCCATTTTAAGGATTCCGTCTGGTAATGCTGGTTCGCCAGTTCCGCTCTTCTTAACGTCCCTGAAATCTGATCGTATAACTGCTTGCTCATAGTTTGTGATTAGCTATCTATCCATAGACAACTCATCCCCCCTTAAAGTTTAACGGCAGCGATAATATATACGTAAATTATGCGCTGATTTAACAGCAGCAATCCTGCTAAATAAATTGATGGATATGCCAAAAAAATAACATCTGAGTCTGAATAAAATGTAACTTGAGCAAGTTTTATAGAACGTAATATTATTGTTAACATTAGGGGGTTGCAAACGAATATTGAAAATCAGGAATTATTAGAGAAGGTAGCTTCAGGGGACTGGGAAGCATTTGCTGCTCTATATAACACCTATGTACCAAAACTTTACCGTTTTATTTATCCATTTGCCAATCAGAATAAGGAGGATACAGAAGAAGTCATTCAGGACGTATTCCTTAAAGTATGGATGCGAAAAGAAAAGATCATCGGACTGCGCTCTTTTGAATCCTATCTTTTTAAAATGGCGAAAAATCAACTGCTGGACCAACGGGGGCGTCAGGATTCACAGTTACGCCTGATCAACAAGGTAGGAAATGCGGTCAGCAAGGAGCTCGCCTCCGTCCATGATCAATTGGTTTATGACGAATATTATAAAATTGCAAAGGGGGCACTACAGGGCTTATCTCCGCAAAGACGCAGGATTTTTGACATGCGCATGGAGGAGGAGATGTCTATAGATGAAATCGCTGAGGCACTCCATATTTCTTCATCCGCTGTAAAAAAACAGCTTTATGAAGCCATCAACATCATTAAAAAGGAGCTGCGTCATAAAACCGGCTGGCCATTATTGTGTTGGTTCATTTTTATCCTTTCTTAATCTCTTCAGCGTGTTTTCCAGTTAGAATTTTTATTTCAATAATTCTTCAGAAAAGCAGGTGTACTTTTTTCAATCGGCTCCGTCTTACAAGTAATCGAAGACATGGAAAAGCAGGAAATAGAAAACATTTTAGATCAGTTCTCCAAAGGAATTGCTTCCACAGCAGAATACCAGGCATTCAATGAATACCTGGTCGGGCTAGACGATGATGCCTATTCGGCATTGCTTTCCAGGTATGAGAAAAAGCTGACTGAAGCACTCAGCTACGACCTGCCTGACCCGGAATTATTAGATAAAATAAAAGATAAAGCCCTTCCAAAACCGGTTAAACACTACCGGCTGAGCACAATTTATCGATATGCCGCCGCAGCAATTGTCCTGATCAGTTTATCCGTCTATCTATTCATGCAGCAGGATTCGAATCCTGAAAAGCCATTCCAATATGGAGCACACGAGGACTACACCATCAATGCACCGGAAAATAAAGCTGTGCTCACGCTGGCCAATGGTAAAAAAATCAGCCTCACCGATGCTGCTAACGGTAAAATCGCTGAGCAATCCGGTATAAAAATTACCAAAACTTCTGATGGGCAGTTGATCTACGACATTGAGGGAGGACAATTAACCAATCCTTCAAAAAATCAAAAAGAAAATCAATCCGATTACAATAGTATCTCCACACCCGCTGGGAGTAAATATCAGGTCAACCTACCTGATGGGACTAAAGTATGGCTAAACGCGATGTCCATTATAAAATATGCACCACAGTTTATGGGCAAAGAAAGAACAGTTATCCTCAGTGGTGAAGCCTATTTCGAAGTGGCAAAACACCAGGGGATGTCTTTTAAAGTCATCAGCAGAGGGCAGGTAGTAGAAGTTTTAGGAACACATTTTAACATCAATGCCTACCAGAATGAGCCCGCAGTAAAAACCACCCTTGCAGAAGGAAGCGTACTCGTCAATATGGAGTCAGGAAACAAAAAACAATCCGCTGCAAGCCAATACAAAACACTGATACCCGGTGAGCAATCCGTTTTAGAAAATGGAGAATTAAACGTTAAAAAGGTCGACCTCCAAGAGGCATTAGCCTGGAAAGATGGCTATATATCTCTTGATGGAGACCTAAAAACCATCATGAGAAACATGGAAAGGGTATACAATATAACCGTTGTTTATCAAGGTGAAATAGAAAATGTGGAAATCGGAGGAATCGCTTCAAAATCAAGAAGCCTTTCAGAAATCCTAAATACACTGGAATCCCTGGAACAGGTTCGATTTAAAGTAGAAGGAAGGAGGATCACCGTTATGAAGTAAACTTTACACTTCGAATCGTTGGACTGGATAAGGACCAGAAGCGTTGGAGCGCTCCTGGCCTATTGTGTTCAGGCCCCATTCAAAAATAAGCTAGAAAATCAAAATTGATGAATTGCCGGTGCATACTCATGTGCCGGCGTTTGTCTCAAACCTAAACAAACCAAATGTATGAAATTTTACGATTTTAACTCGTATAGGGCATCCTATGTCAAGGATAAGATACTACTAACCATGAAATTAACCCTGTTATTGAGTCTTACGGTATTGATGCAAGTCAGTGCATCCACCTATGCTCAAAATAAAATCACTTTATCCAGAACAAATGCTTCACTGGAACGGGTATTAAAGGCGATTGGAAAGCAAAGTGGATATGATTTGGTTTATATCTCCAGTACCATAAAAAAAGCCAACCCGGTAAATATTAACGTAGATAGGCTCTCCTTAGAAGAAACCTTACAAAAGGTATTCATCAATCAGCCATTAACCTATTCCATTAAAAATAAAACCATTACCGTCAAAATCTCTAAAGTGGAGCTCCCCTCCCCTTTAGAGATGATCCTGATGAATGATGCTGCCGGAAAAGTACTGGATGAAACCGGACAAGGCATTCCTGGCGCAACTGTAAAAGTAAAGCGCAGCGGACAAGTCGCCATTACTGATAGTCAGGGAAAGTTTGCCATTAAAGGCTTATTAAACGATGATATCCTGGTGATCAGCTATGTTGGGTATAATACCCAGGAAGTAAAAGCGACTAATAATGTGCTCATCAAAATGGTTCCTGCTGCCATGGAATTAGGTGGCGATGTGGTCATTGTAGGCTATGGTAAACAAAAGAAAGCGACCGTTACGTCTTCTGTGGCCCAGGTAACCCGGGAAGAAATCAATAGTACACCAGGCGCAAGTTTACAGAACATGCTCACTGGTAAAGTGACCGGCTTAACGACCTTGCAGAGAACCGGCCAACCGGGTAATGATGCCGCTCAGATCTACGTAAGGGGTGTCAGTACGCTTTCCGGTTTCTCTACCGCTCCATTGATTCTGGTGGACAACATCGAATATGAATTGAGTCAGTTTGCAATGATTGACCAAAATGAAATTGAAAATGTTTCCATTCTTAAAGATGCCGCTTCCACCTCTATTTATGGGATTAAAGGAGCGAATGGAGTCATCCTCGTGACCACAAGAAGAGGCAAACTTGGCAAACCAGTCATCAATGTAAGGTCGGAAGTCGGATTGAACCTTGCCATTTCTCCTTTTAAAGCGCTTGGTTCCTATGATGCGGCACTGCTCCGTAATGAGGCCCTGGCAAATGACAATGAGAAACCTCAGTTTACCCCCCAAGACCTGGAACTTTTTCAATCCGGTACAGATCCTTACGGACATCCGGACATCAATTGGTACGACAAAGTCTTCGGCAAGTCCGCCATTCAAACAGACCATAATGTAGACATTTCTGGTGGTACTGAAAAAGTGAAATATTTCACTTCCATAGGCTATTTATTTCAAGATGGTTTATTCAATAAGTTGGAATATAAAGGTGCAATGCCGGTGCCAGACAAATCACCAATCAATACGAACTATTATTTTAAACGCTATAAATTCAGATCTAATTTAGACATCGATGCCACGCCTTCCCTAAAATTAAGCTTGGATCTAAACGGTACTTTCAGTGAGAAAAATGCGCCGGATGTTGGAAACCTGGGCTTCCAGATGACCCAATATGAATATGTAAATGCTTACGCCTATCCGGTTTACAATCCTGACGGCAGTTTTGGCTTTGCTAATCCAGCAGTTTTTTCGCCTAGAGATGGAATGAATAGTGTGGCAGCCATCGTTGCATTAAGTGGCTACAACAGAAATTTCAACAACTTCCTGAGTGCTAACTTTTCTGCAGTTCAGAAATTAGACGCCATCACAAAAGGGCTTTCGTTAAAAGGACTATTCGCCTATTCAAATAATAATGCTGCTACACGTACACTCAGCAGAGGCGCAATCCCTTCCTTTTATTATAATCCCACAGATGGTAGTTACACCCCAAAAGACATTAACGTATATCGTGTAGCTCCGTTAAGCCTTAGTTATACTGGAGCAGGTGCAGATCTACCGGCTAAAATCATTACCTACCAGGGGATTCTAACCTACCAGCGGACTTTTGGAGACCACGATGTTGCCGGGCTCCTCCTGTATAACCGTTCCAGTAAAATTGTGGCAGCAAAACCACCTAATAACTTTCTGGGATATACCTTTAGAGGAACCTATAATTTTAAAGAAAAATACCTGTTTGAAGTAAGTGGTGCCTACAATGGCTCCTCCAATTTCACCTCTCAAAAGCGGTATACCTGGTTTCCTGCAGTATCTGCAGGATGGAACCTGTCCAAGGAATCTTTTATGGAGCATGCGATTCCATTTATGGAGATGTTTAAATTCAGAGGTTCTTATGGCTATACGGGAAGTGATGATATTGCTGGTTACCAATATGGTTATGAAAGTTTTTACAGTAACGGATCTGGCTATAACCTTGGAGAAACAGCCAATGCTTTCCCGACCATCTTTGAAGGTAAACTTGGAAATAACGACGTGACCTGGGCTACAGAACGCAAAGCCAATATAGGTCTGGACTTCTCCATGTTTGGCGGTAAACTGAGTGGTAGTTTTGATTACTTTGACAACTTCAGGGATAAAATCCTGATCAACAGACAAACCGTTCCTGCAGCGTATGGCGTACCTAAGGAAACCTTACCGCCTGTAAATCTTGGTGCCGTTTCTAATAAAGGTTTTGAAATAGAGCTGACCCATAAATCAAGAATCGGCAGTCTGGGCTATAGCATCAAAACAAATTTCAGCTATGCAAAGAACAAGATCGTATTTATGGATGAGCCCGAAGTGGATCCTTCCAAGCCATGGCAAAGGGGAACAGGTCTTTCTGTAGGGCTTGCCAAAAAATACATCTGGACCGGGCAGTTCTATAGTCAGGAAGAGGTAGATAACCCTGCAGTGGCCAGACCTCCAGGAACCATCAAAGCAGGCTGGTTAAAATATCAGGATTTAGATGGCAATGGCATCATCAATAAAGAGGATATGGCTTACGTAGGTAATCCCAACGTACCAAACACCGTGATCGGTACCACTATCGGATTCGATTATAAAGGTTTTAGCCTATCTATGTTATTCCAATCTAATTTAAATGGCGAATCTTATACCGGTTTTGATTCCGCTGTTCCTTTCAAAACTCAGCTGCAGGAATTCCACAAAGACAGGTGGACCCAGGAAACTGCAAATACCGCTACTTTCCCGGCATTGACCACCACTTTCGCCGGAACTTATATGAACCCATCAGGCAACCTTTCCACTTTCTGGGCAACGAGTACCAATTTCCTGCGTCTGCGCTCTGCCGAGATTGGGTACCGGGTGCCAAAAGGATTTGCAGATAAATTAGGCCTAAATGCAGTCCGTATTTATGCCAATGGTTACAACCTTTTTACCATTTCCGATTTCTACAAGCGCTATCAGTTTGACCCTGAAGTGGCCAGTGATGTATATGGATATGTATACCCAACTACCAGGTTAATAAACATCGGATTATCGGTAACGCTTAAATAGGACAAATTATGAAAAAGATATATTATACACTTACAATAGGTATTGCCTTGTTTATTGGGCTTTCAACAGGATGTAAAAAAGCAAACAGTTTCCTGGATAGCCAATCCACTAATGATCTGGATGAAACGACTGTATTTGCAGATAGCGCAAGGACCTCCGCTTTTCTGCTGGGAATTTACAGCCGCGTAGCTTTTCAATCGGATCCCGTAGAAGTGAACAGTCTGGGAGCACCTTTTGCTGCCGCAACAGATGAAGCGGAATCGCGCTGGCCAGGTGGTCAGAATGTACCCATTCAAATGTTTCAGGGTAGCTTTGGAACTGCTTTTACTAAGGCTAACAATGACGATTGGACATTTTTATATACTGGGATAAGAATGGCAAACATCTACCTTAAAAATGCCGATAACGCCCCCTTATCAGCAAATTTGAAAGCAAAATCGAAATTAGAAGCCAGGTTTTTGAGGGCCTATTTTTATCATTTTCTGCTGAAATTTTATGGAGGCGTACAACTGGTTGGAGATGAAGTGAAAGGACTGGCTGCCCCCAATACTGATCCGAGGGCAAGCTATGAGGCCTGCGTAAATTATGTGGTTGCTGAACTGGATGCTGTTGCCGCACAATTGCCTTTAACCAATCAGGGACTGGATTATGGAAGGGTAACCAAGGGAGCCGCATTGGCCTTAAAAGCAAGAGTGCTACTTTCTGCTGCCAGCCCATTATTTAATGGAGGGAGTCTCGCCACAGACGCGGCTGTAATTCCATTAACTGCCTATCCAAATGCAGATGCGAGCAGATGGCAGAAAGCAATGGATGCGAGTAAGGAAGTGATGGATCTGAATCAATACCAACTGGTAGAAGACAATACCACCAGACCAGGAAATGGTTTCTATAAAATGTTCCTGGATAGAGTCAATCCGGAGGCAATTTTTCAAAGAATGCTGGGCAACAATAAACTGTTTGAAGGCAACTGGTTGCCACCTACCCGAGGAGGAAGTTTTCTAATCTACCCTTCTCAGCAATTGGTAGACGCCTTTCCAATGAAAAACGGCAAACTCAAAGGAGAAGCAGGATCAGGTTTTGATGCCGCAAATCCTTATGCCAACAGAGATCCAAGACTAGATTATACCGTAATCTACAATGGGGCAATGTATTTTGATGGCCGCTTAAATGCCATGGCACCTGTATACACCTATGTTGGTGCCGCTCAGGATGGAATCCAGGCCGCAACAGCAAATACAGCTACCAATACCGGATATTACTGCCGCAAAATGTGCGATGAGCTGGTTTATGGAAACAGTACCGCCAATACACAACGCTGTCAACCATTAATTCGTTATGCGGAGATTCTGCTAAATTATGCAGAAGCAGCCAATGAAAGCGGACAGACAAACACCGCATTGAATCAACTAATCGCCATGCGAAAACGTGCAGGAATAGATGCTGGAGCCGATTCCAGATATGGTATCCCAGCTTCAATGACACAGGGTAATGCCAGACTGCTCATTCAAAACGAAAGGTTTATTGAACTGGCTTTTGAGGAGCAGCGCTACTTCGATTTAAGAAGATGGAAACTGGGGGCAGAATATGATGGTAAATTCCTAAAAGGAATGAGGATTACCAAAACCGGTAACACTTATACCTATGCGGAAATCAACGTAAGAACCGCCCGGTACTTCAAAGTAAACAGTTACTTATTCCCTATTCCAACTGCCGAAATCAGCATCAACAGAGAAGTAAAGCAAAATCCAGGATGGTAATCCAGCAGGATATGGAATTTATCAATCAATCTTAAACCGCAACTCATGATCTCATATTTATATCATACCATTCGACGCCATCAGCGATTGTTAATGCTGCAAACAGGCATCGTTATTTTCTCCGTCGCCGGAGGAAAAGCACAAGAGAAGACCGACAGTATCCAACTCAGACAAGTCAGCGCAATCGGTGTACTGGAAGGTGGAAGAGCCTTCACTTCCAACCCAGCCTCCTCTATTTACCATACTTTATCGGGTAGACTGGCTGGATTATACACCTTGCAAATTACCGGACAGCCCGGACTGGATGCCCCAACTGTGCTGCTTAGAGGTCGGGTACCTTTGATCGTCATAGACGGAATTCCCAGAGACCTTAGCGGAATCAATCCAGAACAAATCGCCTCGGTAACCCTGCTAAAAGACGCATTATCTACTGCAGTTTATGGCAACAGAGGGGCTAATGGTGTCTTACTCATCACCACAAAAAAAGGAGAAAAAGCAGCGGGTTATTCTTTTGAAGCGACCGCACAAACTGGACTGAGCAGCAGTCTGAAGGAGCGAAAAGCACTTTCAGCAGGTGACTATGCCACACTTTACAATGAAGCACTCAGAAATGATGGCCGTCAGCCAATTTATAGTCCCGAAGCAATTGCAGCCTATAAAAATGGTTCCGATCCTTTTCTGTATCCCAACGTAAACTGGAAAGACCAGATTTTTAAAAAAAACGCGCCATTTAGCAGGTACAACCTAAATTCGGAAGGCGCAGATAAAAACGTCAATTATTTTATCTCTCTGGATTATTTAAAGCAAGAGGGCTTATTAAAGTCCCTTCCTCAGAACACCTACAATACCAATACAGATTATGAGCGTTTTGTATTCAGAACAAACCTGGAAATGCAGCTGACACAGCGTCTGAAAGGAAGCATTAATCTCTATTCAAGCATTGCGGATCAAAACTCACCCGGATCAACAGGTAATGTAATTTACAACAGTTTATTGAACACCCCATCAAGTGCATATCCCCTGCTAAATCCAGATGGATCTTTGGGTGGAAATGCATTATTCAGTAATAACATCTATGGTCAGTCTGTCTATAGAGGATATACCAGAAACTCTACATCAGATGGCTTTGGCGACCTTGCCCTAACCCGGCAGATGGATGATGTTTGGAAGGGATTGTGGATCAAAGCGAACATTTCATTCTATGCAAAATCATTACAGCTGATCGACCGCAGTAAAAACTTTCAGACTTTTCAACTGCTGATTGACCCAGTTACCGGTCAGCCTAGCTACCAGAGATATGGGACACAAACCTCCCAGGTAAATACTTCTTCGGTCACCAATAGAAATCAGCAATTCTTCGCAGAAGGTTCGGCTGGCTATGGTCATGAAGCAGATGGCAATAAACTGGATGTGGTCCTGGCTTATAACCTGCAGACTTATAGAAGCAATAGTCAATTGCCTCAAAATTTCAATACCGGAAGAGTCTCTGCAAATTACAGCATTAAAGATAAATATATATTGGAAGCCACAGCTGCTTACAGCGGAAACAACTGGTACAAAAAGGGAAAACAATACGATTTTTATCCTGCCGCTGGCCTGAGCTGGAACATGAACAAAGAAGATTTCTTTAGCAAAGATGGATTTCTGAATACCTTAAAACTGAGGACCACTTACGGGAAAGTGGGGATGATCGACCCATTATACTATGCGTATCTATATTCTTATATCAATACTGGGAGTGCTTATTACTTCGGTACAGGCCCTTCGGCAGTACAGGGAACCCAGGAAGCTGGCTTGCCAACTTCAGTTGCCGCTTCAAAATCTACGAAATTTGATGCCGGTTTAGATATGGGCTTTGCAGATAATAGAGCTTATGTACAAGCCGATTATTTCAGCAATACTTATTCGGATGTATTACAAATCCGCGGACAAGCATCTTCGCTTTTAGGCATCGCTTACCCTTTAGAAAACCTTGGCAAAACCAGGTTATCAGGTCTGGAATTTACTGCCGGATGGAAGGATAAAACCGGTGACTTTGGCTATCATATCAGTGGTAACATTTCTGTAAACCGCAGCAAAGTCCTTGAAAACGATGAACCTGCAATGCCTTATAGCTGGATGGCAAAAAAAGGACAGCCAATGGAACAGCTTTACGGATATATAGCCGATGGCTATGTGCAAACTGCTGGTGAAGGCCCAGTTGTAGAAGGTTATAAATCTCAGCCAGGTGACATTAAATATAAAGACCTGAACAATGACGGTGTCATCAATCAATACGACGTAACCGCGATTGGGGGCAACAAACCATTAGTTTACTATGGATTTAGCCTCGGCTTTGACTATAAGAATTTCGAGTTGTCTGTCTTATTCCAGGGCATTACGAACAGAAACCTGATGGTCACGGGTCTAGGAGAATGGGCTTTTCAGAATAATGGAACAGGTAATGCTTTTGAGCAGCACCTCGAGCGCTGGAGCCCAGAAACGGCCAATACCGCTGCCTATCCTCGCTTATCTGTAGGACCCAACGTCAACAATAACGTCAGCTCTTCTTATTGGATTCAAAAAGCAAACTTTTTAAGGTTAAAAAATGCAGAAATCGCCTATAAACTGCAGACTAGTTTCCTGCAAAAAATCAAAGTGAAACAGGTACGCTTGTTCGTCAATGGAGCCAACCTGCTTACTTTCTCAAAAATTAAGCGCTTTGATCCTGAAGGATTAAGTCTGGATTACCCTTTACAAAGAATGATTAACGGTGGTTTAACAGTTAAATTTTAGGAGTTATCAACTAAAAAAAATTATGAAAGCGAAAATTATAATCCTGTTATATATAGGAATACTGATCTCTTCCTGCAAGAAATATGAAGAGGTACCGAATGAATTGGTGAACCCAGATATCATCTACGATCAGTTTGACAAGAACGGCACCTATGCCCAATGGGTGCGAAATGACCTGTATACTTATTTGCCGGATGGATTTAACCGGATAGACAATGTGGTACTGGATGCGGCTACTGATGATGCCCTGGCTTCCAGATATGGAAGCCCGATAGAGCTGCTGGCAAAATCAGGAATCACTGCCGGAACAAATCCAGACGACCGCTGGGCAACCAGTTATATCTCCATTAGAAAAGTAAATATATTTCTATCTAAGATTGACGTGGTACCCTATGATGCTGTGTCCCTCAAGTTTTGGAAAGCAGAGGCCCGCTTCATCAGGGCCATGAATTATTTTGAACTGCTCAAAAGATATGGTGGCGTACCACTGCTCGGAGATCAGGTATTTGGTTTACATGATAACCTGAGCAATATCCCTAGAAACACTTTCGACGAGTGTCTGCAGTATATCCTAAGTGAATGCGAGGCCATTAAGCCTTTGCTGAGAACAGAGCCGGTATTGGATACTTTTCTTGGCAGCATTACCAGAGGAGCCGCCTATGCTTTAAAATCGAGAGTTCTATTGTATGCGGCCAGTCCGCTAAACAACCCTGCTAATGATCAGAATAAATGGCTTGCGGCAGCAAATGCAGCCAAAGACCTGATCAATTTAAATGTCTACAGCCTAACCCCTGCTTTTACCAGCGCATTTCTGAACAGGAAAAATTCGGAAGTCATTCTGGCTTATCAAAAAGGACAAAACAGAACATTGGAAACGGCAAATGCACCTATCGGCTTTGCCGAACCTAATGCCAGCAATGGATATGTAAATCCCTCCCAAAATCTGGTAGACGCTTTTCCTATGAGTGATGGCAGGGCGATTGATGCCACCACTCCTACACTGCCCTATGACCCCCAAAACCCCTATGCCAACAGAGATCCAAGGTTAGGCTTAACCGTTTTCTTTAACGGCGCCAGCTGGCTGAACAGAGCGGTGGAAACATTTGAGGGAGGTTTAGACAGGCCCGGAGGAATGCGCCTGCAAACCCGCAGCGGTTATTACATGCGCAAATTCCTTGGACTTTTTGGCACCGCAACTGCCTATCAGGATCAAACACATAATTTCCCTATTTTCAGGTATGCAGAAATTCTGCTCAACTATGCGGAAGCCATCAATGAAACAGGAAATCAGGCGGAAGCTTTAACACAGTTAAAACTGATCAGAAACCGTGCAGGAATACCGCTGGGTACAGCAACCGGTTATGCTCATGGCTTTAGAACAGACCTGAGTCAGACAGAAATGCGCAAGGCGATTCAAAATGAAAGAAGGATTGAAATGGCTTTTGAAGAGCAGCGCTTCTGGGACATCCGACGCTGGAAAATTGCGGAACAGGTAGGAAATTCCGCGGTAAGAGGAATGAAGATTGTAAAACAAGGAAATACCTTTACCTATACCCCAATTACAGTAGATCAGCTGAGTTTTGCAGCACCCAAGATGTATTTATACGCCATACCATTAAAAGAAATATTAGCAGACCCAGCCTTGAAACAGAATCCAGGTTATTAATCTACCGGGAGCAGCATCAATGCTGCTCCCTTTTAAAGAAAGCAAGAATATGAAAAGATCAATTTTCACGGTGCTAATCAGCACCTTTGCCCTATTTGCAGCAGCTCAGCAAAAGCCAAATGTGATATTTATACTGGCGGATGATATGGGTTATGGAGATTTAGGTGTGTATGGACAGCAGCTGATTGAAACGCCAAACATCGACCGTCTCGCTGCCAATGGCATTCGCTTTACCCAATTTTACGCAGGGACATCGGTCTGTGCCCCTTCCAGAGCCTCCTTGATGACTGGTCTTCATACCGGACACAGCCCGATCAGAGGAAACTATGAAATTAAACCGGAAGGTCAGCTGCCATTGCCAGACGCTACTTTCACCATGCCGGAAATGTTCAAAAAAGCAGGCTATATCACCGGTTGTTTTGGTAAATGGGGAATGGGATTTCCGGGTTCAGAAGGTGATCCTGTAAAACAGGGAATAGATCAATTTTATGGCTACAACTGTCAGCGTCAATCGCACAACTTTTTCCCGGATCACCTTTGGGACAATGAAAAACGCGTGGAGCTCAACAATACAAACAGCCAGCAGAATGATTATGCGCCGGAAATGATCCAGCAGCGTGCCTTATCCTTCATGGAAGCCAATCAATCCAAACCTTTCTTTATGTACTTGTCCTACACGCTGCCGCATGCCGCACTCCAGTTACCGGATGGCGATGCCTCATTTGAATACTATAAGAAAAAATTCAATGAACAGCCCAAAGGAGTTAAAAAAGATTGGAATGGCCTTGGATACCAGCCACAAGCCTATCCTCATGCCGCATATGCGGCAATGGTGAGTCGCCTGGACAACTATGTTGGTGCAGTACTGGCGAAACTAAAAACTTTGGGTTTGGATAAAAACACTTTGGTAGTCTTTACGAGTGATAATGGCCCTCACCGCGAAGGCGGCAATGAACCGGAGTTTTTTAACAGCAGTGCTGGATTTAAAGGAATCAAAAGACAGCTGACCGAGGGTGGCATCAGGGAACCTATGATCATTTCCTGGCTTGGGAAAATTAAAAGCGGACAAGTGTCAGACCATATTGGTGCCTTCTGGGACTTCTTTCCTACATTTTCCGCAATCACCGGACAACCGGCACCTCCCAATACCGATGGCATTTCTATACTGCCTACCTTATTAAAAAAGGGAAAACAGGCCCAGCATTCTTTTCTTTATTGGGAATTTCATGAAGATGGTGGTCGCCAGGCGGTACGAATCGGAAAATGGAAAGCTATAAAAGAAGGAGTCATCAAAAACCCAAATGCCCAGATTCAACTCTATGACCTGACCAATGACCCACAGGAAAACAATAATTTAGCTGTAGCTCAACCGGATATTGTAAAGCAGGCGGAACGAATTATGCAAAGAGAACATGTCGAGCATAAAAATTTTCCTTTTATACCTAATAAATTACAATAAAAGCATCAATATTCCGCCTTTCTTACAAAAATCATATAAAAAACAAGGCTAAAACATCATATTAAAATTTTGACAAGAACTGAATAAAGTTATATTTGAGTTTTAGTTGTTGACATAAACCAAATCATGCAAATTAATTCGATTGAAGAGTATCAAGAAACTTATAAGTTGAGCGTGGACCAACCTGAACAATTCTGGGCAGGGATCGCTGATAATTTCTTGTGGAGAAAGAAATGGGATAAAGTACTATCCTGGAACTTCTCAGAACCAAACATCAAATGGTTCGAGGGCGCTAAATTAAACATCACAGAAAACTGTCTCGACCGTCATCTGGCAGAAAATGGAGATAAACCGGCCATTATCTGGGAGCCTAACGACCCAACAAAAGACAGCATTACCCTAAGTTATAAAATACTGCATGAGCAAGTTTGCCGTTTCGCAAACGTGCTGAAGAAGAATGGCGTTAAAAAAGGCGACCGTGTCTGTATTTACATGCCAATGGTACCGGAACTTGCAGTTGCCGTATTGGCCTGCGCCCGCATTGGTGCAGTACACTCTGTAGTTTTTGGTGGATTTTCTGCCAAATCTATTGCCGACAGGATCAATGATGCAGAATGTAAAGTGGTGATTACTGCTGATGGTGCATTCAGAGGAAACAAGCAGATTCAATTGAAAGAAGTGATTGATGATGCCCTGATCGGATGCCCAACCGTAGAACGTGTCATCGTTTTAACCCATACCAGAACACCAGTATCCATGCTGAAAGGCCGCGACATCTGGTGGGAAGATGAAATTAAACTGGTAGATACCAACTGTCCGGCAGAAGAAATGGATGCAGAAGACCTGTTGTTCATCTTATATACTTCAGGTTCTACCGGTAAACCAAAAGGGGTTGTTCATACCATTGGCGGTTATATGGTCTATGCAGGCTATACTTTCTCTAACGTATTTAACTATCAGAAAGACGAAGTATTCTTTTGTACTGCTGACATTGGCTGGATCACCGGTCACTCTTACATCGTGTATGGCCCGCTTTCTCAAGGTGCAACTACCCTGATGTTTGAAGGTATCCCTACTTATCCGGATGCTTCCAGAATGTGGCAGGTGGTAGAAAAACATAAAGTAAACATCTTATATACTGCGCCAACGGCGATCCGTTCTTTAATGAGCTTCGGACTAGAGCCTTTAAACGGCATCGACATGAGCTCTCTTCGCGTATTGGGCTCCGTAGGAGAACCGATCAATGAAGAAGCATGGCATTGGTTTGATGAAAACATTGGAAAAGGAGAATGCCCGATTGTAGATACCTGGTGGCAAACAGAAACCGGTGGCATCATGATCTCTCCTATTGCCTTCGTAACCCCAACAAAACCTAGTTTCGCTACCTTACCATTACCGGGTATTCAACCGATCCTGGTGGATGAGAACGGAAAAGAAATTGAGGGAAATGGCGTGAATGGTAACCTTTGTATTAAATTTCCATGGCCAGGAATGCTCAGAACCACTTATGGTGATCATGAGCGCTGCAAACTGACCTACTTCTCTACTTATGAAAACCTTTACTTTACTGGTGATGGCTGCTTAAGAGATGAAGATGGCTATTATAGAATTACAGGCAGAGTAGATGATGTGATCAATGTATCCGGTCACCGTATCGGTACTGCAGAAGTTGAAAACGCGATCAATATGCACGCAGGTGTAGTGGAGAGTGCAGTAGTCGGCTTCCCGCATGAGGTAAAAGGACAAGGTATTTATGCTTTCGTCATTTTCCCTAATATCCACAATGATGCAGATCTTACCCGTAAAGACATCTTACAAACCGTAACCCGTGTAATTGGTGCAATTGCTAAACCCGATAAAATTCTTTTTGTAAGCGGATTACCTAAAACAAGATCAGGTAAAATCATGCGACGCATTTTAAGAAAAATCGCGGAAGGCGATATCAGTAATCTCGGCGACATCAGCACCTTGCTGGATCCAGCCGTTGTGGAAGAGATCATCGAAAAGTCTCAGAAATAGCCACCTCGATTTTTTAAAAAAAACCTATTAAAAGGCCAGCTTAGATTTTTCTAAGCCGGCCTTTTTAAGTTAAATATGCTACTGAGTGGAGGAAGCTCCAAAAGATAATTTATCTATTTCAGTCACGTTAAAATGCTGTTTATACCAGTTATTCAGCGCTTCAGTTTTGAACTTTTGTTGACTGTTCACCCCTTTGATCAGTTTCTTCGCTGAAGTGGTGCCATCTATGCCTTGTCTGGCCTCGAAAAGTACATAATCAACTAAGATCTTATCTTGTGGCTTAGGGGCCTTAAAGGCCAGCATTTTCCCGTCTTTTCCAACAATAAATGGAACAACAGTGGATCCTTCCAAGTCCGACAAAAATGCTTCAGCAGCTCCGTTTTTAACTAGAAAATATTGATCTGTCCCCGGCTTCTTCTTTTCAAAATCCAACCATGATTTTTCATTTGATCCAATAAATAAATCTACAAACACCACATCCGGATAAGGAGCGAAACGTGCTTTCAGGTCATTATAATTTTTATCATGCGGCGGCCGACTGCTCGTATCTGCCCAGGTGTATAAGTAAACGGTCTTCCCGGTATATAGATTTGCGAAAGACTGTAGTTTTCCTTTGTTATCCATCAGCTGGAAGGAAGATACATTCATATCGATGTGATCATCGTAATGCTTGACTACCTTTTTGACGAGTCCTTTGATCATCATCGTACAGGAAGTTTGGGTAATACAAGTTGTAAATAAGAGTAGATAAATGATTTTTTTCATTTGATTCTGGTGTTTAGTGGTCCGGTAATCTCTGTATAGGAGATGAACGAAAAGCCCAAAAGGTTACATAAAATCAAACAAATATTTTTAACAGCTGTTCTTTAGGTATCTATTTATTGTTAATCATTTAAAAAAAGAACTATGGATAAGTTGGAATTAAAAGGAAAATGGAACGAAGTTAAGGGAAAAGTAAAACAAGCTTATGCCGATCTAACCGACGATGACTTGAAGTACGAAGAAGGTAAAGAAGATGAAATGTATGGCAAATTACAGCAGAAAACAGGCAAAACCCGCGATGAGCTGGTGACCTGGATAAAATCATTATAAAGATTACCTATTAACACAGAAAAACCCTGCATATCTAAGATCTGCAGGGTTTTTCGTGAATAAGAAAACTTATTTCTTAGCCCACCATAATGGAGTCAATACTTCATCAGCACCATTTAAAGCGCTTAATGCTTGTTCATAACCCGGAGCATTCGTATCCTTTAAACCTGAAGGGTACCTTAAACGCTGAGGGAAAAACTTCACATTTCCCGTCATATAGTTACTGTTATTTAAAGCCGGTAAATTAGGCAATAAGTTCTCTATTGCAGGATTCTCAAAGAACGGTAAACCTAAACGTCTTTGATCACTCCATGCTTCTAATGGAAGCCAAGGAGTTTGTGCAATAAATTTCTGAGTAATGATTTTTGTTAAACGGTCATTTTTAACTGCACCATTTTTATACAAATCATTTTTAGGGTACAATACTGTTGCAACACCTGCTACACCTGTGTATCCATCTTTATAATCCATGGTATGGCTATTGCCAGGCTCAGCAATATGATCCCAGCTTACTGAAGTACCTACTCTATTGTAATCTTCAGAAGCTAAATAGCTGCCTACCGAATTGGAAACATTCCAATACTCGAAGCTGGATCTAATACCTGCTTCATAAGCTGCTTTACCTGAAATTGGTGTTGCCCAGCCACGTTCAGCAGCTTCCGCCAATAGGAAATAGGTTTCCCAAGGTGCAAAGAAAATACGTGTTGAATTACTGGTTCTAAATTTATTCGATAAACGAGGCATAGTACCTACGAAGGCTCTCACCTGATTTCTGGTTCCTTTAACACCCCAATCACCAGTATTAGAGGCATTCCAGGTATATTTAGCATTAATCGACAGCAATGTCTTATCGTCACTGCCCAACAGATCTCTTACCGTATTTTTAGCATCTGAAGTCCATGATGGATAAGCATTGAAATCTGGATTAATAAAATCACCAGGAATAATAAAGGTTTTATAAGCACGAGGATCTATCGTATTTGGAAGACCGTCAAACCAATATCCAGCTGATGGATTATTTGTTTTTGAAGTAAAGTGCTGGTCGAATTTTAAACCTAACCAATTAGCAGGTTTAATCGAAGCAGCAAAAGAAGCGTCCAATTGATCAGCAGATTTCACACCACCAAGTCCCAGATAAAGATTATTTAAGGAGGCCGATATAAATTGCGCGTTCCATTCTCTACTCATTACCCCTGTAAGTGGGTCCCATCCTGGTCTTTCTGCTACCTGAAAGGCTTCATTCATAACTGTGATATATTTACTTCCGGCTGCAGCATCTTCGAATTCAGCTTTAGCTTTTGCAGGATCAACTTCAGATAACCTCATAGCCAGACGCATGCGCATTGAGTTTGCATACTTTACCCATTTTGTATAATCATAATTATAAGAAGGATCAAGCTTTTTCAACGCATCTGTATTTGCTACATTCACATCAATCTGAGCAGCGGCATCTTTTAATTCTGCCAATGCATAATAGTAAACTGTTTTTACGTCATTAAATTCAGGATTAGTACCCTCAAATCCTTTTACAGGAATAGGACCAAAATTATCAGACATCTCACTCATCAAGTATGCTCTCCAGATTCTTGCTACCTGAGCTACGTTTTTTGTATATGGGGCATCAGTACCTGAAGCTTTTTTATCTGCAGCAATTTTAATTGCAGTATTTGCATTGTTTAACCAGGTAGCTACCTGATTATAATAAGCGATGGTATAAGAGTCGTCATAACTACCTGATGACAAACCACCATTACTATGCTGGTGACCTGCCGTTTTCCAGTAAAGAACGAATGCTCTTTCTGCAATATCCGGATTTTGCTGTGCACCGATGATGGAATTATTTAGAAAATATTCCGGTTGAACCTGATCACCACTGGCGGCTACAGGATTTACATTTGTGTCTTCGAATTTCTTACATGATACCAGCAGCAAGCTCGTTGCAAGCAGCATACATGAGGTTTTTATAATTGTTTTCATCAAAATCTTTTTTAATTAAGGAATGTCCTAAGGTTAATAAATTTAGAAGCCAAGCGTCAGGTTAAATAAGAAAGTGCGGGTAGTTGGTGCACTAAAGTTCTCAAATCCTGTTGCATTGCTGCCTGTAGAATAAACAGACTCTGGATCAATACCATTCATGTCACCAGAAATCAACCATACATTATTGCATGACAATCCAATTTTAGCTTTTTGCAATGGAGTTTTAGCCAGGAATTTACGTGGTAAATCATAGCTTACCTGAACATTTCTTAAACGAATATTTGTAGCATCATAAATGTTTGCCTCCGAAATACCTAAGTTACCGTAGCTATGAACTTTCTGCCAGTATTTTTGTGGTGAAACTGCAGTGGTATTTTGAACATACTGACCACCACTCAAGATCACGCCATCTACCACCATATTGTCTCTTAAGCCATTTGGAGCAGTCACTGCTGACGTTCCATTTCTTTGCATTGCTGCATTTGTACCAGAGAAAATTTGGCCACCGAAACGCGCATCTACCAGAAACGACAATCCAAATCCTTTATAAGAAAAACTGTTTGTAAAGCCCAGTAAAGCGGTCGCCTGTTGGTTACCCAACCTTGCTTCTTGCTCACCTCTTTGCGGCAATCCATCAGCATCCAAAATCAATTGACCATGGAAAGGACTCGATTTATCATCTACTCTCAGGTATTTACTACCATAAATCTCGCCATATTTTGCTCTTGCCACACCCAATACACGAAGGTCATCGAAACCACCCAGTGGGTACTTGCCAATTTCATCATTTAGCGCATTTATGGTATTTTTATTAGTGGAAAAATTTAATGTCATATTCCAGTTCAATGAATTTTCACCTGTCAGAACTTTGGCATCAAGCATGGCTTCAAAACCTTGGTTTTCGATATCACCAGCATTGATCTTTTTACTTTCATAACCACTTAAAGGATCCATAGGAATGTTTAACAGCTGTCTTGTTGCATTTGACTTGTAATAAGCAATGTCAAAACCAAATTTGCTATCAAAGAATCTCATTTCAGCACCAACTTCAATCGCTTTAATCAACTCACTTCTTACCGAAGAATCATATAATACTTTATCTCTTCCCGCGATGGCATTACCATTAGGGTCTTTACCAACAATATAAGTGTTATACAACTGATAAGCAGGAAGGTCATTACCCACTTCTGCATAAGAAGCCCTAAACTTTCCGTAGCTCATCCAGGATGGCAAAGTACCTCCAATTTTAGTGATCATATCAGAAAACACAAATGAAGTACTTACAGAAGGATAAAAATAAGAGCGGTTGGCTTTACTCAAAGTAGAGCTCCAGTCATTTCTAAAAGTCAAATCAAGGAATAAATACTGATCCCAGTTTAACTGTCCAGATCCATATACAGAGTTGATCTGTTTCTTTCTATAATCTTCAGTAACCACTGGATTATTTACACCATTGTTTACAGAGAAGAAATCAGGAATGATAAATTCACCAGAATTGGCTGTAAGTTCAGACTGTTTATTGGTCATTAAGTTTCCTCCTAAAGTGAAGGCACCACCAACTTTGCTAAATAAATTATCTTTTCTTGCAGTCAATAAACCACTGAAATTCGTTTCTGTGAACGTACGTTTTCCAGTACTGTATCTTCCGGTAGAAACGATTGGGCTACCTCCGTATACTTTTGCTTCTGTATTAGTAGTATAGATATCAGCACCAGCTTTAACTTCTGCATTTAACCAGCTATTGAATTCATATTTTAATGACCCATTCATTAAGAAACGGTCTCTTGTGTCTTGGTTAAGATTATATTTACGAGCCCAGTAAGGATTCACCTGACTACCACCACCGTACCATAACATTTTTCCAGCGTCTGTTTTTGCAGCACTAAAATCACGAATATCTAATGATCTTGGAAGATTATAAAGAGTGGAGAAATTATTCTCACTTCTGGAACCTAACATCGGTCTGTTTTCCGCGTTAGTATTCATGTATTGAATCTTCGTATCTGTAGTCCATTTTTTATCTTTTCCGAACTTGCTCACTGCTCTTGCCAATAAGTTTGTCCTGGTCAATTTCACACCTGGAATTACACTTCTATCGTCTGCACGATTTAAGGAAGTGTAAATAGATGTTCCATCAAATTGTTGTTGGAAGGAGATACCATTGTTCAGCGAAATCCCATTTTGGAAATAGTTTCCAATGTTATCGTAACTGTTTAACGGTGCATCCTGGTCATTCCACTTATTTACCGTTTGTCCTTCAATTTTTGGTCCCCAACTTAAGTTAGAAGTCTTTCCAAATGCACCATTTTCACCTTGACCAAATGAATTTTGCAAATCCGGTCCGGTCAAAATACTTTCGATACCTAAAGAAGAAGTCACTGTGATCCCAAGACCTTTCTGAGCTTTTCCTGATTTTGTTGTAATCAAGATCACTCCATTACCAGCTCTTGAACCATAAAGCGCCGAAGCAGAAGGGCCTTTCAGCACCGACATACTTTCGATATCTTCTGGGTTGATGTCTGCTAAACCATTACCCATATCCAAACTTGGATTATTAAAGTCATTGTTTTTAGCACCAGTAAAGTTATCCATTGGTACTCCATCCACTACTATTAATGGCTGATTATCTCCTGTTAAAGAGTTATTACCCCTTAAAGTGATTTTAGAAGAACTACCTGGTCCTGCACTGGAACGGCTAATCTGCAAACCTGCTACCTTACCTGAGAGTGCGTTTACAAGGTTAGGTTCCCTGGCATTCACCAAAGATTCTCCTTTAATTTCCTGCATGGCATAACCCAGAGATTTTTTCTCTCTTTTAATACCAAGGGCAGTTACTACCACTTCATTCAATTTATTTTCTTCATCCTGAAGCACTACATTTAAAGTTGCTGATGTGCCAACGCTTACTTCTTTTGTGGTTAAACCAATCGAAGAAAACACCAATACGGCACCAGACTTTACAGAAATATTAAATTTACCTTCTCCATTTGTGGAGGTTCCATTTTTTGTCCCCTTTTCTGTAACACTCACACCAGGGATGGGCTGCCCTGATTTTTCTGTTACCGACCCGGTAACCTTTTGCTGAGCATAAGCAGCTATTGTTATTACATTCAATAACAAAACGGCCATACACTTCAAGTACATCTGTTTCATCTTATAAAGATTTAATTGTTAAAATTTGGTTAATAGTTGTTAATCCTGTTACGTTAAATGCTTTTAGCCTATCCCTACACTAAAAGCGGTTACGCATATATTTAGTTAAAATTACAGTTCTCAATAACGAGCGTTGCGGCGCCAAGCAGAGCAGATTCCGTATTTAATGCGGATACTTTGATCTCTGTATGCTCTGCCAGTCTGGGGATGCAAAATTCATGAATGGCCTGCTCAATTGGCGCCATCATCATTTTGCCGGCGATTGCGCCTCGTCCTCCCAACACAATTAATTCGGGATTAATGATGTGGATTAAAGTGGCCAGCCCTTTTCCAATTAGAAAAGCAGCATCTGCCATAATAGAAACTGCTAAAGGATCCCCCGCTTTAGCTGCTTCCAGAAAATGATCTCCATGGAGTTTACTTTCGTCCAGAAAACTTAGTTCCAGACTAGATTTCATCCCATTTTTAATTTGCAATTTGGCCCTTTCCACCAATACCAATAAAGAAGTATCGACCTCCAGGCAACCCTGTTTACCACAAGCGCACAATTTATTGCTCTGTGATAGTGGAATGTGACTAAACTCACCTGCATAACCGCTGTGTCCCCTAAACAAGCTGCCATTGATGATCATCCCCAGGCCAATTCCCCAGCCTACATTCACTACCATTACATCCTTCCGCTCTTTAGCCATGCCAAACTTCAATTCAGCCAATGCAATCAGACTGGAATCATTGTCGATAAATACGGGCAGGCCCAATTCTTTTGTCAAATGTTCCTTTAGATTCCCCTGCCCTTCTATTTTAAAAAAAGTATGGTTCACTCCTTCCGCCGCATTTACAAAACCTGGCATACCAATGCCAAGACCTAATATTTGCTCCAGTGGAATGCCGGATCTGATGATGTAATTTTTCAGGAATTCAATCAGGGTTATCGTATTTGTCGGATCCCCATTCAAAGCAAATGGAAAAAGTTCAGCGGCTATACGTACCTCATTCAGCAAATCATAGATCACTACCTGAGTCACCAGTTGATCCATCGCAACAGCGATGATATAGCTTTGTTTTTCTTTATTCAAAAGAAAAGTCAATGCTCTTCTGCCCCCTGTAGACGGTGCCAAACCATATTCCAGCACATATCCGTCAGCCATCAGGTTGTTCACCATGGTGGTAATCAAAGGCAGACTTTTATGTGTAAGGTTGCTCAATTCAGCAAGAGTTAACATCTTACCGTAATACAAGTGTTTAATTACATCTGTCCTTAACTGACGATATTTTTTGGTACTAGCTGTCAAAAGTTTGTGGTTTAATAGCTCAAACTTAAAATTTATTTACCACAAAGCAAGCATACTTTTTAAATTATTTTTAAAGTGAAGCCAACTTGAATTGAAATCGCATAAAGATTTAGCGATGAAGCGTATAGATAGGGTACTATTGGTTGGGAAATCGCTTATAAACAAAAACGGCTGATGCAATGCATCAGCCGTCCATAAAAATAGCTAAGTAAAATTAGTTGATTCCTCTAAACAACCTATTCCATCTGATTTTACTGAAGAAAGAACCGTTGGTATCATAGCTCATCCAGATGAACAATGCTTTTCCTACGATATGATCTTCCGGTACAAAACCCCAATAGCGGGAATCCGCAGATCTGTGGCGGTTATCGCCCATCATCCAGTAGTAATCCATTTTGAAAGTATAGCTATCCGCAGCAAGGCCATTGATCAGCCATCCTTTACCGGATTTCTCTACCTTATTTCCTTCATAAATACGAATGCTTCTTTCATAAAGCGGCATCGTTACACTGTCCAATTTAACCGTCCAGCCCCTTTTAGGGATGATGATTGGACCGAAATTATCTACATTCCAATCTCTGTTCTGATCAAAAGGAAAAATATCCGGATCTCTTTTACCTGCAGGCTCCGTAATCTCTTTCACCGACTGTACAAAATCCAGTTTACGCACCTTATCCAACATTTCAGCCGTACCTGTAAACTGGTAATTATTTTGACCAATCGCAGAAATTTCGTCAGAAACATTAAATCCAATATCTTCAAATACTTTAAAGTTCACATCTGAAGTTTTAAAAACTACTTCATAAGAAATCTGTCCGGTGTTTTTTAGTGGATCAGCCTTGCCATTCAGGTAAACCAAACCGCTTTTCATACTGATGGTATCACCGGCAATTCCGATACATCTTTTGATATAATTCTCTCTTTTATCTACAGGTCTGCTCACAATGGTAAATTGGCTATTCACCTGTTTCCATCCTAAAGAACGCACCATCTGGTAGTAATCCTGATCCTGATATTCTACAGCAACCGTATCTCCCTGCGGATAATTGAATACCACGACATCATTTCTTTTAATATCCGAAAGGCCTGGTAACCTACGGAATTTCCATTGTACGCCATCCCAATACGCTTTTGTGCCGGTAATTGGCATCGTATGGTGCGCAAAAGGAAAGGCAACAGGGGTCATAGGAATCCTTGCACCATAATTCACTTTACTCACGAATAAGAAATCGCCTACTAAAAGGGATCTTTCCATCGAGGCAGTAGGAATCGTATAGGCTTCAATGAAAAACACCCTGATGATGGTGGCTGCTATTACCGCAAATAAAATGGCATCGAACCATTCGCGGCTTTTAGTTTTTTTCTTACCTGGCTTGGCATCTTTATTCTTTTGCCAGAATTTCCAATTCATACTTTTCTATTTAAAATTAAATATATCGGCTATGTTATAAAAGCCTTGTTTATTTTGCAACCACTCCGCTGCAACTATAGCACCCAAAGCAAAACCAGCACGGTTATGTGCGGTATGTTTAATCTCAATCTCGTCCACTTCAGAACTATACACTACAGTATGTGTTCCTGGAACATGTTCAATACGGTGTGATTCAATCAGCACCTGGTCCTTTTTAATCACCTCCTCAAAAGGAGTACCTACCAATTCATTTACCCATTCTTTCTTACTGTCTAAGGCATCAATGATCCCTTCAGCAATTGTCATGGCGGTTCCGCTTGGTGAATCCAGCTTCTGAGTGTGGTGAATCTCTTCTACCTGTACGTCATAGGCGGGGAAGTTATTCATTACTTTCGCTAAAACCTGATTGATATGGAAAAATATATTTACCCCAATACTGAAGTTTGACCCATACAGCAGCGTATTGTTACTGGCTAAACATTCATCTTTTACTTCCTGCAATTGGCCGTACCATCCTGTAGAACCTACAACAATAGGTACATTGGCTTCAAAACAACGGTAAATATTTCCTATTGTGGCATCTGGAATACTAAAATCTATGGCTACATCTGCCTTCGACAAGTTAGCTGTGTTGAGGTCATCCAGATTGGATGAGCTGATTTTCAAAACCACCTCGTGGCCTCTTTCCAGGGCAAAACGCTCAATGATCTGACCCATTTTACCATAACCCAATAGTGCTATTTTCATTTTTTTGGTTCAATTAATAATTTTATGCTGTTATCGTCCGGGTCAATTAAAAACGGACGGCTAATTTAATTCCTGGTACAGGCAGGTTTAATCCATTGATGCTGTTGCTGCCGTACATGGTACTGTTATTCATCATGGTGGGAGCCAGCTTCACAGATACATCCCCTACATCAAAATATTTTAGTCGGGCATCCACATAGGCGTCTACGATATTCAATAGATACAAGCCCACAAAGGAGAACAGGATCACATCTTTATTTCTTCTATACGTGTCCTTTGCAGTCACCAGATTGGCATCACTTACGGCAGCGTAATTTTGATCTGGCTTTTCAAGCGGCTCCACAAGCCCCGGAGGTGGAGTTCCACCATTCGCTGCGACTGCCTGATTATAGGCTGTTATTTTTGCCCTGGTCTGTAATTCCGTAAGAAAGATATGGTAACTGTTGTTATTATCAATATAAGAAAGAGTCAATAGGGTTGCGCCAGTATAAATACCCGCCACTTTTAACCCACGATATAAATTAAAACCACTTCTAATCTGCCCCAAACCTGGTAACATTGCAGAACGCAGCATCGCCTGCCGACCGGCAATTTTGCCAGGATTTATATATTTAGGCTTTAAAGTATCTGTTTTACTTTTAACCGGAGCTGCCACTGCAGCGGTACTATCTTTTTTTAGCGGTGTCACGTCCTGTGCCTTAACTCCAATCGCAGCAAAAAACAAGCATCCTGACAAAAGAAAAGCCTTTGACATTACCAATCCAATAATTCTAAAATTCTGCTCAGGTCGTCTTCCGACATAAAAGGAATTTCAATTGCACCTTTACCGTTCTCTCCCACTTTCAATTTCACTTTCGTAGAGAATTTTGTAGCGAGGTCTTTCTGCAATTTTTGGTATTCAAAAGACACGCCATTGGATTGTTTAGGACGCTTGGCATTCAGGTCCAAACTATTGATCCCTCTCACCAACTCTTCCACTTTCCTTACAGAAAGGCCTTTATCCAGGATTTCGTGGTGGATGTATAGTTGCTTTTCTACATCTTCGACATTGATCAATGCACGGGCATGACCCATGGATATTTTCTGGTCTCTGATCGAGATTTGAATCGATGGAGGCAATTTCAGCAGTCTTAAGTAATTGGTCACCGTAGTCCGGTTTTTACCCACACGTTCGCCCAGCTGGTCTTGTTTTAAATTACATTCTTCCAGCATTCTTTGGAAAGACAGTGCCACTTCAATTGCATTCAGGTTTTCACGTTGAATGTTCTCAATTAAGGCCATTTCCAGCATTTGCTGATCATTGGCATTGCGCACATAGGCAGGGATTTCCGTCAGGCCAGCCAGCTTAGAAGCCCTTAACCTGCGTTCACCTGAAATCAGCTGGAAACGATTTCCTGCTTGCTTTCTTACGGTGATCGGCTGAATCAGACCCTGTACCTTAATCGACTCAGAAAGTTCAATTAAAGCAACCTGATCAAACTCCGTACGCGGCTGGTAGGGATTGGTATCAATATCAGAGATTTTGATGTGTCCAATAGCGCTGTTATTGCTATTTTCCTGCCTGTTTTCGCTTACAGGATTGACTCCGTTTTTCGGTGGATTCACCGAATCGCTGTCATCTAAAAGCGCACTTAATCCTTTACCTAAACCTGTTTTTCGCTGAAAAGATGTCATTAAAATAGTTTTATATAATTGCTTTATTTACATCCTGCACTTCCGTTACCAATCCGTTTTTACGAACGATTTCGCGTGCCAGGTTCAAATAGTTGATCGCCCCTTTACAGTTGGCATCGTGCATGATCACAGATATACCGTAACTTGGCGCCTCACTCAGGCGTGTATTTCTTTGAATAATGGTTTCAAAAACTAAATCCTGGAAATGCGTTCTCACTTCTTCTACCACCTGGTTTGAAAGGCGTAAACGCACGTCATACATCGTCAGTAAAATCCCCTCAATTTCCAATTCCGGATTCAGGCGGTTTTGAACAATCTTAATGGTGTTCAGTAATTTACCTAATCCTTCTAATGCAAAATATTCGCATTGAACCGGAATAATTACCGAATCCGCAGCAGTCAGCGCATTGATGGTAATTAAACCTAATGATGGAGAACAATCCACGATAATAAAATCGTATTGATCCTTTACCTTCTCCAGCACCGCTTTCATTTTATATTCCCTGTTATTGAGATTGATCATCTCAATTTCCGCTCCTACCAGGTCGATATGCGCCGGCAGCAAGTCTAAATTAGGGGTTTCTGTTTTTTGAATGGCATCCATCGGTTCGATATCATTGATGATACACTCGTAGATGCTATTTTTAATACTTCTCGGATCAAAGCCGATACCTGAGGTGGAGTTAGCCTGCGGATCTGCGTCAACCAGTAAAGTTCTGTATTCCAGTACGGCTAAACTTGCGGCTAAGTTTATAGATGAAGTCGTTTTACCTACACCACCTTTTTGATTTGCCAATGCAATAATTTTACTCATTTATCTTTCTAATAATTACCAATTATTTACTGAAGGCTTATTGTTACCCGATTTAAATCTATAAAAAATGCTATTTTTGTATTGATTTAGGCACATTTTAACGATTAGCTAAGATACAAACAATTTGACACTTACTGCATAGCGCCAATATAGTGTTTTACACATCTTATTAACAATTTTTTACATGATCACCATCATCTCGGGAACCAATAGACCTGGAAGTAATACGCTGAAAGTATCAAAATATTATCAAAAAGTCCTGGCAGAAAAAGGATTAGAAACCCAGCTTTTCAGTCTGGAACAATTACCAGACAACCTGATCGCTTCCGACTTATATGGAAAGCGCAGTCCGGAGTTCGAACCCATCCAGAAAATGATGACCAGAACCAGTAAATTTTTGTTCGTCATCCCGGAATACAATGGGAGTTTCCCTGGTGTGCTAAAAACTTTCATTGATGCCTGTCAGTTTCCAGACAGTTTCTACGATAAAAAAGCCGCTTTAGTAGGGCTCTCTTCTGGAAAATATGGGAATATCCGTGGCATCGATCATTTCGGCGGGGTTTGCAGCTACCTTCACTTAAATGTACTGCCATTAAGGATCCACATTTCCATTATCAAAACCGAGCTGAATGAGCTGGATGAGATTTTTAAGGAAGATACCTTAAAATTCACCAATCAGCAAATGGACAAGTTTATCGCGTTTTAATCGGGTATAGCATATTAATCCGGTTTATACACCGAAACTGCTCCAGCTTTTGCCTTCATTGCCGAAAACAAAATAGCCAGGGTATAACATTTCTACGATGTCTTCCAATAAGGCTACCCATTCTTGCGGAGTAGCAGCTGCCGCAGCCTGATCGTCCAATAAGTAAACCCTGTTGTATTCTACAGCAGGCCATTCTTTTTGCAGTAAAGAAGGAACCACACCCATCATTCCCAGCATGCTTGCGCCTTGCTCCACATAGATGATCACCCTTGCCTGATTCATGTCTGCCTGCAAAATACCGCCAGCATCATTAATTACGCCTTCCAGATCGCAGTTTAAATGATTTTCGGTATCCAGACAGGCAACAGATACCTTCTCCATAAATTTTATTTTATGCTGGACAAGATCCACACGCTCCTGAAGCATTTCATTGAGCACTTCATCTTCCACCTTATTTATAACCGCATTTAAAAAAGACATATTGTTTTATTTATTACTTTGTGCAAAATTAGTATTCCTACACCGATGCGTCGTATTATCAGCCATATTTTTTACGGATTATTACTGTTTGTCTTCACAGCATGCGGTAGAAAGGCCGAAGAACAGGAAAAAAAAGTGTTCAACATCAACCTGGACCAAAACCTGACTTCCCTTGATCCTGCCTTTGCCCGCAACCAGAATGCACTATGGATGGTGAACCAGGTTTTCAATGGCCTGGTACAAATCGACAGTGTGTTAAACACCATGCCCTGCATTGCGAAAAGCTGGGAAATCGCGGAAGATGGTTTGAGCTATACTTTTCATTTGAGAGATGATGTCTATTTCCATGATGACCCAACGTTTGCTGGGGGAAAAGGCAGAAAAGTAGTAGCTGATGATTTTGCCTATAGCTTTTACAGATTAATAGATCCTAAAGTGGCTTCTTCCGGAAGCTGGATCTTTAGTGACAAAGTAAAAGACCAGCATAGCTTCATCGCGCTCAACGACTCTACTTTTCAAATTAAACTGACCAAGCCCTTCCCTCCTTTCCTGAGCTTGCTGACCGCCCAATATGCCTCAGTAGTACCTAAAGAAGTGGTAGAACATTATGGAAAAGACTTCCGTAACCACCCGATTGGCACCGGACCCTTTAAATTTAAATACTGGAAGGAAGATGAAATCCTGGTACTCCTGAAAAATGAAAAATACTGGGAAAAAGACAATGGACATCAACTGCCCTACCTAGATGCTGTAAAAGTTACTTTTATCAGCGATAAGCAAAGCGCCTTCATGAATTTCATCAAAAAAGACCTTGATTTTTTTGATAAAGTGGACGGCAGCTATCGCGATGACATCCTCAGCAAGAGCGGAAATATGACCCGCAAATACAAAGGAAAGTTTCAAATGATCAAAAGCCCTTACCTCTGTACCGAATACCTGGGATTCTTGGTAGACACTTCTAAAAGCATTTCAAAAAACTCTCCGGTAAAATATCTAAAAGTACGGCAAGCGATAAATTATGCGATCGACAAGCCGAAGCTGATCAAATACCTCAGAAATAGCATAGGTATTCCGGCTACCGCAGGCTTTATGCCACAGGGTATGCCTGGTTTCGACAGTACCGTGGTAAAAGGATACCATTATGAACCTGAAAAAGCAGCCCGGTTATTGGCGGAAGCCGGTTTTCCAAATGGAAAAGGAATGCCGCCAATTACCCTGAGCACTTCTACCACTTATAAAGACCTGATGGAATTTATACAAGGAGAGTTGGCTGCAATTGGTATAAAAGTAAAAGTGGATGCGAATCCAAATGCCAGTTTAAGGGATATGATGTCCAAAAATGCGGTCAACTTTTTCCGGGGTTCCTGGATTGCAGATTACGGCGATGCCGAAAATTATCTTGCGGTATTTTATTCCAAAAACAAAGTACCTGATGGCCCTAACTATACCGGATATTTCAATAAAGACTACGACAAATTATTTGAAAGCAGTTATTATGAAATCGATCCGCAGAAAAGGTTTAAACTTTATCAAAAGATGGACAGTATGGTGATGACCTACGCGAACATTGTTCCGATCCTTTATGATCAATCTCTGGTGATGCTGCAAAATAACATTAGCGGGTACCCTTCGAATCCATTAAATCTGATGATTTTAAAACGGGTTAAAAAACAATAAAAAAGACCTTTCCGCTTTTCAGGGAAAGGTCTTTTTTATTGTTTTTTAACCCTAAGGTATGCTGTCTTAACAGCAAAATCTTCTAAAAGAATTCAGGAATCGAACAGGCTTAGTTTTGAACCCCGCCCATTCCTCCTTGCTCTTCTTTTTTCACATCATCATTTTTCACTCCTTTTTTAGGCTGTGTAAATTTCAACTTACCAAACTTATAGCTGAAATTGACACCGAAAGAACGCAATGGATAATGGATATTGGTAGATTGTTCGTAGTTCGCTCCCTTATTCACCGTATTGATCACTAAATCACGGCTGAAGGGGTTCAAGACATTCAGTCCGATGCTGGCTTGTTTCTTCATGATCTCTTTTTTCACTGCGCCACCATAGAAATACATCGCATCTGTTTTACCCTGGAAAGTTCTTTTTGGAGAATTGATGACACCCCAGATTTCTGTATTCCAACCACCCGGCAAAGCATAAGCAGAACGTCCAAAGACCGTATAATTTACAAAATTACCCGTATTTATATTGCTGGAAGAATTATTTACTTCATAAGTATTCAAGCCAAGGTTGGTCATTAGAGTCCATTTTGGCTTAGGGTTATAACTTGCAAACACGTTCATTCCATAAGACTGGCTTCTGCCAATATTTAGGTAGGTAGTCAAAAACCTTTGGCCTGTTGCTGCCGTCCCATCGATTGGCAAAATGGCACTTTCAATCACATTCTCAGTAGTACGGTAAAAAACAGAAGCGTTAATCACCGATCCTTTGATAAAGGTAGAATAGCCCAATTCCATGTTATGTGTCAATTCAGGATCTAATTCTGGATTACCACGTAAGGTATTGTATGGGTCACTTTTATTTTCAAATGGATTCAAATAAAATAAACTCGGACGTTGAATTCTTTTGTTATAACTCAATTTGATGGTACTTCCACCTTTTAAAGCTTGTGATAAAATCAAACTTGGAAAAAGGTTGGTATAGTCATTACCGAACTTGTCTTTATGACCAGAAATTGCATTAATATTGGTATATTCCCCTCTTACCCCTGCTTTAGCAGTGATTTTCTTAGTCAGCTTGAAACCCAGTACGGCATAAGCCGAAGCTACATTCTGATCGTAATCGAAATCCTGAAGCGACTCCCCATAGGTACTCAGGATATTTCTAAAGATCCCTTTCACACCAGTTTCAAGAATCGTTGTTTTGCTGAATGGATACACGTAATCCGATTGCAAAGTATACTCATTATTTTTTCCCGTATTTGATCCTGCATCCACAATATCAGCAGGGATGTAAGCTGGATCACCATTCGCTGGGTAAAATAATTGATCGAAAACAGTTCTATTGCTATAGTCGCTGGTATTTCTTCCGGTGGTTAACTGAGCAGAAACACTGAATTCTTCTCCTTCTTTTTTACTGGTTTTCCTGTAATCGATATTCCAATCCAAATTATTGAATCCCATATCCATATCTCTAATATTTGTAGATGGATAACCATTGGTTAAAATTGCGGAACTTCCTGGGCCACCATTAGAAAATCTGTTTATTTTAACAGTACTGCTAATGTTATGGTAGTTATTGAAGTCGTAATCCAGGCCTGCACTTCCATTGTAGCCTACACGTGACCATTTTGAAAAGCCATCCTGAGACACTGTACTCAAGCTCCCGTCAGGTCTTGTGGAACTATTTAAGGACCGTACCTGTGAGTTTTGAGGGTAAGCATGGTTTACACCAAGACTTGTATTTAGCGATAAACGTCCGGTTTTTGCGTTCAGATTGAAGGCCCCATTGTTGGAACGGGTCCCTACAGAAGCATTCACACTTCCACTGGTTCCTTCTGCAGATTTCTTTTTCGTGATGATATTGACAATTCCACCAGAGCCTTCTGCATCATATTTTGCCGATGGACTGGTGATCACTTCTACACTTTTAATCTGCTCCGCAGGAATCATTTTTAAGGCATCAGCTACGCTGTTAGCCATCGTTCCTGATGGTTTTCCATTGATCAGCACGCGTACCGCACTTCCTCTCATTTGAAGATTTCCGTTAACGTCTACTGATAACATCGGAACTTTACGCATCACATCAGTTGCATCTCCACCAGCATTGGTGATATCTTGCTCTGCATTGTAAACAATTTTATCTACTTTGTTTTCAATTAATGACTGCTGACCGGTGATGGCTACTTCTTTCAGATTGCTTGCTGTTGGACTCAGATAAATCGTTCCCACATTTAAATCCGGTTTTTCCGGGGTGGTTTTAACGGCTATAATTTTTGTTTTATAGCCCATAAACCCGATAGACAGTTTATATTCCTCCGGACTGATATTAGACAAGCTCAGTTTCCCGCGCTCATCGGTTACTGCTCCGTTAACAGACTTATTGTCTTTGTTTTTAATTAAAGAAATAGTCGCATAGTCGATTGGTTTTTTAGTTAGAGAGTCCAGGATTAAGGCGGTGATCCTTCCCGTAACCATTTTTTTTGCAGTTCCCCCGCCCATTGGAAACTGAGCTTTTGCCCCAATTGTAAGTACCAGACCAAAAAATAAGAGTATCAGTTTTTTCATTTTAAATGTTAATTTTGAAGCTTGCGGACAAATCAATTACCAACTCGCTTTCCGGTTTGTTATTTAGTCTAACGAAGGTATCTATTGTTACAATTCAGGACTATAGATTTTAGATTTCTGGCAATTATTTTACGGTGAATTGCATTTTTTGACCGGTGAAAACAAATCCAAAAAAAAATTCCAAAGAAAAAGCCGAATGAAAAAGCGGGAGGAAATCTAAATGTCCTTTATTTGGCTTCTACACTTCCAGAGTACTAAGAGCGTTCCAGCAGGGGGCTGGTAGGGCCTTGTAGGGCCCAATGCTCTAGTAAGACCGACTCTCGGCTTTGCCAGAGCTTCATAAAAACCCCAGAAGACACGAACACTACTAAAACAGAAAACGCGCTGAACATAATGCCCAGCGCGTTTTTATTCAAAATAGGAACATTTGATTAGATCACAAGGTTCACAATACGTCCTTTCACGATAATCACCTTTTTAGGGGTTTTACCTTCCAGATATTTTTGCACCTGCTCATCTGCCAATACAATCTCTTCGATCTCTTTAGCTTCTAAAGTCAGACTTAGATTAAGGTTCAACCTGGTTTTCCCATTTACGGATACCGGGTACGAGAACTCATCTTCTACCATATATGCAGGATTGAATTCCGGATATTTTGCATAAGATAAACTTCCTGCATCATGGCCTAGATTTGCCCAAAGTTCTTCACAGATATGTGGTGCATAAGGAGAAAGTACCACAACCAGGTCTTCTAATACCTGACGGTTTTTACATTTTAGCTCAGTCAGCTCATTCACAGCAATCATAAAGCTGGAAACAGAAGTATTGAACGAGAAACGTTCCACATCATCCTGCACCTTTTTAATGATTTTATGCAATGCTTTCAATTCTGCTTTTGCAGGAACTGAATCACTCACATGGAATACCCATGCATCATTATGGAATAACCTCCAGAATTTACGAAGGAATTTAAATACGCCTTCAATTCCATTGGTATTCCATGGTTTGCTCTGTTCCAATGGTCCTAAAAACATTTCGTACATTCTCAAAGTATCGGCACCATAACTGGCGATCAATACATCAGGATTTACAACATTGAATTTAGATTTAGACATTTTCTCTACCTCTACACCACAGATATATTTTCCATTTTCCAGGATAAATTCTGCATCAGCAAATTCAGGTCTGAACAGTTTAAAAGCAGGAATATTTAAGATTTCATTCTCTACGATGTTTACATCAACGTGCAGCGGCGTAGTTTTATAGTCTTTTCTTAGTCCATAGGAAACTAAAGTATTCGTTCCTTTTCCTTCTTCATCTACCACACGGTATACGAAATTAGATCTTCCCTGAATCATACCCTGGTTGATCAGTTTCTTGAAAGGCTCTTCCGCTTTTACGTGTCCAAGATCTTTCAGGAACTTATTCCAAAAGCGACTGTACAATAAGTGCCCGGTAGCATGTTCTGCACCACCAATGTATAAATCTACATCTTTCCAATATTCAATGGCTTCTTCCGAAGCAAAAGCCGAATGATTATTGGCGTCCATATATCGGTACCAATACCAGCTCGAACCTGCCCAACCTGGCATGGTGCTCAATTCATATTCATACTGATCATCATAACTCCAGTTTTCAGCTCTTCCCAATGGCGGTTCGCCACTTTCTGTAGGTAAATATTTATCGATTTCAGGAAGTAATAAAGGTAATTCTTCTTCCTTGATCAGGTAAGGCAATCCGTTTTTAAAATATACTGGAATTGGCTCTCCCCAATAGCGCTGGCGACCAAAGATCGCATCACGCATGCGGTAATTAATTTTCGCTTTTCCTACGCCTTCCGCTTCTAACCAGTTGTTCAAGGTTTCTGTAGCTTCAGCATAAGTCATCCCATTGATGAAACCAGAGTTGATGTATTTACCTTCTTTAGTCGAATCTGCTTGTACTTCGATGTCTTTCTGACCATCCAAGATTTGTACAATTGGTAAATTGAAATGAGTTGCAAATAACCAATCGCGCTGATCACCGCTAGGCACGCCCATCACGGCACCTGTTCCATATCCTGCCAATACGTAATCTGCGATCCACAATTGTACGCGTTCGCCGCTTACCGGATTGATCACATACGAACCTGTAAATGCACCGGAAACGGTTTTTACATCAGACATACGGTCTAACTCAGACTTTTTCTTCGTTTGAGCGATATAGTTATTTACACCATCCAGTTGCTCTGGCTTAGTCAAAACAGTCACCAACTCATGCTCTGGTGCGAGCACCAGGTAAGAAACACCAAAAATTGTGTCTACACGAGTGGTGAATACTTCAATATAATCCTGGGTTAATCCGCTTAGGTCTGCTGCACCTTCGATTTTAAAGCGAACGCTTGCGCCCACACTTTTTCCAATCCAGTTGCGCTGCATTTCTTTTACCGGCTCTGGCCAGTCGATCGTGTTTAATCCTTGCAGCAATCGCTCTGCATACGCTGAAATGCGCATGCTCCACTGCATCATTTTCTTTTGCTCAACCGGATGGCCACCACGTTCTGAGTATCCACCGATCACCTCATCATTTGCCAATACTGTTCCCAATGCCGGGCACCAGTTTACCGTACTTTCTCTAAGATAAGTTAAACGGTATTTTAACAGTTCTTCCTGTTTTTCTTCTGGGGTCATTGTGGCCCAGTCGCTTGGCAGGAAAGACTTGGTATCTTCATCGCAAACGGCTTTTACATCAGTGCTGCCTGAAGCATTAAATTTTTCTATTAAGCTGGTGATGTCTTCCGCGCGGTCAGTTTCCTTGTTATACCAGGAATTGAACAGCTGCATAAAGATCCACTGTGTCCATTTATAATATTCAGGGTCACTGGTACGTACTTCTTTACTCCAATCAAAAGAGAAACCGATCTGGTCTAATTGTCTTCTGTAAGTATTGATATTGGTTTCCGTAGTTAATGCCGGATGCTGACCGGTTTGAATCGCATATTGTTCTGCTGGCAAACCAAAAGAATCATATCCCATCGGATGCAATACATTGTATCCTTTTAACCTTTTATATCTGGTAAATATATCGGAGGCAATATAACCGAGCGGGTGGCCCACATGTAAGCCTGCTCCCGAAGGGTAAGGAAACATATCCAGTACGTAAAACTTAGGTTTCGCAGACTGATCTTCTGCTTTAAACGTTTGATTTTTAGCCCAAAACTCTTGCCACTTTTGTTCTATTTCTTTAAATTGATAATCCATTACAGCTTTGCCTTATATCCTTATATATAGCGCGAAAATAAGGAAATAAAGATTGGATTAGAAACGCTTTCTAAAATAGGTCGTTTAGGGGCTTTATTTTGATGGATTTACTAGCAGGATTGCCGCTGTTAAATCCCCAGCCTGCCAAAAAGTAAATGTTTAGGGCTTTTATTTTCAGGCGCATTGTAGATACTATGGTGTCCGGAGGCGAGGAAAGCAATCACACAGGCAATGGCGACGTACCATCCGCAGGAAACACCAAACAATTCGAAAGCCATGATACAGCAGGCAATTGGTGTTTTAGCGGCTCCGGCAAACACGGCTACAAAGCCCATTCCTGCAAGCAGGCCAACTGGCAGGGGTAGAAAAACAGCTAGCGCGCTGCCAAGCGTGGCACCGATAAAAAACAATGGGGTTACCTCTCCGCCTTTAAATCCGGCGGCTAGTGTGATGGCGGTGAGTAAGATTTTCCAGGCGAAATCGGCTGGTTGTGAAGCTTGTTGAAAAGCAGCTACAATGACCGGAATTCCTAATCCAATATATTTATAGGTACCCAGCAGCAGCACAATTCCAAGCACAATAAAACCGCCAATGACGGGACGAATTGCCGGATATTCTATTTTTTTGAAAATGGAGGAGAGTAAATCGGTGACCCTGACAAAGGAAACTGCAGCAATGCTGAAGGCAAGACCGGCCACAATGCTATAAAGCACACCCATCATGGATATTTTAGGCACAAAGTTGATGTGGTAATGGGTATGTCCTACGCCCCATAATCCGGTTACATAAGCGCCAATAAATGCGGCTGCAATTGCAGGGAATATAGATTTCTGAGGGATTTTACCCATTAGTAATACTTCAATTCCAAACACAGCACCTGCCCATGGCGTACCAAAAACAGCCGCAAAACCGGCACTTAATCCGGCAATCAGCAGGATTTTCCGATCGGAATGGCTAAGCTGAAAAGGTTGGTGCAATTGGTCAGCAGTTGAGGCAGCCATTTGTAAAGCCGTTCCTTCCCGTCCTGCAGAACCACCAAACAAATGGGTGATGATGGTACCAAATAACACTAAAGGTGTCATTTTAAATGGGATCACATCTTTAGGATTGTGGATCGTATCAAAAACAAGGTTGTTTCCTCTTTCTACACCCTTTCCTTTATGATAATAAATGAAGCCGATAAAAAAACCGGCTAATGGCAGCAGATAGATCATCTGAGGATGACTGTTTCTGAAATCGGTTGCTAAATTTAAAAGGCTAAGAAACAAGGCGGAAAGTGTTCCTGCAGCAGCACCCACCAAAATACAGATGATGGTCCATTTTAACAGGTAACAAAAAATGGTATTCTGGTTAAGAAATCTCGGTAAGGAGCCTAAAAAATTGCCGTTGTTTTCCGTCATATACCAGCCCTGAGGTTTTCAAATTGGAGGGCTTCAGGCAAATATAAAAAAAGCTGCCCATATTGTTTTTGAAAACAATAGGGCAGCGTTTAGCGAATAGGGATGCTATTGTCTTTAATTTTATCTGCTCAAGTAGTATTTTCTGACTTCTTTAGGACTAGAGCCCTCAACGGTGGCCGTGAATTCAAACTTATTGTCGGTAATGGTGTTCACTACACTTTTGAGTATTTTTCCGGATAAAGACAGGTTCAGGTCGTCATTTGCCAGCGTAGCATAGGTGCCGAGTGTCCGCTGTGCTCCGATACTTACTTCTACCTGGTCATTATCGTCATTGCGGAATTCGAAAAAATCGGTTGGAATGCCGGTATAGGTCGTCATTGCTGTCCCTTCAATTGTTGTTTCTACTTTGGAGACCTGCCACTTGCCTTCTATTTTCTTTTTTAGTGACCTGTCTGCTCCAGTTTCCTTTTTACATCCCGTGGCGATCCCTGCCATGAAAAGCAGCAGCATTGTAGCGAAAGTAAGTTGTTTCTTCATAGGTGGTTTTGTTGTTTTTCAATTGATTTTACTAAATAGGTTGGATTGACTTTCTCATTTAATCCGGAGCACAGCATGGTATTCATTATATGCTCCAATCTGATCGCCAACACGAAAATAACGCTAAACATTCCGTTTTGGTACAAAAATGTTACACAAGAATTGCGTAGACTAATGTTTCTTCTTTAAAATAGGAAGGATATAACCTGGCTTGCTAAACTATTTTAAGCGATCAGACGTTGTAGTTTTAAAGATTAAATAGGGATAAAGGCTATAATTTTAAATTAGTTGCTTATATTTTTTTATTTTCGCACAACATAAAAACACATACATGGAAGAATTTGAAGTTAGCGATGCTTCTAAGAAGACAAAAACCATTTATATTTCTACGATTTTCAGTATAGCTTTGGTGCTATTGATGCTGGGTATGTTGGGTTTGATTTTAGTACATGCAAAAAATCTTTCCAACTACGTTAAAGAGAATATCGTATTGAACATCATTGTGGATGAAGGCGCAAAAGAAGCGGATGTTTTAACTTTCCAAAAGGAGTTGAATGCGAATCCAGCGATCAAAAACACACAATATGTGAATAAAGAGATGGCGGCAAAAAATCTGACCACCGATCTAGGCGAAGATTTCGTAAACTTTTTAGGATATAACCCCTTACTTTCCACTGTGGATGTTTATTTGAAAGCAGATTATGCCAATAATAAAAGTATTGACGCCTTAAAAGCAAGCATTGCAAAAAATCCGGTGGTTAAAGAGGTGATTTATCAAAGCTCTTTAATTGATATGGTCAATAAAAACATCAATACCATTGGTTTGATTATCCTTGCTTTTGCAGCGATCCTATTGGTGATTTCCATTGCTTTAATTAACAATACCATCCGTCTGGCCATTTATTCGCAGCGCTTTTTAATTAAAAGTATGCAATTGGTTGGCGCTACCAGAAACTTTATCCGCAAGCCTTTCATTCTATTGGCAGCATTACATGGTTTAATCGCTGCATTTATCGCGATTTTAATTCTGTTGGGTATTTTGTATTATGCACAAAGAGAAATTCCTGAAATCATTATTCTAAGAAATTATACAGAATTTGGTATTGTATTGCTGAGCTTAGTAGGCGTTGGTATCTTTATTACCGCCATCAGCACTGCGTTTGCAGTCAGCAAATATTTACGTTTAAAAATTTACGACCTTTATAACTAATGACAGAGAAAAAAACAGTTCCTGTAAATCAGGAAAGCAAATCTGAACTTGTTTTTACAAAAAAGAACTATCAATTGCTATTGATCAGCATCGCAATTGTAGTATTGGGCTTTATCTTAATGATGGGAACCACTGATATTTACGACTTCAGAAAAACCACTTTAGCACCAATGACGGTGTTATTTGGATTTGCCTTTGGAGTTTATGCCATTCTAAAAAAATAACCTGCCTCTATGAACTATTTACAGGCCCTGATCCTCGCTATTATAGAGGGGCTAACGGAGTTTTTGCCAGTTTCTTCTACCGGCCACATGGTGATTGCCAGTGCAGTAATGGGAATTGGAAATGATGAATTTGTAAAACTATTTGAAGTTGCCATACAACTGGGCGCAATTCTAGCTGTTGTTGTGCTGTATTGGAAGAAGTTTTTTGACTTCAGTAAATGGCAGTTTTATGTGAAACTCCTGATCGCTGTAATTCCTGCATTGGGATTTGGCTATTTACTCAATGATTTTATTGATGATAAACTGGGAAGTCCGATCTTTATTGCGGTCATCTTGTTGTTAGGTGGTATTGTGCTGCTCTTTATCGACAAAGTGTTTAAAAATCCAGAGATTGATCATGAAGCCGACATCACCAACATGTCTGCCTTTAAAATTGGTTGTTTCCAGGTATTGGCAGTTGTATTTCCAGGTTTAAGCAGAAGTGCAGCGACCATTATCGGTGGTATGCAGCAGAAATTAACCCGACATGCAGCCGCAGAATTCTCCTTCTTTTTAGCCGTTCCAACGATGTGCGCAGCAACAGGTTATAAGCTTTTAAAAGGTGCTCATTTGTTAAATGGAGATAACATCAAACTTTTGCTTTTTGGTAACGTAATTGCTTTTATTGTAGCGATTATTGCGATAAAATCATTTATTGGGTTTTTATCGAAACATGGGTTCAGGGTTTTTGGTTATTATAGAATTATTATTGGGGTGGTTATTCTCGCGCTTTATTTCTCGGGAATCGACCTGGCGATTTAATCAGCATTAAAACTGGCTAAAGCTATACTTGATTTAAAAAATTCAGTCTTTTGCAAAAAAGGTTGCTTGATGGGTCTTCATTTGAAAACGTTGACCAACCGGACAAGTGAGTTTGACAAACAGCTTGCTTAGTGGATTTCTCATTTGAAAACCTTGATCAACCGGAAAAACGAATTTGATAAAACAGGTTGACCAGCTTTTTCTCATTTGAAAACCTTGATCAACAAAAAAAATTACAAAGAAAACGTATTAAAAAATAGCGTGTATTGCAATGACAGAGAGTGAAAATAACTTAAATACGAAGACCTTTCCAGACTTTAATTTTGCTGAAGGTGAACTGTTACTCATCAACAAGCCTTATCAGTGGACCAGCTTTGATGTAGTTGGAAAAATTAGAAATTCGCTAAAACCCTTAAAGGTGAAAGTGGGTCATGCGGGTACATTAGATCCTCTGGCTACAGGGTTACTGATCCTTTGCACCGGAAAATTAACCAAGCAAATTGATACATTTCAAGCGGAAGATAAAGAATATACAGGAACAATGATCCTGGGTGCTTCTACTCCTTCTTTTGATATGGAGACTGTAGTAGATCAGGAATATCCTATAGACGGAATCACTGAGGAGGCAATTTATGCCGCTACTGCACCTTTCACAGGAGATATTCAGCAATACCCACCGGCACATTCTGCCGTAAAGGTAAACGGTGAACGCTTATACGTAAAAGCACGTCGTGGTGAAGAAACAGAACTTCGTTTGCGTTTTGTGACGGTTTCTGAATTTGAAATCACACGTATTGCCCTTCCGGAAGTTGACTTCAGGATTGTTTGCAGTAAGGGAACTTATATCAGGTCGCTGATCTCCGATTTTGGAAAACATTTAAACAATGGGGCTTACCTATCTGCTTTAACACGTACACGCAGCGGAAATTTCTCTTTAGAAAACGCTTATGAAGTGGCAGATTTAGTTGCTCACCTACGTAGTAAAAAAGAATTACCGGTTGCTCCAGCAGCGCCACAAATCTAATATGTGATGCAAAGCCATTTTAAAAGTAAAAATGCAAGGTCCTTAAAAGACTTCTTACTGATTACTTGTGGCGTCGTATCTGCCTGTTTTGGTTTGAAAAGCTTTTTGATCCCCAATAATTTCATTGATGGTGGGGTTACAGGTATTTCTCTTTTGATCAGTACGCTAACCGGTTGGAAACTCTCCTACCTCATCATACTCATCAATATTCCTTTTATTCTTCTCGGTTACAAGCAAATCGGAAAAGCATTTGCGCTAAAAACTGCCCTGGCAATTACAGCACTGGCGATTTTCCTGGTGGTACTCCCTTTTCAGCCGGTTACCCACGTTCCATTGCTGATCGCTTTTTTTGGTGGTTTCTTTCTTGGAGGAGGAATCGGAATGGCCATGCGAGGCGGCTGCGTGATTGATGGTACAGAAGTTTTGGCTTTGTACATCAGTAGAAATAGCATGCTCACCGTTGGGAATATCATCCTGATATTAAACATCATTATATTTTCTTTTGCCGCGATATTTCTAGGTATGGAAACGGCCATGTATGCGATTTTAACGTATCTATCGGCCACCAATACCATTGATTTTGTAGTGAACGGCCTGGAACAATATACAGGTGTTACGATCATTTCAGATAAAAGCGATGAGATCAAAGAATACATTATTGAAACTATGAAACGCGGTGTTACCATTTATAAAGGAGAAGGCGGTTACGGCGTAAAGAAAGACATCGACATTTTATACACAGTACTGACCAAGCTGGAAATGGGAAAACTGCAAACAGAAATCAGGAACATTGATCCAGATGCTTTTGTAGTCCAGCAGCAGATTGCAGACATTAAAGGTGGCGTAGTGCTGAAACGGCAGTCCTTACATTAACTAATTTGATGCCGTATTCACAATAGATAGTCATAGCATGATCGCTAAGACACAGTCAAAAAGATGAAACGCCTTTATAAATAATAAGACCATAGTAAAAAACAACACCATAGTAAACCAGAACCACCAATTAAACCTGCAGCAAAAACAACAATCATAAAACAAGCTGATGAAAACATATCACCATCTTTCTGAGTTTAAAAAATTAGACAACGCCGTTGCCACTATAGGAACTTTCGACGGAGTACATTATGGACATCAGAAAATCATCAAAAGACTTTGTGAACTGGCAAAATCTACTGGTGGCGAGAGTGTAATACTGACCTTTTTTCCGCATCCAAGAATGATCATCGATCCTGAAAACCAGGATTTGAAACTGATCAACACGATAGAGGAGAAAATAAAGATTCTTTCGGAATTAGGCGTTGATCATTTGATCATCACTCCTTTTACCAGAGACTTTTCTAACCTTAGTCCTGCAGAATACATTAAAAACATTTTAGTGGACACCATAGGCATTAAACAGCTGATTGTAGGTTACGACCACCGCTTTGGGAAAGACCGTAAAGGGGGATTGCAGGAACTTGAAATGTTATCCAAACAATTCGACTATAAAATTGAAGAGATCGCAGAGCAGGATGTGGATGATGTAGGGGTAAGCTCTACGAAAATCAGAAAAGCATTGCTGAATGGTGAGGTAGCCTTGGCTGCAAATTATTTAGGCTATAATTTTTCTATCCATGGCCGGGTAATTAAAGGCGATAAAATCGGTAGAACGATTGGTTTTCCAACAGCAAACATCTTTCTCGAAGAGACTTATAAACTGATCCCTTCGGACGGAATTTACGCCGTAACTATTGACATGGGCACTGAATCTTATAAGGGAATGGCCTATATCGGGCAGCGCCCAACCATTAACGGCATGACCAGAAATATTGAAGTCAACATTTTCGATTTCAATAAAGAGATCTACGGTCAATATATTACGATGACTTTTCTCGAGTTTTTACGTCATGATGTGAAATTTACAGGTTTAGAGACGCTTAAAATTCAGCTCCATCAGGATAAATTAGCTACTTTGGCTTATTTCGAAAAAACGAAGTAACCCGCATTTAAAAGCCTTTTTACTCGGAAAAAAGGCTTTTTTTTGCTATATTTACGGCAATGAGGTTTTTATTATCTGCTATATTTTTATTTTTCAGCCAGGTAATTTCCTTGCAAACCGCACAAGGAAAAGGTGTTGATCAGGTGAGCCCTTATGTGAGCAAATCCAATTTCAGCACCAAGAAACACTATTTCAATCCACTTTCTAAGGCACGCACTTCTTTAAAAAAGGTCTTTTTTGAGGACATTTCCTATATCAGTCATCCGACACAAAAACAATCCTACACGCCTTGGTTCTTTCTAAGAAATGCGGATAAAACATTATATATTCCACTGGTCATTACCAGAACGTATCACGTATTTCAGAATTTTGGATATGCATATATTTTCAATTTTCTATATCCTAAACATGTTTTTTGGTAGCTAAATATTGTCGAAATCCCATCGATATTATTTTATAACTTTAAAAAAACACATTTTCTATGATACATTTACCCGTATTAATCACTGACTTAGGTTTAATACTTGCCGCAGCTGCGATCACTACTCTATTATTTAAAAAAATAAAACAGCCACTGGTACTGGGATACATCCTTGCCGGACTTCTGGTTGGCCCACATATTAATTTCATCCCTACCGTTACCGACAATGCCAGCATCACCATCTGGGCAGAAATCGGGGTGATCTTCTTGCTATTTAGCTTAGGACTGGAGTTCAGTTTCAAGAAACTGGTCAAGGTAGGCGGTTCCGCTTCCATTACTGCAATTGTGGAAGTCGTATTTATGCTCTTGATTGGTTTTGCCGCTGGTAAGGTGATGGGATGGTCTACGATGGACAGTATTTTTCTCGGAGGTATTCTTTCTGTTTCTTCTACAACGATCATTATCCGTGCATTTGAAGAGCTTGGCGTAAAACATAAGAAGTTCGCCGGACTAGTTTTCGGGGTACTGATTGTAGAAGATTTAGTGGCTATTTTGTTATTAGTATTATTGTCTACCCTAGCCGTCAGTCAGCAGTTTGCAGGTGCAGATATGCTGATCTCTATTCTAAAACTTAGTTTCTTCCTGATTTTATGGTTCATTGGTGGTATTTTCTTAGTGCCTACTTTCCTGAAAGCGACGAAGAAACTGATGAATGATGAGACGATGCTGATTGTCTCTATTGCCTTGTGTTTATTAATGGTATTACTGGCCGTTAAAGTTGGTTTCTCTCCTGCTCTTGGTGCTTTTATTATGGGTTCCATCCTGGCAGAAACCACTCAGGCAGAACGTATTGAGCACCTGACGAAGTCTGTAAAAGATCTTTTTGCAGCGATATTTTTCGTATCTGTAGGGATGATGATCGATCCAAGTATCCTGATCGATTATGCAGTACCAATTTTTGTGATTACCATCGCTACGATTTTAGGAAAGTTCCTGAGCTCTGGTATGGGAGCTTTACTTTCCGGTCAGCCTTTAAAAACTTCTGTGCAAACAGGTTTAAGTTTAGCACAAATCGGGGAGTTTTCATTTATTATCGCCACACTTGGCTTAACACTTAAAGTAACCAGTGATTTCCTATACCCTATCGCGGTAGCAGTCTCTGCAATCACTACTTTTACCACGCCTTATTTAATCCAGGCTTCTGAACCTTTTTACAATTTCCTGGAGCGTACGCTGCCTAAAAAATGGGTGGAAGCGATCAATAGATACAGTTCAAGTACCGCTGGTATTACCACCATGAGCGACTGGAAAGTACTTTTGAAATCTTATACTTTTAATACAATTATTCACTCAGTGATCATAATTGCCATTGTTTTCCTGGGTTCAAAATACCTGCAGCCTTTTATTACAGAAAACATCATCAACGGTCATAATGGAATTATCATCAGTTTAATCCTGACATTGATCCTCATGACCCCATTCTTATGGGCATTGGCGATTAGAAAAATAGAGAAAAAAGCCTATTCTCATTTATGGCTGAATAAGAAATATACACGTGGCCCATTGGTAGCTTTAGAGGTGCTGAGAATTTCATTGGCGCTATTCTTTGTTGGCTTCCTGATCTATCAATTTTATAGCAATTGGATTGCTGTAGTGGTGGCCATTGCACTGATCATTCTAGGTATGTTCATCTTCTCCAGAAAGCTGCAAGGATTCTATAATAAAATGGAAAGCAGGTTCCTGTTGAACCTGAATGCTCGTGAAAAACAAAATGAACAGCCAGAAATTTTGCCTTGGGATACCCACCTTGCAGAATTGGTGGTGGCTCCAGAATCAGAATTGGTTGGAAAAACATTGATCGACTTGTCGATAAGAGAAAAATATGGGATCAATATTGCCTTGATTGAACGTGGAAAAATTATGATTCCAACGCCAGCAAGGGACGAAAGATTATATCCGAATGATAAGGTATTGGTAATTGGTACGGATGACCAGCTGGCCGCTATTAAACCATTATTTGAAGGTGTAAAAGAGGAATTGCTGGAAGAATCTCATTTCCCTAAAAAGGATATGACATTACAAAAAATTGTCATTAACAGCAGTTCTCCAGTCTATGGACAAAGTATCCGCAGTTCTGGAATCCGTGAAAAAACCCAGGGACTGGTTGTCGGCGTAGAACGAAAAGGAGAAAGAATATTAAATCCGGATTCTAATTTGGTATTCGAAAATGAAGATATCGTATGGATTGTTGGTAACAGCAAGAAGGTACCAGAATTGTTCAGTTAACCAGAAATCTATACCAGGATATAGCAATTATGATTTTGCTGCCTGTGCTGCAAAGTGTTTGTAACGATTTATAGAGTCCCCGGACCTGCATTCTACAGCTGTCAAATTCAGCTTGTATAGCCCAGAAGTTTAGAGTAGCCCCCAAAATTTAAATATTTTTTGGGGGCTTTTTTATTTTAAAGGCATTGAAAACAACAGTTAATAAAGGGATCCATAACCTGTTAGACAGTAAGATCGATGGAGCGATCAGTAGATAGAATTCTATCATTCAATGCAGCAGGAAACCTATACCAGTATTAGGATGTTTATATTTTTATTGCGTGATGATACGAATAAAACAGTTTTCCTTAAAAAGGAATTAATCGAGATCATTATACGATAAATCATATATATAAGCTTAATTTAGGACCATGCTTTTAAAAATCATACCTACATTTTAATGAAACTAGACGCTGAGAAAAGTGAATTTTTAGAGGAGATGCTCGAACATTGGCAGGAACAAAAATTATTGAGTCCGGCACAGGTCGAAAAGCTACGCAGCAGTTATGAGACAAAGCATTTTGATTGGAGAAGGTTAGCTCAATATTCTTTTTGGATTGCAATGGCTTGTGGGGTTATCTCCCTTGGTGCATTATTGGTAGACAATAAAGTGCTCAAATATCTGGAAAGCTTGTATCAGACTTCTGATGGTGTGATCAGTTTGCTTTCTGCAATTGCTGCAGGCTATTTGTATTACCTAAGTTTCAAAAGAAAAAAAACAAAGTCGCAGGAAGTATTTAGCAATGAAGCATTGGTCTTTACTGCCGTGATGCTCACCGCCAATGCCATCGCGTATTTAGGAAAAGCGATTCATGCCGGCGGCACACACTTTTCATTGTTACTCCTCATTGCAGTATTCATTTATGGTATTCTCGCCTATATTTTCCAATCCAGACTGATCTGGGCATTTGCCTTGATTTCTCTAGGCGCCTGGTTTGGGACGGAAAGCGGTTACTTATCCAGAGGAAACTGGTACTTTATAGGCATGAATTACCCCTTACGCTTTGTCTGCTTTGGCTTTGTACTCACCGCCTCATCGTTCTTGATGAAAGGTTCTTCTGCCCACATTAAAAGCTTTTCCTTATTTCGCAAAAGAACACTTTCAGGAACGACTCCATCAGAAAGCACAGCGACTGCAGAGAACAGGTCATTGGAAACAGCAGTATTGCCTGAAGCTACAAAAGTAGGAGAATCCCTTCCTAAAAAAGAAGCATCAGCTATCAATCCCTCAGCCAGAAGCCTGGGCCACTTTTTCCAGATCACTTACATTATAGGTATGATGTATCTTTTCTTCTCATTATGGCTGCTTTCTGTATTTGGAAATTTCGGCACATTAGAGGAGTGGTATGGCGTAAGACAGCTGAGCTTATTCTATTGGGCCATAGTTTCTGCATCAGCTTGCGTCATCAGTATATTTATCGGCTTAAAATACAGAGATGACATTGCAAGGGAATTCGGTATTACATTTCTTTTCATCAATCTTTATACCCGCTATTTCGAATATTTCTGGGACAGCTGGCATAAGGCAGTTTTCTTTTGCGTGCTTGCAGCATCTTTCTGGATCATCGGAAGAAAAGCGGAAAAGATATGGAACCTTGAATTTCTTAAGCAGTAAAGAAGCTGATCCCTTTCTCTAAACCCAATAATTAAGATTTGAAGAATACCCTATTGGCTTCAAATGAAAGATTCATTTCTATTTTTTGAAGCCATAGATATAGATGATTTTTACAATGTGATAAGCAGATAATGCAAAAAACAACAAGGCAATACCTTTGTTCACTACATAACTGCTTAACGTAAATTTCTCCTGTATATACTGTGCAAAACGCGCAAAACCATATAATGCTAAAGCAGCACCGATCCCTGATCCTATACTAAAAACCGTTAAAGAAAGGTAACCAATGTCGATCCACTCTTTAGAAATCAGATAAGTTCCAACAAATAACCAATATGGAATTTGCATAGGATTTACTACCCCAAGCAGCATTCCATATTTAATACTGTCTTTTTTTGAATAGTCGGCCTTCGGCATCTCCTTTCTTGATCTCCAGGTAATCACTCCCAAAATCCCAAACATGAAGACCATCACCACGTCAATAATACTGCCCAATTGAATCTCACTGGAAAGCCATTGTACAAATCTCATCACCCCAAAAGTGAACAGTATCTCTATTGCGGAAAAAGCGCCAATAAAATAAAGTGCCTGTCTGATTCCTCGGGTAATCGTAATCTGAACTACTGTCAGGTTGATATTTCCCGGAGGAATGTATCCAACCATATTCAAAATTATCCCTAAAAAGAGTGTTAAAAATAGCATGCGCGAAGATACAATTATTTCATGTGTGCTGATAAATACTTCGCAGTATATGATGAATTAGCGGATACCAAATCTTCTGGCGTACCTTCAAAAACAACATGACCACCTTTATCGCCACCTTCCGGACCAATGTCAATGATCCAATCCGCAGATTTAATCATGTCCATATTGTGCTCTATCACCAGAATTGTATTTCCTTGTTCAATCAAAGTATTCAAAGCGATCAGCAGTTTCTTGATATCGTGGAAATGCAAACCAGTTGTTGGCTCATCAAAGATGAATAAGGTCTTGTTTGCATTGTTTCCTTTGATCAAAAATGAAGCAAGTTTGATGCGCTGGGCTTCTCCACCAGATAAGGTATTTGAAGACTGACCAAGGTGTACATAACCTAGGCCAACATCTACTAATGGCTGTAGTTTAGTTAAAATTTTTGGTTCACCCTTGAAAAATCCAACGGCTTCATCAATGGTCATATCCAGGATATCCGCAACATTTTTATCATTATAAGTGATGTCGAGTACCTGTTGCTTAAACCTTCTTCCGCCACAAGCTTCGCAAGGAAGATAAATGTCGGCCATGAATTGCATTTCAATTTTCACTTCCCCTTCCCCCTGACAAACATCACAGCGTCCGCCTTCCACGTTGAAGGAGAATGCCGCAGGCTTTAAGCCGGCAGCTTTTGAAGCAGGTAAAGCTGAAAACAATGCCCTTACATCATCCCAGGCCTTTACATAGGTTACAGGATTGGATCTGGATGATCTGCCAATTGGATTCTGATCTACCATTTCTACCTGACTCACCAATTCATAATCCCCGTAAATGCCATCATAAGCACCGGTTTGCTCACCAGCATAGTTACCTATCGCCTTTTGTAAAGCAGGATATAAGATCTTTTTGATTAAACTGGTTTTTCCACTTCCAGAAACACCAGTCACTACAGTGAAAACACCTAAAGGAAATTTCACATCAATATTTTTCAGGTTGTTTTCCCTGGCACCTTTAATCAGCACATGGTCTTTCCATGTCCTTCTCATCGTAGGAATTGCAATCTTTTCGGCTCCGGAAAGGTAACGTCCGGTAAGGCTGTTTTTATCTTTTATAATTTCTTTATAAGTCCCGCTGAATACGAGGTGACCACCATGAGTTCCCGCTTCAGGGCCTATATCTATAATATGGTCTGCAGCCTTCATCATTTCCTCTTCATGCTCGACCACCAAAACCGTATTCCCAACGTTTCTCAAAGAGATGAGTACTTCAATCAGTTTATTGGTGTCTCTTGGGTGTAAACCGATACTTGGCTCATCCAAAACATAAATAGAACCCACCAAACTACTTCCTAAGGAAGTGGCCAGGTTAATTCTTTGCGATTCTCCACCCGATAAGGTGTTAGATAAGCGGTTTAAGGTCAGATAGCCCAACCCTACGTTATTTAAGAACAGTACGCGACTACTAATTTCGGCCAATAGTCGCTTTGCAATTTTTGTATCATTATCAGATAGCTTCAAATGATTGAAAAAATTAAGGATAGTTTCCAAAGGCATCAAAACCACATCAATAATTGACTTGCCGTTGATCTTCACATAGGAAGCATCCTTGCGTAATCTTGAGCCCTTACAATCGGGACAAACGGTTTTTCCACGATACCTGGACAGCATTACCCGGTATTGAATTTTAAACGTCTGCTCTTCCAATTCTTTGAAAAAGGCATCTAATCCAGCAAAATACTTATTCCCAGTCCAGATCAACCTTTGCTGCACTTCAGTAAGCTCGTTAAATGGACGGTGGATAGGAAAGTTAAATTTATCTGCGTTCTTAATGAGCTTATTCAGCCATTCGCGCATTTTTTCTCCTCGCCATGGGGCGATTGCATTATCATATAAGCTTTTACTCTTGTCAGGAATCACGAGATCTTCGTCAATTCCAATTACATTTCCGTAGCCTTCACATTTTTTACAAGCACCATAAGGGTTGTTGAAACTGAAGAAATTAGGCGTTGGTTCATCGAAACGAATGCCATCCAGTTCAAAACGGTCACAGAAATGATTCGATTTACCATCATGTTCTACGTATAGATCACCTTTTCCTTCAAAAAAGCCTGTTTGCACAGAATCCGCCACACGGCTTAAGGTTTCCTCATCTGTATTCACCACAATCCGATCGATCAGAATTCTCACGGTATCGGCATCCGACAGTTCAAAATCTTCAAATGAAGTATCCTCAAGAATGCCTTCTATTTTCAAAATCTCTCCTTTATAAAAGATTCTAAGAAAACCTTTTTGCAGTAATACCGCCAATTCTTCTTTAATAGACCTGTTGTTGTGCGGAAATAATGGGCAAAAAATCGTGACTACACTTTCCGGCTCCAATCCAGAGATAAAATCCACCACTGTGCTCACCGTATCTTTTTTCACGATTTCGCCCGATACCGGTGAAAAGGTTTTGCCTATTCTGGAAAACAATAGCTTCAGGTAGTCGTAAATTTCTGTAGAAGTACCTACTGTAGACCTCGGATTTGAAGTGATCACCTTTTGCTCAATCGCAATTGCTGGTGCGATCCCTTTAATATAATCTACATCCGGTTTGTTCATTCTACCCATAAATTGGCGGGCATAAGAGGAAAGACTTTCTACATAACGTCTTTGACCTTCGGCATATAGCGTATCAAAAGCCAGGGATGACTTCCCTGAACCTGACATTCCGGTGATGACCACTAGTTTGTTTTTAGGGATTGCAACGTCTATATTCTTCAGATTATGGACTCTGGCACCCTTTATAATGATATGTTGATGTGGATCTTTATCGATTTCGTTATTCATTGAATATGGATAGAATAGTGCTAAGATAACCCAAAAAAAGCAATATTGCCATTTTTGAGCTCATGCAAAAATAAGGCCTTCGATCCGGTTTTAATTTTTTTTAACAGTTTTTCTATTGGATTCTGATAAAAAATTGGTTCTTTTGGGGAACTAACAGACAAACTAAACCACTAACTAACAGGAGAAAGATATCGATTAAAACATCTACTAAGTATTTTATAGCAATTAGCAGGGAACTTATTAGTACGGATACTCCTATGAAATTAGAATTATATAGTGATCAGGACTTGGTGAAGTCATATCTTACCGGTGAGGAATCGGTTTTAGAAGAGCTTCTCAAAAGACACAAGTCGAAAATATACACCTCCATCTATCTTTTAGTAAAAGATCAATACCTCGCAGAGGATATTTTTCAGGATGCTTTTATAAAGGTGATCAATACGCTTAGATCTGGTCGATACAATGAAGAAGGTAAATTCTTACCTTGGGTAATGAGAATTGCGCATAACTTAGTGATCGATTATTTTAGACGTGAAAAACGTGCACCTATCATTACTAGCGCCGACGGTACAGACATCTTTAACTTACTTCAGATTCATGAAGAAAGTGCTGAAGAAAAGATGCTGAGAGAACAAACACATTTTGACCTTCGCGCAATGATTCATTTATTGCCGGATGATCAGAAAGAAGTGCTCATTATGCGCCATTATGCCGATCTGAGTTTTAAAGAAATTGCAGAACTTACAGACGTAAGCATTAATACCGCCTTGGGAAGGATGCGCTATGCTTTGAGTAATCTAAGAAAAATGATGAAAGTGAAAGAAATTTCCTGATAAATCCATATTAAAGATCGTTTACTCTCATTTGATAATTGTTGATATTACAGGTCGAATGAGTTGTAATTCGCCCTTTAAATCAGCAATACTCCCCTTCTGAAAAATCGAGGTAATGCGCCGGAAAAGATGCAACAAACTAGTTACATAAAATGTAGTTTAGGTTAAAATAAATGTAAAACAATAACGTTTATATTAGTGAACGAACATTTATTGTTGCTTATGATGGAAACTTTTACTTCTTTTAACCAGTTAAATTGCTCAGTGCAAAAGCAGGAAAAACCTGCTGCAGATGTAGTTATAGAACTCGATACGATGTTCTATGACCAAATTAGGCCCCAACTGGATGGCTTAAGGAAAAATCCTTCCGATGAAACCATCGCGAAAATTTTAGCCTACTCCAGAGCCAAGTAATTTAAAAACGAATTGAAGCTGCCAGATTTACTGGCAGCTTTTTCATTTTAAATGTTTTACTGCTTATTTTCAACTCATTAGCAGTTTTTTCTATATTCCTTCAGCATTTCCACCTATTCTGGAGGAAGGACAGCCAGACGATTTTGAATAGTACATCATCTGTAAGCCAGTATTTATAGTTTGCTATTTTTTCCTGTAGATTTATGAATCCTTCCTAAGTTCTTCTCATTATATTTGCGCATGCTCAAAAAAGACCGGTACAAACTTTTTGTCGAACACTTTGCAGCCAAACAGCCAGATGCTGAAACGGAATTGCATTACAATAATCCATACCAATTATTAGTGGCCGTAATTCTTTCTGCTCAATGCACGGATAAACGAATCAATCAGGTAACACCTGCACTTTTTCAACGTTTTCCAAATGCAAAAGCCTTGTCTGAGGTTACTCCAGATATCGTTTTTGATTACATTAGAAGTGTGAGTTACCCGAATAACAAGGCAAAACACCTGGTAGGAATGGCCCAAATGTTATTAAATGATTTTAATAATGTGGTTCCTTCTGATATTGACCAATTACAAAAGATGCCGGGTGTAGGTCGAAAAACGGCAAACGTAATCGCATCTGTCATTTACAATGCTCCTGCAATGGCTGTAGATACCCATGTGTATAGAGTTTCCAGGAGAATCGGCCTCTCAGCAGGAAAAACGCCGCTCGCTGTAGAAAAAGACCTGGTAAAGCACCTACCTGAGCACACCATTCATGTGGCTCACCACTGGCTAATTTTACATGGAAGGTATGTTTGCCTGGCCAGATCCCCGAAATGCAGCATTTGTGAGATCACCAATATTTGTAAATATTTTCAACAAAATAATAAAAAAACTAAAATAATTAGCGACACACTGGCTTGATCAAATAATAATTATTTTATTTCTTGCTTTACATTAAACAATCGTTATCTTTGCTAAGATAATTAGCATGTAAGTAAGGTTATTTGTTCTTCCAACGGTAATATTTTATCTTACTCCCAGAATTTAACAATATGAGCGTAAACGCAGACAAATTAAAAGCATTACAACTTACTTTAGATAAGTTAGAGAAGTCTTATGGTAAGGGTACCGTAATGAAATTAGGCGACAATGCTGTAGAGCCTATTGAATCTATTTCCACAGGATCTATCAGTTTAGACATTGCTTTAGGCATTGGTGGTGTTCCAAAAGGAAGAGTAATAGAAATATACGGTCCTGAATCGTCTGGTAAAACAACTTTAGCAACGCATATTATTGCAGAAGCGCAGAAAAAGGGTGGAATTGCAGCTTTTATCGATGCAGAACATGCATTTGATAAAAATTATGCAAAGAAATTAGGCGTTGATGTAGATAACCTATTGATTTCTCAACCAGACAATGGCGAGCAGGCTTTAGAGATCGCTGATAACCTGATCAGATCAGGAGCTATTGATGTCATTGTAATTGACTCTGTTGCGGCATTGGTACCAAAGGCAGAGATTGAAGGCGAAATGGGTGATTCTAAAATGGGATTACAAGCACGTTTAATGTCACAGGCATTGCGTAAACTAACCGGAACGATTGCAAAAACAGGATGTTGCTGTATTTTCATCAACCAATTACGTGAAAAAATTGGTGTGATGTTCGGTAACCCGGAAACTACTACTGGTGGTAATGCATTAAAATTCTATGCATCAGTACGTTTAGATATCCGTAGAACTTCTCAAATTAAAGATTCTGATGAAGTTTCTGGAAATAGAGTAAAAGTAAAAATTGTAAAAAATAAAGTTGCTCCGCCTTTCAGGATTGCTGAATTCGACATTATGTTCGGAGAAGGTATTTCTAAAGTAGGTGAAATTATCGACTTAGGTGTTGATTTTAATATCATTAAAAAAGCAGGTTCTTGGTTCTCCTATGGAGAAACGAAACTTGGTCAGGGAAGAGATGCGGTAAAACAATTGTTATTGGATAACCCTGAATTATCTGAAGAAATTGAAGCAAAAATCAGAGCAGAAGTAACCGGTGATAAACTGGAAGAACTTCCTGCACAAGCATAATGCTGAATGCCTAATGGGCGTAACATAAAAAAAGGGGTGATCAATTGATCACCCCTTTTTTTATGTTTATCTTCTGGATCCATTAAATGAATCTTGATGGACTACTGAAGTTTCATGTATTTTGCATCAACATAAATAGCCACAATAATGGCTACAATAATTGCAGCTAGCAAAACAGCTAAACCAAGGTAATTTTTCTGTTTATCCTGTTTTATCAACCAAATGATAAAAATGATGAAGGGAATCAGCATTAAGCCGAAAAAAATAAAACTCGTAGCACTCATAATTAGCTGTTCTTATATTAAAAATTCATTCTGGATAATGGCGCAGTATCCTGTCCCACAAAATCCGCATTTAAGTATTTCTGATAACCCGCAATAGCAATCATTGCTGCATTATCCGTGCAATATTCGAAAGCTGGAATATAAACATTCCAACCTAAGTCCATAGCTGTTTTTTCCAATCCATCACGTAAGCCACTATTTGCAGAAACCCCACCAGCAATTGCAATTTCCTTAATTCCATATTGTTGAGCAGCCTTCTTCAATTTGTTCAACAAAATATGAACAATACTATATTGAACTGAAGCGCAAATATCATCTAAATGTTCCGATATAAAGTCAGGGTTTTCCTTTTCTTGCTTTCGGATGAAATATAAGATAGACGTTTTTAAACCGCTAAAACTAAAATCCAGCTCTTTAATCTGAGGTTCTGGAAATTTAAATGCCAGAGGATTTCCTGATTTCGCATGCCGATCAATCAATGGTCCACCAGGATATGGAAGGTTTAAAATTTTTGCAGTTTTATCAAACGCTTCTCCTGCGGCATCATCAAGTGTCTCCCCCACAATTTCCATATCAAAATAATCCTTTACCAACACAATCTGAGTGTGACCGCCAGAAACTGTCAGACATAAAAAAGGAAAAGCAGGTTTTGGATCATCAATAAAGTGAGCCAAAATATGTGCATGCATATGATTTACGGCAATTAGTGGTAAATTTAACGCCAAAGCGAACGATTTAGCAAATGAAACTCCGACTAATAATGAGCCTAATAAGCCAGGTCCACGGGTAAAAGCGACAGCATTTAGCTCCTTTTTGTCTACATTAGCATTAATTAAGGCTTGCTGTATAACAGGGACAATATTTTGTTGATGCACCCTTGAAGCAAGTTCAGGGATTACACCACCATAATTTTCATGAATTGTTTGGTTTGCAATAACATTGGCAGTAATTTTGCCGTTGTTACAAATAGCAACCGAAGTTTCATCACAAGAAGATTCTATAGCGAGGATTATTGGCACAATGATTATTATTATTAAGCTACAAAACTATTAAAAAACTATTAAAAATACTTCTTTGGTTTGTTGCATCAGTGTTATTACTAGTTGCGATTCTATTATTCGCGCTTCAATTCAAGCCTGTGCAGACTTTTGTCGCAAAAAAAGCAGCTGATTATTTATCTAAAGAACTAAATACAACCATATCCTTATCGGGAATTTACATCAAACCATTTAAATCCCTTGTTCTGGAGAACTTACTGGTACTCGATCAACAAAAGGATACACTGTTAAACACCCCCAAATTTTTAGTTGATCTAAACCAGCTTTCTCTCAAAAAAAGAATTGTAGATGTCAATACCGTACAACTAAATAACGGCGCGTTTTTCCTCAAAACTTATAAAGACGGAACCACAAATCTAGATTTCATCATCGATTACTTTGACTCCGGGGCACCTACCGTAAAAAAGAAGCAGCCTTTCAAAGTAACTTTCGATCGTGTTATCCTGAATAATTTTGGTTTCAGGTACAAAAACTATAAATACGATACCGTAATAAGAGGTATTAATTTTGAAGATGTCCAGCTCAGTAATTTGAATGGTATTCTTGAAAAATTAAACACTACAGACCACATTCTCCAAGCAAATATCAAAAATCTGACATTCAAGGAAAAAAGTGGCTTCTATCTTAAAAACTTAACCACATTCGCTACAGTAGATTCTAATAAAATAGAGTTGGAACGTTTGTTACTGGAAACCAATCATTCCAGGTTAAAGGATTACTTTAAAATGAGCTTTAGCCGGTACAGAGACTTCAGAGACTATGTGAACAAAGTAAGAATGAAAGCCAGTTTTAAGGATAGTCATATTGCTTCCCGAGATGTATCCTATTTTACTTCTGAACTAGATCAAATGAATTTAGAACTAGACGTAGATGGACAAATTACAGGTCTGGTCAAAAATCTTCGTGCAAAAAAACTAGCGATTAAAGCAGGAAAAGCGACACACATTAAGGGAGATTTTACCCTTAAAGGGTTGCCAGTTCTTAAGGAGACCTTTATGGACCTTAAAATCGAGATGGCAGGAACCAATAAAAAAGATCTGGACGATTTACTCAGTAGTGTAACGGGAAAAAAAGCGAAGAAAATCCCTGAAATCATTTCCAAATTTGGTAACGTAAATTTTAATGGTTCCTTTACTGGCTTCCAAAATGATTTTATCGCCTATGGCGAGTTTAAAACAAAAATTGGCCGCCTGGTCTCTGATGTCAATATGAAAATTGATAAACAAGGAGTTCCTTCCTATTCGGGCAATGTAAAAACCTATGATTTTAATTTAGGCGACCTGATCAATGAAAAAAGCTTGGGAAAAATTACAGCAGCGTTAAACATCAAAGGCAGAGGAACAGAGATCAAAAATCTTACCGAACGATTGGATGGAGATATTGAGTACATTGATTTTAATAATTACAGGTATAGAAATATCGAAATAGATGGAACTTTTGAGAAAAAGTATTTTGATGGCAGTCTGAAAGTAGATGACAAAAATCTTAAGATGGTCTTTGATGGAGGAGTAAATTTAAATGGAAAACTTCCAGAGTTTAATTTTAAAGCCAACATTAAAAATGCCAGACTAAAAGCACTGAAGCTCTACAAAGATTCACTTCAGATTGATGCGATATTCAGCACCAATTTTACAGGAAATAATTTAGATAATATTCAGGGAAATCTTCTTTTACAACACGTTCAGCTTAATAATGTTAAAGGCATATACCATATCGATTCAATCCAGTTGAGTGCTAGTGGAATGGGTAAAGATAGAAGCTTAACTGTCAATTCAGATATCTTAGATGCAAGTATTAAGGGTCAGTACGATCTAAATACACTTCCATCCTATTATAAAGCGCTCGCAAAAACATATATTCCATCATTAAAAGCAGACATCGTCAATTATAAAGATCAGATCTTCAAATTTGACCTTAAAATCAAAAAATTTGAACCCGTTGCACAGCTCTTGGTACCAGGTCTGGAAATAGAAGATCAGGCTGTTTTTCTTGGAAATTTTGACTCACAAAAAAATGTGGCAACTATCAATGGGTTTGTAAAAAAGCTAAAGTATAAAGGTATAGTAGTCAATAATATCATTGTAGATGAAAACACCTCTACAAATCAGTTACAGGCTATTATCACCTCAGATCGTGTAGACCTGAATGATAGTTTGTATATAAAAAATGTGAATATTTCGAATATTCTTAGAAATGATAGCTTAAGCCTGAATGTCAAACTCGCAAATGCGGACGATGCCAACTCACTGGATTTAAACGGACTGGTTGAATTTGCGACAGACACAATAGGTCGTATCACGATCTTACCCTCTATTTTGAAAATAAACAATGAGGATTGGAAAATTCAAGAGAAAGTTAGAATCAGTTTCCATGATGGAAAAACTCAAATTAGTAATTTTGACCTTAGTAACGGACCGCAATTATTAACTATAGATGGTATTCTATCAAATGACCCCACAGACCTACTCAAGGTTGGTTTTAACCAGTTTGACCTTAAAACAATAAATCCATTTGTAAAAACCCTGGGAGTTAAGCTCGCAGGAAAATTAAACGGTGAAACAAAACTCTATCACGTTTTAAAATCTCCGAAAATATCAGATCATATCACTATTGATTCCCTTAACTTTAATGACACTTATATTGGACGTCTCACGGATACTTCATCTTTTCATCAAGCGGAGAATGTAGCGAACATCTATACTAGTATCATGAGTCGCGATAAAGAGACCTTAAAAGCAAGGGGGAGCCTTGATCTGGAGAAGAAAGAGATAGATCTCCATATTAAGTTGGATGAAACTGAAATGGCCGTATTAGAACCCTTTGTGAAAAAGCTTGTTTCAAAATTAAAAGGTAATATTTCTGCAGATCTCGCCGTTAAAGGTCCATTCGAAAAGCCAGCTATCAACGGAGAAGTATCATTTGATAAAGGGAAAATGACGATCAATTATCTGCAAACGGCCTATACATTAAATGATCAGGTTACCATCGACAATAGTGTGATTAAAGTGCATAATTTAAAGCTTTTAGATGTAGATAATAATCAGGCTATTGCCAACGGTACTGTAGATTTAAACAACCTCGATAACCCTACCATTGACGCCGTTATCAAAGCGACGAACTTCATGGCTTTAAATACCACAGAAAAAGATAATCCTGTTTATTATGGTCAGGCTTACGGTACAGGAACTTTCATTTTCAAAGGCCCAACTAATCGCATGTACATCGATATTGACGCCAAAACAGAAAAAGGAACCGTATTTAATTTACCGTTGAATAGCTCTGAAACAGTTTCTAGCAAGGATTTCATCACCTTTGTAAGTAAAGACACTACCAAAATTGTAAAAAAACAAAACAGTTTTGATGGACTTACCATGAATTTAAAACTGGATGTAGACCCTAATAGTGTCGCAAATATTTTCACCAGTTTAGGTAATCTAAGCGGACGAGGAAATGCAACCGACCTGACTTTAAAAATCAATAGCCAGGGTGATTTTGACATGTCAGGAGATTACATCATTGAAAATGGTAGTTTCGATTTTACGGCTCAGGAAGTCATTAATAAAAAATTCAGCATAAGACAAGGTGGTACTATTCGCTGGACTGGCAACCCAACTATGGCTCAAATACAATTGAAAGCCATTTATTCTCTTAGAACAAGTTTAAGAGACCTATATACTGCCGCGAATAGAGATGGTAATAATAAGGATGAGCGTGTGCTAACGGAAGTAGAAATGGGTTTATCAGGCCTATTATTAAAGCCTGATATCAAACTGGATATCTTCTTTCCATCCAATCCGGCTATTAAAGAAGAAATGCAAGCTTATTTCAATGACTCAAACAACCTCAATCTACAAGCTCTGAGCTTAATTATTAGAAGAAGTTTTGCTCCAGGAACAGGAAATGAAGACTTAGGAAAACAGCTAACCAGTGGAGTAACCAGTACAGCCACGGAATTATTATTTAATCAACTTAACAATGTACTCTCTTCTTTGAATCTAGACTTTGTTGATTTTAATGTGCGCTCATTAACTGAAGCAAATGCTTCCTTCAGATTGTTTAATGATCGCGTGGTCCTAAATGCAGGTATAGTAAACAGAGGAAGCACCAACGATTTGTCATTAAATGGATTTTCCAGAAACAATGTAGGAGGCGAGGTCGAAATTCTTGGTTTAATCAAAAAAGACGGAACTCTGGTTGGAAAATTATCCAATAAACCTCCAACGCAGCAAACGATCTTTACAACTTCAGGGATCAATCAAAACAATAATGTAACTGCATTGGGGCTAGTTTATACACAGCAGTTTGATAGTTTTAGAGAGTTTTTGAAAAAAATCACTGGACAATACAAAAGAGACCAAAAGAAAAAAGCCCAGCATGGGGAAACCCCAAAAACCAGGCAATTAATTAATAAAGAGGCTATTCTTAATGAACAGCAAAAAAATAATCCTAAAAAATAGTTGATTATCCTTTCATAATCTGATGTCCCATTTTATCACGTTTGGTTCTCAGATATTGCTCATTATGTATATTACTTTCAATTTCTATCGAAATATTCTCTAAAATTTCTAATCCATATCCAGTCAGCCCGGCACGTTTTGTAGGATTATTCGACATCAATCTCATCTTTGAAATACCTTGAGCTCTTAGTATCTGTGCCCCAACTCCATAATCTCTCTCATCCCCTTTAAAACCTAATTTTATATTAGCTTCTACAGTGTCAAATCCTGCATCCTGAAGATTGTATGATCTTAATTTATTAACCAGACCAATACCTCTTCCTTCCTGGTTCATATATACGATTAGTCCTTTACCTTCCTTATCAATCATTTCCATTGCTTTATGCAGCTGAGGGCCGCAATCACAGCGGCAAGAGCCAAAGATATCTCCGGTAACGCATGAGCTATGGACTCTCACCATAACAGGTTCATCCGCTGTCCACTCCCCTTTACTTATTGCTAAATGAGTGGCACCAGTATCTAATTGTGTATAAGCTGTCATCTTGAAGTCTCCCCATTGAGTAGGAAGATTAACTGTTACCTCTTCTTGAATTAAACTTTCTTTACTCAATCTATAAGCAATAAGATCTTTTATTGAGATGATTTTGAGGTTATGCTGAGCAGCAATCTTTACAAGATCAGGGAGTCTAGCCATCTCGCCATCCTCCTTCATAATTTCTACTAAAACTCCAGCTGGCTCCATGCCGGCCAATCTAGCCAAATCAACTGATGCTTCAGTATGACCTGACCTTCTCAATACTCCGCCATCTTTGGATCTCAGAGGAAAAATATGCCCGGGTTTACCTAATTCATCAGGATTTGTATTTGGGTTGATCAATGCCTGAATCGTCTTTGATCTATCTGATGCAGAAATCCCAGTGGTACAGCCATAGCCAATTAAATCAACAGACACTGTGAAATTTGTCTCATAAGCAGCCGTATTTTTGCCTACCATCAGTTCCAAACCAAGTTCGTCACATCTCTCTTCTGTTAAAGCAGCACATATTAATCCTCTTCCATGGGTCGCCATAAAGTTAATTACTTCGGGAGTTGCATTTGCAGCAGCAGTCAGGAAGTCTCCCTCATTTTCTCTGTCTTCATCATCAACAACAATAACCACTTTACCAGCTTGTATTTCAGCAATAGCTTCTTCTATTGCATTAAGTTTGATTTCCATTTTTTGAAATATATCTATGTACAAACACTAAGATTAGCTGCTTGTTTAACTATTAAGATTAAGTACAAAGTTACAACCTTCCTATTCAATATCCTTCGCTAAAATATCATAAATAAGTAATGAATATCCGCCAGTATAATTTATAGTTAGCTTAGGTTATACCTTAGATTTTGATCGCTGTTTTTTCTTTTTAAAAAGACCTGTTATCGATTGTTTAATCGCATTAATATCAAATAAGGCAGAATCAACAGTCGCTTTATAGGTCAGAAATGCCCCTACAGGAGATAATATAATAATAGCGAGCCAAGGTCCGAAGAAAGGAGCTAATGTGCCTGTTATCGCAGATTTCTCAGCTACTGTAGCGATGATATGATAAATTAAAAAGAATACGATTGCCATCACCACTGGCAAGCCTAGCCCTCCCTTTCTAATAATTGCACCCAATGGCGCACCAATGAAAAACAAGAGCAGACATGACACCGCCAAAGTGAATTTCTTTTGATACTCAATCTCCACTTTTATAATATTACGGACCTTATCCGAATGATCAGCTAATCTAGCTGATACAGTTTCCTTAATAGTCTTAGCTTGATCTACTGCAGACTGAATAGACCTTAATCGATCTCCAACCGGTAAACCCCTCAAAACAGGGCCTGTAATCTTCTTTTCAGCCGTGTTGACCTTAGTGTACCCTTTCACATAGTTATTCTGTTTAAAGTAACTAGCGACAGTCATACCAGCAAATTTATTGACGCTATCTAATTCTTTTGTTAAAGAATCCCGTTTTTTGACTAATCCTTTTAGATTGAGCATTTGGGTATTATTTCTAAAACCTTGCTCATCTGTACGATTCATTTTAAAACTAGATATATCAAATTTTTGATCTGTTTCTTTGAATCGCATTCGGGTGAATTGTTGCCTTGGGTTATAAGAAGTATTTTCACCACTTGACTCTTCATACCTCACACCATTCTTTAACTTTAAAAGAAGATTCTTATCATCACTAGCCATTTTCCCTTCTTTCGCGATGATGATTTTTGCTATTCCACTATTACTCGTATGGTCATAGATCATTACGCCTTCTAGAGTAACACCATCCTCACCCTTTTTATCTACTCTTATGGAATATCCTGGAATACTATTATTGAATACCCCCTCCTTAATTAGAAAAGATAATTTCTTGTTTCGTATATCCCACAATAGAGAGCCAAACTTTAAATTGGCCTTTGGCAACATCACGTCAGAAAATAAGAAAGAACCAATGGCTATAAATACAATTAATACCAATAAAGGCATCATTGCCTTTTGAAGTGATACTCCTGCAGACTTTATAGCAACCAGCTCATAGTTCTCACCTAGTGTTCCAAAAGTCATTATAGACGACAATAGGATCGAAAGTGGAAGTGCCATTGAAACATTAGCAGCTGATGCATAGTACATCAGCTCTAGAATTACATACCATTCAAAGCCCTTTCCAATTAAATCATCGACGTACTTAAATAAAAAGAACATCAATAATATAAACATCACAATAAAAAATGTGACGAAAAAAGGCCTAATAAATGCTTTGAGCAGAAGTAAATGAATCTTTTTCAATATGCAAAGGTAAACAAAGCAACTGAAAAATTATGCTCCAAGCACACTATGTAAATAGGTTATCTGGTTATCCCATATTAAGGTGCGTTCTGCAAGTGTATCTTCAGTAGCAAAGTCTGTAATAGAAAGTGCAACATCGTTCGTTAATTCGTCTTGAACGATTTCCATTTCAAAATAACAATGCGGTTCATCATCAAGCCATTTAAATTTCACCAATTTATTCTCTTTAATACTTAAAAGCTTCGCTTTTTGTACTTCATCATCCCATGTAAATGTATAAACTTGGTCACGGAAAATTACATCGTCGGCAAACCACTGAGACAAGCCATTTGGCTCGCTAATAAAGCTAAACAAAATTCGTGGGGATGATCTCAATTCATATTCTAACGTAAACTTTTTCTTTTCTGACATCGATGGATCCTTACATTCTGAACTAATGGACAATTTTTTTTTTATTTATTTCTAAAGGAAAGTATTTTTTTCTATATTTGCAACTCTTTAGAAAAGAAGATCGCCCGGCGGGGTAGCTCAGATGGTTAGAGCGCAGGATTCATAACCCTGAGGTCGGCAGTTCGATCCTGCTCCCCGCTACCGTTAAAAGCTCACAGAAATGTGAGCTTTTTTGCGTTTAAAGCGGTTTATTATCAGTTATTTACGAAAACGCCCATTGCAATTTCAATAGGTTTTTGCTCAAAAAAACGATTTATTTTACGCTAAAAATAGCCAATAACTATCGTCAAATAAAGCTAAAACACTTCAAAAAAACACCCTATTTACTTAAACCAAAAAAACAAAACCTGAGCGTTTTCAGGACGGAATTAGACACTTAAATCTAAAATTGAAAATTATTTTTGATCGTTATGACCAGAAAAATACCATAATTAACAAAATATTGTATAATATATAGATTGATTTCAATAAATTTTTAATTTCAATCAAAAATATTTGATTCTTTTTTTAGTTCAAAAAATCGGACCATCAAGACAGAATCTGGTGAAATATTCAACATTCAAATTAATAATTAAATAGCAATAACAATAAGGTAAATTTCCAGAAAATAAATACAAATCTAATCCCCAACAGAAATATGTAGTAAAATCAGCTAGTAAAAACCACAATAAATGCAAACAATATCACTGATGAACACTCAAAATAGTTTTCGTAAATTATAACACAAATCACAAAATAGGTTAAGCCGACCTGGTCAATAATCGAAAGCGCTTATGATTAAATGCCTGGACCTTATCTTTTGTTTGAATAGATTCAGTCAAGTTTTAGTGCTTTGTAGGCAATTAACAATCTACTTTGTCACTCTAACATCAGGAAAAACCTTTACATGCCCTCAGTTCTCTCCTATTGACTAATACTGCTCTAAAATCGAATTAGCCCCTAATTTCAGTTATGCATAATTCAATAGGAATGTTGTTAATAATCCATTAGGGGAGATATTTGCAATAAGCTTCATTTTTCAATATTCTATCTCTTGAATTCCTATTAATTAAAATAAATCTTCGTAATTCATAACAGAACTTCAGCCACTACTACCATTTAAAATTTCCTATTTGGCTTATATTAAAGATCAGTTCCTTACAGGTATGCTAAGTTCTTAACAAAAAGAATCGAGATTGAACCAATTTCCTTATACCTTGAGATTACTACTTCAGTAAAAAATGAATAACTTATAGAAATACTATAACAATCGATTGAATAAAGCTCAATATAAAGATGATGGCTAATAGACAGAATAGAGATCGTTAGCATTCAGAATAACAGCTTCTGAGCAGTATCTCATATAAATACACACAATGGATCTCTAAGGCATAAATTGATTATTAACTAAAGTTAGAACGAATATAGGCTAAAGACCAAAACAGAGTTACTGTTTAAATTAATTTGTGGCATCGCAACTATACAGCTTACTGAACCCTTTCAGAAAAAAAGGCGGTATACAAGAAAAGCCTGTAGTTTCCTACAGGCTTCCTTTAAGATTTGGCACCGACCTACTCTCCCACGTGTTACCGCAGTACCATCGGCTCTGGCGGGCTTGACTTCTCTGTTCGGAATGGGAAGAGGTAGACACCGCCGATATAGGCACCTAAATATTTTTATTGTTTGCTTTTCCGTATCAGGTATCCTTAGCAAAAGCTATCGGTATTCCCATATACACGAACCATATCCTATGGCCCACAAACAGTGACATATTATTGAAAGAAGTTATTATGAAGAACAAACAACAGTTTATTGCTCTTGAAAGCTTCGGATGATTAGTATTACTCGACTTTGATGTCACCACCTTTACATCTGTAACCTATCAACGTAGTAGTCTGCTACGGTCCTATATGGAATTCTCATCTCGTGGCTAGTTTCGCACTTAGATGCTTTCAGCGCTTATCTATTCCCAACGTAGCTACTCTGCAATGCCCCTGGCGGAACAACAGATTCACTAGAGGTTAGTCCAACCCGGTCCTCTCGTACTAAGGTCAGCCCCACTCAAAATTCCTACGCCCACAACAGATAGGGACCGAACTGTCTCGCGACGTTCTGAACCCAGCTCGCGTGCCACTTTAATCGGCGAACAGCCGAACCCTTGGGACCTTCTCCAGCCCCAGGATGTGACGAGCCGACATCGAGGTGCCAAACCTCCCCGTCGATATGAGCTCTTGGGGGAGATCAGCCTGTTATCCCCAGCGTACCTTTTATCCTTTGAGCGATGGCCCTTCCATGCAGAACCACCGGATCACTATATCCGTCTTTCGACCCTGCTCGGCTTGTCTGCCTCACAGTCAAGCAAGCTTATGCTATTGCACTCCTCATACGGTTACCAAGCGTATTGAGCTTACCTTTGAAAGCCTCCGTTACCTTTTTGGAGGCGACCACCCCAGTCAAACTACCCATCAAACAATGTCCCCCCCGAAAGGGGTTAGACACCGAATACAAAAAGGGTGGTATTTCAACGTTGACTCCACAACACCTAGCGATGCCGCTTCACAGTCTCCCACCTATCCTACACATCTTGTATCCAATGTCAATGTTAAATTGTAGTGAAGGTGCATGGGGTCTTTCCGTCCCGTTGCGGGTACCCGGCGTCTTCACCGGGACCACAATTTCACCGAGCTCATGGCTGAGACAGCGCCCAGATCGTTACACCATTCGTGCAGGTCGGAACTTACCCGACAAGGAATTTCGCTACCTTAGGACCGTTATAGTTACGGCCGCCGTTTACTGGGGCTTCGATTCAATGCTTCTCCTTTAACAGATGACATCCCCTCTTAACCTTCCAGCACCGGGCAGGTGTCAGGCCTTATACTTCATCTTTCGATTTTGCAAAGCCATGTGTTTTTGTTAAACAGTCGCCTGGGCCTTTTCACTGCGGCTGATATTGCTACCAGCGCCCCTTCTCCCGAAGTTACAGGGCCATTTTGCCGAGTTCCTTAGCCATGATTCACTCGAGCACCTTAGAATTCTCTTCCCGGATACCTGTGTCGGTTTGCGGTACGGGTTTTTATAACCTGAAGCTTAGCGGTTTTTCTTGGAAGTCTGATTACCTGCGCTATCTACGCCCCCGAAGGTTTGCAGTACTATCGGGTTTCAGCTAGGTCTGCGGATTTGCCTACAGTCCTAATACCTACGCCCTTTAACGATCTATTCCGTCAGATCGCGGCAGTGTCACTACTCCGTCCCCACATCGCAGTTATAAAAAGTACTGGAATATTAACCAGTTGTCCATCGAATTTCCCCTTCGGGTTCTCCTTAGGCCCCGACTAACCCTGATCCGATTAGCGTTGATCAGGAAACCTTATCCTTTCGGTGGGCGGGTTTCTCTCCCGCCTTATCGTTACTTATGCCTACATTTGCTTTTCCAGAAGCTCCACCACAACTTACGTCATAACTTCGCTGCCGCTGGAATGCTCCCCTACCGTAATATTAATATTACCCATAGCTTCGGTGTATAGTTTAATGCCCGTTTATTATCCATGCCCGATCGCTCGACTAGTGAGCTGTTACGCACTCTTTAAATGAATGGCTGCTTCCAAGCCAACATCCTAGCTGTCTATGCAATCGGACCTCGTTAGTTCAACTTAACTATAACTTGGGGACCTTAGCTGATGGTCTGGGTTCTTTCCCTCTCGGCCCGTGACCTTAGCACCCCGGGCCTCACTGCAGTGTATATTATATAGCATTCGGAGTTTGTCTGGATTTGGTAGGATTTGACTCCCCCGCACCCAATCAGTAGCTCTACCTCTATATAACTTAACCACCACGCTGTTCCTAAAAACATTTCGGGGAGTACGAGCTATTTCCCAGTTTGATTAGCCTTTCACCCCTACCCACAGATCATCCGGAAACTTTTCAACGTTTATCGGTTCGGTCCTCCAGTACGTGTTACCGCACCTTCAACCTGTCCATGGGTAGATCACAAGGTTTCGCGTCTACCTCCCCTGACTATACGCCCTATTCAGACTCGCTTTCGCTGCGGCTGCGTGTCTTAAACACTTAACCTTGCCAGAGAAGAGTAACTCGTAGGCTCATTATGCAAAAGGCACGCCGTCACGCCACCTGGACGCTCCGACCGCTTGTAAGCACACAGTTTCAGGTTCTATTTCACTCCCCTGTTCGGGGTTCTTTTCACCTTTCCCTCACGGTACTGGTTCACTATCGGTCTCTCAGGAGTATTTAGCCTTACCGGATGGTGCCGGCAGATTCCCACAAGGCGTCTCCGACCTCGCGGTACTCAGGATACTACTAGACTAATGTTACTTACGTGTACGAGGCTCTCACTCTATATTGCCAGGCTTCCCATCCTGTTCCACTTCATTTCATTAATGCCATATCGTAGTCCTACAACCCCAGCTATGCCGTAACATAACTGGTTTGGGCTCTTTCCCGTTCGCTCGCCACTACTTAGGAAATCATTATTATTTTCTCTTCCTCTGCTTACTTAGATGTTTCAGTTCGGCAGGTTTGCGTACATTGTACGACTAGTCTTCAACTAGCCAGGTTTCCCCATTCGGAAATCTCCGGATTAATTCATATTTGCTAATACCCGAAGCTTATCGCAGCTTATCACGTCCTTCATCGCCTCTGAGAGCCAAGGCATCCCCTGTGTGCTCTTATTTACTTTCTTCTCTCCATAGCCTTTTGCGCCTATGGAAATGCTTTTTTTGATTGTCGTTATCTTCTTAGTTTGTCGTAATTGCTTACTTCATCCCTCCAAGCTAACAACGTCTCTATTGTTGTTTGCTCTTCTTTATTAACTTCTTCCAATATGTCAAAGAACTTTAGTTCCCCTAATTGCCTGCTGGCAATTATATTTATGGCCTCTCGTATTTAGACCGGGTAATGTGGAGAATAACGGAGTCGAACCGTTGACCTCCTGCGTGCAAGGCAGGCGCTCTAGCCAGCTGAGCTAATCCCCCTTAGAGTATATATGTAGTCCCGAGCAGATTTGAACTGCTGACCCCTACATTATCAGTGTAGTGCTCTAACCAACTGAGCTACGGGACTAGGTTAAATTCAGCTTCGGTAATTGTTCTGAGGTGTCTCATTCACAATCCCTGTAGCCTCATCCACTCCCTCGCTTAGTCAGAAACACTTATGATGCTTCATTCTATGGGTTTTTCTTTTGAGATTTTATTGTCATTTATATCATTTACGTAGCGAGTAGTCTGAACTACTCCAGAAAGGAGGTATTCCAGCCGCACCTTCCGGTACGGCTACCTTGTTACGACTTAGCCCCAGTTATCGGTTTTACCCTAGGACGCTCCTTGCGGTTACATACTTTAGGTACCCCCAACTTCCATGGCTTGACGGGCGGTGTGTACAAGGCCCGGGAACGTATTCACCGCGTCATTGCTGATACGCGATTACTAGCGAATCCAACTTCAAGAGGTCGAGTTGCAGACCTCTATCCGAACTGTGAATGGCTTTTTGAGATTTGCTTGCTGTTGCCAGCTTGCTGCCCTCTGTACCATCCATTGTAGCACGTGTGTAGCCCCGGACGTAAGGGCCATGATGACTTGACGTCGTCCCCTCCTTCCTCTCTGTTTGCACAGGCAGTCTGTTTAGAGTCCCCACCTTAACGTGCTGGCAACTAAACATAGGGGTTGCGCTCGTTGCGGGACTTAACCCAACACCTCACGGCACGAGCTGACGACAGCCATGCAGCACCTAGTTTCGTGTGATTGCTCACTCATCTATCTCTAAATGATTCACTAACTTTCAAGCCCGGGTAAGGTTCCTCGCGTATCATCGAATTAAACCACATGCTCCTCCGCTTGTGCGGGCCCCCGTCAATTCCTTTGAGTTTCAATCTTGCGACCGTACTCCCCAGGTGGAATACTTAACGCTTTCGCTTAGCCGCTAACTGTGTATCGCTAACAGCGAGTATTCATCGTTTAGGGCGTGGACTACCAGGGTATCTAATCCTGTTTGATCCCCACGCTTTCGTGCCTCAGCGTCAATGACACCATAGTAAGCTGCCTTCGCAATCGGTGTTCTGTGACATATCTATGCATTTCACCGCTACTTGTCACATTCCGCCTACCTCTAGTGTATTCAAGCTCATCAGTATCAAGGGCACTGCGATGGTTGAGCCACCGTCTTTCACCCCTGACTTAATAAGCCGCCTACGCACCCTTTAAACCCAATAAATCCGGATAACGCTTGGATCCTCCGTATTACCGCGGCTGCTGGCACGGAGTTAGCCGATCCTTATTCCTTCGGTACATTCAGCTACTTACACGTAAGTAGGTTTATTCCCGAATAAAAGCAGTTTACGACCCAGAGGGCTGTCTTCCTGCACGCGGCATGGCTGGTTCAGAGTTGCCTCCATTGACCAATATTCCTTACTGCTGCCTCCCGTAGGAGTCTGGTCCGTGTCTCAGTACCAGTGTGGGGGGTCATCCTCTCAGATCCCCTAGTCATCGTGGTCTTGGTGAGCCGTTACCTCGCCAACTAACTAATGACACGCATGCCCATCTCAATCCTATAAATATTTGATCATTAGATAATGCTATCCTGTGATTTTATGCGGTGTTAATCCGAATTTCTTCGGGCTATCCCCCTGATTGAGGTAGGTTGCATACGCGTTACGCACCCGTGCGCCACTTTCCCGAGAAGCAAGCCTCTCGGTATCGTTCGACTTGCATGTATTAGGCCTGCCGCTAGCGTTCATCCTGAGCCAGGATCAAACTCTCCATTGTAAAATGTTGTGTTTGAACGCTGACCATTCTTAACTTGTTAATAATAGTCTTTATTCTTTTTTGTATTGTCTGTCAGTTTCTGACTCGAAATAATAGCTTTGGTTTTCATGTACTTTGAAACTGTACTATCTGTACCTCGCTACGTTTATAAATGACATCTCTTTAATGAACTTCTCGAATCACCTCGCGGATCTTCTTTATATGTTGCAATCGAATTTCGATTGTTTCAGTCTTTTTTGTTTTGTTATCAAACTCCGTTTGGTAACCCCCGTTTTTGTTGGGACTGCAAAGGTAGAAATCTTTTTGTTATTGTCAAGCTTTATTTGAAAATAAATCTTTTTGTTTTTCTGGTGGTTAAACCGGCAAAACCGACTTTAACAAAGTCCTACTGCAATCTTTCAAAATCTTCTCTCTGTATCTCTTTCACTCAAACCCTTCCTCCGAAGCGGGATGCAAAAGTAGGAAAATTAACCGGCTCTGCAAACATTAATTTTAAAATAATCGGTTTAGGATCGATTATGAAGGGTTTTCAATATGCGCATTCGCAGCAGTAGTCCCCAACTCCCTGTACATTAGACGTATTCTATAGATATCGCTGTTTGAAATAATTGAAACTAATTTGAAGCCATTGCGGCAATAAGGTATGATTCGGATTAAAATCCACAGAACAGATGCGCTCTTAACCTAGGAATGATCAGTAAAAACGTCATCTTTTGTGGTAAGCCCCAGAAAAATTGATGGGATTAACCTCAAAACTGAAATGCCAGCTGCAAAAATCCCTGTTTCAAAATAAAGTTTAAACTTTCCAGCGCTACATACGGGCAGATCCTGACCTCCCAGAGAGACAGCAGACTATAAACAGATGAATCGACCCAGACTTATAGTATACAACTCGCTTTATAATCATTGATATCATGGGAGCTGATCAGCTCTCCGGTAATGATGAATGATGAGCATACGGTAATCGTTTTTTGTGGTTCAGTTATCCGGTGCTTGACCGCCTCTTTAAACAACAAGTTTGGCCAGCAATCATGGAAGAATAGTAAGTACAGGAAATAAATGCATTTAAAATCCTTATAATTAGTCTGTGCATTAAGAGCTGCTGTATGCTGTAATACGTTTTTCAAATACAAGAAAAGGCAGTTTAAGCAAATATGATAGATAATTTAGCTAGGCAACCAGCAGTAAGAGATGAAACCCAATTTCAGGATCCCTTGCTGACAAGCTATGTTCAGGTACAACATTTCCTGCTCATGCATTCAAATCGGATCAATGCCAAAAGTTGTGGAGCAGTGGTTTGAATTTCGCTGTTAAGCATACAATTGTGTAAGTCTGAAAAGGAAGAATTCAATATTTTTGACGCCTCTAAACTGAGCTCTAAAAGCTTTGATTTTGGCGTTGAAAGATTCGGCAGAAGCGTTTGTAGATCTGCGATCAAAGTAGTTTAATATGGTCTGATAATGATTCTGTATCGATCTTGCAATGGTGTTGAAAGCCTTGAAGCCAGTTTGCCTGACTCTTTCGTGCCATTTAGCCAGCTTGGCCAGTGCAAAGACCTTATTCTTTGTGTTTTCAAATAGCTGACTAAGCCCCATACTCAGCCCATATGCTGTTTTAAGATCAGGAAATCTTTCAAATAGAAGCTCAGCACGATCCTTTTGGCTTTGGGTCCAATCGGCAGGCTTTTTATACAATACGTATCTTCCCCTGGCGAGTAATTGCTTGACCGTATCCCCGTTATGGAGTACTTCCGGATGAAAAGGGTGGCCTGTTTTCTTTGATTGCTCAATGGCTTCATTTTCGATATCCATCGCTTCCCATCTATGTTTAATCCGCATTTCCTGTAGCGCTTCGGTAGCCAGTTTCTGCACATGGAAACGGTCAGTGACTCTGATAGCTCCTGGAAAACAACGTTTGCAGATTAGTTCCATATTACCTGCCATATCCAGGGTAATCTCGGTCACCTTTTTTCTCAGCCGTTCAGGAATTTGTTGCAATACAGAAATCACCGTTTCGGCTTTAGTTCCCGCTACAATAGCCACGATAGCCCCTTTTTTACCTTTAGCAGCTTTATTGGTGATAATAGTATAAAGTTCACCATGGGACAGACTGGTTTCATCAATGGAGAGCTGTTCACCAAGATTCTCCGGGTATAATAGCCATTGTTTTGCATGTGCTTTTTGATCCCAGCTTTTAAAGTCGCTGAGGTAATCACGGTACTGACGAAGCAGGTTTTTGACCTTTACACCATAAAATGAACTGATCGTATCAACGCTACTCGGGGCTGTATCGATTGATTTCTTTTAAAAAAGCCGCGAAATCTCCTGTCATTCGCGTTCCTTTCTCAACTAAAGTCCAATCCCGGTAGATCACTTTGCCGCTTTCCAAATTGATCCAGCGCCGGCGTTTGATATGATAGAAGACCTTATGTCCACGAATGGGGAAATCCTGAACCACGATCTGCGGGAAAAAACCTTTTGACTGCACCTTGAGCGAGCCCCATTCTGTAGGCAGTTGATTGAGTTCTTCCAACTGAATATGAAAAGTGTCAGGGTCTTCAATGGCATTGGTAAATTCAAAATTCTCTATGATAAATTCCGGTAAAAACAGACGAAGTAAAGTGGTGCTCGCAGAAGGCATAAATAAAATGGGATATAGATAGACAAAGCTATAATTTTATCTCTTGCTCCACAACTTTTGGCATTGATCCTTCAAATCTAAGCTATCAGGACGCCAATCCAGCAGCAGCGCCCATTCCTGCATGAGTCCTGGTTTCAATAAGAGATCAAAATTTAAAAAACATAGACCAGCTCAATACCTCAGCAGGGTCCAGCCCAGGGGAAACTAAACTTAGGAAAGCACAGATGGTATGCTCCCAATAAAAAATCCCTGTAAACAAGAAAAGCCTGCAGTTTCCTACAGGCTTTCTTTTAAGATTTGGCACCGACCTACTCTCCCACGTGTTACCGCAGTACCATCGGCTCTGGTGGGCTTGACTGCTCTGTTCGGAATGGGAAGAGGTAGACACCACCGATATAGGCACCTAAATATTTTTAATACTTTAATTAGAGTTCTTTGTTATGTGTAAAAGAAAAGCCTGTAGTTTCCTACAGGCTTCCTTTAAGATTTGGCACCGACCTACTCTCCCACGTGTTACCGCAGTACCATCGGCTCTGGCGGGCTTGACTTCTCTGTTCGGAATGGGAAGAGGTAGACACCGCCGATATAGGCACCTAAATATTTTTATTGTTTGCTTTTCCGTATCAGGTATCCTTAGCAAAAGCTATCGGTATTCCCATATACACGAACCATATCCTATGGCCCACAAACAGTGACATATTATTGAAAGAAGTTATTATGAAGAACAAACAACAGTTTATTGCTCTTGAAAGCTTCGGATGATTAGTATTACTCGACTTTGATGTCACCACCTTTACATCTGTAACCTATCAACGTAGTAGTCTGCTACGGTCCTATATGGAATTCTCATCTCGTGGCTAGTTTCGCACTTAGATGCTTTCAGCGCTTATCTATTCCCAACGTAGCTACTCTGCAATGCCCCTGGCGGAACAACAGATTCACTAGAGGTTAGTCCAACCCGGTCCTCTCGTACTAAGGTCAGCCCCACTCAAAATTCCTACGCCCACAACAGATAGGGACCGAACTGTCTCGCGACGTTCTGAACCCAGCTCGCGTGCCACTTTAATCGGCGAACAGCCGAACCCTTGGGACCTTCTCCAGCCCCAGGATGTGACGAGCCGACATCGAGGTGCCAAACCTCCCCGTCGATATGAGCTCTTGGGGGAGATCAGCCTGTTATCCCCAGCGTACCTTTTATCCTTTGAGCGATGGCCCTTCCATGCAGAACCACCGGATCACTATATCCGTCTTTCGACCCTGCTCGGCTTGTCTGCCTCACAGTCAAGCAAGCTTATGCTATTGCACTCCTCATACGGTTACCAAGCGTATTGAGCTTACCTTTGAAAGCCTCCGTTACCTTTTTGGAGGCGACCACCCCAGTCAAACTACCCATCAAACAATGTCCCCCCCGAAAGGGGTTAGACACCGAATACAAAAAGGGTGGTATTTCAACGTTGACTCCACAACACCTAGCGATGCCGCTTCACAGTCTCCCACCTATCCTACACATCTTGTATCCAATGTCAATGTTAAATTGTAGTGAAGGTGCATGGGGTCTTTCCGTCCCGTTGCGGGTACCCGGCGTCTTCACCGGGACCACAATTTCACCGAGCTCATGGCTGAGACAGCGCCCAGATCGTTACACCATTCGTGCAGGTCGGAACTTACCCGACAAGGAATTTCGCTACCTTAGGACCGTTATAGTTACGGCCGCCGTTTACTGGGGCTTCGATTCAATGCTTCTCCTTTAACAGATGACATCCCCTCTTAACCTTCCAGCACCGGGCAGGTGTCAGGCCTTATACTTCATCTTTCGATTTTGCAAAGCCATGTGTTTTTGTTAAACAGTCGCCTGGGCCTTTTCACTGCGGCTGATATTGCTACCAGCGCCCCTTCTCCCGAAGTTACAGGGCCATTTTGCCGAGTTCCTTAGCCATGATTCACTCGAGCACCTTAGAATTCTCTTCCCGGATACCTGTGTCGGTTTGCGGTACGGGTTTTTATAACCTGAAGCTTAGCGGTTTTTCTTGGAAGTCTGATTACCTGCGCTATCTACGCCCCCGAAGGTTTGCAGTACTATCGGGTTTCAGCTAGGTCTGCGGATTTGCCTACAGTCCTAATACCTACGCCCTTTAACGATCTATTCCGTCAGATCGCGGCAGTGTCACTACTCCGTCCCCACATCGCAGTTATAAAAAGTACTGGAATATTAACCAGTTGTCCATCGAATTTCCCCTTCGGGTTCTCCTTAGGCCCCGACTAACCCTGATCCGATTAGCGTTGATCAGGAAACCTTATCCTTTCGGTGGGCGGGTTTCTCTCCCGCCTTATCGTTACTTATGCCTACATTTGCTTTTCCAGAAGCTCCACCACAACTTACGTCATAACTTCGCTGCCGCTGGAATGCTCCCCTACCGTAATATTAATATTACCCATAGCTTCGGTGTATAGTTTAATGCCCGTTTATTATCCATGCCCGATCGCTCGACTAGTGAGCTGTTACGCACTCTTTAAATGAATGGCTGCTTCCAAGCCAACATCCTAGCTGTCTATGCAATCGGACCTCGTTAGTTCAACTTAACTATAACTTGGGGACCTTAGCTGATGGTCTGGGTTCTTTCCCTCTCGGCCCGTGACCTTAGCACCCCGGGCCTCACTGCAGTGTATATTATATAGCATTCGGAGTTTGTCTGGATTTGGTAGGATTTGACTCCCCCGCACCCAATCAGTAGCTCTACCTCTATATAACTTAACCACCACGCTGTTCCTAAAAACATTTCGGGGAGTACGAGCTATTTCCCAGTTTGATTAGCCTTTCACCCCTACCCACAGATCATCCGGAAACTTTTCAACGTTTATCGGTTCGGTCCTCCAGTACGTGTTACCGCACCTTCAACCTGTCCATGGGTAGATCACAAGGTTTCGCGTCTACCTCCCCTGACTATACGCCCTATTCAGACTCGCTTTCGCTGCGGCTGCGTGTCTTAAACACTTAACCTTGCCAGAGAAGAGTAACTCGTAGGCTCATTATGCAAAAGGCACGCCGTCACGCCACCTGGACGCTCCGACCGCTTGTAAGCACACAGTTTCAGGTTCTATTTCACTCCCCTGTTCGGGGTTCTTTTCACCTTTCCCTCACGGTACTGGTTCACTATCGGTCTCTCAGGAGTATTTAGCCTTACCGGATGGTGCCGGCAGATTCCCACAAGGCGTCTCCGACCTCGCGGTACTCAGGATACTACTAGACTAATGTTACTTACGTGTACGAGGCTCTCACTCTATATTGCCAGGCTTCCCATCCTGTTCCACTTCATTTCATTAATGCCATATCGTAGTCCTACAACCCCAGCTATGCCGTAACATAACTGGTTTGGGCTCTTTCCCGTTCGCTCGCCACTACTTAGGAAATCATTATTATTTTCTCTTCCTCTGCTTACTTAGATGTTTCAGTTCGGCAGGTTTGCGTACATTGTACGACTAGTCTTCAACTAGCCAGGTTTCCCCATTCGGAAATCTCCGGATTAATTCATATTTGCTAATACCCGAAGCTTATCGCAGCTTATCACGTCCTTCATCGCCTCTGAGAGCCAAGGCATCCCCTGTGTGCTCTTATTTACTTTCTTCTCTCCATAGCCTTTTGCGCCTATGGAAATGCTTTTTTTGATTGTCGTTATCTTCTTAGTTTGTCGTAATTGCTTACTTCATCCCTCCAAGCTAACAACGTCTCTATTGTTGTTTGCTCTTCTTTATTAACTTCTTCCAATATGTCAAAGAACTTTAGTTCCCCTAATTGCCTGCTGGCAATTATATTTATGGCCTCTCGTATTTAGACCGGGTAATGTGGAGAATAACGGAGTCGAACCGTTGACCTCCTGCGTGCAAGGCAGGCGCTCTAGCCAGCTGAGCTAATCCCCCTTAGAGTATATATGTAGTCCCGAGCAGATTTGAACTGCTGACCCCTACATTATCAGTGTAGTGCTCTAACCAACTGAGCTACGGGACTAGGTTAAATTCAGCTTCGGTAATTGTTCTGAGGTGTCTCATTCACAATCCCTGTAGCCTCATCCACTCCCTCGCTTAGTCAGAAACACTTATGATGCTTCATTCTATGGGTTTTTCTTTTGAGATTTTATTGTCATTTATATCATTTACGTAGCGAGTAGTCTGAACTACTCCAGAAAGGAGGTATTCCAGCCGCACCTTCCGGTACGGCTACCTTGTTACGACTTAGCCCCAGTTATCGGTTTTACCCTAGGACGCTCCTTGCGGTTACATACTTTAGGTACCCCCAACTTCCATGGCTTGACGGGCGGTGTGTACAAGGCCCGGGAACGTATTCACCGCGTCATTGCTGATACGCGATTACTAGCGAATCCAACTTCAAGAGGTCGAGTTGCAGACCTCTATCCGAACTGTGAATGGCTTTTTGAGATTTGCTTGCTGTTGCCAGCTTGCTGCCCTCTGTACCATCCATTGTAGCACGTGTGTAGCCCCGGACGTAAGGGCCATGATGACTTGACGTCGTCCCCTCCTTCCTCTCTGTTTGCACAGGCAGTCTGTTTAGAGTCCCCACCTTAACGTGCTGGCAACTAAACATAGGGGTTGCGCTCGTTGCGGGACTTAACCCAACACCTCACGGCACGAGCTGACGACAGCCATGCAGCACCTAGTTTCGTGTGATTGCTCACTCATCTATCTCTAAATGATTCACTAACTTTCAAGCCCGGGTAAGGTTCCTCGCGTATCATCGAATTAAACCACATGCTCCTCCGCTTGTGCGGGCCCCCGTCAATTCCTTTGAGTTTCAATCTTGCGACCGTACTCCCCAGGTGGAATACTTAACGCTTTCGCTTAGCCGCTAACTGTGTATCGCTAACAGCGAGTATTCATCGTTTAGGGCGTGGACTACCAGGGTATCTAATCCTGTTTGATCCCCACGCTTTCGTGCCTCAGCGTCAATGACACCATAGTAAGCTGCCTTCGCAATCGGTGTTCTGTGACATATCTATGCATTTCACCGCTACTTGTCACATTCCGCCTACCTCTAGTGTATTCAAGCTCATCAGTATCAAGGGCACTGCGATGGTTGAGCCACCGTCTTTCACCCCTGACTTAATAAGCCGCCTACGCACCCTTTAAACCCAATAAATCCGGATAACGCTTGGATCCTCCGTATTACCGCGGCTGCTGGCACGGAGTTAGCCGATCCTTATTCCTTCGGTACATTCAGCTACTTACACGTAAGTAGGTTTATTCCCGAATAAAAGCAGTTTACGACCCAGAGGGCTGTCTTCCTGCACGCGGCATGGCTGGTTCAGAGTTGCCTCCATTGACCAATATTCCTTACTGCTGCCTCCCGTAGGAGTCTGGTCCGTGTCTCAGTACCAGTGTGGGGGGTCATCCTCTCAGATCCCCTAGTCATCGTGGTCTTGGTGAGCCGTTACCTCGCCAACTAACTAATGACACGCATGCCCATCTCAATCCTATAAATATTTGATCATTGGATAATGCTATCCTGTGATTTTATGCGGTGTTAATCCGAATTTCTTCGGGCTATCCCCCTGATTGAGGTAGGTTGCATACGCGTTACGCACCCGTGCGCCACTTTCCCGAGAAGCAAGCCTCTCGGTATCGTTCGACTTGCATGTATTAGGCCTGCCGCTAGCGTTCATCCTGAGCCAGGATCAAACTCTCCATTGTAAAATGTTGTGTTTGAACGCTGACCATTCTTAACTTGTTAATAATAGTCTTTATTCTTTTTTGTATTGTCTGTCAGTTTCTGACTCGAAATAATAGCTTTGGTTTTCATGTACTTTGAAACTGTACTATCTGTACCTCGCTACGTTTATAAATGACATCTCTTTAATGAACTTCTCGAATCACCTCGCGGATCTTCTTTATATGTTGCAATCGAATTTCGATTGTTTCAGTCTTTTTTGTTTTGTTATCAAACTCCGTTTGGTAACCCCCGTTTTTGTTGGGACTGCAAAGGTAGAAATCTTTTTGTTATTGTCAAGCTTTATTTGAAAATAAATCTTTTTGTTTTTCTGGTGGTTAAACCGGCAAAACCGACTTTAACAAAGTCCTACTGCAATCTTTCAAAATCTTCTCTCTGTATCCCTTTCACTCAAACCCTTCCTCCGAAGCGGGATGCAAAAGTAGGAAAATTAACCGGCTCTGCAAACAATATTACCCTTATAATTGTATCATACCTCTAACTACATGAATTACAGCACAAAAGAATAACATAGATTTAACATAGAATATACGAACTAGAAAAACATGATGCGCATCTAGTAGTCTTAATGGTATAGTATATATAATAGGATCGATTTCATCAACAATATTAGACCTGTCCGGTACTAATAACTTCTATTTAATACTGCCCTGTAGATAGTAAAACTAAAGTACAAGCTTCTACCGACTCTATATTATTCTTTTTCAAAAGAGATTCAAGCTCTTCATTCTCTGTACCTGGATTAAAAATTACTCTTTTAGGTTTAGTTTGGAGGATATAATCATAATAGTTATGTTGTATATCTTCACCTATATATAAAGTAATCGTATCAATATCTTCATGTACAGTTCCTGGCTGCTCGATAGTTACTCCTGCAACCTCTCCTTTTTTCACGCCAACATTAACAAAGGGATGCCCTTTTGCTTTCAACATATGAGCAGCTTTAAAAGCATAACGCATGGGATTTGGGGAAGCCCCAATAATTAATGTATTTTTCATTTTGTAAATATTTAGGTTTACTTAAAAAATCGCAGCATAAAAACTGTGATGAGTATTCAAATGTTTTTGGAAGGAGTTTTCCTGCAGAAAATTAAACGCAGCGCCAGCAAAAATTACAAAGCGATTCAATCTTCAGAAGTAAATCAAACTGATCCACAAGTAATCAAATGAACAAGCGAATGGGCTAAACCAAGAGTCATAACCGGCTATCCAAGTCAAAACGCATTAAATTAATAAGCAAGCCTATTCACAATTCATCCTCCCGACGAAATAAACAACAAAAACACAAATCTGTTTCTATTAAGCTAGTTTAAAAATCGCATTTGCACAGTTTACCCCATCAATTGCGGCAGAAACAATCCCTCCTGCATAACCAGCACCTTCCGCACAAGGAAACAGACCTGCAACTTGCGGGTGTTGAAAAGTGTCCTTATCTCTTGGAATACGAACTGGAGAAGAGCTTCTGCTTTCCACTCCTACAAGAATAGCTTCATTGGTATAATAACCTTTCATTTTCTTTCCAAAAAGTGGCAGCGCATTTCTTAAGCTTGAAGCCACAAAATCGGGTAAAGTATCTTTTAGCATCACACTTTTTGTTCCTGGCAGATACGAGTTTTTAGGCAAATCAATGGACACCCTATTCTCTACAAAATCCACCATTCTTTGTCCTGGTGCAACAAGACTCCCTCCTCCTAGCTGGAAAGCGGCACGTTCAATTTCCGCCTGAAAATTCATCATCCTTAATGGATCTGTTCCTTTTACATCATCAAGTGTGATCTGTACCACAGTTCCTGAATTGGCGAATGGATTATTTCTTTTAGAGGGAGACCATCCATTTACCACAATCTCATCGTCGTGGGTAGCACAAGGGGCAATAATTCCACCTGGGCACATACAAAAGGAGAAAACACCTCTACTTCCAACCTGTTCCACCAAACTGTAATAAGCTGGCGGCAGAAACTCACTGCGAATGTCGCAATGGTATTGAGCGGCATCAATGATGGCCTGAGGATGTTCGATTCTCACACCAAGTGCAAAAGGCTTAGCTTCTACGAGAATATTTTTATTATTTAATAACTCATAAATATCTCTTGCTGAGTGCCCAGTGGCTAAAATAACCGCATCAGCCATCAATTTCCCCTCCCCATTGATCACCACACCTTTAATTTTCCCAAAATCAATCAGTAAATCAGTCACTTTCTGATCAAAGCGTACCTCGCCACCGGCACTGAGGATCCGTTCTCTGATAGCGGTTATAATTTGAGGTAGTTTATTTGTACCAATATGTGGACGCGCGTCTACTAAAATATCCTCAGTTGCACCATGCTCCACAAATATCTGCAATACCTTATTTATGTCACCACGTTTATTGGATCGGGTATAGAGTTTACCATCAGAATAAGTTCCTGCACCACCTTCCCCATAGCAGTAATTGGATTCTGTATTTACGATCCCGTCCTTATTGATCGCCGCCAGATCCCTTCTACGTTGTTTTACATCTTTACCACGTTCTAAAACAATAGGTTTAAATCCATTTTCGATACATTGTAAAGCAGCAAACAAACCAGCAGGACCGGCTCCAACAATAATTACAGGCTTTTTATCGCTCACATTTGGATAATTTATCTCAAAAACATCTATCACAGGCTCCTCATCAATAAATACCCTTACTTGCAGGCGATAAATCACTCTTCTAGAGCGCGCATCGATAGATCGTTTTAAAATCTTATATCCTTTAATTCGTGTTTGTTTGATTTCTAAGACCTCAGATAAGGCATTTTTTAAGATTGCTTCCTGTTCAACATCTTCAGGAGCCAGGGTAATTTCTATTTCTTTTTGCATAAATATGTCAGGTTTTTATCCTGAACCGCTGCAAATATAGGAATTCCTAGGGTGATGATAGAAGTGCTAATCTAGCGAAGTAGTGCAAAAAGGCCTTAATGAATGAGTTAATGACTGACAAAAATGCCGATTACTGAGAATTACAGGCTGATTCGTCATTTTTGTAAAAACCTGTCATGTTTTTATGCTGATTAGTAACAAAGGTACGGAAATTGAGTTCTAATGTGTAAATTAACACTAGAAAAACAAAAACGCAAAACCTGAACATAACAACGGTTAGCGATCAGGTCAATTAAAAACAGAAATTATGAAAAAAACAGTATTAGCAATAGTCGGTATTTTAGTTTTATTGGTAGTCGTAAGCGGGTGTGGCTACAATGGTCTGGTTAAATTAGATGAAGATGTAAAGGCGAAATGGAACCAGGTAGAAACCCAATACCAAAGACGTTCAGATTTAATTCCCAACCTTGTAAATACCGTTAAAGGCGCGGCTAAGTTCGAGCAATCTACTTTAACTCAAGTTACAGAAGCACGTGCTAAAGCGACTCAGGTAACGATTGACCCTGATAAATTAACTCCAGAAAATATTGAAAAATACCAGGCAGCACAAGGACAGGTGAGTCAGGCGCTTGGACGTTTGTTAATGGTTACTGAAAACTACCCAGAATTAAAGGCCACGGAACAATTCAGAGATGTTTCTGCTGAACTTGCAGGAACAGAAAACAGAATTGCTGTTGCGCGTAAAGATTTTAATGAAGCAGTACAGATCTATAATACCAAAGTAAGGTCTTTCCCAAATAACCTGACTGCCGGCATATTTGGTTTTAGTCAAAAAGCAGGCTTTAAAGCCGATGCTGGTGCAGAAAAAGCGCCAAAAGTAGAATTCTAAAATACCGTCACAACATTTAAGGGTAATCTGTGTTTTAGTTAAAACACAGATTACCCTTATCTTTATACAGTTATCCTATTATGGGAATTTTCACAGAACAAGAACAAGAATTAATAGCCAATGCGATTTCAGAAGCCGAGAAAGCGACTTCAGGCGAAATCAGAATCGCAGTAGATAAACATTGCGAAGGCGACCCTATTGAGAAAGCAACTTCCTACTTCGCCAAATTAGGCATGGAAAAAACCTCAAGGCACAATGGCGTACTCATCTACCTTGCTTATATTGACCATAAATTTGCCATCATTGGCGATAGCGGCATCAACAAAGTAGTCCCGGAAGACTTTTGGGAAACAACAAAAGTTGCCATGACTGCACATTTCTCTGGTGGTAACCTGGTTCAAGGAATTATTGCCGGAATCATGTTAGCAGGAGAAAAACTAGCCACCTTTTTCCCTTATGAAGGAGGTGATATCAATGAATTACCCAACGAAATTATCTTTATGGACCAGTATAAATCCGTAAAGCCATGAAAAAACTAATTATAGCTTTCTTATTTATCCTCATTTCAACTTTAGGTTTCGCACAGGACTTTCCTGCTAAACCAAACAAACTGGTGAATGACTATACAGGAACACTAACTCCTGCTCAACTCCAGCAGCTCGAACAAAAACTCGTAGCCTTTGACGATTCGACTTCTACACAGATTGCTATTGCGATTGTAAAATCCGTAGGTGATTATGATATTGGTGAATATGCATTGGAACTAGGTAGAAAATGGGGCGTAGGTGGAAAAGGCAAAGACAACGGCATCATGATTGTTGCAGCCCTGGGAGATCGAAAGATATCCATCCAGACTGGTTATGGTGTAGAGGGGGCACTCCCTGATTTATACGTTCGCCGAATTATAGACAATGACATCAAGCCTTATTTTAAAACAGGTGACTATTTCGGAGGCCTGCAGGCTGGTACAGATGCCATCATCAGTTATACCAAAGGAGAATACAAAAACGACAAACCTAAAGCTGGAAAAAGTGAGGGGGGAGCCGGTGGTATCATCGTGATTATCATCATCGTTATCGTAGTAATTATAGTCCTTAAAAAAGGTGGCGGCAGTGGTGGGGGTGGTCAGGTGATCGGTAGTCGAGGTGTTGCAGATGCACTTTTCTGGAGCATGTTATTGGGCGGAGGAAGAGGTTCTGGCGGAAGTGGCTTCGGCGGTGGCAGCAGTAGTGGCGGCGGCGGCTTTGGCGGCTTCGGCGGAGGTAGTTTTGGTGGTGGAGGCAGTAGTGGTAGCTGGTAAATATTATGCTTAGAAGAGACTTAATGACCGCTGAGATTCAAAAACTGGCTCAGGTACTCGCCCGAATTATGGGACTAAAATTAGAAGGAAAACTACAGGCAGCTGAAGATCTTTTCAAAGAATCCTTACTTAAAGAATTTGAAATCACCGAAGAAGAACTGCTAACTTATACTCAGGAGGAATTCAACACCTTCCTTCTTTCTAAAGAATTTCCAGCAGAAAAACTGGATATGTTTAGCCAATTCCTTTATGCAGACCTAGCTCCTTCCCAGCAAACGGGAAGGAACAAACTGATTGCAGAAAAATTACAACTCATTTATAAAATGCTGGAGAAGCAATACCATATCATCAGCATGACCAACATGGATCGACAAAAAAAGATCCAGCAATACCTTTAATCCTTAACATGGAAATACTAAAATGGCAAAAGATTTCATCCAGATATCTGGTGAAAGAACGATGGGCAACTTTACGCATAGATACCTGTAAGCTCCAAAATGGAACAACAAAAGATGATTATTATGTACTAGAATACCCAAACTGGGTGAATGCGGTGGCATTAACCGAAGACAATGAGATCATCATGGTGCGTCAATACCGTCATGGTGCAGATATTATCTCACTGGAAATCCCAGGTGGAGTGATTGATGGAGATGAAAAGCCGGAAGATGCAGTAAAAAGAGAATTACTGGAAGAAACCGGCTATACCTTCAAAACGATCAGTCACCTAGCTACACTTTATCCAAATCCCGCAACCTCAGATAATGTCACTTTTACCTATTTCCTCACCGGAGGTGTTAAAACACAGGAACAGCACCTGGATGAACATGAAATCCTGACCGTAGAGAAATACAGTATTCCAGCAGTTAAACAACTACTAATGGACAATCAAATTGCTCAATCTTTACACGCTTCTGCCTTGTTTTATGGCCTGATGAAGCTGGAAGCGATGAAATAATTACTTAGATTTATCCTCTAATAAAAAGGCGCCGCTGAAGTTTAAAAACTTTAGCAACGCCTTTTTTTGTAAACAACCCACTAAAAGCTAGGTCATTTTTAGTTTCTTTTGAATATCATGCACATAGCCCTTAAATTTTTTGTCTGTATCAATTAAGTCTTCTACCGTCTGACAGGCATAAATCACTGTCGAGTGATCTCTGCCACCAAAAAATGCTCCTATGGTTTTTAAAGAAGACTTCGTATGACTCTTAGATAAATACATGGAAATCTGTCTGGCTTGTACGATTTCACGTTTTCTTGTAGGAGATTTAACCATATCTGCAGGAACTTCAAAATATTCACAAACTAATTTCTGAATATATTCCATGGAGATCTCTTTTGAAGTGTTTTTGATGAAGTTCTTCAACATTTGCTTCGCAAGATTCAAGTCAATATCTTTTTTATTTAAAGTAGACTGCGCTAAAAGGGAAACCATTGCACCTTCCAGCTCCCTGACATTATTATCAATATTATGCGCTACATATTCTACAACTTCATTAGGAAGCTCAATGCCATCGGCATACATCTTCTTTCTAAGAATCGCAATCCTGGTTTCCAGATCTGGAATCTGAAGATCGGCCGATAATCCCCATTTAAAACGACTCAGCAAGCGTTCTTCTAATCCGGCCAAATCTTTAGGCGCTTTATCAGAAGAAAGGATCACCTGCTTTCCTGACTGGTGTAAATGATTGAAAATATGGAAGAATATATCCTGAGTTTTTTCTTTCCCTGCAAAATTATGTACATCATCCATGATAATAACATCCATTGCCTGATAAAAATTCACAAAATCATTAATGGTGTTATTTTTTAACGAATCAACAAACTGTTGGCAAAATTTTTCACAAGAAACATAAATCACCAATTTATCTGGCATGTTTCGTTTAATCTCATTGCCTATCGCTTGAGCTAGATGAGTTTTACCCAACCCTACTCCACCATAAATCATTAAAGGATTAAAGGAAGTCCCACCTGGCTTAGCAGCAACGGCATAACCCGCCGAACGTGCTAAACGATTACAATCGCCCTCTATATAATTGTCGAAAGTATAGTTAGAATTCAATTGAGGATCTACGGTCAGTTTCTTTAACCCTGGTATGATAAATGGATTTCTGATGTCTTTATTGATAGAAACCGGAATCGGCATGGTTTGAAACTTAGCCTCCGCCCCATTGCCATTACTCGGCATATTGGTGGTATAAGGAGAACCGCTTTTCGAAGATTTGTCTACCACAATATTATATTCCAGTCGGCCGTCATCACCAAGCTGCTTCTTAACTGTCTTTCGCAGCAGTCCAACATAGTGTTCTTCCAGCCATTCATAGAAGAATAAACTCGGTACTTGTATTGTTAAAACATTGCCATCCAACTTAAGAGCGGATATTGGCTCGAACCAGGTTTTGAAACTCTGGCCGGGTATGTTATCCTTTATAATTTGGAGACAGCTTTTCCATACTTCGGTACAAGTTTTTTCCATTTTTATGATACAATTAGTTGGTTAACAGGGACGATATGGACACATTGATAATGCCCTTTCGAGATATCGAATATTCAAAAAATTATCAACAAAAAAAACTAAATTTTAATATATTCAGTAAGCACTTAAATAGCAGAGAATTAGCATACTTAACCTGAATTTATTATGTGGATAACTATTTTTTAACATACCCTTTAATATTCACCAAAAACACTACGCATCACATCAGAAACCTCACCTAGCGTCGCATATGCCTCTACAGCTACCAGAATAAAAGGCATTAAGTTTTCTCGTCCTTTTGCAGCGCGTAATAAATCGTTCAAAGCTTTTTCCACAGCTGCCGAATCCCGCTCAAATTTCAACTTATTTAACTTGTCTGTTTGAATGGTTCTTATCGACTCATCGATGGTAAATACATCATTAATTCCTTCTTTTTCCTGAGTGAATTTATTGACGCCAACGATGACTCTGCTGCCATCTTCGATCTCCAATTGATATTGGTAAGCGGCATTACCGATTTCATTCTGGATATATCCATTTTCTATAGCATTCACTGATCCGCCCATAGCATCAATTTTATCAATATAAAGCTGTGCGGCAGTTTCAATTTCATCAGTTAGGTTTTCCACAAAGAAAGAACCTGCCAATGGGTCAACTGTATCTGTAATTCCACTTTCAAAGGCAATGACCTGCTGTGTACGCAGAGCGATTTTAGCTGCTGCCTCTGTAGGCAGTGATAGTGCCTCATCGTAACCATTTGTATGTAGAGACTGTGTACCACCCAGCACTGCTGCCATGGCCTGACTGGTCACCCTGATCACATTATTTAACGGCTGCTGTGCGGTTAGCGTAGAGCCGCCCGTTTGTGTGTGAAAACGCAGCATCTGTGCTTTTTCATCTGTAGCTCCTAAATCTTTAGTGATTTTGGCCCACATCCTTCTGGCTGCACGGAACTTAGCGATCTCTTCAAAAAAATTATTATGACAATTAAAGAAAAAAGAAAGGCGTTTTGCAAAGACATTAATATCCAGCCCTTTTTCTAAAGCCGCATTTAAGTAAGCCTTACCATTTGCCAGAGTAAAAGCCAGCTCCTGCACTGCTGTAGAACCTGCTTCCCGGATATGATATCCTGAAATAGAGATTGTATTCCATTTGGGCACTTCTTTGCTGCAGTATTCAAAAATATCTGTAATGATCCTCATAGAAGATTTAGGAGGATAGATATAAGTTCCTCTTGCTGCATATTCTTTTAAAATATCATTCTGTATTGTTCCAGAAATCTGCCTGATATCGGCACCCTGCTTTTTTGCCAGCGCGATATACATAGCCAGCAGAATAGAGGCTGTGGCATTGATGGTCATTGAAGTGGTAATCTTTTGAAGTTCAATTCCATCAAATAGGATCTCAATATCTTTCAAAGAATCTATGGCTACTCCTACTTTTCCGACTTCCCCTTCAGACATTTCATGATCAGAATCATATCCAATCTGCGTGGGCAGGTCAAATGCAACAGATAAACCCATGGTCCCTTGTTTCAACAGGTAATGGTAGCGCTTATTCGATTCTTCAGCAGTAGAAAATCCAGCGTACTGACGCATCGTCCAAAGACGACCCCGATACATATCCTTTTGAATCCCTCTGGTATAAGGAAACTCTCCAGGCAATTCCGTCATCGGTTTTGCGCTGGTATATAATTCTTTGATTTCTATCCCTGAAGTGGTCGTAATCTTCTTCTTTTCCATAATTAAAACAATTGATGAATATCCTTTTTAATCAGATCCAGCGTCAAATCATAAGGATTATCTGCAATTTCTGCCATCTGCTGCAGCACTTTTTTACTTAAATCCATTCCTGTAGCTTGCTCAGGTAGGCCCTGAACGCCATTATTCACCATCGCTAAAGTATCATCCTTTAGTTTACGAATTACATTCCATATTCTTTCAGAAACATACAGCTGCTGCGTCACATTGTGCTGATACTCAGACCTGATTTCATTCAAAATCGCTGCTTGAAGTTCTAGCACAGAAATCCCAGGCATATATACCCGAAGCAATAAATTACTTGGGTTAATTCTTTCTACAAATACAATTAAGCGTTCATGAGCTTGAAGGCGCAAAGCAAATAACTGTGTTCTTTCGTCTTTCTTACTGGCAAATCTCCATCTAAAATATTTATCAATGTCGTTCTTGATCAGATAGTAACCTACAGAAACGGTCACTACTCCGGCAACTGTTATGGGCACTACTGCTGTTAATATAGATTCTATACTCATTCCTTTGTTTAAATACCGTAATAATTAGCGATAACCCTGACAAAAATGTACATTTTATTTATATTTGTTATTCCTAATTTTAAATAACATGAGTAATACAGTTGATACCGCATTTGCACCGGTTACCTTTACAGAAACTGCTGTAAAAGAACTTTTTAAGTTAAAAGACCAACAAGAAATCGCTGACGACTTCGGCTTACGTGTAGGAGTAGAAGGTGGTGGCTGCTCAGGAATGAGTTATGTTTTAGGTTTCGATCAAAAAAAAGAAGGAGATCAGGAATACATCATTGATGGCATCAAGGTTTTCATGCATAAAGCACACCAGATGTATCTAATGGGCATGCAGGTAGATTGGCAAGACGGACTAAATTCAAGAGGATTTACGTTCAACAACCCTAATGCAGCCAGCACATGTGGCTGTGGCACCAGCTTCTCTGCTTAAATAGATTTTTATATAGGAATTAGGTTTCCTTTGTAACATTATAACAGGTCTCGTTGTCTTAACAACGGGACTTTTTATTTTTATCCCTTCAAGAATCTTATTTCTAAAGAATGACCTATACAGAAAACGTAAGAATTGCCATACAATCTATAAAAAGTAACCGGTTGCGTACCATGCTGACCGCGTTGATCATTGCGATAGGTTTATCTGCTTTAGTAGGAATTCTAACCACCCTGGATGCGGTTAAAACCAGTATGACAGAAGCTTTTTCCAGCATGGGTGCCAATTCGTTTACTATTAGAAATCGCGGAGTAGGCATCCGGATCGGAGGAGGTGGAAAAAGACCTAAACCCTTCAAGACCATTCGTTACGAAGATGCAATTGCCTTTAAGAACCAGCTAAAAACCCCTGCAACAGTAGCCATCAATGTCATGGTAACTTATGGTGCCACCATCAAATATGGAACGGAAAAAACCAATCCGAACATTAATATTCAGGGAATTGATGAAAATGGAATGAATTCTATGGGACTTGAACTCACCTCTGGCAGAAATTTTACTACCACAGAAGTGGAGAACGGAAATAACGTATGCATCATCGGAAGTGAGGTCAGTGAAAAATTATTCAAGAAAGAATCTCCTATTGATAAAATCATTAACGTTGGTGGTACCCGACTAAAAGTAATCGGTTTACTGGCTTCAAAGGGATCCAGTATGGGGTTCTCTGGAGACAGAGCCGTTTATGTCCCTTTATTAAAGGCCAAGAAAATTAATTCTAATGGGAATCCTTCTTACAATATAGTGGTGATGGTGCCCAACAATGAGATGCAGGAAGACATTATTGGAGAAGCTACCGCTGAATTCAGAAACATTAGAAAAGTTAAAGTTGCAGAACCTAATAACTTTGAGATCATAAAAAGTGATGCCATTGCCCAAACCCTATTTGAGAACTTAAAATATGTGGTATGGGGCGGAATTGCGATTGGTGCGATTACTCTGATTGGTGCCTCTATTGGCTTAATGAACATCATGCTGGTCTCTGTTACGGAACGAACAAGAGAAATAGGCATCAGGAAAGCGATTGGCGCAAATCCATCCGTGATCCGTAAACAATTTTTAATTGAGGCGGTGATTATATGTCTGATGGGAGGTGCATTTGGAATCTTCCTCGGAATCACCATAGGGAACGTAATCTCATTGGCAATGGGAGGCTCCTTTATCATTCCATGGCTGTGGATCTTTGGAGGATTCGTACTTTGTGTACTTGTTGGTATCATGTCTGGTTATTACCCGGCTAAAAAAGCATCCAAATTAGATCCTGTGGAAGCCTTAAGATATGAGTAATTATAAAACTTCATAAAAACAATAAAGGCCATCTCTTAAAGATGGCCTTTATTGTTGATCAGCAGCAACTATTATCTGCCTTGATATTGTGTTTCGTAATAAGCTTTGTAGTTTCCAGAAGTCACATTCGAAAGCCATTCTTCATTTTCCAGGTACCATTCTACTGTTTTCTCCAGTCCTTCTTCAAACTGAAGACTTGGTACCCAGTTTAATTTGTGCTGCAATTTCGTAGAATCGATCGCATAACGCAGATCATGTCCAGCTCTATCAGTCACAAAAGTGATCAACTTCGCAGAATCACCAGCTGTTCTGTTCAGCTTACGGTCCATGATGTCACATAATAAATGGATCAAATCGATATTTTTCCACTCGTTATGTCCACCGATGTTATACGTTTCACCCGTTTTTGCACCATGAAAAATCACATCAATCGCACGTGCATGGTCTTCTACCCAAAGCCAGTCTCTCACATTCTCTCCTTTTCCATAAACTGGAACAGGCAAGTTATTCTTGATGTTATTGATCGCTAGAGGGATCAATTTCTCAGGGAAATGGTGAGAACCATAGTTATTTGAGCAATTAGAAATGACCACATCTAAACCATAAGTATCATGGTAAGCCCTCACAAAATGGTCAGAAGATGCTTTTGAGGCAGAGTAAGGACTATGCGGATCATAAGCAGTAGTTTCTGTAAACATTCCGGTTTCACCCAATGCGCCATATACTTCATCAGTAGACACATGGTAGAAACGTTTCTTATCATAATCACCTTTCCAGTGTGCTCTGGCAGCATTCAAAAGGTTAACCGTACCAATTACATTGGTCATTACAAATGCAGTTGGATCAGCAATTGACCTGTCTACATGAGATTCGGCGGCCAGATGGATGACTGCATCAAAATTCTCCTGTTCAAATAAATCGTTCATGGCTACAGCATCAGTAATATCTGCTTTCACAAAGCGATAATTTGGCAAATCTTCTACATCTGTTAAGTTTGCCAGGTTTCCTGCATACGTTAATACGTCAAGATTTAGGATTTCATAATCCGGATAGTTGCTCACAAAGCGGCGTACTACATGTGAACCAATAAATCCAGCGCCACCCGTGATTAATATTTTCTTTTTCATTTCAATAGGTATTTCATTTTAAATACTCGGTATACCTTAAATTTCTTTAGGCAAACCTAATTCTTCAGCAACAGGAGCTGTTTTATGCTGATACAATTTTGCTAGAACTTCATTAAAACTTGGTTTAAGGTCAAATTGAGTTTCCTCGTGCATTTTGAGGTACTTATTATATACTGAAAACACAGACTTAGCAAAATAGATCATTAACTTTTCATTGAACTTATGCAGTGCAGAAAATACCCCTTCATTAAAATCAATGGGAATCCCTTTGAAAAGATGAATTCGCAATTCAATTTCAGAGTTCAAGTCTTTCGTCACTTTAAAATGGTGGGTAATACTGCCGTTTAGCTTCCTCATTTTAAGTAACGCTTCTTTGGCATTCCTTCTTCTATTGGACATCAGCTCTTCGATTTCCTCATCAATACGGCCGCTAAGCTGCTCCTGCCTGTCTACCAAATCCTGCTCCCCTTCCATTAATAAAAAATGCAAGTGTTCCGTCAGGATCTTATCTTTCGCGATCAACCGGAGCAACAGCTTATCCTTTTCCTTTTCAGGAAGGGATTTAATTTCCAGCTTGAGGTCTTTATGCTCGCTCAATAACATCTAAAATGGGTTATCTTTTAAATATTTCTCCCAGTTCCATGCAGAAGACATCATCTCATTGATATCACGTTCAGCTGTCCACCCTAAATCTTTAGCAGATTTAGTCACGTCACCCCAAACTTTTTCAATATCACCTTCTCTTCTTGCACCAATGGTATAGCTTAATTTTTGACCTGTTGCTTTTTCAAAAGCCTCAATCACCTGTAATACAGTAGTACCTGTGCCTGTTCCTAAATTGAAAACTTCATAATTTGTTTCCGCATGATTGTTTTCCAATCTTTGGATTGCAGCCACATGCGCTTTAGCTAAATCTACTACGTGGATATAATCTCTGATTGCGCTGCCATCTGGGGTATCGTAATCATTTCCATAAACAGTAATCGGTCCACGTTTTCCGATAGCAGACTGCGTAATAAAAGGAACCAGATTTTGTGGAACCCCGATTGGCAATTCGCCGATTAATGCAGAATCATGTGCCCCTACCGGATTAAAGTAACGCAAAGCAATCACATTTAATTCAGGCGTTACAGCACAGCTTTCCTGCAAAATCTCTTCCGCGATCTGTTTGGTGTTGCCATAAGGAGACTCTGCTTTTTTAACTGGTGCAGCTTCCGTTACTGGCAGTACATCTGGCTGACCATAGACTGTACAAGAAGAAGAAAACACAAGATTTACCTTACTATTAAAGCCATTGATGACATTAATCAAAGAATAAAAATTGTTTCTATAGTACTTTAAAGGCTGTTGAACAGATTCACCTACTGCTTTAAATGCAGCAAAATGAATTACTCCTGAGATGTCCGTATTTGCTGCAGCGAATGCTTTTACTTTTACTTCATCACATAAATCCAATTCAACGAATTCAGGTACTCTTCCGGTAATGGTTTCAATCTGTTTAAGGATTTTCGGATTAGAGTTAGAAAAATCGTCAACGATCACTACGTCATATCCAGCATTGTAAAGCTCAACGACAGTATGTGATCCAATAAAACCGGTACCACCAGTTACTAGTATTTTCGACATTATTATATATTAGCGGTTATAAGTTGTAAAATCTTTATGTTCTTTATTCACCAATGCTTCTGCTGGCAAAGATTTGAAATATTCATAAGTAATCTTCAAACCCTCTGCCCTGCTCACTTTAGGCTCCCAGCCTAAAAGTTCTCTGGCTTTAGTAATATCCGGACGTCTTTGTTTAGGATCATCAACGGGCAAATCACGCAGCACTAATTTCTGTGTGGTACCGGTTAGCTTAATAATTTCCTCACCGAATTGCTTGATGGTGATCTCATCAGGGTTACCGATGTTCACTGGCATGGCATAATCACTCAGCAATAACCTGTAAATACCTTCCACTAAATCATCCACATAACAGAAAGAACGGGTTTGAGAACCATCACCAAATACGGTCAGGTCTTCTCCACGTAATGCCTGTCCGATAAAAGCCGGTAAAACACGGCCATCATTCAGACGCATTCTTGGACCATAAGTATTGAATATTCTTACAATTCTGGTTTCTAAACCATGGAAAGTATGGTAAGCCATAGTCATTGCTTCCTGAAAACGTTTTGCCTCATCGTAAACCCCTCTAGGACCAACTGGATTTACATTACCCCAATATTCTTCCGGCTGTGGATTTACATTTGGATCTCCATATACTTCAGAAGTGGAAGCGATCAGCATCCTGGCATTTTTACTTTTTGCCAGACCCAATAAATTATGTGTACCTAATGAACCTACTTTTAACGTTTGAATTGGTATTTTTAGATAGTCAATCGGACTTGCCGGTGAGGCGAAGTGTAAGATATAATCCAAATCCCCTGCTACATAAACGAATTTTGATACGTCATGGTGTGCAAATTCGAAATTTTCCAGTTTGAACAAATGTGCAATATTCTCAAGGTCTCCGGTGATCAGGTTATCCATTGCGATCACATGATAATCTTCTTTAATAAAACGATCACATAAATGTGAACCCAGGAAGCCTGCTGCTCCGGTAATCAATACTCTTTTACGTCCCATTAATCTATTAATTTACGGCCAATACTATTATAATAATAACCCAAATCGATCATTTTTTCCAGGTCATATAAATTACGTCCATCAAAAATCACTTTATTACCCAGGTTTTCTTCCATTTTCTCAAAATCAGGATTTCTAAAAACAGACCATTCAGTAGCGATCAATAGTGCATCTGCATTTTGCAAAGCTTCATACTGATCGGCAACGAAGCTGATTTTATCACCTAGAAGACGTCTCACATTCTCCATTCCTTCCGGATCAAAGGCAGCAACAGTCGCACCATGTTTCAGCAGTTCATCGATAATATACAACGCTGGAGCTTCGCGGATATCATCAGTTTCTGGTTTAAATGCTAATCCCCACAAAGCAAAATGCTTGCCTTTCAGGTCACCTTTATAATATTTCAACAGCTTGTCTACCAAAACTGTCTTTTGTTTCTCGTTTACCTCCATCACCGCTTTCAGGATCTGGAAATCATATTGATGCTCATCGGCAGATTTAGCTAAAGCCTGAACATCTTTAGGGAAGCAGCTTCCTCCGTAACCGATTCCAGGGAAAAGGAAACGCTTGCCAATTCTGGCATCAGAACCAATTCCTTTACGTACCGCATCTACATCAGCATCCACAATCTCACAAAGGTTTGCGATTTCATTCATGAATGTAATCTTCGTAGCCAGGAAAGAATTGGCTGCATATTTTGTCAGCTCAGAAGAACGCTCATCCATAAACAGGATCGGATTTCCCTGTCTCACATAAGGCCCGTACAATTCAGCCATTAACTTCTGTGCTCTTTCACTTCTTGTACCGATCACCACGCGATCGGGTTTCATGAAATCTTCTACAGCTACCCCTTCACGAAGAAATTCAGGATTAGAAACCACATCAATTTCTATGCTCGTGTTGGCTTCAAAAACCGCACGCACTTTATCTGCTGTCCCTACTGGAACGGTAGATTTGTTGACAATCACTTTGTACTCTGTAACCAATTTGGAAATATCTTTTGCTGCACCAAGGATATAGGAAAGATCGGCAGCGCCATCACCTCCGGGAGGAGTTGGTAAAGCCATAAATATAATCTGTGCATCCTGAATGCCATGAGCCAGATCTGTCGTAAAAGTTAACCTTCCCTGAGCAATATTTCTATGAAATAACACGTCAAGGCCTGGTTCATAGATGGGTACCTGACCATCCTGCATCTTTTTAACTTTAGCAGCATCTATATCTACACAAATTACTTTGTTTCCAGTTTCTGCTAAGCAGGTACCAGTTACCAAACCCACATATCCTGTTCCAATAACAGCTATTTTCATATATTAATTACGTTTTAATTTTAATGAAGTATCTTCGGCTAAGATAATAAATAAACACACAAAATGCTTTGGCTTTATAATATAGGAATCTCTTTTTATGGATTAGTGCTGCGCGTATTTTCCTTATTCAACACAAAAGCCAAACTGTTTATCGAGGGTAGAACTCAACTTTTTGAGCAAATAGAAAAAACACTGGATCCTTCTAAAACCAATATATGGTTTCATTTCGCTTCATTGGGCGAATTCGAGCAGGGAAGACCTGTTTTGGAAAAGATTAAAACCCTTTATCCCAATAAAAATATCGTCGTTACCTTCTTTTCTCCTTCGGGATATGAGATCAGAAAAAACTATGCTTTGGCAGCTGGTGTTTTTTATCTGCCTTTAGATACTGAGGCAAATGCCAAAAAGTTCATTGCAGCGATTAAACCTGAAATTGCCATCTTCACCAAGTATGAATATTGGTATCATTATTTCAAAGTCTTGCATCAGCACAACATCCCTTTATATGTGATCTCCGGAATTTTCCGGCCAGATCAGATATTTTTCAAATGGTACGGCTCCTTTAACCGGAAAATCCTAAGTTTCGTCACCCATTTTTTCGTTCAAAACCAGGAGAGCGTTGACTTATTAAAAAGAATCCATTTGGAAAATGTAAGTTTAAGTGGAGATACCCGTTTCGATCGTGTGGCCGAAAATGCACAATCGCCAAAAACCATTCAGGAAGTCGCAGATTTCTGCGGATCAGATCCAGTATTTATTGCGGGCAGCAGCTGGCCGGCAGATGAGCAGTTGATCGCTGTTCTTATTGCCCAGCACCCAGACTGGAAATTCGTCATTGCACCTCATGAAACAGACGATTCACATATTGCAGCACTGAGAAAACTTATTCCCGCAGCAATTACGCATTCCGAACTATTAAAAGGAAGTAAAAAAATTGCCAAAACCCTAATTATAGACAACATCGGCATGCTTTCGTCGCTTTATCAATATGGTAACATTGCCTATATCGGTGGAGGATTCGGGGCAGGCATTCACAACACACTGGAAGCTGCTGCTTATGGAATTCCCGTAATTTTTGGTCCTAAATATGCTAAGTTCCAAGAGGCAAAAGACCTGATTGAAATTGGAGCAGCAATTAGTATTGAAACAGAAAGCGATCTTTCTGCCGCTTTTCTACAATTCCAAAAGAATGCAGCTGCGGGAAAGATCGCCCAGAAGTATGTACAGAATAAAACCGGTTCTACCCGTCAGATCCTGGATTATATTACTCGTAATTTCTAATTCATCATCAGAAACTATTGTTTACTATCAGTTATGAAATGATGTTTATGATGGTTTCACCATTTCAACTAGCGCATCAATAAATTTGGGGTCGTCATTTAAGCTGGCTACCAACTGAACTTCTTCACCGCCGAGAGCTCTGAACTCTTCATGATATTCCACGCTTACCTCATAAAGTGTTTCTAAGCAATCTGCCACAAAAGCCGGACAGAATACCAAAAGTCTCTTTTTACCTTTTTCCGCAAGTTCTTTTAAAACATCACTGGTATAAGGCTGTACCCAAGGTTCTTTTCCTAATCTCGATTGGAAACATACAGAATACTTTTCAGCAGGAATGTTCAATCTTTTAGCGATTAATCTGGCGGTATCATGACACTGTGCAGAATAGCAAAACTTGTTCACATTGGTCAAGGTACTGCAGCAATCGTCTTTTTTCAAGCAATGCTGGCCGGTATGGTCACATTTTTTTAATTGTCTTTCTGGCAGGCCATGGAAACTAAATAAGATCTGATCATAACTTTCCGGCTGATACTTTTGCGCATTCTCAGCGAAAGTATCTATCATCAATTCATTATCATGGAAAGAGTTGATGAAGCTGATTGGCGGAACCGTTTGCCATTTGCTCACCAGTTCCATTACCTTTTGGATCACCGACCCTGTACTTGCAGAGGCGTATTGCGGGAATAATGGAATCACTTGGATACTTTCTACCAATCCAGCTTTTAGCCTGTCCAGACCAGAAGCAATGGAAGGATTTTGATAACGCATGGCCAATTCAACCTGGTATTCCTCGCCAAGTTTCTCCTGAAGCATCGCTGCCTGGATTTTGCTGTAATATAACAAAGGCGATCCATTTTCATCCCAGATCTCCTTGTATAACTTAGAAGTTTTAGGGCTGCGAAAAGGAACAATAATTCCTTTCACCAATAATGTTCTCTGAAATGCGTTGATATCAATCACACGCTCATCCATCAAGAACTCATCAAGATATGTTCGTACATCACTTACTTCCGGACTATCCGGAGTTCCTAAATTCACTAGCAGTATGCCCTTTTTTCCCATAATTTTAGCAAAAATAATTAATCAAATGATTATAACCCGGTATCTCTACTGGGAAAACCAATAATTACTTTTTTATGATGTAATAATGTATTAATAAGATTCTAAAGTTGATTTTACCTGTTCCATTAGCCACATTGGCGTAGAAGTGGCCCCACAAATCCCGACCTTATCATTTGCAGCAAACCAACTCTGATCGATTTCTTCCACATTTGAAATAAAGTAGGCATTGGGATTGTATTTTTTGCAGACATCGTACAAGACCTTTCCATTTGAAGATTTCTTGCCCGATACAAAGATGATCTTATCAAAATCAACCACAAATTTCTCCAGATCCCCATAACGATTAGACACCTGGCGACAAATGGTATCATTTGCTTTCACTTCATATCCTCTGCTCAGCAGCTGATCTTTGATGTGGTAGAATTTATCCGTGCTTTTGGTCGTCTGACTATATAAAGTGAATTTTGAAGGTAAATCCACATGATCCAATTCTGCGAGATCCTGAAATACGATGGCTTTCCCATCTGTTTGTCCTTGTAAACCGATCACTTCCGCATGACCATGTTTTCCGAAAATCAGAATCTGCTCATCGTCGTCATGCGAATTTTTAATCCTGTTCTGCAATTTTAACACTACCGGACAAGAAGCATCAATGAGGATCAGGTTATTTTCCATCGCCAGCTGATAAGTAGAAGGTGCTTCCCCATGTGCTCTGATCAAAACCTTTTCATTTTTCAAGGTCTGCAGCTGCTCATGATCGATGATACGAAGTCCTTTAGCGGTTAATCGCTTTACCTCTTCATCGTTATGCACAATGTCGCCGAGGCAATATAAATAATCTTCATGGTCTAAAATATCTTCAGCCATATCGATTGCATATACTACTCCGAAACAAAATCCTGATGCTTTATCTATTGTGACGGCTAAATCGTATCCCATAAATTATTTAATAAGTGACCTCATACAGTCACAAAATTACATAAAAAGAGTTTGATATGCTATTTCTGACGTCTGATATGCTAATTCTTAGACTTAAATACAGCAAGAAAGCTTTTCCAGCATTGATGAACCACCAGCCAGGTTAAGCTGATCATTTGTAATGGATGGTACAAGATGGATGGAAAAGGTTTTTGCGCAGTCAGATAAGCGATCATCATTCTTGATAAAAAGATCAGCCCATAGGGCAGCAGCAGAAATACAGGGGCTAAAGTAAGCGCCATGGCAATTGGGCCGCCGATTACTAATATTAGATAGGAAAGGGCAACGATCGGCTGCTGATTGAAATTAAGCATCAGGCGCCCTGAAACACCAGCTACATCAGGCTTACTTTCTTTCTGATAGATCAATTTATTTCCCAGCAGCAAGTCCGCATTTAGCTTTTCCTGTTTGACCATTTTCATGATTTCGAGCGCAGCTTGATTGGAAGATTTAAGGGCCTCATCCCATTCGTATTGGCGATAAATCTCCGCATCAAAGAACAAACAAGCACCATTTGCCATAGAAAACGAAGGATGTTTCAACAGGCGAACTAACCTTAAAGGAAATAAATTCAATAATACAAAATCTGTCAGGGGATACATGCAGTTGGCTATAAATCCAGAAATTCGGGGAGTAGGAATCACACTCAGCATCGCGAGTTTAAACACAGTAGTCCGATAAATCAGACTGTTAATAAATCCTCTTTGAATTACAGTGTCTGCATCCAGAAATAGAAAGTAAGCAGCTTTCTCTGCGACAACGACATCGGGGCTATGAATCGGCTGAATTAAGATCTCATAATTTTTATAATCCTGTGCGGATAGGCTGGCGATCAATTTCTCTGCTTCTTCTTCAGATTGATGAACTTTTATGATGATCAGCACTTTGTCTGTAAAAGACCTGCCATAATTCCCCATTTTAGGGTTAGAAAGAAAATTAAACAGAGTAACTGAAAAACGAAGGACCAAAAAGACGAGTACGATATAAAGAAAAAAGATCATGCAGACTTTTTGCTTTGTCTATGAATTGCCCCATTGTAATGTTTGTTGTATTCTCTTTTCAGCAGCTGCAAGCTGATATACTCTTCCGCCACCCAGGTACAGAGATAACTTTTTGCCATTGGCTTTCTTTTGTCAAAATAATCAGTAAGTGTAGCAGAAAATACCACTTGAAATTTCTTCTTTGAAGCATTGATCAATTGCATCACCCCTTTTTCAAAAGAGATATTGCTCACATAACTGGTGTAGAGCTTCCCCTGAGGAAATAAAAGGACTAAGTTTTGAGGATCATCTAATAGCTGTCCGGCATAAGCCAGTGTTTTAACCACATCTTTCCCCTTCACTTTGGAAGCAAAAGCACCGAGATATTTTAAATACCATCGCCGCTGATAATCTTCTTCGCTGACCAGCACATGGAATTCTTTCTTAAAAACGACCTTATTCAATTGAAACATTAGGAAACCATCCCACCAGCTAAAATGATTGGCGAGGAGCAATATCGCCTCGTCCTCCTTTACCTCCAGCCGGTCGTAAGTATAGCTTGAAAAATCCTTTTTTATGATATAAGCGCTATACCAAGAAAAGAATTGAAAAATTAACTTGCTTTTACGGGAAGGGTACATCTCTCTAAAATGAGAAAAATATGCCTTAAATCCAAGATTAACTTAAATAAACGCGATCCTCTTCTCCTGCTACATCAATCACTACATCTACATGTTCCTTTAAAACAGTAGCCATCTGTAAGCCAACAAAATCCGTTGCAATAGGGAATATTTTATGGCTTCTATCTACCAATACTACGGTTCTGATCTTTTTATGCGGGGTATTCAGGAAAACACCCAATCCATAAGCTAATGTTTTTCCGCTATTCAGTACATCGTCAACTAGGATGATGACTTTATTTTTCCAATGGCTCTCATCAAGATCCGTATTGGCAACTAGCTTGCTATTTAAGCGATCCAGCTCAATTTTCAACATGGTAATTTTCAAGTCTGAAATCTTGGCCAATACTTTCTTTAGTCGAAGGGCAACTTTATACCCACGATCCCATATTCCAGCCAATACAATTTCCTTCTCATTCAGGTTATCTTCCAGTATCTGGTAAGCAATCCTATTAATCTTTTGTTGTATCTGCTTCTTGTCAAGAATAAGCAATTGAGATTCTGCCATTTGTTATTTACTAGTTTATACTACAAAAAGAACGATTTTAAGGGGTATATTCAAATATTTAAAAAATAAATTCCAAATCCTGCAACGTTTAGGCAGGAATGGTGTCTAATCCATGTAACCAAATCAGAAATCCCATGAAAAGCACCTTACTATTTAAATCAGCACTACCTGTACTTTTAGCTTTTTCCATCTTAACGATACCAGCAAAAGCACAGCAAGACAAAAATATCCCTTTAACGAATTACAATGAAGTTACTGTTTCCAGCGGAATAGACCTTTATCTTACCCAGAGTAATTCTGAGAACATTAAAGTGACTGGCCATGAAGAGATTTTAAAAAATGTGATAGTTGAAAAGAATGGCTCAGGCTTAAACATCAAATACAAGGATAATCAAGGCTGGGGAAGAAAGTTTAAAGGACAAAGCGTTAAGGTTTATGTGAACTATAAAACCTTGAAAGCCATTACCGCTAGCGGCGGCAGTGATGTTTATAGTCAGAATACCATTAAAACACCAAAATTAAGTCTGCGTGCTTCTGGTGGGGCCGACCTTTCTTTAGACATCCAGGCGGATGATCTGGAAGTGACGATAAGCGGCGGTTCAGATGCAAAACTTAAAGGAACAGTGAAAAATATGATCATAGAGAGCAGTGGCGGCAGTGATGTACATGCTTACCAGCTGATCAGTGATTACGCAAAAGTAACTTCCAGTGGTGGTTCAGATGCGAATGTATATGTAAACAAAGGATTAGAAGCGAGTGCAAGTGGCGGCAGTGATATCCATTATAAAGGAAATGCAGCATTGAATAAGACCTCTAACTCAAAAAGCGGAGATGTGATTCATGTAAAATAATTTAGACCATTAGTTTTTAGTTTATCCCTACACAGGTATTACCTGGTAGGGATTTTTTATGGTCTTTTATTTTTTATAAGGATAATAAATGAAGTTTGCGCCTTCAGGAACAATCACAAATACACACATAAATTCCTGTGGTTTTTTATAACTTTTCAAGAATAGTGCTTTCTTCTCAGGGTTGATAATCCCTTTTTGCACAAACTCATCCAAGGTCGAAGCCTGAATGGTCCAGTCGGTATTTAACTCCGTTCTGTCCAGGATCATCTCTCCTATGGAAACTGTATGCTGGTGTGCTACAAAGATTGGATGCGTAGAAATCCCTTCATTGAGAATCGCGATGGATACCTCTTTGATCGAATCTGAATACAATTCCAGGTCTTTTTCTAAACTCACCAATGGACTTACTTTCTTTTTATCCTCTTTTTTACCTTCTTCAGGGTCCTGCAGAGGCAATAACTCTTCAATATCCATTTTTATCTAATTAGCTTCTGCTACTTCAACAGTAGTCAGACCGGTAAATTTTAACAGCACTACGTTTTCAACATGCTGTGTATGCGGGAACATATCTACAGGTTTGATGCGTACTACTTCATATTTCTCTTTTAACAGGGCTAAATCTCTTGCCTGGGTCGCTGCATTACAGCTCACATACACAATTTTCTCTGCTTCCATCTCTAGCAATCTGGCTACAACATCTGCATGCATACCTGCTCTTGGTGGATCTGTGATCACCACATCAGGTTTACCATGCGCTGCAATAAAATCAGTGGTTAAAATATCTTTCATATCACCTGCATAGAAGGTGGTATTGTTGATTCCGTTTAAATTCGAGTTGAATTTAGCATCTTCAATTGCCGTAGGCACATATTCAACACCAATTACCTGCTTCACGCTACCTGCTACAAAGTTGGCAATCGTACCAGCACCAGTATATAAATCGTATACCAGTTCATCTCCGCTGAAACCAGCAAACTCTTTCGTAATCTTATACAATTCAAAAGCTTGTAAAGAGTTGGTCTGATAGAATGATTTCGCACCAATTTTGAATTTCAGTCCATTCATTTCTTCAAAGATGTGGTCTCTTCCTGCGTAAGTAATTACTTCCTGATCGAAAATAGTATCATTTTTCTTCTGGTTGATGATGTATAAAAGAGAAGTCACTTCAGGGAAGTTCACTTTCAGGTATTCCATCATACCATCTACCTGTGCTTGTTCCACGTATGCGAACACCACCACAACCATTACTTCACCTGTAGAAGAGGTACGGATGATCAGGTTTCTTAAAGCACCTTCATGGTTACGCAGATCATAGAAGCTGATTCCATTTTCCAAAGCATAACTTCTCACTTTATTTCTCAAAGTGTTGGAAGGTTCTGCCTGTAAATAGCAATGCTCAATGTCTAATATTTTATCAAAACGCAAAGGAACGTGGAAACCTAAAGCATTCATTTCCATTTCCGCTTTTTCTGGGGAAGCGATCTCTTCAACTACAGCATGCTCATCAGCTGAAGCTTCAGCATCTGCAATCACCGGCATATCTGCTTTATTTAGCCAGCGTTTATTTGAAAAGGTATATTCTAATTTATTTCTATAGTATTTATTCTCTGCTGATCCTAAAATCGGCTCCATGGAGGAGATATCAATTTTAGCCAGCCTTTGCAAAGCGGCTTCTACATTTTTCTGTTTAAATGTCAATTGAGCACTATAGTCCATGTGCTGCCATTTGCAGCCGCCACAAGTACCAAAATGCTGACAAAATGCATCCGTTCTCAACTCAGATTTCACATGTATAGCCTCAATTACGGCCTCAGCGAAATTCTTTTTCTTTTTTACAACACGAACATCAACGACATCGCCGGGTACGGCTTTATCCACAAATACCACCAACTCATCTGCTTTACCTACTCCCTTGCCTTCTTCGGCAATATCAATAATACTTAAATTGGGGATAATGGTTACCGTTCCGGATTTTCTATTTCTACTCATTATGCCGCAAATTTAAGTTTTTTTTCATTGCGTTGTAAATGTTTTTCAATGATGATCAGGTAGATCAGTTCTAAATTGAGCAGCAGTTATGGTCAGGAAGAAAAAATGGAATTTTAAGACATAGAGATTTCCCTGAGGCTCTTAAAGCCTATTCAATAAGAAAGTTCAATGTTATCTTTTACTTATCAAAAACACGAAGGATAAAACCAAAGATGCCTTCAACCAGATTAAAGCTCATATCAAACTTCTCATCAACCAAAACAGAAATTTCCAAAACCTCTTTACTCATTGTTTTACACGTTGATAACGTTACTAAGTTAAGTCTTTTTATACCGAATACCAAAACGGTATACGTTATCATTTTGTAAAGATTATTTTAAGTTTAGGTAGGTGGTTTTAAGAGAATTTGTTTTAGGATTTGGGATCTTCTGCTTTTAGCTGAACACCATTAATCAGGAAGCGAGAATTCATGATTAAAAATCGAATAAAAAACCGGGGTACTGGTCGGGTACTCGTCGGGAAGAGATCGGACTTATTATAGATACTGCAGGGGGTTCGGTTAGGGTTGCTGTAGGGGTCCTGCAATGTTTACTACAGCAACCCTAACCGAACCCCTTTCGAACCCCCAAAAAAAGCAGATCTCTTCCCGACCAGTATTCTCCTCCTCTTTTAACAAAATTATGCTCGGAATCAGGCAGATTTCAGCATTTTGCTGCATAAAAAAACCTCCTGAATTTTCAGGAGGTTTTCAATATCATGGAACATTTCCATTAGTTTACAACGCTGCTTTTACCAGAAAAGGCAGGAGTTCCTTTTGGAAACTTACAAAGTTCTTTCTTACATCCGAATCACTTACCGAAGTAAAGGCAAATGAAAAGACAATGCTTTTACTAGCTTTCAATAAGAAGGCCAGTCCTTCTTTACGTGAAGGATTATTTTTGAAATGATCCAGTTCCAGGTAAGCAGAAAGCAATAGAGATTCTAATTGATCCGACAAGTGTTTTAGGAACTCCTGAGAATTTGCATTCTCTCTCACAAAGTCCCAGCCTATAAACTCATTACAAACAGTATAGGTTAACCTGCAGGTTTTCATCACCAATGCAGTCAGATGCTCTTCCTCATTAGAAAATTGTGCCTTATTCTTTAGGATTTCATGGAGATTTAAATCCAGATAATCCATTAAGATCGCATCTAAAACCTGTTCTTTACTCTCGAAATATTTGTATATAGTGGCCTTGGCAATTCTGGCTTTCTTCGCAATTTCGTTAACACTTGTTTTGTGATAACCATATTTTCTGAACAACTCCTTTGCAGCCCTGATTATGCTTTCTTTTATTTTCTCTGGTTCCATCAATTAGATACGTTTATCCTTCCACCGCTTCCAACAGAGGTGCGATATACCTTTAAATAACGAACAGCCGGCGCTTTCTGCGGACTGCCGTCAAGCAGTAAAAATTTAGCACCGCTGCATGGGTCAGTTGCCGTAATCAAATTATTATCCGGAACTACTTTACAACGCTGTTCAGGATTTACTGAACTACAGCGATCAAAGGCCACATAGCTGCTAGGAGCAAGTTTAATGATCATCAAGCCTGCAACTCCCTGATTGTCGACTAATAAGATATTGTCCGTTGCTTTGATGCTAAACTCTGCTTCTGTGATCTGGAAGTTGACAAGGACATTAGGAATGTACATTCCTTCGTCCTTCCCACAACCTACAAAAAGCAGTAAGACTACAAATGCGCCGGTTATCTTTTTAATCATTTAGGTTATATCAACGATGTTTTATATTGTTTCAAAAAGCGAGCGTCATTCTCAGAGAATAACCTCAAGTCTTTGATTTCAAACTTTAAGTTTGCTACACGTTCGATTCCCATTCCGAAAGCGAAACCGCTAAATTGCTTTGAATCGATGCCACAGTTTTCCAATACATTCGGATCTACCATACCGCAGCCCAAGATTTCTACCCAGCCACTTTGCTTACACAGCTGACATCCGGCACCTTTACAAATGGTACAAGAAATATCCATCTCAGCAGAAGGCTCTGTAAAAGGGAAATAAGAAGGTCGGAAACGAACTTTTGTGCCTTCACCATACAATTCCTGTACAAAATAGAACAACGTTTGTTTTAAATCGGCGAATGAAACATTTTCATCCACATACAAACCTTCTATCTGGTGGAAGAAACAGTGTGCTCTTGCCGAAATTGCTTCATTACGATACACACGACCTGGCATAATCGCTCTGAACGGTGGTTTTCCTTCTTCCATCATTCTCACCTGAACGGAAGAAGTATGGGTACGCAAAGCGATATCCCCTTTTTCTCCACCTTTCTTAATAAAGAAAGTGTCCTGCATATCACGTGCTGGATGCTCATCAGGAAAGTTTAGTGCAGAGAAGTTATGCCAATCGTCCTCAATCTCGGGACCTTCAGCTACAATAAAGCCTAATTTGTTAAAAATTTCGACAATCTCCCTTCTTACCAATGCCAGTGGATGACGGGCACCAATTTCAAAACCTTCACCAGGTAAGGTCAGGTCTAAACCCAGGTCCTTAGTCGTATCGGCTACTTCAGTTTGATCTTTAAGCATTTGATATTTAGCTTCCGCTAATTGCTTAAACTCATTTAAAACTTTACCCAGGACTCTTTTTTCCTCAGGTGAAACCGCCTTAAACTCATCGAAAATATCTTTGATGATTCCTTTTGTACCAAGGAACTTGATTCGGAATTGCTCTAACTCATCCGCGTTATCCGTAGAAAACGCATTTATTTCAGCTGTATATTGTGTTATCTTCTCTTGTAACATGAGGCCAAATATACAGCTATTTATATAATATTTTTATAATCGCTGAGTCCAAAAATCAACTTGAACGTGATGTCCGACTAGAAATTGGACTCAGCGTTAATGTTTTAGATCACACCAAGTGCTTTACCTACTTTCGTAAATGCTGCAATTGCTTTATCTAAATGGTGTTGCTCATGAGCAGCAGAAAGCTGTACGCGGATTCTCGCCTTGCCCTGCGCTACTACCGGATAGTAGAAACCAACTACATAAATACCTTCTTCGAGCATTTTAGCAGCAAATTCCTGTGCTAATTTTGCATCATAAAGCATCACGGGAACGATTGGGTGAACACCTTCTTTAATATCGAAACCAGCTTCAGTCATTTTCTTACGGAAATAAACCGTGTTGCTTTCTAATTTATCTCTTAAATCAGTCGTTTCACTCAACATATCTAATACTGCAACAGAAGCACCTGCAATTGCCGGAGCTAAAGTGTTAGAGAATAAATATGGACGTGAACGCTGACGTAACATGTCAATAATTTCTTTTTTACCAGCAGTAAAACCTCCAGATGCACCACCCAAAGCTTTACCTAAAGTACCTGTAATAATGTCTACTCTGTCCATGACGTTAAAATGCTCGTGTGTTCCACGACCAGTTTTTCCAATAAAACCTGTACAGTGTGATTCATCAATCATCACCAATGCTTCATATTTATCTGCTAAATCACAGATTTTATCCAATGGAGCGATCACACCGTCCATAGAAAAAGCACCATCAGTAACAATGATACGGTGTCTTGCATCTTTAGCAGCAATTAACTGTGCTTCCAGATCAGCCATATCTGCATTTTTATACCTGAAACGTTTTGCTTTACACAAACGTACCCCGTCAATAATAGAAGCGTGGTTCAATTCATCAGAGATGATGGCATCCTGATCATTTAGCAAAGGTTCAAAAACACCACCATTCGCATCAAAAGCCGCAGCATATAAAATGGTATCTTCTGTACCTAAGAATTTAGATAATTTCTCTTCCAACTCTTTATGTACATCCTGAGTACCACAAATGAAACGTACTGAAGACATTCCGTAGCCATATTTATCGATAGCTTTCTTGGCTGCCTCCGTTACACGTGGATCAGAAGATAAACCTAAGTAGTTATTAGCACAGAAGTTGATCACTTCCTGGCCAGTACTAATTTTGATATCTGCACCTTGTGGGGTAACAATCACACGTTCACGTTTAAATAAACCGTCTTTTTCTATTTGCTCCAATTCTTGTTGAAGAACAGGTTGTAATGTTTTATACATACTATTATTTGCTTGTTGCAACCAAAGTTATAAAAATATCGTCTTACCTGAACAACCTTGTGCAATACCCATTAACAAACTTTAACAAAAGTTTGCTGTTAACTAGGAATACATATCCGATATTTATGCATTAATCCATTTATGAAGAGAATCCAACTTACGCTTTTACTGATACTTATCGCAGCCAGCGCCCTATTTGCTCAGGAGTACAAATTAAAAGGGAATATTAAAGATACAAATGGGGATGTCGTTCCTTTTGCTTCTGTATATGTTAAAAACACTACAAAAGGTACTTCTGCAAATGTGGATGGTATTTATGCGCTTGCTTTAAATAAAGGCAGCTTTACCATTGTCTATAAAGCGATTGGTTATAAGGCGGTAGAGAAAAATATCACCATTAGCGAGGAAACCCTGGAAAACGTGATTTTAACCCAGGAATCCTATAGCTTATCCGGCGTCACCATTGATGGAAATGCAGAGGACCCTGCTTACGAAATTATCAGGCAAGCCATCAAAAAAAGGAAACAGCACCTCAGGGAAGTCCCGGCTTATACCGCTGATGTTTACATTAAAGGTGTTCAAAAGCTTGTAGGTGCACCAAAAAAATTCTTTGGCAGAGACATCCAGAAGACACTGAACCTAGATACCAATAGAAAAGGAATCCTTTATTTATCAGAATCTACTTCTTTATTCTCTTTCGAACTGCCGGATAAAATACATGAAGAGATGATTTCTTCTAAAGTGGCTGGCAGAAATAATGCCTTCAGTTTCAATAAAGCTTCAGACCTGATCATTAATTTCTATCAGAATATTTTGCTGGAAAATACACTCAGCGCACGCGGCTTTGTATCCCCTATTGCCGATAATGCCCTATCTTTTTATAAATATAAATTATTAGGTATAGTGATAGAGAACGGGAAAACCGTGAACAAGATCGAGGTCATCCCTAAAAGAGACCATGATCCGGTTTTCCATGGGATCATTTACATCATTGACGACAATTGGCATTTAGTGAATGCGGATGTATACCTGACTAAAAGTTCAGGCATCAATTTAATAGACACCTTAAAAATTTCCCAGCAATTTTTGAAGGTCGAGCAGGCCTATCTGCCTTCTAATATCAACTTCCAATTTAATGGGAATGTATTTGGCTTTAAATTCGAAGGTTATTATGTAGGTGTATACAGCAACTATGACACGCATCCTAAATTCCCAAAAAACTACTTTAATGGAGAGATTTTAAAAGTGACGAAAGCAGTCAATAAAAAAGACTCTTTGTTTTGGTTAAATAACAGACCTATCCCGCTTACGCAGGACGAAAGTCGTGATTACATTCGAAAAGATAGCCTGGCTGCCTTAAAAACATCCAAACATTACCTGGATTCCGTAGAAAAAGCAAATAATAAACCCGGTCCATTTAAGCTATTAATTGGTGGTTACACACTTAATAATCGCTATGATAAGAAAAGCTTAAGGTTTGATCCGATCCTACCAGCTTTATTTTACAATACGGTAGAAGGTTTTGGGATGAGGTATGGCATTACGTATACAAAACGTCTGGAATATGGTGAATATTACCAAATCAGACCAGAGGTACGTTATGGTTTATCCAACAAAGAACTCACTGCATCAATTAGTGGAACCTATTACTATGATGCGGTTAAACGTGCCAGTATTACTGCCAGTGGCGGATCCGGAATCTTCGATTTGAACAATCTTGGAAGTATGAGTTTGATTGGAAACTCCTTCAACTCCCTTCTTTTTGAAACCAACTTCTCGAAATTTTACAAGAAAGAATTTGTTAACATTGGAACCGAGAGAGAGCTGGCCAATGGTTTAATGGGTAGCTTAAAAGTAAATTACAGCAAAAACTACAACCTAGTGAATACCACTAGTTTTAAAATCAGAGATTTGAAGGAGGAGGAATTCACATCCAACAATCCTTTTACCCCTGAAACAGAGACACCCTTGTTCCCTACCTATGAATCGTTCAGTGTTGATGCCTCTTTAAAATATACATTTGGGCAAAATTACATGACGATGCCTGACCGTAAAATTTACCTGGAATCGAAATATCCCACCTTTAGTTTATCTTATAAAAAAGGCATTAAGGGTATCATGAGCAGTGATGTGGATTATGACCTCCTCTCCGCTGAAATTTTTCAAAACAGGATTAGTTCTGGACTATGGGGCTACTCTTCCATTGTGATTGGCGCTGGTAAATTCCTAAATAACAATCAGGTGTATTATCCGGAGTTTAAACATTTCAGCGGTAACAATTCTTTGTTTAGCGTGCCGAATATGAGGAAATTCCTATTCCTCGATTTTTATCTGTTCAGTACAGACCGCGAATATTTCGAGGCTCATTTTGAACATAACTTCTCCGGAAGGTTCAGCAGTAAAATACCGATTCTTCGTAAGTTAAAACTGGAAGAACTGGTGGGGGTAAGTTACCTGAGTCAGCCATTAAAAAGAAACTATACAGAGTTTTACTTCGGACTGCAGCGCCTCATCTTTAGAGCCGCTTATGGCTTTGCTTATGACGGCAATAAAAGAGTCAACCATGGATTCCGATTGTCTTACGGATTCTAAAACCCTTAGAAATATTAATTGCTGAGACTGTCCTATAGCCTCAGCAATTAATGTTCGCTTAAACCGGTATCAGCGTATGTTGCTGAACAATACTCATGATCAAATGGGGTGGGAAAAACCGATAGTCCTTGTTCTGAATAGCAACATCTACAGGCAGTATTTTCCATCCTTCATCTCCTTTAATACGAAGTTCATACATGACATGAACAGTTTCCAATAGCCGCTCCAGGAGTTCGAGCATCGGGAAGGATACCTGAGCATTTTCACATTCATCGGACATAGGAATATCGCCAAGGCTATAGAACAACAGCATATCCAGTTCATCCTGCCATGCAGCTAAGGATTGATATTGAAAGAGCTGTTCAAATACAAGTTTCACATTATTGATCTCTTCGTCTTCTAATACCCGGCAGTACTTCATTTTGTCATCTTTCATTCTTTTTCCAACTTCAATAAAACCTTTCCTTCTCCACATTCCGGAAACCTGGAACAAAGGATCTCCCGCTTTCATAGACAAATCAATCCGATCGTTGCTCAGGATCAGCCATGCCATTTCCAAAAGGCGCGTGATGCGCTGATGAATCGTGGCCTGCCTGGCAGGTTCATATAACTTACCAGTTTTATAAGCTTTATTACTAAAGGCCAACGCAAAAAATAGCCTGAGTTCCTGCCTGAACAATTCCAGTTCAGTTGCTTCAAAAAATTCTTCTACCACTAAAAGTGGATTTTCTAATTCTTCGTCTTCCAGGTACCTGAATCCAGGCACTCCCAGCATATCATATCTTCTCCTCATAATACATTTAATTAATTTATAGTGCAAATTGTAAACTTTAAAATATTATATTAGCTAAATAATTAACACAATCTTACGTATAATTAATCGTAACAAAAATTAATGTGTATAAAAATTAAAGCTATGAGGAAAAACATTTATTCAGAGAGCGACCAAGCTGGCGCCAGGCTCAGGGAAATCCGTTATGCAAAACAAATGACCCTGATACAATTCTATCATCCGATTACCAAACACATTGGGAATTGTTCTTCTATAGAAAGCGGAAGAAGAAATATCGGGAAAAGATTATCGAAAGACCTCATTGATTACCATAAAATCAATCCGAGGTATTTAAATACAGGAATGGGTGAGATGTTTTTAAGGTCGGCAGGTTCGGATGAACATCTACCACAGGTAGAAGAGGGCGTACCTTATTTTAATGTAAACCTTGGGGAGATTACCGTAGGAGAACTCAATGTATTTCAGGAATCACCGGAATACTATGTAAATTACCTTCCTTTTAATGACTGCGATGCTTACCTCCCAGTTTACGGAGACAGTATGTATCCTAAATTCAGCAATGGAGAAATCATTATCGTCAAAGAGATTAAAAACAGAGAGATCATTCAATGGGGAGAAGCCTACCTGATGGTGACGGATGAAATTTCCAACAACATCACCACAGTGAAACTGCTTTTTGAACATCAGGATCCAGAGCAGATTATACTGCGTTCCTTAAATCCGGATTATATGGGAGATACTGTTCTTCAGCGGAAGGCCATCAAACGTATATTTCTGGTCAAGGGTAAGGTGACCAGAAATCATTTATAGATTTCTGGATTTACCGGAAAAGGAATTCGTTCTCCTTTTAAACCTGCAATAATATTTTTAGCTGCTAAGACAGACATGGCGGCACGGGTTTCTTCGGTGGCGGAACCAATATGCGGCAGTACAGAAACATTGGGCATTTGCAGTAGCGGATGGTCGGGTCTCATGGGTTCAGGGTTCGTAACATCCAATCCTGCGCCCCAGATCTTTCTTTCTACCAGCGCTTTTAGTAAATCCTCTTCCTGATGGATCGCCCCTCTTGCGGTATTGATAAAGATCGCGGAGGGCTTCATCAGGCTAAATGCAGCCCAGTCAAATTTCCCAGCGGTTTCCTCGGTTAAGGCGGTATGTACTGTAATGACATCGCTTTGTTGCAGCAAGTTTTCGAACGATACCCACTCTGCACCTAATTCCTGTTCTGCGGATTCATTTCGGGATCTGTTGTGGTAGATTATTTTCATACCGAATGCAGCTTTACAGCACCTGGCCATCTCTAAACCAATTTTCCCCAGTCCAAAAACACCCAGTGTCTTTCCCCGGAGTTCTATACCAAGATTGGCCGTAGGATCAAAAAATCCCCATTCTCCTCTTTCAATGGTTTTATGCAGGTAAAATGCCTTTCTGGAAGTGGCCAGCATCAATAAAAAGGCGGTATCTGCTGTTGCAGCACTCAATACACCCGGCGTATTTCCTATGGGAATATTTAAAGAGGTTGCAGTATCTATAGCTACGTGATCAAAGCCTACCGAGTGTAAAGCAATTACTTTCAAATGGGAACAAGCTTGCAGAAACGCCGCATCCAGCTTTGTACTCACACTCAACAAGGCATCACTTTGCTTGCAATAGGCAATCAGTTCCTCCCGGGTCAATGCCCTTTTCTCCTTCCACTCCTGGATTTCAATTCCTCCTTCTTCCAATAATTGCCGACCTTCTTCAGGAATGACCCTAGTTATAAACACCTTCATAAATCTCATTTTATATATAAATTCAACAACAAACCTCAGTAAATGTTCAGAAAATAAAAAAGGCGGTCCAGATTATGGAGCCGCCTTTCAATTCATCTTTATAGAATTAAAGACTTAATTTCTTACGAATATCTGAAGGAAGACCTTTTTTGTTTAACAAGAAAGCAGTGGTTTTGTATTTCACAAAGTTCTTGCTCACGTATAAGTACCCTTTATAATCGTTCGTTACACCCCATGAGTTTTTCACGATGTAATATTCTTTACCATTTTGATCTTTAGCGATACCAGTAATCTGCATACCATGATCATCCGTAGTCTGGTAGTTATCGAAAGCTGCCTGACGCATCTCTACTGTGATTTCTTTCTCTGGTTTAGGACCATTAAACATCGTAGCACGTTCTTCTTTAGACATATCTTCGAAATCTTTTTCCGGAACAAAAGCAACACCATTTTTCCAGCTAAAGCCTTTTTCACTTACGTCTGTAGCCCATGCAACTGTATATCCTTTTTTCAATGCATTGTCGATCACTTTAGTAATGTCGTCCATCTGTACATTGTAAACCTGATCGTAAGACCAGTTGTCCGGTACCATTAATACCGCTTTAGTGTAGTAAGGAGCAGTAGTGAAAGAAGAAAGTTCTACATAATCAGCTGGATTAATACCTACTACTTCTTTAGCAAAGGTTTTAGGTGTATATTCTTTTCCTTCAAACGTGAATTTCTCTGGAACAGCACCTAAACATGAATCGATCGTTGAGATATATTTAGCTTTCCAGGTTGGATCAAACTTTCCTGAAGGTGCATTTACTGCTTTATCAAGAATAGCTTTAGTCAGCTTGTTCATATCGTCAGATTTATTAGTCGCTGTACCGTAGTTTCTACCGTCATAAGCAGATTGCGGCATTGCACCATATAAAGCAAACATATTGATCACATCATGACAAGCACCGCCATCTCCTAAAGTTAAGGCTCCATGCATACGTACATAGTTGATTCCTTTTTCAACATACACATTACGTGCAGTAAAGATATCAGCAAGATCTACTGGTTTTTTACCCGCACGAATCATTTCTGATTCCAGGAATGAATTGGTACTGTAGCTCCAGCAAGTTCCTGAAGACTGTTGGTTTTTTACAAAAGTCGCCTCTGCATTGATTACCGGGGTAAAAGTAAAGCTATTTTTACTATCTGTACTGTGGTTGTTGCTTAGTGCATTTACCAGGTTATCCTGAGCAAATCCACTACCTGCGCTAAATAAAAGGCCTGCCGCCAATAGCACTGGTTTCATAGAAATTTTGGTCATTTTTTGTGTTTAAATTTATTCCGTCTCACAAATCACCCGCTGATTTATAATGACGAAGGCAAACTTAACAATATTCCAATCCTCCAACAACAGGATAAAAACATTGTTACCTCATAAATTTTCTATAAGTTTAAAATAAAATAGCATCATGGACATTTCATTAAAAGGAAAATACGCGTTAATCTGCGGGAGTACTCAAGGCATTGGATTGGCGACGGCAAAAGTTTTAGCAGGTTTAGGCGCCAATTGTATCCTCATGGCCAGAAATGAAGATGGATTGAAAGCAGCTGTTGCAGAACTCTCGCAAAATGGACAGCAGCAGCACAGCTATGCTATTGCGGATTTTTCTCAAAAGCAGCAGTTATCGGATGCCATTCATAAAATTACCTCTAGTCACCCTGTTGCGGTTTTAATCAACAATACGGGAGGTCCCAAAGCAGGTCCAATTACCAAAGCGAGTCCTGAAGATTTTGAATCTGCTTTTCAGCAGCACCTTGTTGGCAATCATTTGCTGGCTGCAGCAGTCCTTCCGGGAATGAAAAAATTAGGCTACGGCAGGATCATCAATATCATTTCCACTTCCATCAAAACACCATTGCCAAACCTTGGCGTTTCCAATACCATCCGTGCAGCAGTTGCTTCCTGGGCTAAAACTTTATCCAATGAAGTTGGCATTTATCAAATCACGGTCAACAATATCCTGCCAGGATTAACAGATACCGCCAGACTGGGCAGTTTAATTGAAAGTACGGCTGCAAGTCAGGAAACGAGCGTGGAAAACGTTCAAAAAAGTATGATTTCCAGTATTCCAATGGCTAGGTTCGGACAAGCGGAAGAAATCGCCAATGTGGTCGCCTTCCTCGCTTCTCCTGCAGCTTCCTATGTGACCGGAACCAGTATCAGAGTGGATGGGGGCAGAACCCCTGCGATTTAGCTTTTTCAATCTCGTTTATCTTTCTTAACTTTGTGCCACATTAAACGCTGTATGCAACAGTATCAATGACGATATGAAAAAATTCCAGACCATACTTTATTATTGCTATAGTCCTATAGCAAACGCAGAACAATTTGCTGCCACTCACCTTACTTTTTGTAAATCTTTAAACCTTGTTGGCCGTATTATCGTGGCTGATGAAGGTCTGAACGGTACTATTTCGGGAACTACAGAAAATGTAGCAGCTTATATGGCAGCCATTCATGCGGATGAGCGTTTTGCCAAAACAGAGTTTAAGATCGACGAAGTCGATGAGCCCTCCTTCATTAAAATGCACTGCCGTTATAAAGACGAAATTGTGCATTCAGGATTAAAAGATCCGAACATCATCAATCCTAATCAGCGTACAGGAAAACACCTGGAGCCAGTAGAATTTCAGAAGATGATTAAAGAAGAAGATGTGATCATCCTGGATGTGCGTTCTAACTACGAACACAATTTAGGCAGATTCAAAAATGCCATTACACTAGACATCGAAAACTTCAGGGATTTCCCGGAACAAATCAATGAACTGGCCAAATACAAAGACAAAAAAGTCCTGACCTACTGCACAGGCGGTATCAAATGCGAAAAAGCATCGGCACTCCTACTGCACCATGGTTTCAATGATGTATACCAATTACATGGTGGAATCATCAAATATGGAAAAGAAGCCGGTGGAGAAGATTTTGACGGTAAATGTTATGTTTTCGATAACAGGATTGCAGTGGACGTGAATTCGGTAAATCCGAGTATCGTATCTACCTGTTACTCCTGCGGAGTAGTGACGCCAAAAATGATCAACTGTGCAAATCCAGAATGTAATGAACACATTACACAATGTGATGCCTGCGGAGAAGAATTAGAAGGCTGCTGTTCTGTAGCTTGTACTACACACCCAAGAAAACGTCAATACGACGGAACTGGTTATTACGTTAAAGTACCTCAGCTTGTAAATACCGCTTCTAAATAGGAGTTATCAGCATTCATGAAGAACAATCAAGGGAAATACCTTATATTATATATTTTATTTGCACTCATTTCCCTTGCTGCTAAAGCAGACGATATTAAAAGTATCGGGGTGCCGTATGTCCAGAATTATCCAAAGTCACTTTACCTATCCGGCAATCAAAACTGGTCGATTAGTAAAGGTAAAAATGGCATCCTTTATTTTGGAAATGCACAGGGTTTACTGACTTACGACGGCAAATACTGGCAGCAGTACAAATTACCCAACCGACAAATCGTACGGTCTGTACTTGCTGATCCTTCTGGAATCATCTACACAGGTGGTTTTGGAGAATTAGGTTATTGGTCCTATAAAGATGATAAATTAACCTATACCTCTTTAACGAAACTAGTTCCTAAGACCAATCCGGTAAAAGACGAAATCTGGAAAATCTGTTCCGACGGGAAAAGGGTATTCTTTCAGTCCTTCTCTACCATTTACATTTATGAGAACAATAAAATAAAAGCCATTAATGCTTCCAAACCTTTCCTTTTCCTCCACCAGGTGGGAAAAAGATTCTTTGTGGAAGTATTGAGTAGTGGTTTATTTGAATTGAAAGGCGATCAGCTAATTCCATTAAAAGGCAGTACCCCTGCCAATTCAACCGACGTACTGTCTATCTTACCTTATCAGGAGGACAAACTGCTCATTGGGACCAGCAAGGATGGTCTATTCTTATATGATGGCCAGACTTTCAGCCCATTTAATACACCTGCCAATAACTTTCTAAAAACCTTTCAACTCAATAATGGGGTAAAGGTTTTAAATAAGTATTATGCTTATGGTACCATCTTAAACGGATTAATCATTATTGATGAGCAGGGAAATGTGGTTCAGCAGATCAACAAATCCAGTGGTCTGCAAAACAATACCGTGCTGAGTCTTTATGCCGATGAGGATCAGAACCTCTGGGCAGGGCTCGATAATGGAATAGACCGTGTAGAATTAAACTCTCCCTTATACTTTTACTTTGACAAAACCGGTCAGTTTGGAACCGTTTATTCCAGTCTGATTTACAACAATACCATATACCTGGGAACCAATCAGGGTTTGTTCTATAGTCCCTGGAAATCCGGTACACAAAACACCTTCAATTCTTTTGATTTCAAGCTGATTCCACATTCTCAGGGACAGGTATGGGAGCTGACGGTCATTGATGGTCAGTTGATCTGCGGACATAACAATGGGACTTTTAATGTAACCGGTAATAAATTAGAGAAAACATCCAGTGCCAATGGGGGCTGGACCATAAAGAAGCTCGATGATGGACAGGATTGTCTGATTCAGGGAACCTATAACGGCCTGGTCATTTACAAGAAAGATGCCAGGGGATTGTGGCGCTACCACAACAAGATAGCCAATTTTGATGCACCATCCAGATATGTAGAGCGAGACAGTAAAGGAGATATTTGGGTGAGTCATGCTTATAAAGGTTTATATAAGCTAACGTTGAGCCCTGACTTGAGCAGGGTAATCGCCACCAGGACTTATGATGAGAAAAATGGTTTACCAGACGACTATAATATCAATATTTTCAAGATCGAAAACAACCTGGTTTTCTCTTCAGATAAAGGCTTTTACATCTATGATGACATCAGCAACCGCTTTAAAAACTACAGCGAGCTTAATAAAGAATTAAAGGGCTTTGCTACTGCCAACAAAATTATTAATGCTGGCAAAGCAAAATACTGGTTCATTAACCGGGGCAAAATGGCCTTGGTGAACCTCACAGAATCCGGAAAGCTCAGTATTGACTCCAACAGGTTCAATATCCTGGATGGCAGGATGGTCCAATATTATGAGAACATCAGCAAGATCAGTGATAACATCTACCTGATTAGCGTTGATGATGGTTTCGTGATCTACAACGGGAACAACAACTCTGCAAACCTGAATAAACAAAATTTACCCGCAGTACTGATCAGGAAGATAGAAGACATCACAGATACTTATCAGGTATTGAGTGAGATTGGGAATGCAGCATCAAAAATGCAAATCCCTTATTCCAGAAATAACATTCGCATTTCCTATGCCCTGCCTTATTACCGACAGGCTAAAATCAAGTTTCAGTACTTTTTGGAGGGCTATTCCAACCAATGGTCGGAATGGAGCACTGCTTCACAGAAAGATTTCACTAACCTTAGTCAGGGAAACTATACCTTCCGGGTACGTGCTCAAATCAATGACCAGGTGCTGCCTGAGGAAACTACCTTTGAATTCCAGGTGTTACCACCCTTCTATGCCAGCAACTGGGCCATCGCATTTTATGGGCTTTGCGGCATTGCCTTGTTCATTGCGGCAAAACGTCTTTATGAGCTCAAATTAAAGAGAGATCAGGAAGCAATTGAGAAGAAAATTCAGGCAGAAAAAGAGATTTTCTTAAAGAAAGAGGCAGAAGCCAATGAGCGCCAGATTATCAAACTGCAAACTGAAAAATTGCAGATAGAACTGGCAGGTAAAAATAGGGAATTAGCAAATTCGGCCATGAGCCTGGTCTATAAAAATGAGCTACTGCAAAAGCTCAGTCAGGAGATTGCTAAACTAAAAGATGGCCAGGGCAAACCACTTTCGGAAGATCAGTCGAGGAAGATCCAAAAAGTAATTGATGAAGGGATGAATGACGAACGCGACTGGCATTTATTTGAGGGAAGTTTCAATGAAGCGCATGAGAATTTTTTCAAAAAACTAAAGGGTAATCATCCGGATCTCGTACCAAATGACCTGAAGTTATGTGCCTATTTACATATGAATATGAGCAGTAAAGAAATGGCATCTTTACTTAACATTTCTCTGAGAGGAGTAGAAATCCGGAGATACAGGCTACGTAAAAAGCTTGAAATACCCCATGATAAGAACCTTGTAGAGTTCTTAATGGAGCTATAACACTACATCATTACTACACAAAGCCACTCTTTTAACCCCACAAACCTTCATTTTTTTAGATGGAACTGAAACACCTGTTTATGGTATTTAAACGTCATAAATAGGGTATTTAGACTAAAAACCACCTTAGAAAATCGCCATTATGCACTACACACCAGTGCTGACGTATTCATGTATAGGTCAAAATTTTGCAATAACCCGAATAGTAATAGAGATTTAACCATCAAATAAAACATAACCTAAACGAGCATGAAAAGAATCTTTACAAAATTTTCTGTTTTAGCATTTCTCTGTTTTCTTTTTAATTATTCTGCCTTTGCACAGCAGATTACTGTAAAAGGAAAGGTAACAGATGGCGGTGATAAAATCAGTATTCCAGCTGTAAGTATACAGGTAAAAGGAACAACAACAGGAACACAAACAGACGCCAATGGAAACTATTCCATCACTGCGCCGGCGACTGCTACATTAGTATTTACTTATATCGGTTATGTCACACAGGAGGTACCGGTAAACAATAGAACAACCATTAATATAGCAATGGCTTCTTCCTCACAGGAACTGGAACAAGTGGTGGTAGTGGGTTACGGTACACAAAGAAAAATCGATGTGACAGGCTCTGTAGCCAGCGTAAAAGGAGAAGAAATTTCCAAGCAAGCTTCTGTAAACCCGGTAAGTGCTTTACAGGGTAAAGTTGCAGGTGTTTCTATCACCAATAATGGTGCTCCAGGTGCTTCGCCACTCATCACGATTCGTGGTACCGGTACCATCTATGGTAACACAGGTGTGCTTTACGTAGTAGATGGTGTTTGGTATGATGACATCAGCTTTTTAAACCCTGCAGATATTGCGAACATGAGTATCCTGAAAGATGCGTCAAGTTTATCTATCTACGGTATCAGAGCGGCCAATGGGGTAGTTTTAGTAACCACCAACAGGGGTAAAAAAGGTAACGCAGTTGTAAACTACAATGGAACATTTGGTTTCCAAAGTGTCACCAATCCAGTGAAAATGGCAGATGCCACTCAATATGCAACAATTATTAATGAAATCTACGCTTCCAAAAATGAAGACCTGCTTTTCAAAGATCCTGCTTCTTTCGGAAAAGGAACTGACTGGTACGGTCAAATCCTTAGAAATGCACAGGTAAATAACCACCAGTTATCCATCAGCGGCGGCGGTGAGAAAAACACTTATAACTTATCTCTTGGTTATTTAGATCAGGATGGTATTGTAAAAGGTAATAACTACACCCGTTATACTGCCAGATTAACCAGCGAATTCCAGGTATTGAAACCATTAAAGGTAGGTTACAACGTTTCTGGAACGGCTAGTAACTCAAAAGATATTGACAATGTTATATTTCGTCAGATGTTTACTGCCGGACCTGTAGTCCCTGTTTATTATGCAGACGGTACTTACGGAGATCCTAATGATTTTGGTCTGGGTAGTGGCGCAGGTGCAAACCCACAAGCAACTATTGATTACTTTAATAGAAGATCTAAAAACTACAAGTTCACTGGAAACATTTATGCAGAACTGGAAATTCTTAAAAGTTTAACTTTCAGAACCAGTTTTGGTGGTGATTTCTCACAAGCTGAGGTAAGGAGCTATACTCCGGTTTATAAAGCCACAAATGCACAGCGTAATGAGACCAGCATCCTTGGTATCGACAGAACAGAAGACAGGAACTGGATCGTTGAGAATACGCTGACTTATAAAAACACATTTGGTGACCATAATTTAACGGTACTAGCTGGGCAAACGGCACAACGTAACAAAAATTATTTCATCAATGGTAAATCTTTAAACGTACCATACTCTAGTGAAGGCGACCTTTACCTGTCTTTAGGTAATGAAGCAGGACGTTCGATATTGGATGGCGGAAATCTACAAACTGCAGCCTCCTACTTTGGTCGTGTAAATTATGCCTTTAAGAACCGCTACCTGTTAAATGCTTCGATGCGTGCAGATGGCTCTTCAAAATTCTATTCTAATGGAAACCCATGGGGTTATTTCCCTTCTATCGGTGCAGGTTGGGTGATCAGCAATGAACCGTTTATGCAAGGTCAGGAGATTTTCAGCAATTTAAAGCTACGTGGTAGTTGGGGTAAAGTTGGAAATGCAGGGGTTCCTACAAATCCAACTCAGCGCGTCATTTCTCAAAAGGTGGTTATGTGGCTTATTTTAATGGCGTTGCCTATACTGGTAAGTCTGTTGATCAGCTTACGCCTCTATTTATCGACTGGGAACGTAGTTCAGGAACTGATATTGGTTTAGAAGCAGGATTCTTAGATAACAGGTTAAGTATTGAAGCCGATTATTACAACAAAATAACTGAACGCGCCATTTTTGAGATCCCAGTAGCATCAGATTTAGGATTAGCTGCAGCAAAACAAGTTGGTAATCAAGCCGACCTTAGGAACCGTGGATTTGAATTCACTGCTAACTGGAGAGATAAAACAGAAGGCGGATTAACTTATTCCATCAGTGGAAACTTTGGTTACAACCAGAACCAAGTCACTAAAGTAGTAACAGGTAGAAACCCTATTTATAGTGGCGGTGAAGGGCTAGCAAATGGCTCCCTTGCAACACGCACTGTTCTTGGCAGGCCAATTGGTGAGTTCTTTGGCTATAAAGTGGATGGTATCTTCCAAAATGCAGCCGAAGTTTTAGCTTCTGCTCAGAAAGATGCACAGGCGGGTGATTTCAGATATGTAGATCAAAATGGTGACGGCGTGATTGACGGTAAAGACCGTGTATCTCTTGGAAGCCCTAACCCTAAATTCAACTATGCGCTGAATACTACTTTCGCATATAAAAACTTTGACCTTTCTCTGGACATCCAGGGTGTTGCTGGAGTTAGTATTTATAATGCGAACCTTGGTGTAAGGTATGGTAATGAGAATTTCACCGAAGACTTCTTTAAAAACAGATGGCATGGTGAAGGCAGTTCAAGCACCTACCCTTCTGCAAACATAGGAACTACTAAAAACTCAGCGCCAAACTCTTTCTTTGTTGAAAAAGGAGATTACATCAGATTAAGAAATGTACAAATTGGCTATACCTTGCCTTCCAACTTACTGAACAAGTGGAAAATGCAGAAAGTAAGAATATTTGCAAATGCTCAAAATCCTGTAAACCTTTTTGGATACAAAGGATTCAGCCCGGAAATCGGGAAACCTACCGTGGGTAATTACACCCCACTGAGTGCAGGTATAGATGCAAATGTATACCCACTGTATGCCACTTATAACTTAGGTCTAAACGTTACCTTTTAATTGATCCGGAAATGAAAATATATAACCATACCGCGCTGCGTAAAGCATGCGCAATAGTCATCACAGGAACCATCTTACTCAGCACCTCTTGTACCAAAAGTTTCTTGGATGTTCCCCCACAAGCCAAACAACCAGCAGAAACATTCTGGAAATCTCAGGATGATGCATTAGCTAGTGTAAATGCCGTTTATGGAAATTTACGCAGCTGGTCTAATACCGCATTTCCAGCATTGGCTGTAGAAAGCATTGCCTCTGATGAAGCAGACAAAGGAAGTTCCACAAATGATGCTAGTTATCTGAACGATTTTGAAAATTTCAGAGTTACCTCTACCGATGGACAGGTGCTTGGATTCTGGGAAGGTCAATACCAAAATATCAACCTTTGTAATCAGGTATTGGATAACGTCCCAGGCATAGAAATGGATGCGAATCTAAAAAGCCGCCTCCTGGCAGAAGCTAAATTTGTAAGGGCATATTCTTACTTCAGATTGGTAAGGGCTTTTGGTGGCGTAAGATTACACCTAAATGTACCTAGTACTCCTGAGCAATTTAACAAGCCAAGAGCTTCAAGAGAGGAAGTATATGCGGCAATTGAAAAAGACCTGGATGACGCTGCAGCAGTACTACCAGCAAGTTATTCGACTGCCGATGTTGGCCGTGCAACAAAAGGAGCCGCGTTGGCACTACATGCCAAGGTAGCCATGTATCAACAGAAATGGCCACTGGTACTGAGCTTAACCAATACGGTAATGGGATTAGGATATAGCCTTCTGCCAGATTATCAATCCGTGTTCCGTTTGAATCATGAAAACAGCTCTGAATCTGTATTTGAGATTCAGTGCGAGTATAATCCTGGTACAAAAGATGCCAGTAATAGTCAGTATGCACAAGTGCAAGGCGTAAGGGACCAAGCCGGCTACTGGGGTTTTAACACCCCATCTGCTGAACTGGCAGCAGCTTTTGAAACTGGTGATCCGCGTAGAGAAGGTACTATTCTATTCGTAGGCAATACCACTCCTCAGGGAGATTTAATCACTTCTGCTCCTGGAGATCCAGTAAGATACAGCCACAAACCTTATGTTCCATTTGCTACACCTTACGATAATAACAATCCAAGAGGTGGACAGCAGAACGTAAGGGTAATCCGTTACGCAGATGTATTGTTAATGAATGCAGAAGCTGCGAATGAATTGGGTAATTCGGGTCAGGCACTTTCTTCTATAGAACAAGTGAGATTAAGAGCAAGACAGGGAAATCCAGCGATCTTACCTAAAGTAACCACTACAGACCAAACCGCACTGCGTGCAGCCATCTACCATGAAAGACAGGTAGAACTAGCGATGGAATCAGATCGTTATTTTGATGTGATTCGCCAAGGACGTGCTGCAGTAGTATTTGGGCCTAAAGGCTGGAAAGCAAATAAAAATGAAGTATGGCCAATTCCAAATACTCAGATTGAACTGAGTGTTGGTGTCCTTACGCAAAACCCAGGTTATTAATCTTATTTAACGAAAAGAAATGAAAACAAGATTATTCTATATATTATCAGCAGCAGCCCTTTCTCTGGCGGTTAGCTCCTGTACCAAAAAATTCGATCCTTCGAGTTATGCACCAGCACTAAATATTGGTGGGTACACCAGCAGTAAAGAAGTGGCTTCAGCTAGTCTGGTTGCACACTGGGCTTTCGACGGCAGTTTAATTGATAGTGTTTCTAAAGTGAGCGGCGTATCCACCAGCACTTCATTTGCAGCAGGTACTAAAGGCAATGCTTTACAAGGATCCAGTGCGGGATATGTGGTTTCTGATACACCAACAGAAGTACAGAAACTAAAAAGTTTTACGACCACATTATGGTTCAATTCTGAGCTGAACACTGGTGCAACAGGCCTGATTGACATCGCAAATTCCGCAGCAGGATGGGGTAATTTAGTCATCTTCCTGGAAAATGGTGGTGATGCCGACAATGGTGTGATTCAATTCCGTGTGAACAACAATGGCGTCCTTACACAATCAGAAAACTTCAAGGTTCCAGGCATCTGGAAAAAATGGACACACCTTGCTTTGAGTTATGATCAGGTAAGTTCTACTTTCATCATTTACATCAATGGCGGAAAATTAAAAGCACTGACCGTTCCAAATAACGGCCCCTTAACTTTCCAGAATGCAACGAAAATGGTTTTTGGAACCTTACAATTTCAAACTACCCCAAGTTTAACTACTGCAGGAAATAAAGAAAGCTGGGCTGCTAACCTAACAGGCAAGCTGGATGAAGTCAGAATTTATAATAAAGCATTGACAGCTGATGAAATCGGTGCCCTATCTAAATTAGAAAGTAAAGGAAAATAATCCAAAAATCCTATATCATAAAGCGTTGCAGACACAGCTCTGCAACGCTTTTTAAGCTAAAAGCCCCTATCTCAATGCAGCTAAGACATTGTCTTCTGGTACTCATTTCATTGCTGTTGTTTTCTTGCTCAAAGCAGGATACCGCTAAGCCTATTGAGCCTGTAGCCCCCATTACTGATTCATTTACCTTTAGCAAAATAAAAGTAAATGAAGCGTCTGCCGGGTTCAGTTATTATGGCATCAATACCAGTCCGGTGTTCAAGCTTTCCTTTTCCGCAGTCATTGATAAAAGTTCTGCAGCAAAAGCAGTGGTCATTAAAGACAAAAATGGTGTTCCTGTTAAACTGGAGCTAAATTATGAAGATCAGGACAAAACACTTGTTGTAAAGCCTGTAGAGCCTCTCCAGGCCATCACAAAATACTTTCTAGACGTACAAACGAATTTAACTTCCGATAAAGGGAAGAATTTAAATATCCCTATTATCGTAAACCTGATCACCGCGGTAGATGAGGCCGACAAATTCCCTGTGATTGCGGAAGATGCCTTACTGGATTTAGTGCAGAAACAAACATTTAAATATTTCTGGGATTTCGCACATCCAGGAAGCGGCCTGGCCAGAGAGCGAAATACTTCCGCTGACATCGTCACCAGTGGAGGATCTGGTTTTGGAATGATGGCCCTGGTGACAGGTATCCATCGGAATTTCATTAGCCGGGACCAAGGTTTGGAACGCATGCAAAAGATCGTTGCCTTTCTGAAAAACAAGGCTCAGCGCTTTCATGGTGCCTATCCGCATTGGATGAATGGCAATACCGGAGCAGTGGTCCCATTCAGTCCGAAAGACAATGGTGCCGACCTGGTGGAGACTTCCTTATTGATGCAGGGCATGTTAACTGCCCGACAATTTTTTGATGCAGCGAATCCTGCAGAAACGACCTTAAGAACCGACATTACCCGTATTTACAATGAAGTAGAATGGGATTGGTTTGTGAAAGACAATAGCCTGTATTGGCATTGGAGTCCGACAGTAGGCTGGGAAATGAACCTACCCGTCAAAGGTTGGAATGAAGCCTTAATCACGTATGTGATGGCCGCTTCTTCTACAAGTCACCCGATTCAAAAAACGGTCTACGACAATGGCTGGGCCAGTAATGGCACCATGAAAAACAGCATGAACGGCCCATTATTTTTCTCCCATTATTCCTTCCTAGGCATCAACCCGAACGGTCTATCTGATGCTTATGGCAATTATGAAAATCAGACGAAAATCCATGCCCTCAACCATTATAACTATGCAAAAGCAAATGTAAAAGGTTTTTATGGCTATGGCGAGAACTGCTGGGGACTGACCGCCAGCGACGACATCAACGGATACCTTGCCCATGAACCCGCGAATGACAATGGGGTGATTTCCCCTACCGCAGCCCTCGCCTCTTTTCCTTATACACCTAAAGAATCCATGCAGGCTTTAAAATATTATTACTACAAACTGGGAGATAAAATCTGGGGAGATTATGGCTTTACCGATGCCTTCTCCCTGCATGATGCCTGGTTTGCCAGCTCTACCTTAGCGATAGACCAGGGCCCGATCATCATCATGATCGAAAACCACCGCAGTCAGCTGTTATGGAAACTTTTCATGAACAGCCCGGAAGTAAAAACAGGAATGAGAAAATTAGGCTTTACCAGCCCCAACTTATAAACACACCATAAAATGAAGAGAAACTTACTACATACCTTTTTACTGTTAAGCCTGATTTGCTCAACTCATCAGCTGAATGCCCAGCAAAAACACACAGAAAGCATTAAAGCTGACCTGAAAATAAAGAAAAACCTAACAGACGATCAGCTGCTGGACCTGGTTCAGAAACAGACCTTCCGCTATTTCTGGGATTTCGCCCATCCGGTAAGCGGTATGGCAAGAGAACGCAGTAATGTTGCTTTCGAATATGGCAATGAAGTAGTCACCACAGGTGGTACAGGGTTTGGCGTGATGGCCACCATCGTCGCTTCAGAAAGAAAATTCATTAGCCGCGAGCAAGCTGCCGAGAGGACAAAAAAAATTGTAGACTTTTTATGGAAGGCAGATATGTTTCATGGCGCTTTCCCGCATTGGTTAAATGGAGAAACCGGTAAAGTGATCCGCTTCAGCCCGAAAGATGATGGCGCTGACATCGTGGAAACTTCTTTACTTTTTCAGGGATTATTGACCGCAGCACAATATTATACTGCCGATAACGCCACAGAAAGAGACATTAGAAACAAAATCCAATGGATGTGGGAAGGGATTGAATGGAACTGGTTTACCCAGGGTCAGAAAGTCCTTTACTGGCATTGGAGCCCAAACAATGGCTGGAGTATGGACCATCAGATCAGAGGTTACAATGAATGTCTGATCACTTATGTGCTCGCGGCATCTTCCCCAAAATTCTCCATAGACCCGAGAGTTTATCATGAAGGATGGGCAATGAGCAATACATTTTTAAACGGTAAAAAGTTCAATGAAATCACTTTGCCATTAGGTTTTGATGGTGGCGGCCCATTATTCTTCTCTCAATATTCCTATTTAGGATTAGATCCACGAGGGTTGAAAGATCGCTATGCAGATTATTGGGAACAAAATAGAAACCATACCCTGATCAATAGGGCACATTGCATAGAAAACCCAAAACATTATAAAGGTTATGGAGCCAACAGCTGGGGCTTAACGGCAAGCGACAGCTGGCAAGGTTATGCGGCACATTCTCCAACGGAGGATCTGGGTGTCATTACGCCTACTGCTGCTTTATCCGCCTTCCCATACACTCCAGAGTACTCTATGCAGGCTTTGAGACATTTTTATGAGGACAAAGGCGATCAGCTATGGACGGAATATGGATTTGCCGATGCTTTTAGTGAGCAGCACAATTGGGTGGCAAAATCGCACCTGGCCATCGATCAGGGACCGATTATCGTGATGATAGAAAACCACCGTACCGGTTTATTGTGGAAGCTTTTCATGAGTAGCCCAGCTGTTCAAAATGGCCTGACGAAATTAGGATTCAGCAGCCCGGCGATTAAATAGGTTGTCACACCTGCTGAAGGTGTATCCTTATTTTTACCCTTTTTACGAGTATAAAGGGCAAAGAACCTTTATACTCGCAAAAAACAGATTTAAATAAACAAAAAAATGAAAAGATTTTACTACTTCCTTCTGGTATTCGTCCTTAGTACAGTATTCGTTAAAGCGCAGCAAAAACCAGCATTCTGGAAAGAAATACAAGAATTTAAGCATAAAGACAGCATCTCCATGCCGCCTAAAAACGGTATTTTATTTGTTGGCAGTTCCTCTTTTGAACATTGGAAAGATCTGGAAACAGTATTCAAAGATTACGCTGCAATCAACAGAGGTTTTGGGGGCTCTACGCTTGCTCAAGCCAATTACTATATCGCAGATCTGGTTTATCCATACCAACCGCGTCAGGTGGTAATTTACAGCGGCGAAAACGACATCGCTACAGACGGCCAAAGTGCGCTTGAAACGCTAAACCGGTTTGCCACTTTTTTCAATAACATCAGACTGAAATATCCGGCAGTCCCTGTTTTATACATTTCCATTAAAGACAGTCCTTCCAGAACTAAGTATGCTGCTACAAATGCGCATACCAATCTGCTGATTCAAGAATATCTGCAGCATTATCCAAACACAAAATTCCTGGATGTGAACAGTAAAATGTTAAATAAAAAAGCCTTGCGCCCGGAACTTTTTCTGGAAGATATGCTGCACATGAACTCGAATGGTTATGCCATTTGGATCAAAGAAATTAAACCATTCCTGGTTAAACCATAAATAAACACCTATAATCACACAATAATGAGAAAAGCGAAGTACTTATTTTTGCTGGCCGCGATTTTTAGCTTTAGCAGCAGTTCCGCGCAGCAGAAAAAAGCGAATACCGATCAGCAGATGAATATATTCATAAAAGACCTGCTGTCCAAAATGACTTTGGAAGAGAAGATTGGCCAGTTAAACCTGTTAACCGGCGGTGAAGCCACTACAGGTTCTGTGGTCAGCACAGATGTAGAAAGCAAAATTAAAAAAGGTCAGGTAGGCGGTATGTTTAGCTTAACTACGCCAGCCAGAATCCGTAAGGCACAGGAAATTGCAGTAACGCAAACCCGCTTAAAAATTCCCATTATTTTCGGCCAGGATGTGATCCATGGTTATAAAACTACTTTCCCAATTCCACTCGCGTTATCTTCCACATGGGATTTAGCATTGATCGAAAAAACAGCAAGAATTGCAGCTGTTGAGGCTACCGCTGACGGATTAAACTGGACATTCTCACCTATGGTGGACATTTCAAGAGACCCAAGATGGGGTCGTATTTCTGAAGGATCAGGAGAAGATACTTACCTGGGTTCCGAAATCGGCAAAGCAATGGTTAGAGGATATCAGGGCGACGATCTTTCTAAATACAATACCATGATGGCCTGTGTAAAACATTTTGCCCTATATGGCGCTGCCGAATCTGGCAGAGATTACAATACCACAGATATGAGTTTGAACAGAATGTATAATGAATACCTTCCTCCGTATAAAGCTGCCCTAGATGCAGGTGCGGGCAGTATCATGACTTCTTTCAATGACATTAACGGTGTTCCAGCCACGGCTAATAAGTGGCTGATGACTGATTTATTACGTAAACAATGGGGGTTTAATGGCCTTGTAGTAACTGATTATACGGCTGTAAATGAGTTAATTGACCATGGATTGGGAGACCTGCAAACTGTTTCTGCACTTGCTTTAAATGCCGGTGTAGATATGGATATGGTAGGTGAAGGATTTCTAAGCACGCTAAAAAAATCAGTAGCAGAAGGAAAAGTAACGGAAGCGCAAGTGACCAATTCCTGTCGACTTGTATTAGAAGCAAAATACAAATTAGGTCTATTTGAAGATCCTTTCCGCTATTGCAATGAAGCACGTGCAAAAAAGGAAATTCTTAAACCAGAACATTTGAAAGTTGCCAGAGAAACAGCGGCACAAAGTTTTGTCCTGCTAAAAAATCAAGGTCAATTGCTGCCATTGAAGAAAACAGGAACGGTTGCTTTAATCGGTCCATTGGCAAATACAGGAACAAATATGCCCGGAACCTGGAGCGTTAACAGTGATTTGGCCAATACCATTTCCCTGCTGCAAGGATTAAAAGCCAATGCAGCACCTGGCCTTAAAATTCTACACAGTGAAGGATCTAACCTATTAACTGATCCTGAATATCAGAAAAGAGCCACTATGTTCGGCAGAGATCTGCCAAGAGACTCGCGCTCTGAAGAAGAAATGATTGCTGAGGCAGTCGCTACCGCTAAAAATGCAGATGTAGTAATCGCTGCATTGGGCGAAAGTTCAGAAATGACAGGCGAAAGCTCAAGCCGTACCAACCTGGACATTCCAGAGAATCAGCAGCGCCTATTAAAAGCATTGCTAAAAACCGGAAAACCTGTGGTATTGGTCTTATTTACCGGCCGGCCATTGACGCTGAAGTGGGAAGATGAAAATGTTCCTGCCATCTTAAATGTTTGGTTTGGTGGTACCGAAGCCGCAAATGCAATCTCTGATGTATTATTTGGAAAAGTAAATCCATCAGGAAAACTAACAGCTACTTTCCCACAAAACGTAGGACAGATTCCATTGTATTACAGTCACAAAAATACCGGCAGACCACTGGAAGAAGGCAAATGGTTCAGCAAATTCAGGTCTAATTACCTGGATGTCAGCAACGAACCCCTATATCCTTTTGGTTACGGATTAAGCTATACTACCTTCAATTATTCCAACCTAAGGTTGAGCAAAAACAGCTTTAAACCTGGAGAGAGTATTACAGCTACAGTTACCGTAAAAAACACTGGTGATTATGCAGGAAAAGAAACGGTGCAAATGTACATCCGCGATCTAGTAGGCAGTATTACCCGCCCTGTTAAAGAATTGAAAGGATTTGAAAAGGTCGACCTGAAAACTGGAGAAAGCAAAGAAGTAAGTTTTAAAATCTCTGAGGAAGAACTGAAGTTCTTTAATGAAGAACTGAAGTTTGCCGCAGAACCTGGCGATTTCAAATTATTTATAGGAACCAATTCCAGAGATAACCTGGAAATACCATTTCAACTGACAAAATAAAATAGTTAGACCCCTGCTGGCAAATCACCAACAGGGGTTCTTTATTTTTAAATGATTCTTAAAATGTTTAAGTTTGAATCATGAGCCGCATCCAGTCAACACTCTCCATCCTACTCCTCGTTTTTAGCCTGAGTTCAACAGCGCAGGACTTCAAAAAATATGATAGAGGAAGCTTTATCAAAGGCAAAGACAGTATTGCTTACCGTATCTTATTTCCGGAAAATTTTAGCGCGGATAAAAAATACCCTATCCTATTCTTTTTACATGGAAGCGGAGAGCGTGGCAATGACAATGAGAAACAATTGACACATGGTGGAAAACTATTCCTGAAGCCAGAAATCCGGCAACAATTCCCCGCCATCATCGTTTTCCCTCAATGTACGGAAGATAGTTTCTGGGCAAATGTGACCTTCGATAAAGATGCAAACGGGAATAGAACCTTCAATTTTCAAAAGAGAGGAAAGCCTACAAAATCGATGAAAGCTTTACTGGGTATGATTGACAACTTTATGGACAAACCCTACGTCAACCATGACCAGGTCTATGTAGGTGGACTTTCAATGGGTGGAATGGGAACTTATGAACTGTTAAGACGCAAGCCTAAACTTTTCGCTGCAGCGATTGCTATTTGTGGTGGCGATAATGTAGCCAATGTTCAAAAATATAAAAATGTGCCTTTATGGATCTTCCATGGAGAGAAAGATGAGGTAGTTCCTGTAGTTTTTTCTACCATGATTTCGGATCAGCTCAAAGTATTGGGAAAAGAGCCTAAGCTGACTTTGTATCCGGATGCCCATCACAACAGTTGGGACGCTGCCTTTGCAGATCCCAAACTATTGCCATGGCTATTTTCTAATCAAAAGAAAAAGTAGCGGCAATTATTCTGCCATATTGTGATAAACGGCTTGAACGTCATCGTCCTCTTCCAGTTTGTCAATCAGTTTGAATACATCTGCTGCCTGCTCTTCTGTTACTGGAATCGTAGATAAAGAGATGCGCTCTAATTTCGCACTTTTCATTTCTACGCCAATCTCTTCTAATGCTTTCTGCATTTTTCCAAAATCTTCAAAAGCAGTTTGTACTACTGCAATCTCATTTCCTTCTTCGTCGGCTTCCAGATATAATTCTTCCAAACCTGCGTCAATCAATTCAAACTCCAATTCTTCCAGGTCTTTTTCGCCGGGTAAGAAACGAAAGATCGACTTTCGGTTGAAGATAAAGTCCAGAGAGCCTGTTTTACCTAATGTACCACCAGTTTTATTGAAATAACTACGAATGTTAGCTACTGTTCTATTCGTATTATCAGTTGCGGTTTCAATCAGGATGGCCACACCATGCTGTGCGTATCCTTCATAAACAAACTCTTCGTAACCGTTTTCGTCTTTGTTGGATGCTCTTTTAATTGCCGCTTCCACCGTATGTTTAGGCATGTTTACTGCCTTTGCATTCTGAATCGCTGTACGCAAACGGGAGTTGGTCTCCGGCGAAGGGCCGTTATCTTTAACCGCCATTACAATCTCTTTACCTATCCTGGTAAATTGTACGGCCATCTTAGCCCAACGTTTAAATTTCCTTTCTTTTCTGAACTCAAATGCTCTACCCATTGTATATTTTATTTAAGGAATTCCCTTATTAATGATTATTCTGTAAGTTCTTTAACATATCCACTGTCATCTTCGACAAATCAAATTCCGGCTTCCATCCCCAGTCTTTCTGAGCAAAGCGATCATCGATAGAGCGTGGCCAACTGTTGGCAATGTCCTGACGTGGATCATTATCTGTGTAAGATAATTTAAAATCTGGAATATGTTTTCTGATTTCTGAAGCGAGTACTTCCGGAGTAAAGTGAACACCACCGAAGTTATAGCTGGAACGGATAGAGATTTTACTCGCTTCGGCATCCATCAATTCAATCGTACCACGGATGGCATCATCCATATACATCATTGGCAATTCAGTTTCTGCATTTAAGAAAGAAGCATAGCTGCCTTTGGTTAACGCATCATGGAAAATATGGATCGCATAGTCTGTAGTTCCACCACCTGGCGCAGCTTTCCAGCTGATCAATCCCGGGTAACGGATACTGCGTACATCCAATCCAAATTTCTGGTGATAATATTCGCACCAGCGTTCTCCTGCCAATTTACTGATTCCATAAACCGTATTTGGGTCCATTACACAGTATTGCGGCGTCATGTCTTTTGGAGAATTTGGTCCGAATACAGCGATAGAACTTGGCCAGTAAACTTTTGCTGTTTTATAAACGATGGCAAGGTCTAAAATATTCAACAAGCCATTCATGTTCAGGTCCCATGCTAATTTAGGATTCTGCTCGCCTGTAGCGGATAGTAATGCCGCTAATAAGTAAACCTGAGTAGGTTTGTACTTTTGAAAAATGCTGTTCAGAATGTCTTTCTCAAGTACGTTTACGAACTCAAATGGTCCTGAATTTTTGATGTCATAATCTGGTCTGCGGATATCACAAGCAACTACATTACTTTCACCGTAAGTCTTACGTAAGGCGGTTACTAATTCAGTGCCGATCTGACCGTTAGAACCTAATACTAATATTTTCTCAATCATGAATTTTTGTATGGATTTGGACAAAGTTAAAAAAACGAAACAAACCTCTATAAAATGTTTATGATTTATCTGTTTTTGTGATTTTTGTCCTTCTTTTAGCCCCCCATTTATGGGTAAAAGACAACTAAACCCTAGAGATAAACGAATAGAATTTTGCTCAAAAAAATAGGGTAGACTAATTTCATAGAAATAACGTTTTAGGAATACGGCAAAGCCTGAAAATCAGGTTAAAATTATCCACAATTTCTGTTCATTTCCTGCTCCTACTCAGTAAAAACTTGGTTAAGTAACAAAAACATGATATATTAGATTTATTGTGTATTTCGCACACTAACCATTATTTTTTGCTTATTATTACAAAACAAAACACACTTTAACCATATAAAAACACCTAAACAGCCTAGTATGAATAGAAGAGAAGCAGTGAAAAGTGTTGCCTTTTTAATGGGAGGCGCATTGTCTGCAACTACTATCGGAGTATTTTTAGATAGTTGCACTTCACCATCTAATAAAACAGCCGCCAACTTATTTTCTGCCGATCAGGAAAAGGTCATCACGGAAGTTGCTGATATCATCATCCCTACCACAAGTACACCAGGAGCAAAAGCAGCTGGTGTGGGTCCTTTCATCGTAATGATGGTAAAGGAATGCTACCCGGAAGACGCACAGCAAGCATTCGTGAAAGGTCTGGAAGATCTTGAAAAACAATGTCAGGACACCTACAAAAAGTCATTCCTGGAAATCTCTGTACCACAGCGCAATGAGCTATTGGGTAAAGTAAGAGAAGCCACCATTGCAGCAAGCAAAACGGAAAAAGACGAATTAGAGAAACAACAAGAAAACATTACTCAGAAAAAATCTGAAAAGGAGGCTCCAGGCAATGCAATGACGCCAAAGGATAAACCTAAAACAAAACCTCAATTCTTCGCGATCGCTAGAGATTTAACCTTACTGGGTTATTTCACTTCGGAAATTGGTGCGACACAGGCGAAAGCCTATGTACAGATCCCTGGCCGTTATGACGGTTGTGTGGATTTAAAACCAGGTCAAAAAGTTTGGGCATAAACCTTTTTAAAAATTAAACATGAGCAATTTAAATACTAAAGCAACGGCGCAAAATACTTATGATGCCATCGTTGTAGGATCAGGAATCAGTGGCGGCTGGGCTGCAAAAGAATTAACCGAAAAAGGTTTGAAAGTTCTATTGCTTGAAAGAGGCAGGAACGTGGAGCACATCAAAGACTATACTACGGCTATGAAAAAGCCATGGGAGTTTGAACACCGCGGCAGATTAACCGAAGCACAGAAAGAAACCCATCCGGTACAGAAAAGAGATTATCCTTATCAGGAATTCAATGAGAGCTTTTGGGTAAATGACCTGGAATGCCCGTATACTGAAGTAAAACGTTTTGATTGGTACAGGGGCTTCCATGTAGGTGGTAAATCGCTGATGTGGGGCCGTCAAAGTTACCGCTTAAGTGACCTGAATTTTGAAGAAAATGCAAAAGATGGTCATGGTGTAGATTGGCCAATCCGCTATAAAGACATCTCGCCTTGGTATGATTATGTAGAGAAATTTGCAGGAATCAGCGGCCAGGCAGAAAACTATCCTCATTTCCCAGACGGGCAGTTCCTTCCTCCAATGGATATGAACTGTGTGGAGAAAGATGTAAAGAAAAGAATTGAAAGTAAATACAATAAGTCGAGAATCCTGACCATCGGCCGTACGGCTAACTTAACCGTAGAACATGGTGGTAGAGGTAAATGTCAATACCGCGACCTTTGTAGCAGAGGATGTCCGTTTGGTGCTTATTTTAGCACACAGTCGTCTACCCTTCCTGCTGCGGTAGCTACTGGTAACTTGACCCTTCGTCCTTATTCATTAGTGAATACGATCATCTATGATAAAGAAACGCAAAAAGCGAAAGGTGTAGTCATCATTGATTCTGAAACTAATGAGCACATCGAATACTATGCAAAAATTGTATTCGTAAACGGTTCGACTTTAGGTTCTACCTTCCTGTTGTTAAATTCAACTTCAGCAGAACATCCAAATGGATTAGGTAATGCGAGTGGTGAACTAGGACACAACTTAATGGATCACCATTTCCGTTGCGGTGCTTCAGGAAGAGCAGAAGGTTTTGATGACAAATACACTTATGGTAGAAGAGCCAATGGTATTTACGTACCTAGATATAGAAATGTGGGCAGCGACAAACGTGACTACGTAAGGGGCTTCGGCTACCAAGGTGGCGCAAGTCGTGGAAACTGGCATGCTGATGTGGCAGAAATGGCATTTGGCGGCGAGTTCAAAGATCAGCAAACAGTTCCAGGTAGCTGGAATATGGGCTTAGGTGGTTTCGGAGAGTCTCTTCCTTACCATGAAAACCGTGTATATATCGACAAAAGTAAAAAAGACAAATGGGGACAACCTGTTTTGGCAATTGATTGTGAATTCAAAGAAAACGAGCAGAAAATGCGCGTAGACATGATGAACGATGCTGCTGAAATGCTGGAAGCCGCAGGAATCAAAGATGTAAACACTTATGATAATGGTTCTACTCCAGGTATGGCGATCCATGAAATGGGTACTGCACGTATGGGATTAGATCCTAAAACATCAGTATTGAACAAATGGAACCAAATGCACGAAGTGAAAAACGTATTCGTAACTGACGGTTCTTGTATGCCTTCTGCTGCTTGTCAGAATCCTTCATTAACGTATATGGCATTGACCGCAAGGGCTTGTGATTTTGCCGTTAGTGAACTTAAAAAAGGAAACCTTTAATATTAACCTGCATACTGGTAAAAGCCGGTATGCAGGTTTTATGTTTAAACCCTGCTAAGTCGGTTTAGATACTTTAAAAACAACAAAAACAAAATATTCTGATGAACAACAGAAAGATGAGAATGGGGATGATCGGTGGTGGCAAAGATGCCTTCATCGGAGCCGTTCACCGCATTGCGGCAAACATGGATGGTCAGGTTGAATTTTGCTGTGGCGCCTTGAGCGTCAACCCTGAAGTTGGTAAACAATCCGGACAGGAGCTTTTCCTGGATGATGACCGCATTTATGCGAATTATCAGGAAATGATTGAAAAAGAGAGTCAGCTGCCTGCTGATAAACGCATTGATTTCGTGACCATTGTAACGCCTAATTTTGCCCACTTTGCACCTGCAATGATGGCATTAGATCATGGTTTTAACGTGGTGATTGAAAAACCAATTGCCTTGTCACTTGAAGAAGCAAAGCAATTACAGGAAAAAGTTAAAGAAACAGGATTGATCTTGTGCCTTACCCATACTTATTCTGGTTACCCGATGGTGAAACAAGCCAAAGCGATGGTCAAAGAAGGTAAACTGGGTGCCATAAGAAAAATCATGGTAGAATATCCTCAGGGATGGTTGAGCACCTTAACAGAACGTGAAGGCAATGCTGGCGCTGCATGGCGCACCGACCCTGCTAAAAGTGGCAAAAGCGGTTGTATGGGCGATATCGGTACACATGCCGCACAATTGGCAGAGTACATCTCCGGCTTAAAAATCAGCAAACTTTGCGCAGATTTAAACATTGTAGTACCAGGACGTGGATTAGACGATGATGGAAACGTATTGTTAAAATTCGACAATGGTGCGAATGGTGTTTTAATCGCTTCACAGATTGCTGCAGGTGAAGAAAATGCATTAAAAATTAAAATATACGGTGAAAAAGGAGGCCTGGAATGGCACCAGATGGAACCAAATACCTTAATCGTAAAATGGTTAAACGAACCGGCACAAATTTACCGCGCCGGACAAGCCTACCTTTCTGACGCTGCTAAACACAATACCCGTGTTCCTGGTGGTCACCCGGAAGGATATCTGGAAGCTTTTGCTAATATTTACAGAAACTTTGCCTTAACCATCGGCGCAATCAGTCAGGGGCAGGAACCTACTGAGGCAATGCTGGATTTCCCTAGAGTGGAAGATGGTGTAAGAGGGATGGCATTTATTGAAAATGTAGTTGCTTCTTCTGCATCTGATCAAAAGTGGTTTGATTTTAACATATAAACATCATGACAACAATTAAAGGCCCCGGAGTATTTCTGGCTCAGTTTATCGGTGATGAAGCGCCATTCAATTCTTTGGATGCCATTTGTGAATGGGCAGCGGGATTAGGATTTAAAGGTATTCAAATGCCAACGCTTGATCCAAGATTCATTGATTTGCAAAAAGCCGCAGAAAGCAAGACTTATGCAGATGAATTAAAAGGAAAAGTAGCGTCTTACGGATTAGAGATTACAGAACTATCTACGCACCTGCAAGGGCAGCTGGTAGCTGTAAACCCAGCCTACGACCTTGCTTTTGATGCCTTTGCTCCAGATCATTTAAAGAATAACCCTGCTGAAAGAACCAAATGGGCCGTTCAGCAGTTGAAATATGCGGCGAAAGCTTCACAAAACCTGGGCTTAAATGCGCATGCTACGTTTAGTGGATCGCTCTTATGGCACATGTTCCACCCTTGGCCGCAACGCCCGGAAGGATTGGTAGACGCTGCTTTTACCGAACTGGCTAAAAGATGGACACCTATCCTGAATGAGTTCGACAACTGTGGAGTGGACGTATGCTATGAGATTCATCCTGGTGAAGATCTTTTTGACGGCATCACTTACGAAATGTTCCTGGAAAAAGTAAACAATCACCCACGTGCCTGTCTGCTGTATGATCCTTCTCATTTTGTATTACAACAACTGGATTATATTCAATACATCGATTTCTATCATGAGCGCATCAAGGCTTTCCATGTAAAAGATTCTGAGTTTAACCCAACTGGAAAACAAGGAACTTTTGGTGGTTACCAAAGCTGGGCAAACCGTGCCGGAAGGTACCGTTCTCCAGGTGATGGACAAGTAGATTTCAAAACCATTTTCAGTAAATTGGCGCAGTACGATTATAGCGGCTGGGCGGTAATGGAATGGGAATGCGTAATTAAGGACGCACAAGTTGGTGCCAAAGAAGGTGCAGAGCTGATCAGCAAGCTGATCATTCCGGTAACAGACAGGGCATTCGATGACTTCGCTGCTTCCGGTGGAAATGACGACTTCAACAATAAAATTTTAGGACTATAATATATTAACACACATTAAGATGAAAAACACACTATTTATCCTTGCCTGCTTTATTTCGGTTCTAGCTTCCTGCGGAAGTCCGGAATCAAGTTCTACCAGTACCACAGCAACCACTGAGAGTACACCTGCAGCAACGAGTTCATCCACAGAAAAACACCCAGGAGAAAGATTAATTGCCACTTCTGACTGTATCGGCTGCCACAATAAAGTAACCAAAGTAATCGGCCCAACTTACGAAGAGATTGCGGCTAAATATGCAAATGACGATGCCTCAGTTGAAAAACTGGCGACCAAAATTATTGAAGGTGGTAAAGGTGTTTGGGGTGAAGTTCCAATGACACCACATGCTAACCTTTCGAAAGACGATGCCAAAGAAATGGTACGTTACATTCTATCCCTGAAAAAATAACCTGAACCACAGAACCAAATATAAACCATGGAAGAAACCAAAAAAAACCAGGAGACTTCGTCACGACGAAGTTTCCTAAAAACCACTGCAATTGCTGCTTCAGCATTTATGATTGTTCCCCGTCATGTTTTAGGCGGACCAGGATTTATAGCGCCTAGTGACCGCCTGATTATCGCCGGAATCGGTGCAGGAGGTAAAGGACAATCAGATATCGCGAACTTTTACAAAAGCGGAAAAGCCGATATCGGTTTTCTTTGCGATGTACACGATTCAAGGGCTGCAGCCAGTGTAAAGGCATTCCCGAAAGCAAAATACTATAGGGATTACCGTGAATTGTTCGATAAAGAGCATAAAAACTTCGATGCAGTGTCTGTTTCAACCCCCGATCATAGTCATGCCATCATTGCTTTAGGCGCCATGCAACTGGGAAAACACGTGTATGTTCAAAAGCCACTGGCTCACGACATTTACGAAGCCCGTGCATTAACTGCAGCAGCACAGAAGTACAAAGTGGTGACACAAATGGGAAACCAGGGTGCTTCAAATGATGGCCCAAGACAAATGAAAGAATGGTATGATGCAGGTTTAATTGGTGATGTTCATACGGTTTATGCCTGGACAGATCGTCCGGTATGGCCCCAGGGTATTCCATGGTCGGCAAATAAAGCAGAAGTGCCTGCAGACCTGGATTGGGATTTATGGTTAGGTACCGCTCCTTACAAGGATTACGTAAATAAACTGGTTCCATTTAACTGGAGAGGCTGGTGGGATTACGGAACAGGTGCATTGGGCGATATGGGTTGTCACCTATTGGAAGCTCCATTCAGCGTACTGAACCTGAAATATGCAACAGAAGTTCAAGCTAGTGTAGGCTCTGTCTATGTGGATGAATTTAAACGTGGATATTTCCCTGATAGCTGTCCTCCTTCAAGTCACGTGACTTTGAAGTTCCCTAAAACCAATAAAACTAAAGGTGACGTTGTAGTTCACTGGATGGACGGCGGTATTCAGCCGGAAAGACCAGAAGAACTGGAAGCAAATGAAGTTTTTGGTGATGGTGGAAATGGTACACTATTTATCGGTACCAAAGGAAAAATGATGGCCAGTACTTATAGTGCAGACCCTCGTTTATTGCCATTGAGTAAAAATAAAGACATCAAAGTTCCTGCGAAATTCGCGCGTGTTCCTGGTGGTGCAGATGGCCATTATGCCCAGTGGGTAGAAGGTTGTATCGCTGGGTATGGTAAGAAAGAGCTGAGTTCTCCTTTCGATATTGCCGGCCCGCTGACAGAAGCTTTATTGATGGCAAATCTAGCCATCAGAGGAACGGATGTTCAAGTGAAAAATGATAAAGGAAGAGCAACCTTCCCTGGAAGAGATATCAAATTACTTTGGGACAATAACAACATGAAAGTGACCAATTTTGATGCCGTGAACCAGTTCGTGAAACGCGACTACCGTAAAGGATGGTAAACTAACCCTCCTTTTTTTAATCTAAAAAGAAAAATTATGAAACCATATATCTTCTCAGCGATACTGCTTACCGCAGTATTCGCTGCAAGCAATAGTCATGCGCAATCCAAAAGCAAAGGATTTACCAAACTTTTTGATGGTAAAACAACCAAAGGATGGCATACTTACGGCCAGGATACCGCAGGTGAAAAATGGGAAGTGACAGATGGTACGCTTCATTTTAACCCTAAAGCTGGAAATAAAGGTGGTGGCGATTTAGTGACCGATAAAGAATATAGCAACTTCCACTTGAAAATCGACTGGAAAGTAGCACCAAAAGCGAATAGTGGAATTATTTTTTATGTTCATGAAGACAAGCCAAAGTATGGAGCTACCTATAGCACAGGCTTGGAAATGCAGGTATTAGACAATGAAGGTCACCCGGATGGAAAAATCACCAAACATCGTTCAGGAGATCTTTATGACCTGATTAAGAGCAACTCAGAGCCAGTTAAACCTGTCGGAGAATGGAATACTGCAGAGATCATCAGCAAAAATGGTAAATTGGAGCTAAAATTAAATGGGGTAAAAGTAGTACAAACTACCCTTTGGGACGACCAGTTTAAAGCGCTGGTTGCCGGCAGTAAGTTTGCAAATTGGGAAGGTTTTGCTACATTCAAGACCGGAAAAATTGCTTTGCAAGATCATGGTGATGAGGTATGGTTCCGCAACATCCTGATTAAAGAGCTTTAACCGATAGGCGTAGGAAACGCTAAAATATTACACCAAATAAAAAAAGAAATAAACAATGAACCTTAACAACCGCATCAAACTGTCATTCATGATGTTCCTGGAGTTTTTCATCTGGGGCGCATGGTTTGTGACACTAGGTACCTTCCTGGGGAACAACCTCAATGCAACAGGTGGCCAGTCGGCATCAGTATTCTCTACCCAAAGCTGGGGCGCAATCATTGCTCCTTTCATCATTGGACTGATTGCTGACCGTTATTTTAACGCAGAAAAGATCCTTGGTGTGCTGCACTTAATCGGTGCCGTACTCATGTATCAAATGTATAATGCCACAGACATCAGCGTATTTTACCCTTATGTACTGGCTTACATGATTCTGTTTATGCCTACCCTGGCCTTAGTCAACTCAGTTTCCTTCAATCAGATGAAAGATCCTGAAAAAGAATTCTCTACTATTAGGGTATTTGGAACGATCGGATGGATTGTTGCTGGTTTATTGATCAGTTTCTACTTCCACTGGGATACTGCAGAAGGTGCAAAAGCAGGTTTGCTTAAAAATACTTTCTTAATGGCAGGTATTGCTTCCTTAGTGATGGGGCTGTTTAGCTTTGCCTTGCCAAAAACACCGCCAAAAGCTGTTGCTGGTGAGAAAGTAAAAATCTCAGACATCCTTGGTTTAGATGCGTTAAAATTATTAAAAGATAAAAACTTCGCGATTTTCTTTGTCTCTTCAATTTTGATTTGTATCCCTCTGGCTTTCTATTATCAGAATGCACACCCTTTCCTATCTAATGTAGGCGTGCAGGATCCAACAGGAAAAATGACGATCGGACAAATTTCTGAAGTATTGTTCCTGTTATTGCTTCCGGTATTCTTTACGAAATTCGGTTTTAAGAAAACGATTCTGGTAGGTATGCTGGCATGGTGCTTACGTTACGCCCTTTTTGCGTACGGAAATGCTGGTGATTTAGGCTTTATGCTGATCATTGGTATTGCCCTTCATGGAATTTGCTATGACTTCTTCTTTGTATCAGGACAGATTTACACCAACTCTATTGCAGGTGATAAATACAAAAGTTCTGCACAGGGACTGATTACTTTAGCAACTTATGGTGTAGGAATGCTAATCGGTTTTGAAGTAGCTGGATACATTACAGATACCTATAAACTCGCCGATGGCTCATTCGATTGGAAAATGGTATGGATCATTCCTTCAGGAATCGCATTAGTGGTATTCTTATTGTTTGCTGTTTTCTTCACTGATAAGAAAAAAGTAGAAACTCAGGTAAATCTATAATGGCCGAAGAATTAAGCAGGAGATCTGCATTGAAAAACATAGTTGCCGGAACCGCCGCTTTAGGCGTTTCGGCAGCATTGCCAAGTTTTGCTATGGAGCCTTATCAGTCTACCGCATTAAAAGGAAATGTAAACCATTCAGTATGTCAATGGTGTTTCGGTGATATGGAATTAGATGCCCTGTGTATCGAAGCCAAAAAGATAGGAATTAAGGCGATCGACCTGGTTGGTCCTGCCGGCTGGCCTACTTTAAAGAAGCATGGTTTGGACTCTTCCATGTGTAATGGCGCAGAAATTAACCTTGTGGATGGATGGAATGATCCTAAATTTCATGCAACATTAATTAAAAATTACTCGGAAATGATTCCGAAAGTTGCCGCAGCAGGTTATAAACAACTGATCTGTTTCAGTGGAAACCGACGCGGAAAAGATGACGAAACCGGCCTCAACAATTGTGTAGAAGGCCTGAAACAAGTGATCGGTATTGCCGAAAAACACCATGTAGTTTTAGTAATGGAATTGCTGAACAGCAAAGTTGACCATACTGATTATCAGTGCGACACCACCAAATGGGGAGCTGAACTGGCCAAAAGACTGGGCTCAGAAAACTTCAAATTGCTGTACGACATTTACCACATGCAGATCGATGAGGGTAACGTCATCAGCAACATCAAAAAATACCATCCATACATCTCTCATTATCATACTGCGGGTGTTCCCGGAAGAAATGAAATAGACGATACTCAAGAGTTGTTTTATCCTGCAATTATAAAAGCTATATTAGCAACGGGATTTAAAGGTTATCTGGCGCAGGAATTCATTCCTAAGTATAAAGATAAAATCAAATCTCTAAGAGACGCCGTAAATATTTGTGACGTATAAATCAAAACTTATGAACTCTAGAAGAACATTTATAAAAAACGCAGGTATGGCTGCAGCAGGAGCCCTGTTGTTTCCTTCATTTGCACATGCCTTTGCTAAAGTAAAACCTGTCGGACTTCAACTGTACACTTTGAGAGAAGTGATCGGTAAAGACCCTAAAGGTGTGATTGAGCAAGTGGCTAAGGCAGGCTATAAGCAAGTAGAAACTTACGGTTACTCTGCAAAAGACGGTTATTTCGGTATGGCACCTAAAGCCTTCAAAAGCCTGTTGGATAACAATGGACTGATCGCACCTAGCGGACACTTTGGTTTGGATTCTTTCTTAAAAGACGGAAACCAGGACGAACTGAAAATTGCTATCGAAGGCGCAAACGCACTGAAGATGGATTTCCTAACCATTCCATGGATGGGTGAAAACTTAAGATCAAGCCTTGATGATTACAAAAAAGTTGCGGAACGCCTAAACCAGGCTGCCGTAATCTGTAAGAAAGCAGGATTAAAACTGGCTTACCATAACCATGATTTTGAATTCAAGAAATATGATGGCAAAACAGGATATGAGATAATGCTGACTGAAACTGACAAAAATCTTGTAAAATTTGAAATGGACTTATACTGGGTAGTAAGATCTGGTAATGACCCGGTTGCTTTCTTCAATAAATATCCAGGACGTTTCCCAATGTGGCATGTGAAGGACATGGACAAAGCGAACCATGGCATCAATACAGAGGTTGGTACCGGTGCAATTGATTTTAAATCTTTCTTTAAACATGCCAAACAGGCAGGATTGAAGTATGCCATCGTGGAACAAGAGAATTTCTCCAAGGATCCATTTGTTAGCATTAAGCAAAGCTTTGATTACGTAAGTCGCGAATTGGTTTAAGAAAAATAAAATCTTAAAATATCAAGGGAAGTGGTTTACGAAAACTACTTCCCTTTTTTATGACCACAAATCTTTGACTAAATCCTAAAGATCAGTGAGCAGAGGGAATACCTCTCTAATGATCTTTAAAGCGCATTAAAATGCAAGTTTTGAGTACTTTAGCATCAAAAAGCACAAAAATTTCACCATATTTGAAAAATATGGCCGAAATCAGCCAATGATAAAAAGAACTTATTACAAAAAACTGAATACTATAAATTAATAAGAACTATAAAAAACCAATTAAAGAAATGAAAATTGCAGTTGTAGGCGCCACCGGTCTGGTAGGTACCGTAATGTTAAAAGTGTTAGAAGAGCGTAACTTCCCGTTGACCGAGTTAATTCCGGTTGCATCCGAAAAAAGTGTTGGTAAAGAAATCACTTTTAAGGGTAAGAAGTATGCGATTGTAAACATGGATACTGCAATTTCAATGAAACCTGATATTGCTTTATTCTCTGCAGGTGGCAGCACCTCATTAGAACATGCTCCACGTTTCGCTGAAGCAGGAACCACAGTAATTGACAACTCATCGGCATGGCGCATGGACCCATCTAAGAAATTAGTGGTACCAGAAGTGAATGCTCATGAATTATCTATTGATGATAAGATTATTGCCAATCCAAATTGCTCAACTATTCAAATGGTAGTGGCTTTAAAACCATTACATGATAAATATAAGATCAAACGTGTGGTAGTTTCAACTTACCAGTCTGTAACAGGAACTGGCGTTAAAGCAGTAGAGCAAATGATGAATGAACGTAAAGGCATCATGGATGGGCCAATGGCTTATGCTTACCCTATCGATTTAAACGTGATCCCTCAGATTGATGTTTTCGAAGAAAACGGATACACAAAAGAGGAGATGAAAATGATCAAGGAAACCAATAAAATTATGGGCGACGACAGTATCCGTTTAACAGCGACTACAGTTCGTATTCCAGTAATGGGTGGCCACTCTGAATCAGTAAATATCCAGTTTGATAACGAATTTGACGTCATCGAATTGAGAGAATTATTGGCTAAAACTCCAGGAATCGTTGTGGTAGATGATATTGCCAACCTGAAATACCCAATGCCAAAGGATGCTCATGAAAAAGATGAAGTATTTGTGGGAAGAATCAGACGTGATGAATCTATGCCAAACACGGTGAACCTTTGGATCGTTGCAGATAACCTTCGTAAAGGTGCAGCAACCAATGCGGTACAGATTGCAGAATACCTGGTTAAAAACGAACTGGTTTAATTCTCCATCCATAAAATAAATGATTGAGGTATGGAACGCTGTAAAAGGCAATCTGTACCTCAATTTTTCGTTAATAGCTACATTGCCTCCAATTATGAATATTGTCAGAAACATTGTCTTTTTATCCCTGATCCTTTTACAGCAGCTTGCCCAGGCCCAAACTCCAATGGAAAAACTGGAACAAGCCTATCAGATATTAAAAGATGATGGTCAGGCAAAACATGCGATCATTGGCCTTTGCGTTCTGGACGCAAATACCGGAAAGCTATTGCTAGGCAAAAATGAAGAATTGGGCCTGGCCACAGCTTCCACTTTGAAAACCATTACTTCTGCAACGGCATTCAGCATGCTCGGCAAAGATTTCCAATACCAAACTACCCTTGCTTACAGCGGCCAGATTACTCCAGATGGCACTTTACAAGGAGACCTCATCATCGTTGGTGGCGGAGATCCTACCTTAGGCTCCTGGCGCTACGAAAACACTAAAGAAAATTACATCCTGCAGCAATGGGTAACAGCCATACAGCGCGCAGGAATTAAAAAAATTGAAGGTAAAATCATTGGTGACGACAGCATCTGGGGAACGCAAAGCACACCTGATGGCTGGATCTGGCAAGATATCGGCAATTATTACGGTGCCGGTCCATCCGCACTCAGCTGGCGCGAAAACCAGTTCGACATCCACCTGAAAGCCAGCAACTCTAAAGATCAACCGGTATCTATTTTAAAGGTAGTTCCGGAAATGCCTTACCTTAAAATCATAAATGAGTTGAAAGCTGGTGCTGAGGGCAGCGGTGACCATGCGTATTCCTACCTGCCTCCTGATGGCAACCTGGCCTACCTTCGCGGAACCTGGGCCTTGGGAATTTCCAAACCAGGTGTCTCTACTGCCGTACCTAACCCTGCTTATGACGCTGCATTTCGTTTACAGGATACCCTGAAAAGAATAGGTATTGCCACACTATTACCCCCAACTACTGCTAGACTGCTCGCTGTAGATCAGCAAACTGTACCCGCTGTTCAACAGAAACTAATCACGATCTCCTCTCCTACCTTATCGGAAATGGTGTATTGGTTCAATAAAAAAAGTGTCAATTTATACGGAGAACACCTGCTAAAAACATTGGCCTGGAAATCCGGCAAACTACCAACCACCGCCAATGGAGCACAAACAGAAATCAACTTCTGGGCGCAAAAAGGGATGGACAGACGTGCTTTGAACATTGTAGATGGCAGCGGACTATCGCCGGCCACCAGAGTCACCCCATTGGCCATGGCCGAAATCCTTTTTCAATCACAAAAAGAAACCTGGTTTCCAGACTTCTATAAATCAATCCCGGACAACAACGGCATGAAGTTAAAAAGTGGCAGCATTGCCGATGTTTCTGCCTATGCCGGATATTATACAGACAAAACAGGCAACAAATACGTCATCGTAATCAACATCAATAATTATAACGGATCAGGCATTAACAAGAAGCTATTCAAGGTACTGGATGCTTTAAAATAAAAGGATCGCCACATTATCTGCCTTTTTATTGATAAATTGCGACAGTTTTTAAACATAAGAAATACGGTTAACCTTTGCTATGAAGAGATTATTTCTGTTGGTATTGAGTGGTATGATCAGCGCAGCTGGTTATAGCCAGGGGCCTCTACCAGCTACCACAACGATGACGGAGCCGGCAATATCAAACCTGCTTCCTACCGAAATTGCCATCATTCCAGAACCTGTTTCTGTGATTAAACAAGCTGGTCATTTCATCTTACCTGAAAATGTAACCATCCATGCCCCGGCAATCCCGGAATTGAAACAAGTAACTGCTTTCCTACAGGAAAGATTGTCTGTTCCTACCGGCAGATATGTCTCTGTACTGAGCGGCCATGCTGGAGATCATGCGCAAATCAGGTTAATCTTAAATGATAAACAAAATCCACAGTTAGGAAACGAAGGTTATCAGCTGACCGTTAAAACCAGTCAAATTCTGATCAGGGCCAATAAAGCAGCCGGCTTATACTATGGCGCACAGAGCCTGATACAGCTCTTCCCTAAAGAAATAGAAAGTAAAGAACCAGTAGCTGCACAAACCTGGTCTGCACCCTGCGTAGACATTACCGATTACCCGCGTGTAGGCTGGAGAGGCCTAATGCTGGATGTAGCCCGCCATTTCTTCACAAAAGAAGAAGTAAAACAATACATCAACACAATGGTTCGCTATAAGTATAACATACTTCATTTACACCTCACCGATGATGAAGGCTGGAGAATAGAAATCAAAGGTTTTCCAAAACTGACCGAAGTAGGCGCATGGAGCGTGAAGAAAACTGGAGAATTCGGAAATTTCATCCCACCTACACCAGATGAGCCCCGTACTTATGGTGGTTTTTATACCCAGGAGGATTTAAAAGAACTCATTCAATACGCACAGGATCGGTTTGTGAACATCATGCCGGAGATTGACGTCCCGGGTCATAGTTTAGCCGCCATAGCTTCTTACCCAGAGCTTTCCTGTACTTCAGGTGCAGAAAATTACCGTGTTCGCTCTGGCGAAAGAATCATGGACTGGTCAAGAGGAGCACCGCCAACCGCCTTGGTAGACAACACCCTTTGCCCGGCGAATGAAAAAGTATACAGCTTTTTAGATAGTGTGATTACCCAGGTAGCCGCATTGTTCCCATTCGAATATATCCACATGGGTGGGGATGAAGCCCCTTTTAACTTCTGGCAAAAGAGCGATGCCATTAAAGCATTGATGCAGAAAGAAGGATTAAAGAATATGCATCAGGTACAGGGCTATTTTGAAAAGCGAGTACAGGCAATTGTAGAATCCAAAGGTAAAAAGTTCATGGGATGGGATGAGATCATGGATGGGGATCTTTCTCCAAGTGCTGCAGTGATGAGCTGGAGAGGTGTAAAAAATGGAGCCGATGCTGCAATGAAAAAACATGAAGTGGTGATGAGTCCCAGTACTTATGCTTACCTGGATTATATGCAGGCCGACCAGATTACAGAACCAAGAGTATATGCTTCCCTACGTTTGAGTAAAGCCTACGAATTTGATCCCATTCCTGCAGGTGTGGATCCGAAATACATTAAAGGCGGACAAGCCAACCTATGGACAGAGCAGGTTACCAATATCCGTCAGGCCGAATACATGACCTGGCCAAGAGGGATGGCCATTGCGGAATCCGTATGGTCGCCTAAAGAAAAGAAAAACTGGGAGAACTTTTTTGGAAGAGTAGAACAGCACTTTCAGCGCCTGGATGTTGCGGAAACGAAATACGCGCCTAGTGTATATGACCCTATTTTTAAAGTCAGCAGGTCTGCCGATAAACAGCTGATCATTGAATTGAGCACGGAAATCACAGGACTGGATATTTATTACAGTTTCGACAACTCCTTCCCGGATCGCTTTTATCCGAAGTATACGGAAAAACTAACACCGCCAAAAGATGCAACGATGTTGAGAGTGATTACTTACAGAGGCAAACAGCCAATTGGAAGGATGATGAATATGCCAATAGAAGAGTTAAATAAAAGAGCAAGAAGATAAGACATTGAGGTATTTCGTACACATAGGCTACCATGGCCTTCATTTTAATGGATGGCAGAAACAACCCGGAGTGATGAATGTACAGGGCGTGATCGAAAATGCACTGACACAGATCCTGAAAACCCCAATATTTATCAATGGCTGTGGCCGTACCGATGCTCATGTTCATGCCAGTCAGTTCTTTTTTCACATGGATATAGAACAGCCATGGGATTTCGACCTGATGTTTCGATTAAATAAGTTGTTGCCAGCCAGTATTGCCGTTTTTGACATCATTCCAATGGAAGGCTTACCTCATGCCCGTTTTGATGCCGTACAGCGCAGCTATGATTATTTTATGCATACTTATAAAAGCCCTTTTCTTAACGGACATAGTGCCTACTACCTTTTACCTGATCTAAACTTTGATCAAATGAAACAGGCCGCAGCATTGCTGCCTCAATACCAGGATTACCGTGCTTTTTGCACTAGTCCGGATAAGTACGAGCATACGCTCTGTTATGTGAAATCGGCAGAATTGACCGTAGACAGCAGTGGAGATCGTTTACGCTTCCAAATCTCCTCTAATCGCTTTCTAGGCAAGATGATTCGGATCATCATGGGCCAATTGTTAAAAATCGGTAAAGGGGAATTGAGTGTGGATGAATTTGAGCATCATCTGATCAGTAAAGAAACACCTAGACTGATTACCCCTGCACATCCGCAAGGGCTGTATTTATCGAAGGTGACTTACCCTTATCTTAATCTGCCACCAAGAACGACTTTCTCGGCCATCCTGCAGCCGCAGTTCGATACTTTTAAATAGTCTTATTTTTAATTTTACCTGCCTGAAATGCCCATTCAATAATATGTTTAATGGATTTCTTCACTTCCGCTCTTCCCGCTTCTGAATTAATATCCAATCCACAGATGGTGCTGTCATTTTTCTTCGCATGAAGTACCATATAATAAATTCCAGAAACCAGCAGCGCTGATACCCCCCTCAAACTCACCGGAGAGTTCTTGAAATAAGGATCCGACATCTCCAGCAATACATCTCCCTGTTCTGCCCTTACTTTACACACGCTGTCCAGCAAGATGGTTCTTTCTGAGATTTCCCACAAAATGATCTTCTGCATTTCTTCCTCATTCCAGAAATACTCAAACTGCTTTTCAAGAAGAGAGGAAATGGTATCAATTAAGGCGCTTTTTTTATTGATACCCTCAATGTCGCTGGAAATGTGTTTTTTATGCGACAACCAGTAATCTTTTTCAATTACATAGGTTTCAATCAGGCGGTCTACGTTTTCAAAATACCGATAAATCAGTTTCTTACTGACCTTGGCCTCCCTGGCGATTTCGTTCACGCCCAATGCACGGTAGCCTTTAGCCTTAATAATCGCACCAACTGCATCTATCAGCTTACGTTCCGTTAATAAACGGCTTTTAATGGCTTCTGTGGGTTCTTTTTTAACCATATCAATACTGGATTCTTATAAAGGACAACTGGACAATAGTGCTAACGAATGGTTTGGAAGAAAATTTTAATATAATAAATAAATTTTAGGTTCAAATACAAAAACCATGCAATAAAAAGGAATTTATTTAAAATCACTTTGAATTTTCTGGAAAAATAACAATAATTAATTATTTTATTAGTTAAAATAAGAAGTAAAATTCCGCAAAAACACAGTCTGAAGCATCAATTGGCTGATTTTCATTAGGGTATATTTATTTTTAAAAAATTTATTAAGAGATCATATATAGATACAAAATAAGAAAATACTGAAAAAACAAACTTCATGGCATTCCTACCGAATGCCATGAAGAGGGATAATTCAATATAGGGGGGACATATTGAATGTTATTAATGCGTTTTATAAATCCCTCTTGCAATAACGCCTAAATGCAAGCGGGTAATCAACAAAAAAATGAGAACGTTGATCAATGTATTAGAATCTCAAGATAATAGGGGATTATATTTTAATTCATACATGGCAAATATAAACTACAAAACCTATCGAAGTGGTGACATGGGAAATTATTTTAAGGCTCATTAATCACTGAAAAACAACCACTTAACTAAAACAAAGGCACTAGTCAAACAGAATTTGTGTAAAAACATCGTTTTTGAACAGAAATTATCATTTGTCTTTCAGCTCTTGAAATCTCAAATCCACAGGACAAATAAGCGACTGAACAGCAGCAAATTAACCAACAAATAACCCTTGATAATCTTGATTATTCTCCTTAACTTCAAGTAGCATTTTTCAAAAACAAGGAGGTATATCATGACTGTTATTCAAAGGATTGAACACTGGGGAGACCTGCACCATGCCAAATGGCTGGATGCGGTACGGATTGTTTTAGGTTTACTTATTTTTGGTAAGGGTATCGCGATTGTGAGCAACACAGCGGCCTTACAGGATTTACTGCTGCAAAATAATGTGTTTAGTTTTTCAGGGATGATGGCAAGCGTAGCAGTTCATGTAATTGGATTTGTCCATCTGGTAGGTGGTTTACTGATTGTACTTGGTCTGCTGACGAGGTTTGCCGTAGTGATCCAGATTCCAATTCTGGTATGTGCAATACTATTTGTTAACTTATCCAGAGGATTTTCATTCCTAAATTCAGAATTATGGCTTTCCATCATTGTACTGATGCTGCTGGTCCTATTCTGGGTGGTAGGTTCAGGTCCTTACTCCGTAGACTACCAAATGAAGAAAAAGACGAGGTCGTAAAAGTACCATTCATTTACACCGACTGATTCTTTACACCGACCTGAGATTCATTAAGCCTTAAATGATTAATTTTGAATAAAATAAGGCTTATGAATTTTCACACTAGAAAATGGGTAAAACCAGAAGATCTAAATCCTAACGGGACTTTGTTTGGCGGTAGCTTGCTCCGCTGGATCGATGAAGAAGCGGCGATTTATGCAATTGTACAGCTCAGCAATCCAAGGGTAGTCACTAAATATATCTCAGAAATCAATTTTGTCAGCTCAGCAAAACAGGGCGACATTATAGAAATGGGCATCACTGCAACCGATTTCGGAAATACCTCTTTAACGATGCGCTGCGAAGTTAGAAACAAGATCACCAGGAAAAGTATTCTGACCATTGATAAAATGGTATTTGTGAATGTAGATGAAGATGGTAATCCTGCGCCGCATGGCAGAACCCACATCAAATTTATCGAAGAACAATTTGAGAAAGAAGACCTTTAGAAGGTCTTTAAACGTCCGATAGCACCAATACTCTTAAAGCATCGGGCGTAAGGCTGATGCCATTTACAACCTGACTTGCTTGCTGGTAGAAAGGATTACGTTCTTCCAGTTTACTGGCAATGAAAGCAATTAATTCTTCTTCATTCATGTCTTTTAGTAAAGGGCGTTTATCTTTTCCACTTTCCAATCTTTTCGCTAATGCCGCAGGGGGCATTTCTATATAAACGGATAACCCATTGTCATTGATCCATTGCATATTGTCAAAATAGCAAGGTGCTCCCCCACCTGTGGCCACTACACAGTTGTCTGGGTAATTAAACTCTTTTAGTGTTTTACTTTCAAAGATCCTGAAGGCAGATTCCCCATTGGCCGCAAAATAAGCACCAATAGACATCCCTACGAGTTTTTCAATCTGATGGTCCAGATCAATAAAATCATACCCTAGCTTAGTCGCCAGTTTTCTACCCAGCGTACTTTTACCACAACCCATAAATCCTATCAGAAATATCTTCATTTTTATTCAGCAAGTTTAACTCTGGGGTCAACAGCGGCATATAATAAGTCTACCAGAATGTTGATCACCACAAATATAAAGGCAATAAAAAGAATTGAGCCCATCACTACCGGAAAATCTGACATTTCCAGCGCAGTAACGGTGGTCCTCCCTAAGCCATTGTATCCAAAAATATATTCTACAAAAAAAGAACCTGCCAGTAATCCTGCAAACCAACCGGAAATCGCAGTAATGACAGGATTTAAAGCATTTTTTAAGGCGTGTTTGTAAATGATCGCATGCCTGCTCAAACCTTTAGCCTTCGCAGTTCTGATATAGTCCTGAGCGAGCACATCAAGCATCGCACTTCTGGTGAGCTGTACGATGATGGCCAATGGCCTCAAGCCTAGCGTCAGCATGGGCAGCAAAAGGTTTTTCCAGGTCATTATTTCCCCTTTAAAAGGATCATAACTATATAGACTGCCCGACATATTCAGGCCGGTATAATCGCTCCAGACGAAGCCAAACAACCAGGCGATGATAATTCCTGCAAAAAAAGAAGGAGCAGAAATCCCCAGAATGGCAAATGAATTTGCCGCTTTATCAATCCAGGTATCCTTATGTACGGCAGAAACGACACCTAGAAGTACCCCAATTACAGTGGCAAAAATCATTGCCGATAAGGCCAGTACAAAAGTATTGGGAACTGTTTCTTTTAAGATCATGGTAACCTCACGTTTAGTCTGGTAAGACCTACGGAGGTAAGGCCACTTTAAAACCAGTACTTCGTTCCCAATGTGCAGCAATTTCACATAGTGATATTTGCTGTGGTTCTCGGCATTGTCTTCATGAATACTAATAGGAGAAAGATCGTTGAGGTATAGAAAAAACTGAACTGGCCTGGATTTATCCAGGCCAAATTCTTTTCGGACAGCCTCCAGCGACTGCACGTCGGAGCGTTGCCCCATCGTCATTCTGGCTGGATCGCCCGGTAATACATTAAACAATAAAAAGACCACGCTCAGCACCCCCAGCATTACCGCCAGTCCATAGAAAGACTTCTTGAGGGCATAAGCAAACATCGGTTATTTACTAAAATATTTTTCTGAAAGCACTTCAAAAGAAGGCACTGCATTGTAATGCCATTTATTGACAATAACTCCGTTTTTAAGCAGTAATACACCTGGATTCGCCCTTACCATACTTTTCAAAGGAACAGCATCCGCATAAAATACTTCTGTAAACAGTTTCATTTTTTTACTGAAAGCAAGGGCATCCTGTGCAGAATTGGAAGTCAGCAGTACCGTCCTGATGTTAAATTGTTCCGCAGCATTTAACGCCAATGCGTTTAATTTAGCGATTGCTTCTTCATCTGTATCGTTCAAGTTATAGGCTACGTATACTAGGTTATAGTAAGGATTTTCAATCAGTTCTTTCGTATAATCTGTACCCGAGGCATCACTGATCAGCAAATCTTTAATTTTCGGCTCATATCCTTTTTTGATCAGTTTCTTTTCAGGCGTACCTACAATTTCCCAGTTTTCATCTTTCCAGATTTCCGTTTTCAGGTAATCCTTGTCGCTCATCACCTTCTTCTCTTTTGTTTTCTTATTGCTCAAGTTATACATGATCAGAAACTCATCAGGCTGAGCTCCAGGAGGGATAGCCATCAATTCAGGAATACTCGCCCCTACCTTATAAGGCAGGAAGTCCAAAATCGGCAATCTGCTATAAGTATACTGGCTGAACAACAGCGAAGCACACAACACAATAGCCAAAGAAGCGCTTTGCCAACTCCGGTTGTTGGTAATTGGGCGGATTAAATCCTTATATAGGAAAAGGTAAATGATCAACACCAGCAGCACTAAATCTTTAGAGAAAGACTGCCATGGCGTTAAAGGAATGGCGTCTCCAAAACAACCGCAAGAGGTTACTACTTTGAAAAATGCGGAAACGAAAGTTAGGAAAGTAAAAAAGATGATCACCACCAATAAGCCCGCCGTCACCTTTTTAGCCCAGAAGCCGAAAAGCAGTAATGCCCCAAGCACGATTTCCATCACACAAAGTAAGATGGCAATTCCGGTAGCAATCCCACTTAAAAAAGGCAGGTGAAAGACCTCAAAATATTCCTGTAATTTATAACCGAAGCCCAATGGGTCATTCGCTTTGATCAGTCCTGAGAATATAAACAGGACGCCAACAAATATTCTGGCAAAATTTAGGGCAATTTTCTTCATTATCTCAGGCCAAGTTTAATTAATGCAAAAACAGAATAGTTGAGCATGTCCTGATAATTGGCATCGATCCCTTCTGAGGCTAATGTTTTACCGGCATTATCTTCTATTTGTTTTACTCTTAAAATTTTCATTAGGATGAGGTCTGTTAAAGAACTCACACGCATATCCCTCCAAGCTTCTCCATAATCATGGTTCTTAGCGAACATCAGGTCTTTGGTGAGGGTTACTTTCTCGTCATAAAGCTGTTCTACATGATCAGGATCCAAATCATAAGGATCATTTTCGGTCAGTTCCAGCTGCAGCATCCCCATCACGCAATAATTGATGATGCCTATATATTCGGGAATAACGCCTTCATCTACCATAGCAACTTTTTTATCTTCCAGGGTACGGATGCGCTGTGCCTTGATGAAAATCTGATCGGTAATGGAGGACGGCCTAAGTATGCGCCATGCCGTTCCATAGTCCTTTGTTTTCTTTATAAAAAGCGATTTACAAACCGCAATTACTGAATCGAATTCTTTTGAGGTGTTTGTTGCCAAAACAATTAAAATATTTAGTTTAAAGCTATTTAAATACCGTATTTTTGTTTTATACGATGGCTAAAGATACATTTTTAAACCGAAAGACCACACTAAACCTGCAAGGCAGGCTTGTAGATATCAGCAAGCCAACGGTGATGGGAATCCTCAACTTGACCCCGGATTCATTTTACAATAACAGTAGAATTGACAATGCCGATGACGCTTTAAGACGAACGGAAACTTTTCTGAATGAGGGTGCTAAGTTCATAGACATTGGCGCATATTCTTCTCGTCCCGGTGCTGCAGAAGTTAGTGAAGCAGAAGAATTAAGCCGGATGGTACCTATGGTAGAAATCATCAGTAAAAAATTCCCTGAAGCCTGGCTCTCCATTGATACGTTCCGCGCGAAAGTAGCAAAGGAAAGTATAGAGGCCGGAGCACATCTGATCAATGACATATCCGGAGGAGAACTGGATGAGGCCATGTTCCAAACCGCAGCTGATTTACAAGTTCCTTATATTCTGATGCACATGCGCGGCACTCCGCAAAATATGCAGCAGCAAACCGGTTATTCGAATATCGGCCTGGATCTGGTGGATTATTTTTCTCAAAAGATAGCGTCCTTAAGAAAGTTAGGTGTAAAGGACATCATCCTTGATCCAGGTTTTGGTTTTGCAAAAACTACCGATGAAAATTATCAATTGCTAAACCAGTTGGAAGAATTGGATATTTTTGAATTGCCATTGCTGGTAGGTTTCTCCAGGAAATCGATGATTTATAATTTTCTTGGAAATGATCCACAAGAGGCCCTAAACGGCACCACTATTCTAAATACCATCGCCTTGATGAAAGGCGCGGGCATACTAAGGGTACACGATGTAAAAGCAGCGGCAGAATGTATTGCCCTGGTAGAGAAAACCAGATCGCATTAAAAAAGCATGCTCGCGATTAATATCAAAAAATACCTAACTTGGGCATAATGAAAGGATTTGATTTCGATTTTCTAAGAGTATCATTAACGGATGTGGTGGACATTATATTTGTCGCACTCCTTATTTACTATATCTACAACCTGATAAAAAACACGCTGGCGGTAAACTTACTGCTGGGCATGCTGATCATTCTGATCATCTGGTTTGCGGTAGATCAGCTCAATATGAGGTTACTTTCTACCATTATCAACAAGTTCATGAGCGTGGGGATCATCGCCTTGATTGTGATCTTTCAGCCGGAGATCCGGCGTTTCCTGTTGTTGATTGGAAAAAACACCTTCCTACAGCAGAATAAAGCTTGGTGGGGTTATATTTTCGGCAGTAAAAATATTGAAAGAGATAATCTGGTGCGCATTAAACCAATCATTGATGCTTGCAAAAGCATGAAAAAATCTCGTACAGGGGCTTTAATCGTATTTGTTAAGTTTTATGACGATCAGCTTTTCGCCAACAGCTGTGAGGTGATTGATTCGAAAATATCTAAAAGATTACTGGAAAGTATCTTTCAAAAATACAGTCCACTGCACGATGGTGCCGTAGTCATTGCAGAAAACAAAATCAAAAGTGCCAGTTGTATTTTACCTTTAACAGATAACGACAAACTCCCTCCACAATTTGGTTTACGCCACAGAGCTGGGATCGGTGTTTCCGAAACTACGGATGCTGTTGCCGTCATTATTTCTGAAGAAACTGGCGAAATCGCTTATGCAAAACAAGGAAGAGTACGGATGAACGTTTCTTTTGGAGAACTGGAAAAACTGCTGAATAAAGATTTTTAAAGCTGATCTGTCGAGCAAATATTATATCTACCTGGAAGACAGGATAAAGATCAGGTATACCCCCCGACAAAAAAAATAAGGTTAAATACAACCTAAACAAAACAGGGGCTGGTTTCTAACAACCAGCCCCTGTTTTAATATATTATATGCCTAATATTTGGCAGTAATTAGCAGTGTTCCTCAAAAGCACCAATCAAGCTATCAGCGATCATTTGTGCTGGTCTGCCTTCAATCTGGTGACGTTCGATCATGTGAACCAATTTACCATCTTTGAATAAAGCCATTGCTGGAGAAGATGGAGGGAAAGGCATCATATAACCTCTAGCTCTGTCCACTGCTTCTTTTTCCATACCTGCAAATACAGTAATCAATTTATCAGGATGTTTTTCATTTGCTGCTGCCAATCTTGCTGCAGGACGAGCATTTGCTGCTGCACAACCACAAACAGAGTTTACCACTACAAAAACGGTACCCTCAGTGCCGATTGCATTATCTACATCTGCTGCAGTTTTCATCTCTTCGAAACCTACTTTAGTAAGTTCTGCACGCATTGGTTCTACTAAATATTCAGGATACATATTTTCTTTCTTTAATTCATTAATCCATACAAATGTACAGCAACGTGCATTACCATCAAAGAAATACATCGGCTTCGCCTCTGATTTTACCTTTAAATTACTTTGATTTTACCTATTTAATGCTGCTTAACCCTGTTTCGAGGGTTTTTAGGAAATAAAAAATGAATTTTAACCCCCACTAAACTAAGGGCTTAATTTAAAATCTAAAAAAAACTTGTAATAGTACTTTTATAATCGGCTAAAAACTCCTAATATTGCATTCCCAAAACGAACGAAACTTAATGTTGCTTAAAGCATCAAAAAGCCGTTTATTTGGTAACCAGTACTCCTTCTTAGCTCAGCTGGTTAGAGCATCTGACTGTTAATCAGAGGGTCGCTGGTTCGAGCCCAGCAGAGGGAGCAAAATAGCAAAAGCCTTTCAGTAATACTGAAAGGCTTTTTTAGTTTATCCAAAAGCAAAATTTCCCATTTCTTCTTTCTCAAATACATATCATCCGAAATGGTTAAAGCTTCAGCTAGATAATTTCAAGATCAGTTTTACCAGCAGGAATAAAAAAGGTGAATTCCAACTGCAGTTCCTCCTGATCTTTCTCATTTTTCAGGATTAAAGCCGGCTCGCCATTAGGCCTGATTAAAGTAGCAAGCTTTCCATTACCAAAAATCTTTACAAGGGCATCTGCAGGAATAGGTGCTAGTTTATATCCTGATTTTAGATTACTGACAATACCTTCCATCCGATCATCTGATTCTTCTTTACTCAGGTACATGGTAACCGCAGCGACACTTTCTCTATTGGCTATCAATTTTTTAATTTGCTCTACCTCCCCTTTTTTGATGAGCGCTGAGAGTTGCTGGTACGCATCATTCAGTTTATCTTTTAATCCGCTTACTGAAGTGAGATCAGTAGAATTTTGATAAGCTCTGATGGTGTAAGGCAGCTCTGCGTTAAAATCGGCACTTTGTGTAAGTATGGTCTGTTTCTTCGAAGGATCCACTTTCGCCACAGCATATTCTCCGGGAAGCTGCTCCTTAAAATTGAGCTCATTAGCTGCATCAAAAACTTTGATATTGTATTTAAACTGAGCGCTTGGGTTTAAAAACTTCTGACCAGCCAGGGGTAGTACTGTAATCGCAATTTGTTGTTTTCCACTTTCTAAAATAGCTGAATTGATTGGAATCATAGTAGAAGTCTGTCCGTCCAGGTTCATCGTAAAGACCAATACATCATTAACCCTGACCTCAAATAAGCAAAAAGCTGCACTAAAATCTAGTTCATAATAGGGCTGTACTTTAGCATAATCTGCTTTTTTTTCAATCTTCAATGGTGTAGAATTTAATGTCATGCGATTTTGTGAACGGCATCCAAAGCATATCAGTAGGCTTGAGAGCAATAATAGAGTGGTAATTTTCATAGGATTTGGCTAATTTAAATAGGTTAAGGTAATTTTGATGGCAGTTTAGCTAAATCCATGCCAAGGGCAATTGAATTGTGATGAAATGAGTACATTTGCGTCGTGAAAAGGGTGATGATCTACTTTCTGGTTACCTGTATTTTATCTGGTTCGGCGATAGCTGAGCTTTTCAAAGCTCCCTTACTCGTATCTCATTACATTGATCATACCTCCCGCAATCCCAACATCAACTTTGTTGATTTTCTTTCCATGCATTACTGGGGAAAGGACATTGTGGACAATGATAGCAAGCAGGATATGAAGCTCCCTTTTAAAAAGATCTTATACGGCCATCATCAACTATTGTTCTGTCAAGAGCCTTGTTTTGAGCTTAGCCCAAACCAATCTTGCAAACCCAATGAATTATGTTTTTTTTATAGGGAAAAAGAAATTTCCAGACTTTCCGGGAAACCCTACAGACCACCTCAACCCTCCTTTTTAGTTTAGATTAATTGTCCAGGCCGACTCCTCAAATTTTCAATTGGGGTCATTTATACATTTTTATTTTTTTATGGAGCAGGCAAAAAGAAGCCCTTCCTCGGAAGCCATCCGTACTACCCAATTGGGTATCATCATTAGTATTATTTTAATTTTTGTAAAAGGGATTTCCGGTCATCTTGGCCAATCTTATGCCTTGATTGCCGATGCCACGGAATCGGGAGCAGATGTGATCAGTTCAGGATTACTTTGGGTTGCCCTGATTTATGCCCAGCGACCGCCAGACAAAGGCCATCCTTATGGCCATGGGAAGGCCGAACCTGTAGCTGCAATCCTCATTGGATTTTTCCTGCTGGCTGCTGCAGGATGGATTGCCTACCATTCGATCGCTTTTATCAATACCCCGCACGAACTTCCAAAAAGCTACACCTTAATCGTGCTGCTGCTGGTGATTGCAGCAAAGGAAATCCTATTTCGTTATGTTTATGCGGTCGGAAAGCGAATCAACAGCCAGGCAGTGATTGCCGATGCTTACCACCACAGGAGTGATGCCATTACCTCAATTGCCGCCTTTATTGGTATTTCCATCGCAATTTTTCTGGGTAAAGGTTACGAAGGCGCGGACGACTGGGCTGCGCTTTTTGCCTGTCTTTTCATCATCTACAATGCTTTCAAGATCATCCGTCCGGCATTTGAAGAAATCATGGACAAAGCCCCTTCCGACGAATTAGTTGCCGCAATCAGCCATATTGCCTCTTTACATATAGAAGTTAAAAAAGTAGAGAAATGTTATGTAAGAAAGATGGGACTGGACTACTATGTAGATATGCACATTGAAGTGGATGGAAATACCAATGTATTTGATGCACATGAAATCGCCCATCAGGTGAAAGACGAATTGCGAGCCTCAAATCTTCATATAAAAGATACCCTCATACACGTTGAACCTTATTTAAATAAAAAATAAAAAAAGACGAGAAAGTGGTCGGGTAGTGATCGGGAAGAGAAGCACATTGCCATAGGGCTCGGAAGGGGTTGCGATAGTCTCTGCTATCCAAACCCTATAGCATCCCCCTCCAGAGGCTTTGGGAATGCAGGTCTCTTCCCGACCAGTATCCATGCCTTGTATCTCCATCATTCTAATATAATTCTTTTATCCTTCTTGTGTCATAACCAACTCTCCTATCTGACAGCTAATGAAACGGTTTTGAAATTGGCCAAACTATTGTGTAATTTTGTCGCATAATTAGCCTGTTTCCAAAAAGGTTCCAGCAAAACTATGCTGAGCCTATGAAGAACAAGGTAAAAGTTCGCATTTAATCATTTAAATATAGAAATATGTCATCAGTAGAGACAACTTATGTCCCTTATAAAGTTAAGGACATTTCACTGGCGGAATGGGGTCGTAAAGAAATTGGATTAGCCGAAGCAGAAATGCCAGGACTAATGTCATTACGCGAAGAATTCGGTCCTTCGAAACCATTAAAAGGTGCACGCATCGCAGGATGTTTACACATGACGATTCAAACTGCTGTTTTGATCGAAACATTGGTAGAACTTGGTGCAGAAGTAACCTGGTCATCATGTAATATCTTTTCTACACAAGATCATGCTGCTGCTGCAATTGCTGCTGCAGGAATTCAGGTGTATGCATGGAAAGGTCTTAACGAACCAGATTTCGACTGGTGTATTGAACAAACTTTACACTTCGGCCCTGAGCGTCAGCCATTAAACATGATCTTAGATGATGGTGGTGATTTAACCAACATGGTTTTCGATAGGTTCCCTGAGCTGATTGCAGACATCAAAGGTCTTTCTGAAGAAACGACTACTGGTGTTCACCGTTTATATGAGCGCATGAAAAATGGCACTTTACATTTACCTGCAATCAATGTAAACGATTCAGTAACTAAATCTAAATTCGACAATAAATACGGATGTCGTGAGTCATTGGTTGATGCGATTCGTCGTGCAACTGATGTAATGATGGCTGGTAAAGTTGCTGTTGTTGCCGGTTACGGTGATGTGGGTAAAGGTTCTGCAGAATCATTAAGCTCACAAGGTGTACGTGTAATCGTTTCTGAAATTGATCCGATCTGTGCATTACAAGCAGCAATGGAAGGTTATGAAGTGAAGAAATTCGCTACTGCTGTTAAAGAAGCTGATATTATCGTCACTACTACTGGTAACTGTGATATCGTTCGTGCAGAACATTTTAAAGTAATGAAAGACAAAGCAATCGTTTGTAACATTGGTCACTTTGACAATGAGATCGATGTAGCTTGGTTAAACACCAACTATGGTGATACTAAAGTGGAAATCAAACCACAGGTTGATAAATATACCATCGACGGTAAAGATATCATCTTATTGGCTGAAGGACGTTTGGTAAACTTAGGCTGCGCTACTGGCCACCCAAGTTTCGTAATGTCTAACTCTTTCACTAACCAGACTTTAGCGCAATTAGAATTGTGGACGAACACCGCTAATTATGAGAATAAAGTTTATGTGCTTCCTAAATACTTAGATGAGAAAGTAGCACGTTTACACTTAGCTAAAATCGGTGTAGAATTAGACGTTCTAGATCAGCACCAGGCAGATTATATTGGCGTTCCTGTAGAAGGTCCATTCAAACCTGAGGCTTACAGATACTAAAGCAAATTAAGTTTTTAGCGGATGTAAATCCGCTAAAAACTTAAAATACAAGCCTAGGCTTAAAAAGTAAAAGAGATGTTGTTTCACACAACATCCCTTTTTTTATAGCAGGCGCTAAGGATTAAACTTTTGAATCTGGTAATAAACCACCTGTATCCGCTACTGCTTTATTAGGCAGCGTACTCGCATTTCCGTCCCTCATCGCCTGGTAATGCGGCGACATGATCTCTACTCCTGCTGCATCAAAAGCCTCATGAATGTTTTTATGGAGCTCCGAATAAATCACCGCCATTATATCCGGCCTTGATACATACGCATTCAGCTGATAAGAAACATACCAATCGTCCAGGCTGGTTTGTAGTACAAAGGGCTGTTTTTCTTTGATCACTCCCTCTGTAGCCAATGCAGCGCCAATCAGCAATTCATGGATTTTAGCCCATGGAATATCATAACCTAATGTGAGTGTCGTATGTATAATCAAACCTTCTCCTACGCATAAACTCGTATAGTTGACCGTATTTCCATTCAGAATGGCGCTATTCGGAATCGTAATGATTTCATTTTTAATTGTTTTCAAACGGGTGACCAACAAGGATTTTTCCAATACTGAACCGGTAATATCTCCTATTTTCACTACATCCCCTACTTTAAAAGGACGCATATAGGTAATCACCATTCCCGCTACACCATTGCTGATCGCAGAAGAAGATCCAAAAGAAATCAGCAGTCCTAAAAACACCGATACCCCTTTAAAGATTTCCGAATTGGAACCTGGAATAAATGGCCAGATCACCACCAGCATAAAAGCATTTAACACCAGTTTGATGATATTATAAGTTGGTTTTGCCCAGTCAGGATAAAATCCATTGATCTTTAATTTTTCTGATTCAATCTCCCCTGCTAAAAATTTAATCAGCTTTTTCACATAATGGAAGACGAAGAAAATGACCAGGATCGTGATCAGGTTAGGAATGAAATTGATCAGCGATGAAAAGATATTTTTCAGCGGATTCAGTACAAAGTTCATCAAATGATCACCCAAAGGTTTTGTCCATGGGAAAAGACGAAATACCAAGGGTAAGGTCAGATATACCAATAAAAACATCAATACAAATTTCACCAAATGCAGGGCCTTGTTGATCAGTAAAAGTTCACTTTTCCGATTGATCAGCTCGTAGTCTTTGATTTTAAGTTTACTCAGTTTTTGATGAAGTCTTTTACTAATCCATCCTCGAAAGCGATTGAAAAACTTATTCAGGTAAAAAAGACAAGCCCCAAGTACGGAAAGGATCAGAATCCCCAGCCCGGCACGCTTCAGAAGTTCTACCACATCGGTTTCTTTCTTATACTCTGTCACATTGTCCACAATGATCTGCTGATAAGTTTTGGCCAGCACGTCCATATCCATCCGAACAGAATCGGCATCCAGCTTAGATAAACTCATCAGAATATCACCTTTATAGGCAATATCCATCACCAGGGAATCTTTAACCACCTTCACCGAATCAGGTACAAAAAGCAGGTCGTCAGCCAATTTCGCGACTTTCTCGGAAGTTCTTTCTGCACGTTCCTTTGCAGACAATGAGCCTAACCTATTCTGGATGTAAAACAGCGTATCCTGATGTGCAATCACTGGAAAACCTTTCGGATCTGTCTTTGCATCCTGTCCATGCACCAGGCTTTGTAAACTCAACAGGCATAGAAATGTAAAAAGAAACTTCATGAAGAATGGCTTAATAAATTAGGAGCATTGCTTAGAACAAAATAAGGAAATAATCCGCTATTTTTACGTCATGGCAAATTTATCTGTAAACATCAATAAGATTGCGACTTTAAGAAATAGTCGCGGCGGAAATAATCCAGATTTAGTAAAGGTAGCGCTGGATTGTGAGCGCTTTGGAGCAGAGGGCATTACGGTTCACCCGCGTCCGGACGAAAGACATATCCGTTACCAGGATGTGTTCGACTTAAAAGCAGTTATCGCTACAGAATTTAACATTGAAGGAAATTGTAAAGAGCAGAAATTTGTTGACCTGGTCTTGGCCAATAAACCTGCTCAGGTTACACTAGTACCCGATACAGAAGGCCAAATCACTTCAAATCATGGATGGGATACCATTAAACACCAGGATTATCTGCAAGAAATGGTGCAGCTGTTTCAAACGGCCGGCATCCGCGTTTCTATTTTCGTAGATCCCGTAGAAGAAATGGTGAAAGCAGCCGCAGCAAGTGGTACAGATCGCATTGAATTGTACACGGAAGACTATGCCCGTCATTATCATCAAAACCGCGAACAAGCCATTAAACCTTATATCGCCGCTGCGAAAACTGCCAATGAATTGGGCTTAGGCATCAATGCTGGTCACGACCTCGATTTACAAAATCTAAAATATTTCGCAGCAAACATCCCGGGATTACTGGAAGTCAGCATCGGCCATGCCTTAATCAGCGACGCCCTCTACCTTGGCCTGGAAAATACCATTCAAATGTACCTCCGTCAATTGCAAAATTAACCTATCCCTCTTATGAAAAATCTGAATTTACTGACCATTTCCGCATTGTTTATTTTGTTCATCACAGGCTGTAAAGGTGCCGCTGAGAATTTAGACGAAAGTACCGCAACAGATGTCATTGAAACCTATCTTAAAGCCAACCCGGTTTATGAAGAGGTAAAAATGGAAGTGGGTGAAATCAGGTTTAAGAGTAAAAATGATAAGTTAGCATTAGAAAAATATAAGACCCTGCAGGAAAAAGGCTGGGTAACCCTTGACCTGCAGGATCAAAAAAAGAAATTCTTGTCGAAAGACAGCGTGTTTACTTATAAAATTGTCTTAACAGACAAAAGTAAACCTTACATTTTAAAACAGAATGTTTCTCAGGCTACGCTTCGTGCATTAGACTATGTGATGGATGCAGAGAAACCGATCACCATGATCAAAGGAGATTCGAAAGTGGCACGTGTGACGGTATCCTTAAAAAAAGAGCCAAATGATTTTGCTATCTGGCTGAAAAACAAGGGCACAGCTAGTAACTACATCACTAAATCTTATAAATTAAAGTATAAAAAAGATAGTGGTTGGATACTCGTTGGAGAATAGCGATATATGATCAATTCCGCTTAGAGCTAAGTGTATTTTTTATTACCTTTGCGGAACTTTTTATATATAGATTTCATGAGCTTAAATATTCATTACAAAGAAGACTTTAAAGATCGTCACATTGCTCCTAATACAGAGGATACCAATGCCATGTTAGACACCCTTGGTTTGGGTTCTGTTGACGAGTTAATAGAACAAACGGTTCCTCAATCGATCCGGTTAAAACAGCCATTAAACCTGCCAAGGGCGAAATCTGAAAAGGATTACCTAAGCAGCTTAAAGAAAACTGCTTCCTTAAACAAAGTATTTAAATCTTATATCGGTCAGGGATATTATGACACCACTACCCCAGGAGTAATCTTGCGTAACGTGATGGAAAATCCAGGATGGTATACTCAATATACGCCTTACCAGGCAGAGATCGCACAAGGTCGCTTACAGGCCCTGTTAAATTTCCAGACTTTAGTAATCGACCTTACAGGTATGGAAATCGCAAATGCTTCTCTATTGGATGAAGGTACTGCTGCTGCTGAAGCGATGTTCATGCAATTCAGCTTGCGCAAAAACTCAAATGCGAAGAAATTCTTCGTTTCAGAATTGATCTTCCCACAAACAATTGATATTTTAAAAACCCGTGCCAATCCTTTTGGAATTGAATTAGTGATCGGCGATCACCAAACGGTTGAACTGAATGAAGAATTCTTCGGTGCAATCATTCAATACCCAGCTGGTAATGGTGAGGTTTTCGACTATACCGGTTTCGCTAATACTGCTCATGGTGTAAATGTAAAAGTGACCGTAATTGCGGATCTTTTAAGCTTAACCTTATTGACGCCTCCAGGTGAATGGGGTGCTGATGTCGTGGTAGGTACCACTCAGCGTTTTGGTGTACCGATGGGCTTTGGTGGTCCTCATGCTGCTTATTTCGCGACTAAAGATGAGTACAAACGCTCTATTCCAGGACGTATCATCGGGGTAACGATCGACAGCAATAACAACTACGCCTTACGTATGGCTTTGCAAACCAGGGAACAGCATATCCGTAGAGATAAAGCGACTTCCAACATCTGTACTGCACAAGCGTTATTAGCGATTATGGCTAGTTTCTACGCAGTTTATCACGGTCCGAAAGGATTAAAACTGATCGCAGAACGTACGCATGGATTGACAGTAACTTTAGCTGAATCGTTAGAGAAAGCGGGTTATACACAATTGAATAAATCTTACTTTGACACTATTCAGTTAGACTTAGGTCACCTTGTTGATTCTATCCATAGAGAATGTGTAGACAATGAGATCAACTTAAACTACAATGGCAGCGTAGTGACCATCTCTTTAGATGAGACTACAGACCTGGAAGATGTGAAGTTATTGGTGAAAATCTTTGCGAAAGTAAAAGGTATCGCTGCGGATAGCGTTGAAATGTCTGAAGAAAATCCTGCAACAGTGATTCCAACTGCTTTGCAACGTACTTCTGCTTACTTAACACACCCACTATTCAACTCGCACCATTCAGAGCATGAAATGCTGCGTTATATTAAATCATTAGAAGCAAAAGACCTTTCTCTTTGTCACTCGATGATCGCTTTAGGTTCATGTACTATGAAACTAAATGCAACTACTGAAATGATTCCGGTAACCTGGCCAGAATTCGGTAGAATCCACCCATTTGCTCCGGCAGATCAGGTTGCGGGTTACTATACTGTTTTCAATGAGCTAGACAAATGGTTGAGTGAAATCACTGGATTTGCAGCCATGAGCTTACAGCCAAACTCTGGTGCTCAAGGTGAATATGCAGGTTTAATGGTGATCAGAGCTTACCATCAGGATCGCGGTGACCATCACCGTAATGTGGCTTTAATTCCTTCTTCTGCACATGGAACCAATCCGGCTTCTGCAGCAATGGCTGGAATGAAAATCATCATCGTGAAATCTTTGGAAAACGGTAATATTGACGTTGCCGATTTAAAGATCAAAGCAGAAGAGAACAAAGAAAACCTTTCTTGCTTAATGGTGACTTACCCATCTACACATGGTGTATTTGAGGAAAGCATTATCGATATCTGTAACATCATCCATGAAAATGGCGGACAAGTTTACATGGATGGCGCAAACATGAATGCTCAGGTAGGATTAACCAGCCCAGGTAACATTGGTGCTGACGTTTGTCACCTTAATTTACATAAAACTTTCTGTATCCCTCACGGTGGTGGTGGTCCTGGTATGGGTCCAATCGGTGTAGCTAAACACCTGGTTCCTTACCTTCCAGCTCATGCAGTGGTGGATATCAACAAAGAAAAATCTATCCCTGCAGTATCTTCTGCGCCATGGGGTTCAGCTTCGATCTTAGTGATCTCTCATGCATATATCGCAATGATGGGTGGCGACGGATTAATGAATGCAACGAAAAATGCAATTCTTAACGCCAACTATATGAAAGCGCGTTTAGAGCAGCATTACCCAGTATTATACTCCGGTGCAAATGGACGTTGTGCACACGAAATGATCCTGGATTGCAGAGGCTTCAAAAACTACGGTATTGAGGTAGTTGACATTGCAAAACGTTTAATGGATTATGGTTTCCATGCCCCGACAGTATCTTTCCCAGTAGCGGGAACGCTAATGGTAGAACCTACTGAAAGTGAGCCGAAACATGAGTTAGACAGATTCTGCGATGCTTTAATTGCGATCAGAAAAGAAGTAACTGCAGTAGAAAATGGTCAATTAGACAAAACCGATAACCCATTGAAAAATGCACCTCATACCGCTACAATTGTAACGGCTGATGAATGGAATCATGGTTACAGCAGACAAACAGCTGCTTTCCCACTTCCTTATGTTGCAGCTTTCAAATTCTGGCCTTCAGTAGGTAGAGTAAATGATTCCTTTGGCGATAGGTCATTGGTTTGCGCTTGCCCGCCGATTGAAAGTTACATGGAAGAAGAAACTGTTTAAAATATTTACCTGCCTCGTTAAACCTTTTAATATATTTAGGTCTTAAATATATTAAAAGGTCTAAACGGGCCTGTAACTCAACCATTAAACAAGGATATGAAACTAAAATTAACCTCATTAGCACTGCTTTTAGTAGTGATGACTACCTCTGCATTTATTGCTCCGGTGTTTAAAGCGGATACCTATAAAGTAGACGCTTCGAAATCCTCGATCACCTGGATTGGAAAAAAATTGACAGGCGGTCACAATGGCACGATCAACTTACAATCAGGTGCTTTATCCTTCACTGGAAAAAAGTTAACTGCTGGTAATTTTGTATTGGATATGAACAGCATTAAAGATGCCGACAATAGTGCCAATTTAGAAAAACATTTGAAGGATGCAGATTTTTTTGGTGCCGACAAATTTCCTACCTCAACATTTGTGATTAAAAATGTAACCGGAAATGGCGCTGCTGTAACTGTAAATGGAGACTTAACCATCAAAGGCATTACAAAACCAATTAGTTTCCCTGCTACTTTAGCCTGGAATGCTGACGGTTCAGTAACTGCAACTGCCGACAAAATCATCGTTGACAGAACTAAATATGACATCAAATTCAGGTCAAAAACCATTTTCCCAGAAATCGGAAATAAAATGATCAATGACGAATTTGAGCTTTCGGTTAAACTGGTAGCAAAAAAATAATTCTATTTATTTCATATAAAAAAAGGCCATTATCGTATAGTGGCCTTTTTTTTGTAACATAACAGATACCGCTTCTACCATAGCTACATATTTCATAACTTTATATATTACACACAACAATTTTACAGTTACCCTTTGAAATTTATGATGACCTCAAAAATTAAGCTACTTGTTATTGATGATGACGACATTAACATCTTCATTATAAAAAAAATAGTAGAAAAAACGGGGTTCAACGTAGAAATGGTCGCCAAGACTAATGGACAAATGGCGATTGATTATATCACCATGATGCTTTCTTTACAGGAACCATTGCCGCATTTGGTGCTGATCGACATTAATATGCCGGTACTGAATGGATGGGAATTCCTGGATGCTTATGGACAGTTAAATATCAATCAAAAAATAGACATGTATATGCTGTCTTCTTCGGTATATGAGAATGATATTGAAAAAGCGAAGACTTATCAAAGTGTGAAAGGGTTTATCTCTAAACCCCTTTCTATTGAACGCCTGACTGAGCTATTTAAAATAATTGAGCAGAATTCTATTGAATCTTAAACTGACCATCGGTTAAAGTTACGAAGCCTGTAGCCCTGGATTTGCCATGGTAAAATAAACAGTTCCAGCTTTCCGCAGCTGCTTTCTCCCCGAAAACTTCCCGAAGTTCCATTGCTTTTCTGCCATCAAAGTCATATTTGGCAATGAACTTCCTGAGTAACTCTTCCGGCTCAGGCAAAACATCACCCCCAAAAAACACTTTATCTGTGCCATCATCCAATAAGAAGGTCTGATGAAAAGGCGTATGTGCGCCAGTTAATTCATAACTGATCTCCGCTGTAAATTGTCCGGAACCCTCAATAAATACCAATTGTGCATTGCGCTGCAGGAATTCAAAAATTTCGGTATGATAAGAAGAGGAAGGATTAGTAAAAGCACCCTCCCATTCTCCGCGCTGAATCACATAGACAGCATTCGGAAAACTCAGCTCCATCTTGTCGCCTACATGATGAATCATCCCACCTGAATGGTCGAAATGTAAATGAGACATCAATACCAAGGTCACATCTTCCGGATCAAAACCCGCTTTTTTTATATTTTCATGCAAGATCAATTGCCCATCTTCATTGCTATAGCCCAATCCGGTATCCAGCAAAATCAACTGATCTTCCATTTTTACTAAAAATGGTTGTACATTGATAAACAGAGAAGCCGGACGGTCTTTTGGCTGATCTACAGCAGGGTTAAATGGTAAAAATTTTTTGGTGGCATCTACAGAATAGGTGCCTTCGAACAAAGTGAATACTTGCAATGGCGTAGTTATTTTAAGAAGAAATAATTAAATGATATATTTACGATTCATTGCAAAGATAGGGAACCTGGCTGAAATCCGCTTCATACCAGCGTCAAAACCAACAGCGGTCGGCGCAATTCACAAATCTTCCTTGCAAGAATCGATAATTCGAAAAAAATACAAGAGACACTAATGGAAAAAATATGGGTGCAGGCAGTAAATGATGATTTTGAAACCATAGACACACTTGCACAGCAATTAAATATAGATCAGAGTTTAGCCGAAGTTTTAGTACAAAGAGGCATCGCTTCTTTTGATGCCGCAAAAGATTATTTCAGGCCGGATATGGCCAAACTACATGATCCTTTCCTGATGAAAGACATGGATAAGGCCATCGCCAGGATTGACCTTGCCCTCAGCAATCAAGAAAAAATCATGGTTTATGGTGATTATGACGTGGATGGTACTACTTCTGTAGCGCTGACCTATAGTTTCTTCAGCCAATTTACCGACACTATTGAGTATTACATCCCCGACCGCCATAAAGAAGGTTATGGGATTTCAACACCCGGTATTGATTACGCGAAACAGCAAGGAATTACCCTGATCATTGCCCTGGACTGCGGAATTAAATCAGTAGACAAAATCGCTTATGCCAATAGTTTATCCGTAGATTTTATCATTTGCGACCACCATTTACCAGGCGATGAATTACCCGCAGCAATAGCTGTTTTAGATCCTAAACGCCTGGATTGCTCCTACCCTTTTAAAGAACTTGCGGGTTGTGGTATTGGCTTTAAACTGGCGCAGGCTTATAGTATCCAGCACCAATTACCTAAAGCAGCATATGAACAATACCTGGATCTGGTGATGGTGAGTATCGGTGCAGACATTGTGCCTATTGAAAATGAAAACCGGATATTGGCCTACCATGGGCTCGTTAAATTGAATACCAACCCTTCCATGGGATTACGGGCATTGATGAAAATCTCTGGGAAAAACAAAGATTACACCCTAACTGATGTGATCTTCTCTCTGGCACCAAGAATCAATGCTGCCGGCAGAATGGACCATGCCAATCAAGCCGTAAAAATGCTGCTTTGTACAGAAGACGACCTGGCATTGGAACAAAGTGAGTTCATCAACCTGCAAAATACAGATCGAAAAACAACAGATCATACGATTACCGCTGAAGCACTCGCAAGAATTGCCGACTGTGACATTTTAATTCATAAAAAGACTACAGTAATTTACCATGAAAGCTGGAATAAAGGAGTGATTGGGATTGTGGCCTCCCGCTTGACGGAAAAATATTTCCGCCCAACCATCGTTCTTACTTTGTCGAATGGATTATTGACGGGATCAGCAAGGTCGGTACCTGGTTTCGACTTGTATGAAGCCTTATTGGGATGTCAGGATTTACTGATTCAATTTGGTGGACATAAGTTTGCAGCAGGCCTCACCATGAAGCCAGAAAATATTGATGCTTTTGCCGATAGATTTGAAGAAATTGTGTCTTCCAGCATTACTGAAGATATGCTTTCTCCGAAAATCAAGATTGATACCGAGCTTCAGTTTTCACAGATTGACGGCAAGTTTCAACGCATCATTTCACAGATGGCACCCTTCGGACCACACAATCCGGCACCTGTTTTTGTGAGCCATGGACTGAGTTTGGCGGCAAAGCCACATGTTGTTGCTACAAAACATTTAAAATTGAGTATAAAACAACAAAATTCAGTTATTTTTGAAAGCATTGGATTTGGCCTGGCAGAATATGAAAGCCTTTTGCAATCAAACAAACCCTTTTCTATTTGTTATACTATTGAAGAAAACATTTGGAGAGAACAGCGACGTTTGCAGTTAAACATCAAAGGAATAAAAATTAATTAGCGATCATTCGTACCATATAAACATTTGAGATTAAGATATAAATGATATTAAGAGCTGAGAATCTAATCAAAAAGTACAAACAGAGAACCGTTGTAAATGACGTTTCATTTTCTGTGAGCCAAGGAGAAATTGTGGGTTTACTTGGGCCTAACGGTGCGGGAAAAACCACCTCATTTTACATGATTGTGGGCTTGATCAAACCTAATGAAGGCACTATTTTTTTAGATGACGAAGACATCACTTCTGATGCCATGTACAAAAGGGCTCAGAAAGGGATTGGTTACCTGGCTCAGGAAGCTTCTGTATTCCGAAAACTATCTGTTGAAGATAACATTATGGCCATCCTGGAAATGACTAAAATGGGGAAAGAAGAACGTCATGAAAAACTAGATGAGCTCATCAATGAATTCAGCTTGCATAAGGTGCGTAAAAACCGGGGCGATCTACTTTCCGGTGGAGAACGCCGCAGAACGGAAATCGCAAGAGCATTGGCCGCCAGTCCGAACTTTATCTTACTCGATGAGCCATTTGCAGGAGTCGATCCTATTGCCGTAGAAGAAATTCAAGGCATCGTTCATAAATTAAAACAAAAAAATATAGGTATCTTAATTACCGACCATAACGTGCAGGAAACACTTTCCATCACCGATAGGGCCTATTTACTATTTGAAGGTAAAATATTAGAATCTGGAACACCAGAAGTGCTCGCTGCCAATGAGATGGTTAGACGCGTATACCTGGGCTCGAACTTCGTGCTCCGTACTAAAAAATTATAACCCTTTATTACCCCAACACATGGCTATAGTAAATTCGATTTTTACCTGGTATATGAAAAAGCGCGTCCATCAGATTGAGCTTTTCATGAAATATCCACATGATGTACAGGAGGAATGGTTTCAGAAACTGATTTCCAGTGCTGCTGATACAGAATGGGGAACCAAATATGACTACCGTTCTATTCTATCCCCAGACAGTTTAAACAAAGGGTAACCATACAAAACTACGATACCTTAAAACCATATATAGAAAGGATGCTCAAAGGCGAGCAAAATATCCTTTGGCCTACAGAAATTAAGTGGTTTGCCAAATCCTCAGGCACCACCAGCGACCGGAGTAAATTCATTCCGGTTTCCGAAGAATCATTACAGGAATGTCATTTCAAAGGTGGAAAAGATTTGTTATCGATCTTTTGCAACAACCGTCCGGACAACCAGATCTTAACTGGAAAAGGATTGGTACTGGGAGGTAGCCACCAGATCAATCAGCTCAATGAAGATTCCTTTTATGGTGATTTATCAGCCGTATTAATCAAAAATCTACCGATGTGGGCCGAATATTACCGGACGCCAAACATTTCCATTGCCCTGATGGACAATTATGAGGAGAAAATGGAAAAGATGGCAGAGGCGACCATCAAAGAAAACGTCACCAATATCGCTGGCGTACCTACCTGGACACTGGTTTTAGCGAAAAAGGTATTGGAAATTACTGGTAAGAACAACCTGCTGGAAGTATGGCCAAACCTGGAACTTTACATCCATGGTGCAGTAAATTTTAAACCTTATAGAGAACAGTTTAAAGAATTGATCCCTTGTAACCAGATGTATTATCTGGAAACTTATAATGCTTCGGAAGGATTTTTCGGGATTCAGGATGAAGTCAACTCTGATGAACTCTTATTGATGCTGGATTACGGCATTTACTATGAATTCTTACCCATTGAACTGCTGGATAGCGAAAATCCAGATACCTTATCTTTAGACCAGGTACAGCTCAATAAGAATTACGCCATCATCATTTCTACCAATGGCGGCCTTTGGCGCTATATGATTGGTGATACCGTACAATTTACCAGTCTGTCCCCTTACCGCATTAAAATTACTGGCCGCACTAAACATTTCATCAATGCTTTTGGCGAAGAAGTCATTATCGACAATGCAGAACAGGCCATTTGTAAGGCTTGTACCGAAACCGGTGCCGTCTTTAAGGATTATACCGCCTGCCCTATTTATTTTAAAGGAGAAGAGGTTGGAGGCCATGAATGGATCATAGAATTTGATCAGCAACCTAATGATTTTGAAAAATTTGTCGACATTTTGGATGCCACACTTCGTGAAGTAAATTCAGACTATGATGCCAAGCGTTTTAAAGACATGGCACTCCGCAGACCCAAAGTGCACAATGCACCTTATAACACCTTTTATAACTGGTTAAAATCTAAAGGCAAATTAGGTGGACAGCATAAAGTTCCCCGATTGGCAAATGAGCGTACCTACGTAGAAGAAATTTTGCCAATGATGGTTAAATAAATATTTCGGCTGTACATATTGGAAATTAGCTTTTAATTCGTTAAATTTAATTAGCTAATTATTAATGTGTTATGAAAACCGTAAAACAATTACTCAGCACTAAATCAGCTGAAATTTTTTCCGTTTCCGCCGATGTATCGGTGCTAGATGGACTCCAGGTAATGATGGAAAAAAATATCAGTGCGCTGCTCATTATGGAGGAGCGTAAATTATTAGGAATTTTTACGGAAAGGGATTATGCCCGAAAGATCATTCTTCAGGGGAAGACCTCTGTAGATACGCCAATCCATGAAGTCATGACGGCTTTGCCAATTACAGTATCCACAGCAGATAGCCTGGACCATTGTATGCAAACGATGACGGATAAACACATCCGACATTTACCGGTGATTCAGGACGAGGAATTAATTGGGATGGTCTCTATTGGTGACGTCGTGAAATTTATCATAGAAGATCAAAAACAGACGATTTCTCAACTGGAAAGCTATATCAGCAGCTAGGTTTTACAAGCGTTAAACAAATTATATTTTAAATAAAGCAGCCGGTTCTGTACAGAACCGGCTGCTTTATTGGTATTCTATTTCCAGCTTACCAAATTTTCAATTTAGCTTACCAGATTTTAACTCTTTTTTCTGGTGCCAGGTATAAAGAATCTTTCGCTGTTACCTTAAATGCAGTATACCAGTCCGGGATATTTCTAACCACACCGTTTACCCTGAATTTAGCTGGAGAATGTGGGTCTGTACCTACCTGATTTCTCAAGGATTCATTATTTGATTTGTTCAGCCAAACCTGACCCCAACCGATGAATACCCTTTGCTCACCTGTGAAACCATCCATTATTGGTGCTGGCTTACCATTTAAGCTGGTTTTGTAGGCTTTTAAAGCGATGCTTAAACCACCAAGGTCACCGATGTTCTCTCCTAAAGTAAATGCACCGTTTACTTTCAGATCCGGGAATACCTGGAATGCGCTGTACTGTGCAATCAGCGCCTGAGTTCTCTTTTTAAATTCTTCGTTGTCTTTTGGAGTCCACCAGTTGCGCATCACACCATCACCGTCGAAAGTACTGCCTTGATCATCAAAACCATGTCCTACTTCGTGACCGATTACCGCACCAATACCACCATAATTTACCGCGTCTTCAGCATCCATATCAAAGAAAGGAGGTTGTAAGATCGCCGCAGGGAATACAATTTCGTTCAATGTCGGGTTGTAATAAGCATTCACCGTTTGTGGTGTCATGCCCCACTCTGAACGATCTACTGGCTTGCCCAATTTGTTCAGGTTGCGGTTGTACTCAAACTCAGCAGCACGTTTCTCATTTCCGTAAAGGTCATGTTTCACTACTTTTAAAGAAGAATAATCTCTCCATTTATCAGGATATCCGATTTTCGGAGTGAATTTACTGATTTTCACTAAAGCTTGTTTTTTAGTCTCAGGACTCATCCAGTCTAGTTCTTTAATGCTGGTTTCATAAGATTTCAACAAGTTGTCCACTAGTTTCAGCATGCGTTCTTTTGCGGCAGGCGGGAAATGTTTTTCTACATATAATTTACCCACCATTTCACCAAGGCTGCCATTCACCACATCTACTGCTCTACGCCATCTTGGTTTTTGTTCTTTTACACCATAAAGTGTTTTTGCATAGAAATCGAAATTCTCTTCGTCAATTGCAGTCGTCAGTGCCGAACCAGCTCCTGTCAATGCACTCCATTTCAAATAGGTTTTCCAGGTATCCAATGGGGTACTTTTGAAGATCGCATTCAGGTCTTTCGTATAAGCTACCTGAGTGATTACCAAACTGTCCTGACCTTTAACACCAGCTTCCGTCAATAAAGTAGTCCAGTCAAAATCAGGAGTCAATTTACCCAAATCTTTGATGGCATACTTATTATAAAGGCCGGCCATGTTTCTGGTTTCTTCTTTTTTCATATGTTTAGAAGCCAATAAAGTCTCTAATGCCATGATTTGAGCGGCTTTTGCTTTCCCATCAGGAACACCTGCAAGTCCTAACATCTTTTCTATGTGCATTACATATTTGGCACGTGTTTCTTTTGATTTAGCATCCTGAAGCAAATAATATTCTCTTTCTGGTAAACCTAAACCACCTTGCCAGGTGTATAGCATATATTTTTTAGGGTCTTTAAAATCCTCAATGATCCCTACACTAAAAGGAATATAGTTCCCGATTTTGTTCGCATAAGCGAAATAAGCAGCAAGATCTTTATTGGAAGTAATGCCATCAATCTTTTTAAATTCCGCTTGCATTGGTGCTAATCCTATGGAATCACGTACTTTCATGTTCATATAAGACTCATAAAAATCACCGATCTTTTGCTGATCAGATCCTTCTGCAGCTTTGTCTTTGGCTGCATTCTCGATGATGGCTTTCACATCCTCCTGTGCCTTATCGTTCACAATAGCACCGGCGCCGTAAGAAGACTTATCCGCAGGAATCTTGGTGTTTTTAATCCAGGTTCCATTTACGTATTCCATGAAATTGTTACCAGGAGCAACAGTGGTATCCATGTTTTTAAGGACAATTCCAGAGTGCAATTCCTTGTTTTTATCGGAACTGCTGCAGGCAGAAAGCAGCAACATAGATCCTGCAACCACTTGGATTCCAATCGATTTTTTGATATTTATCATATAAAAATAATATAGGTATATATCAAATTTAATAAAAGATATGGAATCGGTGGTTAGCCTGCTGAAATTAGCTGACTGCGATGAAAATATCTACTTCTGTTGCTTCCGGGTTTTGTGCTTTGGCGCCATAGACTTCGAAGTCTGTGGTATAAGCACGCGATATTCCTGATTTCCAGATGTCTAGCCAGGCATTAAAAACTAATCCTTCCTGCATGTTGCCTTTCAACGCATACTTTTGATAAGAACCACCAGCAATAGTCACTCCACGCATTCCTTCAGGAATTTCTTCCAGATTTGGAACTGCACAACCGATTACAGTGGTATAGGGCTTGGTGTAGTCGCCTTCATAGTCGGTGTAAATACTGTATATTTCATCACGAAGTTTGTTTACAATTTTTGCCCCAATATTTTCGCCGATAAACCTGGCCCACAACCCAGGAATATCAATAGCTGCTTTACCTGGGTCATTGCTGGTCTCCACTGAAATGCCCACTACAAAGAAGGGCGTTAATGTTACTTTTTCCATTTTTTAATTTTTAATGCGTTAATGATTTATACTGCAAATTTAAAGGGGCTAATGACAGCTGTATGTCAGGGCTATTCGATTTTTAACATTACAATGTCAACAATTGATAGAAATATGGCAGCCGGTATGACCTCTCCTTTAAATTTACGTTAAATATTTAATCCTTAATGCTCAGTTAACATGAGCCTTATAACTTCATAGTAAATCAAAAACATAGGACGATGATCAGTACAAAGATTCTTTATAAAGCAGTTTTTAAAAAAAATCCGGTAGATGACAGTCATACTTTCCAGCCATTGCCATCACCAACAGGAAGCTATCCTTACCGCTTAAATCTGGAAGTAAAATCGGATAACCCTAGACCGCAGGCAATGGTATTCCATATGGTGGGAGATACCGGCGGATTCAAACAGCCTGATCTGCAAAAACAGATCGCCAGCCAAATGGCCCAGCAGTACTTGCAAGCGGCCTGCCCGGAAGAGCGTCCTGCTTTTTTATATCATTTAGGAGACCTTGTTTACCATTATGGAGAAGCAGATCAATATGAAGATCAGTTTTTGAAACCTTATGAAAGCTATCCCGGCCCTATTTACGCGATTGCCGGAAACCATGATACGGATGTGAATCCAAATTCAAGCGAACATTACGAACCTCTGGAAGCTTTCTACACCGCATTTTGCAATACCTGCCCTGCTACGCTTCATTTCGGATCAGGGATCAGCAGAAAAAGTCAGGTACAGCCCAATGTATACTGGACAATGGAAAGCCCATTAGCTACCATTATCGGCCTCCACACCAACGTACCGAAGTTTGGCTGCATAAAAAAAGAGCAGCAGGACTGGTTTATAAAAGAGCTGAAACATGCTGCGAAATATAGCTCTGAAAAGGCAATCATTGTATGTATGCACCATGCGCCCTATTCGGCGGATGTAAATCATGGCTCCAGCATGCCGATGGTAGAATTTTTAGAAACTTCTTTTGAAGCGGCAGGTGTAAAGCCAGATCTGATTTTCAGCGGTCATGTGCACAATTACCAGCGTTTTACCAAGCAATATCCGGATGGAAAAACCCTTCCTTTTGTGGTTGCAGGTGCGGGTGGTTTCGACGAACTTCATGCTTTGGCAGATCCGGAGGAACCAGATTACCAAACGGAAAACGAGTTACTAGAGCAGGTGGTCTTGGAAAACTATTGTGACAACAAGCATGGCTTCCTCAGAATTGCCATTGAAAAAACACCTTTTAAATTTACTATCAAGGGCGAATATTACACCCTTTCTGGTAAGAATACTGAGAATAACGACCATGAAGCTAGATTATTCGATGAATTTATAGTAGATCTTACCGGCAGGTAAGCAGCGATTAAAGATCTCCTCTTCTGTTTTCTTGTTTATTTTTTTTAACATTGAGCCGGATATTCATGGAGATACAAAGATCGGAGCAACTGGAGGACAAAGAACTACTCACTAAATTGAAGGAGGGAGATGAGCTTGCATTTGTAAAAATCTACAATCAGTATCGAAATAAGGTGTATAGCTATGCGTATCAGCTCAGCAAATCAGCTGATACGGCCGAAGAGATTGTACAAGAAGTATTTATCAGGATCTGGCAAAAACATGAACAGATCAATACCGATTTTTCTTTTCAGGGTTACATTAAGAAAATTACGTTAAACCATGTGCTCAATCACCTGAAAAAGATTGCCCGTGAAAAGGCTTTACAGGAAGAAGTATTTCTGCGTATAGCCGAGAATAACAGTCGCGCGGAAGATAAATTGCTCGAAAAAGAGCTGAGAAAGATCTATGAAGAAGCCATTGCACAGCTTCCTGCGCAAAAGAAACTAATCTATCAAATGGTGCGCACAGAAGAACTGAGCCATGAGGAAATCGCCATAAAGTTGAGTATTTCTAAAAACACCGTGAAAAACCACATGGTGGAAGCCAGCAAATTTGTCCGGGACTATGTCCGCAAAAATGGTGGGGTCATCTGTTTTATTCTTGCTTCCTCAAATTATTTTCATTCCAACTAGTCCTACCTGCGCTTACAGTTGTATAGTAAGTAGTCATGGAAGAAAAAGAAGAGTTAGCGCATCTATATCAACTGTATTTAAGCAACCGCTGTACTGCGGAAGAACTGAACCGTTTTTTTAACCTTATCCAAAAAGGGAAAGAGGCTGACCAGCTCCAAAATTTATTGTCTACAACTTGGGATCAGACTCCGATGGCACCGGAAACGGGTTTAATTCCTTATTTCCTAGCACAGGAAAGCCAGCAAAAAGTCGCCGCAATAACTAATTCGGCTGCAGCCAAAAAGTTATATCCGATGTTTAGGTATGCAGCAGCAATTGCAGCAGTATTGCTCTTATTTTGCGGAATTTACTTTTACCGTGCTGAATTGCAGCAAAGTATTGGAGGTGCTGCAAAAATGGAAATTGCCAGTGTAACGAGCAGCCGTCGGCAAATACAGCTTCCGGACGGCACAAAAGTATGGCTAAGTCCACATAGTAAATTAACTTATCCGGTTGCTTTTGAAGGAGCACATCGTTTGGTGAGCCTGGATGGAGAAGCCTTTTTTGAGGTGGCCCATGACACTCAGCATCCTTTCATCATCAAATCTGGACAGGTTAGCACCCGTGTTTTGGGTACAAGTTTCAGCTTATCGGCCTATGCCGATCAGGAAGACATCAATGTTACGCTGGTGACTGGAAAGGTCGCCGTATCATTTGATGCAAATGGAAAAACTACAGAAGCCATTATTACCGCCAATCAGCGCGTATCTGTGAATAAGAAAGAAGAAAAAATGAGTACTATAAACTTCCCGGATGCCAAAGATCTCCTGGACAGACGGATTGGGCTCTTCGATTATAAAGGAACGCCGCTTTCTGAAGTGGCAGAAGACCTGGAAATGCAATATCAAGTGCAGATCAGCCTTGCTCCAGAATTACAAAATCATCGTTTCTATGGTCATCTCAACATGAACACTGATCTGGTACAAACCTTGAAAAAGCTGTGCACGGTTATGGAAACGAATTGGGAAAAAAATGGAGGGCAGTATGTAATCACAAAATAAATGTCCGGTTTCTAGAAAAGAAGACCGGACAATTACCTCAATAAATTTCAAATGCCCCAGCCTTGAGAACTTAAGGGCAAATAAAATCAACATTTAATATAAAGTTATGAAAAAATACGGACCTAAAAGGTTCCTGGCAGTTGTTGCCTTGATGTTACTATTCCTACTCCTGATACAAATGCAGGCTCATGCACAAACACCATTAGAAAAGCGATTGAGCATCAGCCTAAAAGAAGAACCTTTAAAAACTGCTTTGGACAAGATCAGTAAACTGACACAGGTGAAATTTACTTACAATGAGCAAGTGGCCAATAGTAAGGTAAAGATTTCTGTAGAGGCTAAAAATAAAACCTTAAATGAGGTGCTGACGATGGCACTTACTGGTCAGCCTTTTAAATTCAATGCGCTGGACCAGGAGATTCACCTGCAATATGACGCGACGAAAGCAAAAAAGCCGATGGCCGATCCGGCGGCAAATCCGGCAAAGAGCGCAGACAAGTACAGTTTAAGTGGTACGATCTCTTCTTCTAAAACCGGAGAAACGCTGATCGCTGCTACCATAAGATGGGCTGGAACTAAAGTGGCGACCTTAAGTAATGAATATGGTTTTTATTCGATCAGCTTGCCAAAAGGAACACAGCAAATAGAAGTTTCGGCCATTGGTTTCCGCAGTATGACGAAAACAGTCGACCTGAATGGGCCTATGCGCTTGAATATTCTTTTAGAAGAAGATGCCAATGAACTGGAAACAGTGAGCATCACTTCTACCAGCGCAAGGAGAAACATTGAAAATCCCCAGATGGGAATGGAACGCATCAACCTGACCGAAACGAAAAATATTCCGATGGTACTTGGAGAACGTGACGTAATCAAAACACTGCAGCTTTTACCAGGTGTAAAATCTGCAGGAGAAGGCTCTGGAGGCTTTTTTGTCCGCGGAGGCAGTGCAGATCAGAACATGATCCTGCTGGATGAAGCACCAGTATATGGCGCTTCCCACCTTTTAGGCTTCTTTTCTACCTTCAATTCTGATGCAATTAAAAATGTAACGCTTTATAAAAGTGGCATGCCTGCACAATATGGCGGTGGATTATCGTCTGTGATGGATGTAAAAATGAACGATGGAAATCTTCAGAAATTTGGCGTCAGCGGTGGTGTCGGAATGATTGCTGCCCGCTTAAACGTAGAAGGACCGATACAAAAAGAGAAGTCTTCCTTCCTCATTTCTGCCCGTAGAACTTATCTGGATGCCTTCCTGAAACTTTCTAATGACTCCACGATTAATAGCAGCAGTCTTTATTTCTATGACGTAAATGCGAAGGCGAATTATATTCTGGGCGAGAAAGACAGGATCTTCGTATCCGGATATTTTGGAAGAGATGTATTGGCTGCCGATCAGCTGGCCGGAATCAACTGGGGAAATGCGACGGCTACTGTCCGTTGGAATCACTTGTTCAACAGCAGACTATTCTCCAATACCTCCCTGATTTTTAGTAATTACAATTATAAGATCAAGGCCGAAGAAGATGAAAGCTCTTTATCCCTATTTTCTCAAATCAGAGACTGGAACTTCAAAGAAGACCTGCAATGGTATATCAATGGGAACAACACACTGAGTTTTGGTTTAAATTCTATTTTTCATACGATTAAACCAGGAGAAGTACGTGCAGAAGGTAATTCAGGCATGGTTTCTCAAGATCTGGAAAACCGCTACTCTTTAGAGAATGCAATTTATGCGAGTAATACCTGGAAAGTTTCTGATGGTTTCAGCTTAACGTATGGTTTGCGCTTATCCGCGTTCAGTATTCTGGGTAAAGGCACTTACTATGACATCAACCCTGCCGGGCAGGTGACTTCAGAAACTACCTACAAAAGAGGAGAAGTGGTGAAAACTTATGTGAATCTGGAACCTAGAATTGCAGCCTCCTTCCAACTTTCTGAATCTGCAGCCATTAAAGCATCTTATGTACGTAATGCACAGAATTTACACCTGATTTCAAATTCCAATTCTGCTTCGCCAATAGACAGGTGGACAGCTAGTACGAACATCATTAAACCGGAACTTAGCGATCAGGTATCCTTAGGTTATTATAAAAACCTAAGCGGAGACCGTTATGAGTTGACCATAGAAACCTATTACAAAGACTTAAAAAACCAGATCGACTACAGAAATGGGGCAGATATTTATACCAATAAACCGATAGAAACGCAATTGCTTTTTGGTAAAGGACGTGCTTATGGTGTGGAATGGCTGTTGAAGAAGAAAACAGGAAAACTAACCGGATGGCTGGCTTATACCCTTTCTAAATCAGAAAGACAGGTAGATGGCATCAACAACAATGACTGGTACAATACCCGACAAGACCGGACGCACGATATTTCCATTGTGGCTCTATATGAGCTGAACAAGAAATGGTCCTTCTCTGCCAACTGGGTATTTGCAACCGGAAATGCCGTAACCTTCCCTAATGCGAAATATACCTTACTTGGAGAAAGTTATTTTTATTACTCCGAGAGAAATGCAGACCGTATGCCTGCTTATCACCGATTGGATGTTGGTGCTACCCATATCTTGAAAAAGAGAAAAAACTTCTCTTCTGAACTGAGCTTTAGCTTGTACAATGCTTATGGCAGAGCAAATGCTTACAGAATCGCTTTCCGTGAGAATGAAAATCAACCAAACATAACAGAAGCGGTAAAAACCAGTCTGTTTAGGTTCGTTCCTTCCATCTCTTACGATTTCAAATTTTAAAGACCCTACAAAAATACCCACATGAAAAACATAGCTTATATCCTCCTGCTCTTCCCTATATTACTAGGTTCCTGTGAAAAGGTGATCGACTTAAAATACAAGGATAACGAAGTAAAATACGTGATTGAAGGTACGCTTACCAATGAACCTGGTTCCTGTACTGTATTGCTCAGCAAAACCAGAAACTTTAAGGATACCAACCCTTTTAGCGGATTGAGTGGTGCAGTAGTGAAGATAGAAAACAATGGCACTGCTTATACCCTGCTGGAAGATAGTCCGGGGGTATATAAATTATCAACTTTAACCGGTATTCCAGGTCAAACTTATCATTTGACTGTTGTTGTAGAAGGTGAAACTTTCAAAGCTTCCAGCACTATGCCTTTAGTAGTCCCTTTTGATGATTTTTACCTGAAAGCCAAAGATTTTGACAGCTTGAAAGTCACCACTTATGTAAAATATAAGGATCCGGCAAACGTGACAAACTTTTACTGGTTTGAGCTGTTTCACAATGGCAGACGTCAAAGGAACTACAGCATGATGAACGATCAATTCACTCCCGGTCAGGAAGTAACAACGGCTGTCATTTTTGAAAACAAAACCGATGATTTGTCAAGGAACTTTAAAAAAGGAGACAAATTAGGTATCGAAATGCATAGTATTGATCCTTCTGTTTACCTTTACCTTTTCAGTCTGTCTGCTGCGGAAGGCTCTGATAATGGAGCTGCCCCTGCCAATCCACTGAGCAATATAACAAATGGCGCACTCGGCTTTTTCAGTGCACATACCACAGAAAAAAGAACGTTAGTGATCCCATAAGATGAATGAATTAGTAGACAAAAACCTGAGCATTGTTGCCCTCTTTGGCTTTGTTGTAATCCTTACTTTAGTAGAAATGTACTTTAGTTACGTCCATGATAAAAAAGTGTATCATGGACGTGATACTTTAACCAATGTGTACCTGATGGCAGTAGCGTTTATCGTTAACCTGACCATGAAAACTGCCACTTTCTTCCTATTGGATTATTGTTACGAGCATTATCGTCTGTTTGAAATTTCCAATGTGTGGCTGTATTGGATCGTATTGATTCTGGCTCAGGACCTGCTTTACTGGCTGCTGCATACCACTGGCCATTATGTACGCCTATTCTGGGCGATGCATGTGACCCACCATTCTTCGGAATTTTTCAACCTGACCACAGGTTTCAGGTCTACCGTATTTGAACCTCTATACCGCGTATTTTTCTATTTGCCACTGGCTTTTATGGGCTTCAATGCCTTTGACATACTTTTCGCCTACCTGATTACTCAGATTTATGGCAATCTCGTGCATACGCAGGCCATCGGAAAACTTCATCCATGGATCGAATATATCTTTGTGACACCTTCACATCACCGCGTTCACCATGCCAGTAACGTGCGTTATCTGGATAAAAACATGGGTATGGTTCTGATTTTATGGGACCGCTGGTTCGGTACTTTTCAGGAGGAAATACCGGAAGAGGAAATCCACTATGGCTTAACCACACAGCCGGAAGGCCAGGGCGCAGTAAATATTATTTTTCATGAGCTGATTGCACTTTCTGATGATGTTAAAAAAGCACCGGGATGGAAGAATAAACTGAAATATATGTTTAATCCTCCGGGATGGAGTCATGACGGAAATGGTAAAACCTCAAAGATATTGCAGAAAGAGCTCCAGGATCAGGCAGGAGCCTAGCTGACGAAGGTCAGTTATTTTCATGATTTAGATCAGCTGCTTTACGGCGATTTGTAAAGAGATTTAGCACAAAATCCTTACCTTTTTGTTAGGTAAGGAGTCTAACTCCAAATTTCCTTAAAGCAGCATCAAAACCTATGAATGTTCCAAACTATACTACCGCAGAACAAGCCCTGCAAGCCATTAAATCAGGTGATCGCGTATTTATTCATGGCAGTGCCGCTACGCCGGTTCACCTGATTAAAACCTTACAAAAAAGACATCAGGAACTTAAAAATGTAGAGATCACCAGCATCACTACACTTGGAGATGTTGATTTCAATCAAAGCCCTTATCGCGAAAGCTTTTTCTTTAATTCCCTATTCGTATCGGCAAATACCAGGGCGGTAGCCAATAGCATGAATGGAGATTACATCCCCATTTTTTTAAGTCAGATTCCAAAACTGTTTAAAGAAGGATTTTTACCGATTGATGTGGCCCTGATCCAGGTTTCTGAGCCTGATGCCCATGGATATTGCTCCTTAGGAACTTCTGTAGACATTGCCAGAGCAGCGGTAGATACCGCAAAACATATCATCGCCCAGGTAAATCCAAAAATGCCGAGAACACATGGTGATGGTTTTGTACACATTTCTGCCATTAACTCCCTGGTTTATTTTGAACAGGAATTACCAGAGGTGGATTATTCTGCAAAAACCAGTGAAGCAACGATTACCATCGGTGCACATATTGCCTCTTTAGTAGAAGATGGCGCCACTCTGCAGCTGGGAATTGGCGGTATTCCTGATCAGGTATTGAAAAACTTAACCGGCCATAAAAATCTGGGCTTACATACAGAGATGCTTTCCGATGGGGTGATTCCATTAATTCAAAATGGGGTGATCAATAATAGTCTTAAAAAGATAAACCGCGGCAAGTCCATCACCTCTTTTATGATCGGCACTCGGAAATTATATGATTTTGTAAATGACAATCCTATTGTTCGTGTGATGGACATCTCTTATGCAAATGATACCAGCATCATTAGAAAAAACCCTAAAGTAACTGCCATTAATTCAGCGATCGAGCTGGACTTAACCGGTCAGATCTGTGCGGATTCTATGGGTACTTATCAGTACTCCGGTATTGGCGGACAAATGGATTTTATCCATGGTGCCTCCCTCTCTGAAGGTGGAAAACCAATCATTGCCCTCCCTTCCATAACCTCAAAAGGCATTTCCAGAATTGTTCCTTTCCTGAAACAAGGAGCTGGCGTAGTGACCACCAGAGGGCATGTACACTGGATTGTGACAGAATATGGCAAAGTTAACTTGTTTGGAATGAGCTTAAAACAAAGAGCCAAAGCTTTGATCAGCCTTGCCCATCCCATGCACAGAGAGGAATTGGATCGCGCCTTCCATGAGCGCTTTAACCAATAATACTACTATTCAATAGCGTTAATCTACTGTTTATTTGAATCGTTCATTATCTGGATATTAATGAATTTCTATTATGGGGGGAACCGGCACCATTGCGGGGGATAGCCGGTTCAACTTTTAAAAAAGCACGTCATTCAGTGATTCATTCTTATTGAAGATACTTTTAGCAAATGGACACAGTGGAAGGATCTTTACTTTCTGTAGCCTGGCATAGTCTACCGCTGCGAATACTAAATCCTTTCCTAAACCTTGTCCGGAGTAATCTGGCTTGACCTCTGTATGCTCGATTACGATTTTTCCCGGGCCAGCCCAGGCATAGTTCATAATTGCCGCAGTCTTGCCTTCATTTACAGCTTTAAAATAGCCACCTTTATTTTCATTTAGATGTTCAATTTTCATAAGAATAAATTTAAATCTAACTTTTTATACTCCTCCCTTGCTCTGGCAAAGGAACAAAATCTGTTTCTCCAGGGACTCTTTCAAAAGACTGCTCCAGCCATTTATTTTTAGCCTGTTCAATAATTTCTTTAGAAGTAGCCACAAAATTCCAATAGATAAAACGCTCCTCTGGAAAAGTAGTACCGCCAAATAGGTAGACCGTCGTATTTTCCTGCATCACAAATTCACACAGTTTACTGTCATTAGCGACTAGCAGCTGTTTCGGTTCATAGGTAAATCCTTCACTTTCGATCGCGCCCGCTAAGATGTACAATCCACTTTCTCCGAATAAATCTTCGCCAATTTTAACGGTTTTACGCGTTTTTGTTTTCAATTCCAGGAAATAAAGCGGACTGTAAACAGGTACCGGAGATTGCTTTCCAAAAGCAGTACCAGCGATCAGTTTAATAGAGACACCATCTTGTTCCCAGAATGGAATATCTTCAGCCTCTACATGAAAAAATTCGGGTTCCATGTGTTCCAGATCTTTGGGTAAGGCCACCCAAATTTGTAAGCCATGAAGCATTTTATCAGAATGACGTAAGTGGGCAGGTGTACGTTCGGAATGAACTATTCCCTTTCCGGCGGTCATCCAGTTGACTTGTCCAGGTTTAATTTCAATTTCATTTGCCAGGCTATCCTTGTGCATAATACTGCCTTCAAAAAGATAAGTAAGCGTAGAAAGTCCGATATGTGGATGTGGAGGAACATCAAGATTTTCATGGTCACTTAAACAAACAGGCCCCATGTGGTCGATAAAAGCAAATGGGCCTACCATTCTTTTTTCACGGAATGGCAGCAGCCTGCCCACCATAAAATTACCAATATTACTCGCTCGCTCTTCAATAATCAGTTTAATATTCGACATAAGGAATTATCTATTATTCTAAGTTACCATTAAAAGGGTGGCAAATAAAGAAATAACTAATTTTTACCTATCAAAAGAAAAGGGCCGTTTCACTGTGGAAACGACCCTTTTCAGGTCGGTTGCTTGATTCTAAAATGAATGATTTGAGATGCATCATTTTCCAGAGTTAGGCACAAAAACAAGTCGTTCACTGACTGCAATTTTTACAAGGCGGACGCTTCAAGCTCAGATTCCTGCAAGCTCCCTGCATTAGCGTCGGGAATAAAAAGCGCAGCTAAATGTGCCCGGTATCTCTTCAAGTCAGTTTCCACATCTGCATTCTTTTCCACATCATGAAAATGCAGACTTGGCAATGGTTTCATCCCTGTAAAAGCGTTCATGCGGTGGAATCCGAATAATGGGCCATCATCCACACTTTTTTGGTCAAAGAACTCTCCGGGAAGCGTAAAAGCTTCTTTTGGCGCATTCCAGGAAGTCGTTAATAGATACTTTTTACCAGTTAACAATCCACCTGTACCATAGTTAATGGCTGGATTTTCTGCAGAACGGCCGTCACTTTTATAAATTCCTCTATTGTGTCCTACGGTAAAAACCACGTCAATATATTTTTTCAATCCATGAGGCACCTGAAACCACCAGATGGGAGTATGATAAATGACCAGGTCTGCCCAGGTGTATTTTTCTACCTCTGCTAAAGGATCATAATCATCATTCACATTTGTCGATTTTACTTCAAAACCAGGTTGATTCTCGAAAAAGCTAATTGTTTCTGCAGCAACTGTTGCATTAAAGCGGCCACCAGAATGACCGAAAGCTTGTCCACCATTTATCACAAATATTTTCATTTTTATCTTTTTTAGCGCTGATCTTAGGTTCAGCATTTTTGTTTAACCTTTAAACGATTTTGATCCTTAATCACCTAATGATCTGGATCATAAATCTTATTATCTTTTTGATGATACAAAATTAAGCAGACTTACTCTATAATTAAAATAACTTAAATCATATCTTTGTATCATAATTATAATAGAAAAACAATCACACAGTACAACTATAATAAATAGCAAATGGTTAATCTAGAATGGTTCAGAACATTTAAAGCGATATATGAAACGGGAACGCTAACCGGCGCAGCAGAGGTATTGTATATTTCTCAGCCTGGGGTCAGTTTACACCTCAATTCTTTAGAAGCCTATGTAGGGTATAAACTATTCGACCGGACTTCCAGGAAAATGGTCTCTACGGAAAGAGGTAAAGTGTTGTACAATTACATCTTGGATGCAATCACAAAACTGGAAACTGCGGAGCATCATTTTCATAAGAGTACAGAAAAGGATACACCCACCATCAGCATCGGGATGTGTTTTGAAACTTTTCAATTTACCCTGGAATCTTATTTACCAAGCCTCCCATTTAATGTGATTATTAAATTCGGAGAATATCCGGAAATGCTCAGCGACCTCGATAATGGCATCCTTGACTTGATCATCACCCCACAAAAAGGGGATTCCAATAATATCAATTACCTGCCCTTTTCAAAAGAGAAGATTGTGCTTGTTGCCGGCAGCAAAACGGACACCAGTGGTTTTGAGGAATTGCTGCAAAAAGGAGACATGAAAGAGGTCCATGCCTGGCTGAAACAGCAAACCTGGTATGGCACTACTGCCGATATGGAGCATTTAAGGCGTTTCTGGCACCTTAACTTTAATAAGCGCCCAGACTTCAAGCCCAATTACATTGTACCAAACCTGAGCTCTATTGTACGTTGTATCAGCGGACAAAATGGTGTAGCCATCATTCCAGACTTTTTATGTCGAAAAGAAATAGAAAGCGGACAGATGAAAGTGATCTGGGAAGGAAATGATGTGATTGAAAATACGCTGTATTTCTCGACCAGAAAGAAGACCATCTATGCGGAAGAAATCAAAGTGATCGAAGAGATATTTAAAAAAGAAATGGTCTGATTTAAAATAGAAGGTGTGATCTGAAAGAACAAATGTGATTGAAAACAAAGTTCTCATGTAAATAGAGAAGCGCTAATATTTAAAACAGACTGACCATGCGCTAAAATGAACCCCAAAAGTTTTCTTTCAACTGTTGGGGTTCACATGAAAACATCAAATGGAGCTATTTTCCTTTTTAATGCGCGGCAGATTTTGAAAACACATTGATCACAATCACACCGATAATGATCAATCCAATACCCAGCAATGCCGGTAAATCCAAAGTCTGTTTATACAGAAAATACCCGGCTGCTGAAACCAATACAATGCCCACGCCCGACCATAACGCGTAAGCAATGCCTACAGGTATGGTTTTTAATGTTAAACTGAGAAAGTAAAAGGCCAACACATAACCGACCACTACAATAATAGAAGGCAGGGGCTTAGAAAACTGCTCCGAGGCTTTTAGAGCACTGGTAGCAAATACTTCGGCGATGATTGCGATAAACAGATAAAGGAACTTCATGTTAAAATTTGTAAGTTAAACCAGCCCCAAAGATCTGTTTTATTTGCAATACGGAACGGGATTCTCCAGATCCATCATCTTTAGCGATTTTTGTTTTGTCATCATAGATAAATTGTGCACCAGCATTTACAGATACAAATTTGTTCACCTTCAGGAAAAGATTCGCAGTATAGTCCGTATACACATTTTGAGGTTTATCCAGGTAATTGGAATATAGTTTCAGAATGTTCTCAAAACTAATATTTTCCATCAGGTTGATTTTATAATAAGCATCCAGCGAAGCACCGAATTGGAAATCGCTTTTCTTACCCGGATCTACGCCATAAGCACCTGCATCAGATAATTCTTTATTGGTCACTATTACAATCCTCGCTGCTGCTGGAGAAATATTCACCCTGAAGTTATCCGAACGTTTATAGGCAAAACCGGGTCCGAAAGTTAAATAAGCGGGGGCAAAAGCCGTAGAAATTAACGTTCTGCCAGAAGCAGGGTACGTATAACCATTAGCAAACTGTGTTTGGAAATTGGCGTAAAAAGTATACATCCAATATTTGGCTGCTTTATACCCGACCAAACTATTCAGGATGATCTTATCATCGTTTTTTCGTACACCAATATCTTGCTGTTTACTCAGGCCATAGCCAAGAATCACTTTATTATCCCAACTCAATTTGTCCTTTTTATAGTTAAAATCGTAGTTAAATAACAAATTTCCAGCAAAGGCATTAACGCCTCCACCTGCCCAATTGGTAAAAGAACTCTGGTTAATTAAAAAAGTATTCTCTCCATGGATAGTCCACCTTTTAGCGGTGTCTATAGCGGCTGGCACTTGACTATAGCTAAATAAACTAACAGCCGAAAGCATAAAAAGTAGTAGTAATTTTTTCATAGGTAAGCATTTAATGGGTTGAAAATTAAAGGACTACCATAGAAATACAAATAATGTGCCTGAAAGGTCAATTGGCTTACTGCTCAGCGCTGGAGATACCAAGATCTATATAGCTTTGTGTTGACCACTTAATCTTTAAAGGCTCCCCCGCGTCTTTCATGCTTTCTCTGCTCACCTGCTTTCCCGTTCCATAATTGATCTCTGCAAACGGATTTTTGTCAATATTGAGCATCAATAACAAACGGCTTCCCTTTTTAAGCTGCCTGCTGAATACCCTGGAGCGGTAAAAAGGAATCGTTTCTTCCTTTCCAGGACACAATAGTTTTCGTTTGCTGCTGTCATGGGCATAACTTGCTCTGCCTAAAAAATAGGAAAGTTGGAAATACTGCCCATCTGGTGTCAGCTCATATAAAGTCAAGCCAACATCCATATCTTTTTTATTGATGATCGCCTTTAGTTCCCCTTCCAATGAACCACTTACAGAAACAGCAGTATCAAATGGCTTAGTTAAAAAGAACAAGCCGTTACTTTTGTCGATTTCATCTTTGACAATCGGATCAGGATAATAATCGTTGTTCATGGTGGTTCTATCCCTCATGTCGACAGTTTGATCCGTAAAACTGCCTTGAACAGGTTTCAGTGGGGAAAGCCGATACTCTTCTCCGGTTTTGTCCAGATAAAAGCGAATTTTAGAAGCTTCCATTTGATCCAGGGAAGGAACATGACGCCAGGTATTGGCCCCCATCACTTCAAAATTGATCTTATCCTGGAGCAGTTCTGGTTTCTTCCCGGCTTTCAGGATATAATCCATCCATTGAAAAGTAATCTCCCGGGTATTGATCAGCGCCCGCTCATCAACCTGATAACCCCGTAAGTTTGGAATGCCTCCTTTTTGTGCTCCAAAATGATCATAAGGGCCAATAATCAGGTAATGTTCCGCATTGGGACGGTATTTGTAATGCTCCCTCAAATATTCCAATGCCGACACCTGCCCATCATCATAGTAGCCGGTAATGGTCAGAACAGGGATATTAATTTTCGCATAGTCCTGCTTAAAAGGAACCATGGATTGCCAATAAGTATCATAATCCGGATGTGACAACCATTTCTGCAGCCAGGGATTCGGAGTACCATCCAAACTGTCAACCTTATTGTACGCCAGTCCACTTTCCCACCATTTCATGCGCATAGCTCGCCAGCGTGCCCCATCATTATTGACCGCATCATCAGTATATTTGTTATTGGTTACATAAAACGGCCATTGGTAATTGGCCAATAAAAAGATATTGTTTTCCATAGGAAGCCCTAATCCGGGAATTGCAGCCACATAAGGCACAATAGTTTTCAATGCAGGGTGCAAGTATTTCGCTGCCGCCCATTGTGCAAAGCCAGAATAACTTCCTCCATACATCGCTACGCGTCCATCACTCCAGGGTTGCTGCACGATCCAATCGATCACCAAATTCACATCTTTCGCCTCATGCTCATAAGGTACAGGATCATCCGGACTGAGCCGCTTACCCCTCGCATCCGCCACAATTCCTACATAACCATGGTCTGCAGCGTATTTAGCCTCCATCAGACTTCTTTTAGTATCTGAATAAATAAAATACATTAATGCAGTTGGCTGCTGCAAAGGAGCACCCTTTTTCCTGACCACTACAGCGGATAAAGTAATGCCATTGGGGGCTTTGATCAACACGCTATCTGCGATGTCATACTTTACCTTATCCGGTAAAGTCAGCGTTTGGCCAAAACCTAAATGACTAAATAAAAGACATAGCATGGCCATACCGAAGGTTTTTCTGTTCTTTTTCATGATGATCAAATGTTATTATTGATTTAAATTTCTGAATTTAACGGCCTGCCGTTCTGAGATACGCACTTCTTCACCAGTGCCCATCCTGACCAACATCCCATTGGCTTGCCTAATAATGGTTTTAATATGATTCAAATTAATTAGCTGACTGCGATTAGCCCTGAAAAACGTGTGTTTGTCCAGTTTTCCCTCCAATTGGTTGAGGGAAGTTTTCAGCAATACCTGCTCTTCTCCAAAATACAGCCTGGCGTAGTTATCTAAAGACTCAATCAGGTACACTGTACTCCATTTGATCAGGTGATGCCGGTCTTTATCTTTCACAAAAACCGAAGCTTCCTCCTTAACTGCAGTCCGTTCAAATATCTGATTCATGGCTTTAGCGAAACGCTCCTCCCTGACCGGCTTCATCAAATAGTCCAGCGCAGCTACCTGAAAGGCTTTCAAAGCGTACTCATCATACGCGGTAACGAATATTACGATCGGTAAGCAGTCCAGATCTTCCAATAGCTCAAAACCCGAACGGCCTGGCATCTGAATGTCCAAAAATATCAGGTCTGGTTTCAAAAGTCCAATCAATTTTTCCGCCTCATCTGCATTTGAGGCTTCTGCTAAAACTCTGACCTGGGGATACGCTTTGAGCATCCGTATGAGCTCCATCCTCGCCCCTGGCTCATCATCAATAATTAATGCCCTGATAATTTTCATTGCAAAGGAATTTTAATTACGGCACATACGCCCTCTTCATTTTCATAAATTTCGAACTGTGCATTGCCAGTATAAATAATCTGCAGCCTTTCTTCCAGATTGGCAAGACCGATTCCAGCTTTATCATGATTTCTGGATAATTTGCCTGGACTAGTCACCTCAATACAGAGCTGCTCTGATTTATTGCTTAGGACAACATGGATAAATCCACCTTCTTTCTTCACAGCGATTCCGTGTTTCACTGCGTTCTCTACCAGTCCTTGAATACTCATTCTCGGCACTGGAATGATGGAAAACGACACATCACTTTCTATTTTAAACGTCAATCTTTCTCCCATCCGCATTTTCTCAAGCTCCAGATAATCCTTCACCAGCGCAAGTTCGTCATCTAAAGGCATTAACATGGCATTGCCACGATAAAGTCCTGCCCGCAAAAGTTCACTCAACAAATCCACTCCTCGCCCTGCAGCTGCGGGATTGCTATAGCTAAGCGATTTAATGGTATTCAACGCATTGAATAAGAAATGCGGATTGAGCTGCATGTAAAGGTTATCTAACTGTGCCTGTTTAAAGTTTAATTCCAGCTTTGCGTTTTGATTTGCGAGTCGAAGTTCTCTTTTCGCATAATGATAGAGATGGTACGCTAATAACCAAATGGCCATTAAACGGATGCCTGCCATGAAGATCCCAAGCCCATTTTCCTTGAAAAAATCAGTTAAAGACTGTTGAGAATTTAAAGAAAAAAGCAGCCGGATGCCATAGAGTTTAAGTACGGTAACGATGGTATAAATGATACCCATTACCACTATGCCAGGTAGAATTCTTTTAAACAAACTGCGTAAGGGCAAGTCCTGCCAATGCTGGCTGCGGGAGAAATTACGATACAAATGCGTAATCAATACATAGATTAACACATCTGTAATCAATTGCAGCAAGGCCAGATCCAGACGAAAACCACCAGTCAGCAGTCCTTGCAGCGTCCAATACGAGGAAGCGCTGGTCCAGCCTAGCAGCTGACATTTCCAATAAAGTGATAAAGGTTTAGTTTTCAAAATCCGCTATTTGAAAACAAATCAACGGAATTAATCACAATAAAAAAGATAAAGTACAGGACTGTCGTGATTTTGGGGATGAACGCAGAGAAAACTGTTCAGGATAGCGCAAATCATTAGCGTTTAGTTTTTTCAGGTAAGAAATGACCTTTAAACAAAGTGGCAATTTTGTTGATCGCAATTCTGCCTGGCCTCCCCGGACAATTTTCCTCATAAAATTGAGGCGCATCAAAGTCAAGCATTTTGATTTCTGCTTTTGTGATCAAATAGAGCTGTATCCCGCCTCCATCATAAACCACCGGAGCATCGCGTTCAGCATGGGTATGAGGAGCTGCCGGGCAACGATCGCCTTCCATAGCATCGTCTTTCAGCTGCCATGGCTGAAGCGCAGCCACCTGATTCCAAAACTGTTTCCGTTCTTCGAGCTTTCCCAGGTAACTCCTAAAAAAATTATTGATATCCATTGGTTCGGAAAGTATTTTCATTTGAAGCTGAAACATCGCCTCAGAAATCTTTGCTGGCGTAGGCCCGAAAGCACCGGGTTTTTCAGCTAATTCATAGGTGTAGCAGCTGATGATATTGTCTTTTTTGCTAAGCAGATAGTAGGATGGAAAATGAAACCAGCTGCTGGTAAACTCTAGAACCAACGTGGAATCTGCGTTTGCCTGCATCAACTGATGCAGTGGTTGAACTTTTTTAGGTTGTCCAAATGTGGAAATCTGGAAGGATAGGAAAGCGATAAAAAGGAAGAAGCTATATTTCATATTTCAATAGGAAGATGCAAATTAACAGCAAATCCATAATTAAAACAGATTTTTTGATGTTTAGGATAGCTTTAGCTTAAAATCCAGTATAGTATTTTGGCGATATTATTTGCATCATCAACACCACGGTGATGGGTTCCTTGCAGAGGGATCTTCAATAAGTTCAAAGCAGCCGACATTCCTTTTTCATGGGATAACTTCTTTTTTAATGCAAATAGTGTCTTTACATTGATATGAGAAGGGCCAAAAGGGTATCCAATCCCCATCGCAATACATTGCTTCTGAAATTGTTTCTGATCGTATGCGCCAAAGCTTGCCCAAGGTCTTCCCTGCGACAAATACTGATCTTGTAAAATGCTGCAGGCTTCTTTAAATGCGATCCCTTCCTTTTCAATCATATCCGGGGTGATGGTAGTCAGTTCAGTACAAAATACACTGATCTCAGACCGTTCTGGCCTTACTAATATTCCTCTATTTTCAGAGATTTCGCCGCTGCGAATATCCAGGAGGCACACACCAACCTCAATAATATCACTTTCCATTCCTTTGGGCTGTCCCGTATTCCAGCAAGTTGCTTCTATATCTACGATGACTATTTTGTCTAATTTATTTGCCATTCTTTAAAATTTTATTTTTCATTTTTGTTTAAATGTGGAGTGCTCAGCATCTAAGTAAATTCAAATCCTTCATTTCTATTGAGACGGTTCAACCTTCCAGCACGATGTCATTCTGATGTAGATTACGGGTCAGTTGCATAATTTTTAAAAGCCCTGTATAGATTGACCCATAAAAAGTATCACCAATAATGTGTTATGGAAGAATATTGTACTGCGGAAGGAATGTAGCTTTTAAGCTGCTGTCAGTATTTTTTTATACTGACTTGATTTTCTGAGAACTAAGAACATTAATTTTTATAATGATCAAATATAGATTTTTTTCTGAACACTGAAAAACCTTTCCGTTAAAACCAAAATATGATGAGTCTTCTACATACTTTGTATAAGAAGTGTGCTTTTGATATCGCCTTAAAAATACAAGAGCTTAAAATGAGCACAATGTGTCGCTATAGGTGTTCAAATCCCATTCACAACTATTTTATGGTTAGAATGAGCTAAAATAAATCTTAGATAATACTGATTTTAGACGCTCAATTTCCAAGACCCTATGAAGAAAATATTTTTAGCTATACTAGCAATATCACTCAGTTTATCCTGCTCAAAGAAATCAGAGGCAGTAAGAACATACTACGAGTGTACGCAACTGACTGTGAAGAAAAAAGACAAGATAGAATATAGCTTTGATGTTCATACAAACACGCGATGTGATGTGGATCAAAACAAAATAGACACTGAAACAAAGGACAAAAACTATGTTCAGGAAAAGAACGGCGTAACTACGGATCAATCCCAAATGTTGTGGAGCATGCGATAAAAATATAGATTTGCATTTCCATACAGTTTTATATTTATGCCATCAGGTACTGCATCCTTTCTCAGATTATTTCTGCCAGATTTTATACTAGAGAATTTTGAATTCAAAGGGCTTATTGAGGATAGTGAAACCTTCCACATCGAACTTGAAGAATTGAATAATCCTCCCTCAGAGTGGGATGGGATCAAAGTTTTGTCCAAAGGCTTTTTCCCTCAGATTGTAATTCAAGACTTTCCTATCCGTGGGCATAAAGTGTTTTTTCATATCCGCAGACGCCGATGGCTCAATACAGAAACGTCCAAGGTGATTTATCGGAATTGGACTTTAGTAGAAAAGGGAACGCGAATGACTGGAGATTTCGCGGCTTTTTTAAAAGAAATCAATCGATACAGCGCCGAGTAGCGTTGATGCCATCAGTTCATTCTATGGTGTAAAAGCTAAGAATCTACTTCGTCAATATCGTGATTACCTCAGTGACTTTAAAAGCTGGGATCAAAAATCGCATGCAAAAAAGTGGCTGTTATATCCGGAAAATCTTGGTGAACAGCTTTCTATAGACGAGACCAGTCTATCCCATGGTGAACTTTATACCATCCTTACCAACAAAGCCGCAAAAGGTAAGAAAGGGGCTATCGTTGCCATTGTAGCAGGCACGAAAGCGGAAACCGTTATTTCCGTGTTGAAAAGAATGCCGTAAAGGGGAAGAAAAAAGGTCACTGAAGTCACCTTGGATATGGCTGGTAACATGGAATTGATCTGCAAACGTTGTTTTCCGCAAGCAACCAGAGTGACCGATCGGTTTCATGTACAGAAACTGGCTATCGAGGCACTACAGGAAATGCGGATCAAATACAGATGGGAAGCTATGGATCAGGAAAATGAAGCTATAGAAAGATCAAAAAAGACAGGTAGGCCATTTCAAGCGGAAGTACTCTATAATGGAGATACCATCAAGCAGTTGCTTGCCCGTAGCAGATATGTATTGTATAAAAAGCCTTCTGCCTGGATAGAAAGTCAAAAGGACCGTGCAGAGCTCTTATTCGAGAGGTTTCCCGATCTTAAAACAGCCTATGGCCTCAGTTTTGGGCTTAGTCAAATCTTTGAAAATACAACGGACAAAATCTTTGCATTGGCCAGACTGGCCAAATGGCATAAAAAAGTAAGGCAAACAGGATTTAAAGCCTTCAATACAGTTGCAAGATCTATACAGAACCATTATCAGACTATATTAAATTACTTTGACAACAGATCTACTAATGCTTCCGCAGAATCTTTTAATGCAAAAATAAAGGCTTTCAGAAATCTGTTTAGAGGCGTGAAAAACATAGAATTCTTCCTGTACAGACTAACTCAATTGTATGCTTAACAACAGAAAATCAGTTTTGCTCCACAACATTTGGGATTGATCCTTTTATTTATGCCTTCTGCGAGCACCACTTTACTTCGTCTGTTTTTACCGGAATTTATCATAGAGAATTTTGAATTTACCAATGCCATTGAAGACCCTGACACTTTTCATATTCAGTTGGAAGAACTCAATCAACTGCCTACAGAATGGGGCTCGCTCAAGGTGCAGTCAAAAGGTTTTTTCCCGCAGATCGTGGTTCAGGATTTCCCCATTCGTGGACATAAGGTCTTCTATCATATCAAACGCCGGCGCTGGATCAATTTGGAAAGCGGCAAAGTGATCTACCGGGATTGGACTTTAGTTGAGAAAGGAACGCGAATGACAGGAGATTTCGCGGCTTTTTTAAAAGAAATCAATCGATACAGCCCCGAGTAGCGTTGATACGATCAGTTCATTTTATGGTGTAAAGGTCAAAAACCTGCTTCGTCAGTACCGTGATTACCTCAGCGACTTTAAAAGCTGGGATCAAAAAGCACATGCAAAACAATGGCTATTATACCCGGAGAATCTTGGTGAACAGCTCTCCATTGATGAAACCAGTCTGTCCCATGGTGAACTTTATACTATTATCACCAATAAAGCTGCTAAAGGTAAAAAAGGGGCTATCGTGGCTATTGTAGCGGGAACTAAAGCCGAAACGGTGATTTCTGTATTGCAACAAATTCCTGAACGGCTGAGAAAAAAGGTGACCGAGATTACCCTGGATATGGCAGGTAATATGGAACTAATCTGCAAACGTTGTTTTCCAGGAGCTATCAGAGTCACTGACCGTTTCCATGTGCAGAAACTGGCTACCGAAGCGCTACAGGAAATGCGGATTAAACATAGATGGGAAGCGATGGATATCGAAAATGAAGCCATTGAGCAATCAAAGAAAACAGGCCACCCTTTTCATCCGGAAGTACTCCATAACGGGGATACGGTCAAGCAATTACTCGCCAGGGGAAGATACGTATTGTATAAAAAGCCTGCCGATTGGACCCAAAGCCAAAAGGATCGTGCTGAGCTTCTATTTGAAAGATTTCCTGATCTTAAAACAGCATATGGGCTGAGTATGGGGCTTAGTCAGCTATTTGAAAACACAAAGAATAAGGTCTTTGCACTGGCCAAGCTGGCTAAATGGCACGAAAGAGTCAGGCAAACTGGCTTCAAGGCTTTCAACACCATTGCAAGATCGATACAGAATCATTATCAGACCATATTAAACTACTTTGATCGCAGATCTACAAACGCTTCTGCCGAATCTTTCAACGCCAAAATCAAAGCTTTTAGAGCTCAGTTTAGAGGCGTCAAAAATATTGAATTCTTCCTTTTCAGACTTACACAATTGTATGCTTAACAGCGAAATTCAAACCACTGCTCCACAACTTTTGGCATTGATCCAAATAAAATGGGATATAGATAGACAAAGCTATAATTTTATCTCTTGCTCCACAACTTTTGGCATTGATCCGACAATAGCCTGTTTAATTTTAAATCGCATTTAACAAAAAAAGCCTTTCAGTTTTCACTGAAAGGCTTTCAAATTTTGCTCCCTCTGCTGGGCTCGAACCAGCGACCCTCTGATTAACAGTCAGATGCTCTAACCAGCTGAGCTAAGAAGGAGTACTGGCTACCAAAATAAACGGCTTTTTGAAGTCTTAAACAACATTAAGTTTCGTTCGTTTTGGGAATGCAATATTAGGGGTTTTAATTTATTTATGCAATATTTGTAACGAAATATTTTAAAATAATTTTAAGAAAATATCTATGAGCCTGATAATCATAGGGACTGTGGCATTCGATGCTATTGAAACTCCCTTCGGAAAAACAGATAAGATAGTCGGTGGAGCCGCTACTTACGCAAGTTTAGCTGCATCTTATTTTTATGATAAGGTGAAAATCGTCGCTGTTGTTGGTGATGACTTCCATAAAGAAGACATTGATACATTTAATACACACGGAATTGATACCGAAGGATTACAAATAAAAGAAGGAGAAAAATCTTTCTTCTGGTCAGGAAAATACCACAATGACATGAACAGCAGAGACACTCTAGTCACTGAGCTGAATGTTTTAGCAGATTTCGATCCGATCATTCCGGAGAATTACCAGGATTGTGAGTACCTGATGTTAGGTAACCTAACACCAGTGATCCAGCGTACGGTGATAGAAAGATTAAAAAACAGACCAAAACTCATTGTTTTGGATACGATGAACTTCTGGATGGACATCATGATGGATGATCTTTTAGAAACCATCAAATTGGTAGATGTATTGACCATCAATGATGAAGAAGCCCGTCAATTGTCAGGAGAATATTCATTGGTGAAAGCTGCTAAGAAAATCTTAGCAATGGGTCCAAAGTACCTGATCATCAAAAAAGGTGAGCACGGTGCATTGTTATTCCATGAAGACAAAATATTCTCTGCACCGGCATTGCCATTAGCAGAAGTATTTGATCCAACAGGAGCTGGTGATACTTTCGCAGGTGGTTTTATCGGCTATCTGGCAAAAGTAGGAACGGTAAACTTCAACAACATGAAGAATGCCATCATCTATGGTTCTGCTTTGGCTTCTTTCTGTGTAGAGAAATTCGGAACAGAAAAAATCTTAAACTTAACGGATGAAGAAGTTGCAGCCCGTATTCAGGAATTTGTGAAACTGAGTTCATTTACGATTGAAGCTTAGTTGAAAACCTATAACCAGCCTGCTATATTGTCTCAAATAGAGTGATTGCGGCTTAAAATAAAAAGGAGTGCTGAAAATCAGCACTCCTTTTTATACTTTCAATTTCCCCACTGCTTTGAATTTTTCAAAGACAGTTTCTGTATGCGGTGCATCGGCGAGTTCCTCCGTGAGGTCCTGCCCTGCCCAATGTTCATAGTGCTTTCCGTTTCGCCATAGCCGACTTTCCGTTACCTCATAAATGATCCCTTGATAAGCCACCCAGATCTCCGGTTTGTCCTGTCCATTGCGTAAAGCCAATTGCTGTTTACTATACAGTGGTAATTCCATTAGCCTTTAGCCCTGCTTTTAAACCATTCAAATAAATAAACACTCAATAGCAGCATCCCCATAAAGTAAAAATGACTTTCAAAAGGAATATAACCGATTCGTAAATCAAGCGTGTCCTTATAGGAGATCACCGGAAGTAGGGAAATTACACCATAAGCTATATAAAATAGCACTAAACTCAATACATAGGCCCGGTAAAACCGATAACTAAATCGCAATTTATTGACGTATTCTATGTAAAGGATCAATATAAAAAGAAAGCCAAAGGTCACTGTGCTATACCATTTCAGGTGCGCAAAAAAGAGCATGGCGATACAAATCCCCAGCATCAGGTTACTCATTGAAAGGCTGAATTTATCCAGGGAGTTTTCTGGAAAAAATACGTTTAATCCCTGATAGATGGCAATTCCTGCCAGGCAGCTCGTCATATAAAACAGCATTTCTTCTGCTGGGATCAACCAAATAGAAATGCCTGATAAATAAGTAGGATTAAAGACCCATGCACCAAAAATCACGAACAATGTAGCGAAAAAGGAAAAGAGTAACCCAGTGACAAGCACCGCAGGAATGGCAAATTTTATGGTTTGGTTGAGGTTTGTTTTTTTAACAAAGAGCAGCAAGATGGGAATCAGCAGCATACCCAATGCCAACAGCAGATAAGTAAGGTTCATTGATCATTTAGTTTAGCCCAAAAATATGCTTTTGACCCCGTTTAGCAATTTTCTTTTTTGAGCAAAAAAAAGTGCCTCAACATTACATTAAGGCACTTTATATATCTTTTCTTCAGGATTACATGATTTCGGCTCCCAAGATTTCTTTTGAATAAGTCTTCAGATATTTTTTAAGGATCTGGCGGGCTACATGGATTCTGGTTTTTACAGTTCCAATTGGAATATCTAAAATCTCCGCAATCTCATGGTATTTATACCCTTCAAAGTATTTGATAAATGGCACATAATATTCTGGCTGAAGCGTAGCTAAAGCTTTATTGATGTCGCCTATGATGAACTTGCTGTCGCTCGTATTTTTAGAAGCACTGTAGTGCAGATTAGCAGAAGAGATATCGTCAGATTTTGTAATTAAAGCGTTGGTTTTCACCAGTCGTCTGTAATTATTGATGAAGGTATTTTTCATGATGGTAAATAACCATCCTTTTAAATTGGTACCTTCTTTAAATTTACTGTAGTAAGTTACAGCTTTCAACATGGTGTCCTGTACTAAGTCATTTGCATCCTCAATATCTTTGGTAAAATTTAAAGCGAATGACTGCAAAGAAACCGAATGGTCGTTTAGTTGGAGGTTGAATTCATTTTTTGTCATAATGTTTTAAGTTTTATGGTTAAAAAGGCAAACAAACAAAGATTTATGAGTGGCGCTCGCTAGTTTGTTCAATCTTACACACCAAAGGCTATACAACATTAGTACCAAAAAATCAACACCAATATTAAGAAATTGTTTTTCGGGGTTAGCTATAACTACGAGCCCTATGTCACAAAATATTTACTTCTCTTTCCAATCTTACACCAAACTTGGCCTCCACCGTATTTATAATGTTTTCTGAAAAACTGTACACTTCCTGTCCAGTAGCCTGTCCATGGTTGACAAGTACCAATGCCTGATTTTTCCAGGTCCCTGTTTCCCCGACGATCTTTCCTTTAAAGCCGCATTGCTCGATCAGCCAGCCTGCCGCCAGCTTCACTTTACCTTGAGGAACTTGATAATGAACAACTTCCGGGAATTTTTCGTAGATCTTTTGAAAATCAACCTGATCAATTACCGGGTTCTTAAAGAAGCTTCCGGCATTCCCTATCGTAGAAGGATCGGGTAATTTACTCACCCGGATATGAGCCACCACAGCAGATACATCTGCGATGGTTGGTGTACTGATACCGCGGTTAGCCAACTCCTCCTGAATAGCACCATATTGCGTATTAATTTTCGCTATACGACTTAAACGAAAACAAACTTCGGTAATCAGGTATTGACCCTTGAGTTCATTTTTGAAAATGCTGTCGCGATAGCCAAAGCGGCAATCTGCGTGGCTAAAAGACTTGTATGTACCGCTAGCCAGCTCTAGTCCGATACAAGATTCAAATACATCTTTCAGTTCTACGCCATAAGCACCAATATTCTGTATTGGAGAGGCTCCTACCGTACCCGGAATCAGCGTTAGATTCTCCACACCTGCATAACCATACTGCACACAGTAATTCACAAAATCATTCCACACTACGCCAGCTCCTGCGGTAACCAGCACTTCATCCTCATCCGCCACAGCAGAAATCCCTGGAATACTCACTTTTAGCGCCAATCCTCCAAAATCTTTGGTCAACAAGACATTACTGCCCCCTCCTAAAATCAATAAGGACTGTGTATGGAGCAGTTCTGAATTCAGCAGTTCCTGCAAATCTGCAGCTGTAATTACTTCTGCAAAATAACGGGCGTTAACAGCGATACCAAACGTATTATAAGGTTTAAGGGAAGTATTTTGTTGGAAGATACTCATAGTTAAAATGAAAGATTTGCTATAGGCTACAAATGTAATTGTTCGGGAGGGGAATCAATATGATTAAATAAATATTTAAAAAAATTGCCTATTTTTCGTCTCTATTGTTTAAAGAACAGTATTTATCATCGCAGCGGGAACAAAAAATCTAAATGGAAAATCAGGATAAGAAGAGAATTTTAATTATTGAGGCGGCTTTAAAGCGTTTTGCCCATTATGGTTTAGCAAAAACTACCATGACCGAAATCGCAAAGGACATTTCCTTCTCTAAAGCATTGCTTTATTATTATTTCCCTGATAAACTCAGCCTCTATGTAAGTGCAATAGAGCACCTCATGCAAATCATCAGCAGAGATCTGGTGAAATCTATTGACAAAACGAAAACTGCTAGCGAAGGCGTCCTTAAACTGCTACAAAAAAGACAGGCTTTTATTCAAAAATACTACAACATACTGGAGTCCAGTCAGATCATAGGAAATGAACTTCCAGAAAACCTGGCGGAAAAATTCCACAAGGCCAGAACTTTCGAATTCATCATTATCGGCTCTTTATTTAGCCGTGGGGTCACGAATAAAGAGTTCTTTATCAGTGACACTAAACTCGCCACCGAAATATTCATTGATGCCTTATCTGGTATTCATTTCAACATCCTGTCTAAAGACAAAAGTATGTTCCCAGGAAAAGAGCAGTTTAAACTCATCTTTCAAAAGAGAAAATGTTTGCTGACATCTTTCTAAGCGGATTAAAAGCTCAGCCAGAATAAATATGTCATCATAAAGTAATTTTCATTGGATTTTCATGACAAAATCCTAGTTAATAAATTATGGTAGTATTTTTGACTGTTGAAATAAAAAAGTCAGAAAGTAGAAAAGTAGAATGGTAGAGACAGATAAAAAAAGAGAATTGATTATTGAGGGCGCAATCAAGCGGTTTATGCATTATGGCATCAACAAAACCACAATGAACGAAATAGCAGACGATTTGTCCGTCTCTAAACCCTCTTTATATTATTATTTCCCGGACAAAAGCAGTCTGGTACTGGCTGTAATTGTGAAGATTTTCAGCGATTATTTTGAAGCACTGGAAAAAGATCAGGCCACAAAAACTACAGTAGAAGAATGTTTAGCGGCTTTTGTAGAGATCAGACATCGTTATTTTCAAAAATACTATATGCTGCACCTTTCAGGCAGCAGTCCGGATGCCTCTCTGAATTCTGATAGCCTTAGGGCATCATTCCTGGAGATGAAGGCTAAAAATGAAGATTTCCATGCCAAAGTTTTACAGCGTGCAATCGATAATGGCGAAATCGCTCCTGTTGATCCTTACAAAATAGCGGAGCTTTATCTGGACAGTCAGGCGGGAATCACTTCCCTATGTTTACTCCATGGCAATAAAGAGTTATTCCCAAGCAAAAAGGAAATGAAGACCATATTAGAGAAACAGCACCAGCTGTCGAAGATATTTATCAAAGGCTTAAAATAACCATAGCATGGTTAAAACGTCATGAATAATACGATAAGAACAACAATAAAATAACAGACGGATTTACATAACAATAGACCACAAATTATAATAAACATGAATACTATAATTAAACAGGTAAGACTGATCCCGCTACTGCTGCTGGGATTATTATTATCTAATGTAGCAAGCGCACAGCAAACGCTGGTTCTCAAAGACGCCTTAAACTACGCCATTCAGAACAGTGCAAATACGCGCAAAGCGAAATTGGACATCGAAGGTGGTCGTTATAAAACAGAGGAGGTCAGAGCTCAGGCGCTTCCATCAGTAACTGGAAATGCCGGATTAACGTATAATCCAATCATTGGGCAGTTGGTAGTTGGACCAGATTTAGCCTTCAAAATGGGTAGAGCATGGAATTCAAGTGCAGGTGTGCAATTGAACCAGCAGCTGTTTAACCAGCAGGTTTTTACTGGTTTGAAAGCAGCCAGAACCAGTGAAAGCTATTATAATGCCAGCGCTGAGTTAACCGACGAGCAGATCATTGAGCAGGTAGCCAACAACTATTATCAGGTATTGGTGAACAGACAGCAACTGAATGTGATCGATACCAATATCAAAAATGTGAAAGTGGTAGAAAACATCATTGGCAACCAGTACAAAAACGGTTTGGCCAGAAAAATTGATGTGGATAGAATCAAGGTAAACCTGACCAACCTGGAAACCAGACGTGAGCAGACTTTAAACGCCATCGTTCAATTAGAAAACCAATTGAAGTTCTCTATGGGCATGCCAGTAGAAACCGCAATTGTATTACCTAAATCAGAATTAGACCACAATCCGACACTTCCTACTTTTGCAGATTCTGTAAACGTGGAGAACAGAACGGAGATGAAACTGCTAAACATCCAAAAAGACCTGCTGACTTTACAGCGTAAGGCCTATGTAGCAGAATACTACCCTACGCTAGCTTTAGCAGCCAACTATTCTTACACCGGACAGAGCGATAAATTCGATTTATTTAAGAAAAACGGTGAAGCTTTCTGGTATGGCGCCTCAGCAGTTGGTGTAACTTTAAAAGTACCGATTTTCAATGGCTTCGCTACCCGTTCCAGAGTTCGTCAGGCAGATGTAGATTTGAAAAAAGCAACGGAAGACAGAAGAGAGACGCGCAATGCGTTAAACCTTGCTTATGAGAATGCAAAGATCCAATTGAAAAACAGTGTAAATACCATTAACTCTCAACGCGCAAACGTATTGCTTGCTCAGGAGATTTACAACAGCACTCAAAACAATTATAACAATGGTCTTGCTGCTTTAACTGACTTGTTAGATACAGAAAATGCACTTACAGAAGCACAAAACAGCTATACCCAGGCCTTATTGAACTATAAGATTGCCGAAATTCAATTAATCAAATCAAACGGAAATATAAAATCACTACTACAATGAAAAAAGGAATAATTACTGCCTTAGTAATCATAATTGCCATAGTCGGGATCGCCCTGGTGTTGAAAAACAATAAAAAGAAAAATGCAGAGAAAACGGCAATTGTTGCGGAAGGTAGCGGTGCAATTTCTGTTCGTACTGAAGTAGCGAAAAAAGAGCCTATTAACCTTGATTTTAGCGTTAACGGTGTATTTGCTCCAATTCAGGAATTGAATTATATGGCGGAAATCGCTGGCCGTGTGACTGCTATTTATGTTAAAGAAGGCGATAGAGTAACTAAAGGTCAGCCTTTAGCACGCATCGATGCAGAAATCTTAAATACGGATAAAGAAACTGCAGAAGCAACCTTACAAAATGCAATCAGAGATGAAGCAAGATATGCCAGCTCTTTCCAAACTGGCGGAGTAACGCAGCAACAATTAGATCAGGCAAAACTGGCGGTTAAAAACGCAAGACTAAGACTGCAGAGCTCACAAAAAAGAGTAAGTGATGCGAACATGAGGTCTCCGATCAATGGTGTGGTGAACAAAAAATATGTGGAAGTTGGTGCGTATGCAAATGCACAGGGTACACAATTGTTTGAATTGGTAGACGTGTCTAAATTGAAACTTAAGGTAAATGTAGATGAGTCGCAGGTAGCTAACATCAACATTGGCGATCAGGTACCAATTAAAGCAAACGTTTTCCCAACAGATGACTTCCAGGGAAAAGTAACTTTCATTGCTGCTAAAGCAGATGCTTCTCTAAACTTTCCAGTAGAAATCTTAGTAGAAAATAACAAGAAAAACACACTTAAAGCAGGTATGTACGGTACTGCAGTATTCAAATTCCCACACCTTGCCCCTACCATTATCGTCCCTCGTGGTGCATTCTTCGGTAGTGTAAGCAGCAACCAGATTTTTGTATTGGGTGAAGGAAATAAAGCAGTATTGCGTAAAGTAGTTGCAGGTAGAATCCTTGGAGAAAATGTTGAAGTGCTGGATGGCCTGAAAGAAGGCGAAACAGTGATCACCAGTGGACAAATCAACTTAGTTGATGGAACGCCGGTTGTTCCTGTAAAATAACCAACACCTTAGCATGAATATATAACAAAACTATTCTGATGAAAATAACAGAAATTTCTATAAAGCGCCCAACACTCGTTATCGTGGTTTTTACCGCGCTAACGCTGATGGGGCTATTGAGCTACTTTAGCCTGAGCTATGAATTATTACCAAAGTTCTCTAACAATGTAGTCTCGATTTCCACTATATATCCCGGAGCTTCACCTAATGAGGTAGAGAATACCGTAACCAAGAAGATTGAAGATGCCGTCTCCTCCATGGAGAACATTAAAAAACTAAACGCGGTATCTTATGAGAGTTTATCCGTAGTGACCATCACCTTAAATGATAAAGCCAATGTGGATTTATCTTTGAATGAGGCACAGCGTAAAGTAAACTCCATCCTTGCAGATTTACCAACGGATGTGAAACAGCCTTCCCTGAATAAATTCTCACTGGATGATTTACCGGTAATCACCATGTCGGCATCCGCGAAAATGGATGATGCGGCTTTCTATGATTTGATCGATAAGCGTATTGCCCCAATCCTTTCCAGGGTCTCAGGTGTGGCGCAGGTCAACCTGGTAGGTGGTTCTGAGCGTGAAATCGTAGTGGGCTTAAACGCAGCTAAGATTGAAGGATACAACCTTTCTATTCCTCAAATTCAACAAGCGATTTTAACCTCCAACCTTGACTTCCCTACAGGAAGTGTGAAAACTGAAAATCAGGATGTATTGATCCGTCTTTCCGGTAAATTCAAAACCGTTGACGAATTGAGAAACCTGATCGTGGCCACGAGCAAAACTGGTGCTCAAATCAGATTAAGCGATGTTGCTGACGTACAGGATGCACAAAAAGAAGTAGAGAAAATTGCACGTATCGATAGAAAAGGTGCGATCGCCATTCAGATCATTAAACAATCTGATGCGAATGCGGTAGAAGTAAGTAAAGGCATGCACAAAATTGTGGCTACCCTTGAAAAAGACTACAAAGCAAACGATTTGAAAATCATCATTGCCAACGACAGTTCGATCTTTACTTTAGAATCAGCTGATGCGGTAATCCACGATTTAATCATGGCAATTGTCCTGGTAGCTTTCGTAATGCTCTTCTTCCTGCACAGTTTACGGAACGCGGCAATTGTAATGGTATCCATTCCAGCTTCCCTGATTGCTACATTTATCGGGATGAGCTTATTCGGTTACACCTTAAACCTGATGTCTTTACTTGGACTTTCCCTGGTGGTAGGTATCCTGGTGGATGATGCGATTGTAGTATTGGAAAACATCTACAGACACATGGAGATGGGTAAAAACCGTGTTCGTGCTGCTTATGATGCAACCGCAGAGATTGGCTTTACCGTAGTATCGATTACTTTAGTAATTGTGGTGGTGTTCTTCCCGATCGCAGTGAGTTCAGGATTAGTTTCTAATATCCTGCGTCAATTCTGTGTGGTGGTAATTATTGCAACCCTACTATCATTAGTGACTTCATTTACTATCGTTCCTTTATTATCATCTCGTTTCGGTAAACTGGAAAAAATTGAAGGCAAAAATGCTTTCGGACGTTTCATCTTATGGTTCGAAAAGCAATTGCATAAATTTACAGTTTGGGTAACTGGTATTTTAGAATGGACTTTACGTCATAAAGCCATTACGATTATTGGTGTATTCATGCTGTTATTGAGCTCATGTGGATTAACAATCGGTGGTTTCATCGGTACAGAGTTTTTCCCTAAGAGTGATAAAGGTGAGTTCCTGGTACAGATTGAACTTCCAAAAGATGCCTCTCTGGAAAAAACAAACCAGTTTACTCAAAGAGCAGAAGCTTTCTTAGTGAAAAAACCAGAGATCACTCAAATGATTACTACCGTTGGACAATCCAGTGGTGATATGGGGGCTTCTCAGGCTACTGCTTACAAGTCTGAGATCAACGTAAAATTAGTAGAACGTAAAGACCGTGCAGATGCTTCGGATATTTATGCCACGAAAGTGAGTCGTGAATTGTCGAAATCACTGGTTGGTGCGAAAGTAAAAACAGTACCGATCAGTATTTTAGGTATCGCAGAAAACGCCCCTATCGACCTTGTCGTAATGGGATCCGACCTGGATAGTGCGATGAAATACGCAGAAGGTGCAATGGAGGTATTAAGAGGAATTCCAGGATCTGCAGAGGTGAAATTATCTGTAGAGAAAGGTAGTCCAGAGATCAATGTTCAGGTAGACCGTGATAAAATGGCTGCTTTAGGATTGACCCTGCAAACTGTAGGTATGACCATGCAAACTGCATTTAGTGGAAATACCGATGGTAAATACCGTAAAGGTGAATACGAGTACGACATCAACATTCAATTCCAAAGCTTCGATCGCCGTAACATCGACGACGTAAGGAACCTAACTTTCATAAACGACAGAGGCGATAAAGTAAAATTAATTCAATTTGCGGATATTAAAGAAGGTTCAGGCCCAAGTCAGCTGGAACGTAGAGATAAGAGTACTTCTGTTTCTGTAAAAGCGCAGTCTATCGGTAGACCAACAGGTACGATCGTAACCGAATTACAGAATAAACTGATAGAATTGGAAAACAATGGTAAACTGAAAAAACCAGTTGGCGTAAGTTATGTATGGGGTGGTGACCAGGAAAACCAGAGTGAAGGTTTCGGTACTTTAGGTATCGCGATGATGGCTTCGGTGATCTTAGTATACCTGATCATGGTAGCGTTATATGATAGTTTCGTTTATCCGCTAGTCGTAATGTTCTCGATCCCTCTATCGGTAATCGGTGCTTTACTTGCCCTGGCCATCACAAACAACTCATTAGGTATCTTTACCATCTTAGGATTGATCATGCTGATCGGTCTGGTAGCGAAAAATGCGATCATCCTGGTCGATTTTACGAACCAGATGAAAGCAGAAGGTAAATCTACACATGAGGCACTTATTCTGGCCAACCATGCACGTTTACGTCCGATTCTAATGACCACGATTGCCATGGTAATCGGTATGCTTCCTATTGCATTGGCCAGTGGTGCCGGTGCGGAATGGAAAAACGGTCTGGCATGGGTAATCGTAGGTGGACTAACCAGTTCTCTATTCCTGACGCTGATTGTAGTACCGGTAATGTATCAGATCTTTGACAACATCTTAACTAAATTTGGCTTTAATAAAAAAGGCCAGTCGATGGAAGAACTGATCGCAGAACCTTATGATCATAAAGACGTTAAAGAATACGACCTGGACGGTAAACATTAAACCGCCCGGATCATCAAATAAAAAAGAGGAATCTGCTAAATGCAGATTCCTCTTTTTTATGTTCAACAATTAGCAGGGCTTTTAAGACGATCGATTTATTAAAAGATTTTACCAGGCAAGCAAAGGGATTGAGCCTTTTACAATAGCTCATAAACAAAGAAACCCCAATTACTTGAGGTTTCTTTGTAAGATCAAAACGAGGATTAAATATGAATCGCTCTGTTTTCAGTTGCAGCCATTGCCGCTTCTTTTAATGCTTCTGTATAAGTTGGGTGTGCATGGCAAATTCTTGCGATGTCTTCTGCTGAAGCACGGAATTCCATAGCTACCACAGCCTCAGCAATCATATCCGCCGCACGTGGACCGATCATGTGTACACCTAAAATTTCATCTGTAGTCGCATCAGCCAATACTTTTACGAAACCATCCGTATCCATACTTGCTTTTGCACGTCCACTGGCTTTGAAAGGGAATGAACCAGCCTTATAAGCCGTACCTTTTTCTTTCAGCTGCTCTTCAGTAAATCCTACTGAAGCTACTTCCGGCCAGGTATATACTACACCTGGAATCAGGTTGTAGTTGATGTGTGGTTTTTGTCCGGCTAAAGTTTCCGCAACATAAATACCTTCATCTTCTGCTTTATGCGCAAGCATTGCACCTTTAATTACGTCACCAATTGCATAAACACCAGGAACCGAAGTCTCTAAATGCTCATTTACAGGGATCTTGTTGCCGCGATCTTCAGTTTTGATGCCGATATTTTCTAACCCTAATCCCTCAGTATAAGCCGTACGGCCTACTGCAACGATACAGTAATCAGCTTCAATACTTACAGCAGCGCCTTTTGAATTTTCAGCAGTTACCGTTACACGTTTGCCTTTGGCAGTTGCACCAGTTACTTTATGCCCCATAAAGAACTCCATGCCTAAAGATTTTTTCAATACACGCTGCAATTCTTTTCCTAAACCAGCGTCCATTGTACCAATGATCGAAGGCATGAATTCCACTACAGATACTTTAGTACCTAAACGTGCGTACACAGAACCTAATTCCAGTCCGATTACGCCACCACCAATGACTACCATTTCTTTCGGCACTTCTTTGATATTCAAAGCTTCCGTCGAAGTAATGATTCTCTTTTTATCGATTGGTAAAAATGGCAATGCTGTTGGTTTAGAACCTGAAGCAATGATCACATTTTTAGCAGTAATCGTTTCTGTAGTTCCGTCTTCTTTAGTGATAAGAATCGTGTTCTTGTCTACAAAAGAACCCAATCCCTGGAAAGAATCGATCTTATTTTTTTTGAAGAGGTATTGAATTCCGGCAGTATTCTGAGCTACCACATCATCCTTACGAGCGATCATCTGTGGCATATCCACTTTCAAATCTTTCAGGTTGATTCCATGAGTCTGGAAAGTATGTGCAGCATTGTGATAATGCTCTGAAGAGTCTAACAATGCTTTTGAAGGAATACAGCCTACGTTTAAGCAGGTACCGCCAAAAGTTTTATATTTTTCTATCACTGCCGTTTTTAAGCCAAGTTGAGCACATCTGATTGCGCCAACATAACCGCCCGGGCCCGAGCCAATAACAACTACATCGTATTGCATATTAAGGATTTTTTTTGTGGAACAAAGTTAATAAACCTATCCTAATAATCCCCCTAAAAGCAATTCTTTCCTCATCTTTAATGTTACATTCTCAAAAATCAAGTCGCGATTTCTGTATATTTAAGCTTCCATAAAAACAATACCTAACATGACCCGCTTTAAATTTTCCTGGCTAGCCATCCTGCTGCTTTTCGCAGGAACCTCTGGCTTCGCACAGTTATCTGATTCCGCGTATGTACGCCAGAATTACACCAAAATCGAACGCAATATTCCAATGCGCGACGGCATTAAATTATTTACTGCCATTTATATCCCCAAGGATAAAAACCAAAAATATCCATTTATGATCAACCGAACACCTTATACGGTTGCACCTTATGGTGAAGATAAATACAAAACCACGCTTGGCCCCTCCCCATTATTCCTGAGAGAAGGCTTTATTTTCGTGTACCAGGATGTACGTGGAAAATGGATGAGCGAGGGTGAATTTGTAGATGTCAGGCCTCACAACGATCAGAAAAAAGGTAAAAAAGACATTGATGAGAGCTCGGATACTTATGATACCATCGACTGGCTGATCAAAAACATCCCATCTAACAATGGGAAAGCCGGTATTTATGGGATTTCTTACCCTGGCTTTTACTCCACAGCAGCATTACCTGGCGCCCATAAAGGCCTGAAAGCCGTATCTCCGCAAGCACCCGTTACCGACTGGTTTTTGGGAGATGATTTCCACCACAATGGTGCATTCATGCTGGCCGATGCCTTCAGTTTCTACTCTTCTTTTGGCGTTCCAAGACCAAAACCGATTACCCCTGATAAAGGCCCAAAACCTTTTAAATACCCAATCGCAGACAATTACCGTTTTTACCTTGGCCTTGGTGCCTTGAAAAATGCCAAGCAAAAATACTTCGGCGATAGCATTAAGTTCTGGAATGACCTGATGGCACATGGCACCTATGACCAGTTCTGGAAGAACATGAACATCAGACCGCATTTAAAAGGTGTAAAACCAGCAGTATTAGTGGTTGGCGGCTTCTTTGATGCAGAAGATGCTTATGGTGCATTACATACCTATAAAGCGATTGAAGATCAAAATCCTGGCGCCAAAAATAACCTGGTCATGGGCCCATGGTTCCATGGCGGATGGTCTAGAGGCACAGGTGAAAGCTTCGGAGACATTGATTTCGGACAAGCCACCAGCACGAGCTATCAGAAAAACCTGGAATTCCCTTTCTTTATGCAATACCTGAAAGATGCTGCCGATGCGAAACTCGCAGAAGCCAATATCTTTGTCACCGGCAGTAATGAATGGAAAGCTTTTGAAACCTGGCCACCAAAAAACACGGAGAATAAAATGCTTTATTTCCAGCCAGAGGGCTTGTTGAGTTTTGAGAAACCAACCGCAACCAACAGCTTTAACCAATATGAAAGTGACCCGAATGCCCCCGTTCCTTATCAGGATGGCGTCCAGGCCCGAAGAACCAGAGAATACATGATCGATGACCAGCGCTTTGCCGCACGTCGACCAGATGTACAGGTTTTTCAAACCGCAGTCCTGACAGAAGACCTTACTCTTGCAGGCCCCTTAACGGCAAATCTTGTAGTTTCGACTACGGGAACAGATGCAGATTATGTAGTTAAACTGATTGACGTATATCCGGAAGATGCCCTTCCAATGGAACCAAACCCTAAAAACATCATTATGGGAGGTTATCAAATGATGGTGCGCGGAGAAGTAATGCGCGGAAAATTCAGAAATAGCTTCGAAAAACCAGAGCCATTTATTCCTGGACAAATCACCAAAGTGGACTACAGCATTCCTGATGTGGCCCATACTTTCAAAAAAGGCCACCGCATCATGATTCAGGTACAAAACTCCTGGTTCCCATTGGTAGATAGAAATCCACAGGTATTCACAGATATTTACCATGCTGCCGACAGTGACTTCCAGAAAGCGACACACCGCATTTATCATGATGCCAATAATGCCTCAGCGGTATCTGTGACCGTGTTAAAGCCTTAATTTAAAAATGAAGAAGTTATTATATACACTACTGGCTTTACTCAGCATCCATCAGCTGGGTAAAGCACAGCTGCTCAAAGAAAAACATACATTCAATCGCGCGGATACACTTAGAGGGAGTTTAAGTCCATTGCGCAGCTGTTACGACATCAATTACTACCACCTGGATGTGAAAGTCGACATAGACCAGAAATTCATCACTGGCAGCAATGAATTCCGCTTTACCGCTACTCAGGATTTTAACAAACTGCAGTTTGACCTTTTCGCCAACCTGAAAGTAGAGAAAGTGGTCTACAAAAATCAAGAGCTCCCTTTCACAAGAGAATTCAATGCCGTATTTGTGAACTTTCCAGCAAGCATCAAAAAAGGCAGTAAAGAAAGTTTTACTGTTTTTTACTCGGGGAATCCGATCATTGCTAAAACCCCGCCTTGGGATGGCGGCTTCATTTTCAGTAAAGACAAATCAGGAAATCCCTGGGTGTCTATGGCTTGTCAGGGATTAGGTGCCAGCAGCTGGTGGCCAACAAAAGACCATCAAAGCGATGAAGTAGACAGCATGATGATCAGTATTAGTGTCCCTAAAGGACTTCAGGACGTTTCCAACGGGCGCTTAAAAAGTGTCGTTGAAAAACCGGATGGCTATACGCAGTACAATTGGTTAGTCAGCAATCCGATCAACAACTATAATGTTGCCCTTTATATTGGTAAATATGCACACTGGAGCGATGAATTTCTAGGTGAAAAGGGAAAACTCAGCATTGACTACTGGGCTTTAAAAGAAGACAGCGCCCAGGCACGCCCACATTGGGATGCCGATGTAAAACCCATGCTGAAATCATTCGAACATTGGTTTGGCCCATATCCTTTTTATGAAGACGGTTACAAACTGGTTCAGGCACCACACCTTGGGATGGAACACCAAAGCGCAGTTGCCTATGGCAACCAGTTCAAACAAGGTTATTTAGGCAAAGATCTTTCCGGTAGCGGATGGGGATTGAAGTTCGATTTTATCACCATCCATGAAAGCGGTCATGAGTGGTTCGGAAACAACATTACCTCCAAAGATATTGCTGATATGTGGATCCATGAAAGCTTTACCAATTATTCTGAAGCATTGTTTACAGAATCTACGCAAGGAAAAAAAGCGGCTTCCGACTATGTAATTGGCATCAGAAAAGCCATTGCCAACGACATTCCAATCATTGGAATCTACGGTGTCAATCATGAAGGTTCAGGCGATATGTATTATAAAGGAGCCAATATGCTGCATACCATCCGACAATTGATCAACGATGATGAGAAGTTCAGAGGGATTCTGAGAGGCTTGAACAAAACCTTTTACCATAAAACGGTGACTACTGAAGAAATAGAAAACTACATCGCCAAACAAAGCGGATTGAAGCTTAATAAAATCTTTGACCAGTATTTAAGAACCACAATGGTGCCCACACTGGAATATAAAATTGAGGGAAACAAACTGACGTATCGCTGGACAGAAACCGTTAAAGATTTCGATATGCCGGTAAAAGTAAGCTTGAAACCCGCAGAATTTTCTTTCATCTACCCAAGCACCAAATGGAAAACCATCACTTTAACAACTGGTGTAAATCAGGCTAATTTTCAAGCAGACCCTAACTTTTATATAAAAACTAAAAATATATTATAAATAATCACAAAACTCTGCAACAATTGGGAATGGCCTGGCGTCTTATAGAAAACCGAAACAATATGAAAAGATTAAGTTTAATACTAACATTCGCATTATTGAGCCTGGGATTACACAGTCAGGCTACTTCACCTATAAGAATCAGTGCTTCCCATTTATTGGATGAAGAAAGAAAAGTGAGCAATTTCACGGGCATTGCCATTGGAGGTTCCATCAAAACCTATGTAAAAATAGGAAATACAGAAAGCTTAAGGCTGGAAGGTGACCAGGAAGCTATAGATCAGCTGATCACAGAAGTGAAAGATGGTACGCTATCTATAAGACCTAAAAACTCAGAATGGAAACGATGGTTCAAGAATAACTCCAACAATACCAGGGTTACGGCTTACATCACGGTTAAAAAACTAACCAGTCTGGCCTTATCTGGATCAGGAAGTATTGAAGTAGAACAAACCATCAATACCAATTCCCTAGATGTAGCGCTTAGCGGATCAGGAAGCATTAAAGCTACAGTGAATACGCAGACCTTTGATGCAGCAGTGAGCGGTTCCGGTGGTTTAAACATCAGCGGAAAAGCAAAAAAGGCAGACATCGCAGTGAGTGGATCCGGAGGATTTTCTGGCAGAGCATTCTCAGCAGAAAATGTGGATGCACACGTTAGCGGTTCCGGATCAGTTTATATTGATGCACAAAAAAGCATTGATGCAGCTACCAGTGGTTCAGGAAGCGTAAACTACACTGGAAATCCAAGCTCAGTAAGCAAAGCATCTTCAGGATCTGGAAGAGTCAGAAAAGTAGATTAAACCAATAAAATACACCTAAACCACAAACAAAAAATCCCCGCATCATAGGATACGGGGATTTTTTATTTCCTTAAAACCAAGTTTAGATACCTAACAGCAATCTAGCTGGATCTTCTAATAATTGTTTCACTCTTACTAAGAAACCTACTGATTCTCTACCATCAATGATTCTGTGGTCATAAGACAATGCTAAATACATCATCGGACGAATCACAACTTCACCTTTTTCTGCGATAGGGCGCTCAATAATATTGTGCATACCTAAAATCGCTGACTGTGGAGAGTTGATGATTGGCGTAGACATCATAGAGCCAAATACACCACCGTTAGTGATCGTAAATGTACCACCTGTCATCTCTTCGATAGTCAATTTGCTATCACGAGCTTTAGTAGCCAATTCAATTACAGTTTTCTCGATCTGAGCTAAAGTCATGCTTTCTGCATTTCTGATGATGGGAACAACCAATCCTTTTGGTGCAGAAACCGCGATAGAAACATCTACAAAATCATTGTAAACTACCTCTTCGCCATCGATTCTAGCGTTTACTGCCGGGAAATCTTTTGCTGCTTCACAAACTGCTTTCGTGAAGAAACTCATGAAACCTAGACCAACACCATATTTTTCTTTAAACTGATCTTTATATTTCGAACGAAGGTCCATGATTGGCTTCATGTTTACCTCGTTGAAAGTAGTCAACATCGCTGTTTCGTTTTTCACGGCTACCAAACGTTTGGCAACAGTTTTACGCAATGGCGACATCTTTTGTCTGCGCTCTCCTCTTGCACCTGCAACAGCAGCTACAACTGGAGCAGCAGGAGATGCAGCTTTCTTAGGCGCTGCTTTTTCTGCTTTTAACGCATCTTCTTTAGTGATTCTACCGTCAACACCAGTACCTTTTACAGCAGCAGCGTCTACGCCTTTTTCAGCAAGAATTTTTCCGGCAGAAGGAGAAGGAGTACCAGTTGCATAGCTATCACCAGATTTTGCAGCAGCTACAGGAGCAGCAGCTTTATCTTCAGCAACAGCGGCTTTAGGTGCCTCTTCAGCTTTCGCTGCAGGAGCAGCTCCACCTTCTTCAATATTACAAACAACTGCACCTATTGCCAGGGTATCACCTTCGGCAGCTACAATCCTTAAAGTTCCAGCCTGTTCTGCAGTTAATTCAAAAGTTGCTTTATCAGATTCTAATTCCGCAATTACTTCATCCATTTCTACTGCATCACCATCATTTTTCACCCAACGTGATAAAACAACTTCGGTAATTGACTCGCCTACTGGCGGAACTTTTATTTCTATACTCATAACTGATGTATTATATTTTCTAATCTACATTATATACTTTACTCACAGACTTTTTAGCGATGTCTTTATCTCCTTTAGAAACAGGTAATTCAAAAGATTTAGCTAAAATATACGCTTGCTGATCAGCATGTTGTTTTGCAAAACCAGAAGCTGTACTGCTGCTTTCTTTTCTTGAAATCACTTCAATATCACTAAAGATAGTTTTTCTTAGTCTACGTAACAAATATGGCCATGCACCCATGTTTTCAGGCTCTTCCTGAACCCAAACCGCTTCAGTTGCATTTTTATATTTCGCATAAACCGCTTCCATCTGTGCTACTGGCGTTGGGTACAATTGCTCTACCCTTACAATAGCTACCTGATTGATCGCTTCTTTTTGTTGTTTTTCTAACAACTCATAATAGATCTTACCACTGCAGAACAATACTCTCGTTACTTCAGCAGCTTTCACATTTGCATCGTCAATTACTTCCTGGAACTTACCTTCCGTGAAATCGGCTAATTTAGATACACAGGCAGGGTGACGTAAAAGACTTTTCGGCGTAAATACCACCAATGGCTTTCTGAAATCACGTTTAAATTGTCTGCGGATCGCATGGAAGAAATTCGCTGGTGTTGAACAGTTGGCTACTTGCATGTTATAATCTGCACAAAGCTCCATGAAACGCTCAATACGTGCGGAAGAGTGTTCCGGACCTTGACCTTCATAACCATGAGGCAATAACATCACCAAACCATTTTCACGCTGCCATTTAGTTTCTGCACTGGCAATATATTGATCAACTACAATCTGAGCACCGTTAAAGAAATCACCAAATTGTGCTTCCCAAATCGTCAATGCATTTGGATTTGCCATGGCATAACCATATTCAAAACCCAATACACCATACTCAGACAAGTGTGAATTGTAAATATCAAAAGAAGCCTGATCTTTAGAAACATTCGCCAATGGGATGTATTCTTCTTCAGAATCTTCTAAAGTTAATACGGCATGACGGTGAGAGAAAGTTCCTCTTTCTACATCCTGACCGCTTAAACGAACACGTTTGCCTTCGTTTAATAAGGTACCATAAGCCAATTGCTCACCCATTGCCCAATCGAACACATGAGAAGTTTTTGCCATTTTGCTGCGCTCATCAAAAAGCTTCTCAATTTTCTTGAAAAACTTTCTGTCTGAAGGCAAAGTACTGATGCTTTCTGCAACGCTTAGTAAAGTCGCCTCATCTACTGAAGTATCCGGAGAAACTTCGAAATCTTTCACGGTAGCAATACGCATGTCTTTCCATGCGCCACCAAATTTCACATCCTGATACGTAGAAGTGATCGCTTTTGCTTCATTTAAGCAGCCTTGCAGAATACCACGGAAATCTTTTTCCATTGTTTTCGCAGCAGATGCTTCTAATTTACCTTCTTTAACCAGCTGATCAACATAGATATCACGAGGATTTGCATGCTGCTCAATAGCTTTGTATAATAAAGGCTGAGTAAATTTAGGCTCATCCGACTCATTATGACCGAATCTGCGGTAACATAAAATATCGATGAACACATCATTTTTATATTTCTGACGGTACTCCATAGCCAGGTTAATTGCATAAACCAAGGCCTCAACATCGTCTCCATTTACATGGAAAACTGGCGATAAGGTTACTTTAGCAATATCTGTACAGTAAGTACTCGAACGGGCATCTTTATAATTCGTCGTGAAACCGATCTGGTTGTTGATGATCAGGTGAATCGTACCGCCAGTTTTATAACCGTCTAGTCCTGCCATCTGAATGACTTCATAAACAATTCCCTGACCAGCGATAGAAGCATCACCATGAATCAGGATTGGTGCAATGCGAGCATCATCACCATCATATTTGAAATCAATTTTCGACCTGGTCATCCCTTCTACCACTCCGTTTACTGTTTCCAGGTGCGAAGGGTTAGGGCATAAACTCAAGTGAACATTGCTGCCATTGTTGGTGGTTACATCCGTAGAATAACCCAGGTGATATTTCACATCACCACCAAACGGAGATTCTGCGCTATATCCTTTACCTTCAAATTCAGCAAAAATATCTTTATAGGATTTCTGCATAATGTTGGCCAAAACGTTCAGCCTTCCACGATGCGCCATACCAATCACAAACTCTTCAATACCTAAAGCGGCACCTTTTTCAATCACAGAGTCCAATGCCGGAATCAATGCCTCAGCACCTTCCAAAGAGAATCTTTTTTGCCCCAGGAACTTTGTACCCAGGAAGTTCTCAAAGCATACAGCTTCATTCAATTTAGTCAGGATCCTTGTTTTCTCCTCAATAGAGAAATTAGGCGTATTACGAACACTCTCCATTTTTTTCTCAATCCATGACAATACTTCAGGAGTACGTACGTACTTGTACTCCGCACCGATCGAACGGCAGTAAGTCTGGTTTAAGAAAGCAACAATTTCGCTTAATTTAACCGCTCCGATGCCCAGCTCAATACCTGCATTGAATACAGTATCAAGATCAGCGTCAGACAAATTGAAATTTACCAGATCTAAAGTTGGCAAGTGCTTGCGTCTTTCTCTAACCGGGTTAGTGTGTGTAAACAAATGGCCACGCTGACGGTAACCGTTGATCATGTTTAAAACACTAACTTCTTTTAGGAAATGTTCAGGGGTTTCTTCTCCTGTAACCGGAGATGAGCTTCTCCCGAAGTCAAAGCCTTCAAAAAATTTCTGCCAACCAAATTCAACCGAATTGGGATCTTCCTTAAATGCTTGATAAAGGGACTCTACGTATTCGGCGTTTTCGCCGCTGAGATAAGATAAATTATCCATTATGTGTGAATATGCTATATTGAAGCAAAATTAGGATTTTACCTATTAAGTAAGGCAATTTTCTTTATAAATATTCCAAAAAATCCGTCATATCACGGACATTCTTTAGCGGCGTAAGCCGATCCTGTACAAGGACATCAAATTCAGAGATTAAACTGCCTGTCACTAATAGGGGCACGTTGAGGTGATCCATAACTTTACCTATAATTTTATTAATATTTTTCCCCAGATTTAAAGAAGTTAAAACAGTAAAAGCAAAATCCGGCCGATACGAGTCTGCAACTTTTTTAAGATCTGAATAAGGAGTTTCCAATCCGAGGTACAAACTTTCATGCCCCCGGCTTTTCACTAAATACTTTGCAAAAAGCAGGCCATTTTCATGCATTTCAGCCTGAGGCAGAAAAAGTAGGAATTTCTTGGTTTTTAAAATCGGTGGCTGCCCCACTTTATTGAGCTCTATAATGATCCGCTCAGGGATCAGATCGCAGGCAAAATGTTCATGTGCAGGATCAACTGCTCCGCTTTGCCACAGCAGGCCCAGTTTCTTCATAAAAGGAAAAACCACCAGCTCCCATACCCGGGTGGTATGTGCTTTAATCCCACAAAAGAAGACTGCCTTTGTTTCAGGATTTAAGCCATAGAAGCTGCATCAGAAACCGCGGTCTCCAAGAGCTTAATCTGCTTATCCAGATCGAAAGTGTTTTTCGATTTCAGGTCCTTGCCTACTCCGGCAACATTTGCCCAGTTACCCCAATTACTAGCCGGCGCATAATCAATCAGTTTTTCCTCAAAATAAACTGCACCATTGGTCCAGTGGATTTTTAAAACATGAATCAGATAAGTGGCCACCAATAAACGCCCGGTATGGGTAATATACCCCTGCACATTCAGTTCCTGCATGTAGCGGTCAATAATCGGGTGTCCCGTAGCTCCATTTTTCCATTTCAGCAAGTCAGGATGCCCAATTTCCGTCGGACTAAAAAATTCTTTTTCAAAATCTTCAGGTTCCTGAAAAAAGGCAATACTGTGTTTTTTAAACATAAAACGGAAATAATCACGCCACAATAAGCCCAGCAAAATCTGATTAAAATTTCCATTGCCGCCAAATTCTGCTTCCGCATCCTTCAACTTCCAGTATACTTTTCTTGGTGATAGACAGCCTAAGGACAGCCATCCCGATAATCTGGAAGCAAAACCTTGCTTATCACCTGTGTTTTTTACTGGCTTTTGATGAATTTCTGCCCCTTCCAGCAGCAATTCCTTAAGGTGTGCTAATCCAGCATCCTCACCGCCGATCTGTGCCCCATCAGGAAAATCATCTGGCTGTACTTCAAATCCTAAATCAGCAAGCGTTGGCAAAACACCCCAATCTTCATTTTCAACAAAACTGATCTCCTCCGGACTTAAAAAACAAGCCTTTACTATAGCATCACGCTCTGTCTTCTTCTTGAATTGTGCAAAAACGTCTGGAATATCCTTGATTGGAAAAGGAAGGTCTTCCTTATTATATAAGGTATGACCGATGAAGTGTTTTAAATTGATCTTCTGCTTCCATAAAAGATCCTCCATTCTGGTAGAGATGGAAGTTTCCTCAGGCGCGACCTCGCGATGGTGGTAGACTTCAGAAATATCAAAATCTTCCAGTAGTTTTGTCATGAATTCTTCCGGACTTCCCTGAATCAGTAGAATATCTCCGCCAAGCTGCTGAAAAGACAACCTTAAGGCAGCCACACTTTCCAATAAAAACTTTGCCCGATGGATACCGGTTTTCAAAGTTTCAAACCTGGTTTCGTGAAAATATTGAGGATCAAAAAAATAAACCGGTAAAATACTTTCAGATTTAGCAAGTGCTTCAACCAACATTTCATTGTCGTGTAATCGAAGATCGTTTCTAAACCAGACTAGTATTCTTTTAGATTTCATTAAGGAAGGTCAATTAAATATCAATTCCACAAAAATATACGAATTTTTAGCTTAGTACGAATTACTAAAGTAATATTTACATAACCGCAACAAACATTTGAAGATTAATTGCGATAACTAAACTAATCACACAATTATTGGTTATTTAATTATGAATAAGCACATTCTAATTACCGGAGCTACCGGGATGGTAGGCAAAAAGCTCATCCCAATTTTAATAGAAAAAGGTCATCAAGTATCGGTGCTCTCTAGAAAAGCAACCCCCATCAAAGATGTGAAAGTATATTTATGGGATGTCTACAAATCCAAAATAGATCCGGAATGTTTGTCGGGCATAGACACCGTCATCCACCTCGCAGGGGAAAATATTGCCGGAGAAAAATGGACTGCTGCCCGCAAGAAAAAAATCATCGACAGCCGTGTATTATCCGCTCAGCTATTATATAAAACTATAAAAGAACACAACGCCCCTGTTAAAACCTTTATTTCTGCAGCAGCAGTTGGTTATTATGGAGATGCGGGCGACAAAGTCCTAACCGAAGAAAGTCCGAATGGCAGCGGGTTTCTCGCAGAATGCTGCGCGAAATGGGAAGCCTCAGCAGATCAAGGACTATCCATGGGGATCAGAGTCGTAAAATGGAGGATTGGCGTCATCCTTGCAAAAGAGGGTGGGGCATTAAAAGCAATAGAACAGCCAATTCGTTACTTCTTCGGCGCAGGTCTGGGCAATGGCAAACAATGGGTGCCATGGGTACACCTGGATGACATCCTGGAAATGTTTACACTTGCCGCAGAAAATGATAGTTATATCGGTGCTTACAACGCAGCGGCAACACATCCGGTCAGCAATATCACGCTTACCAAAGCGATTGCCAAACAGCTGCATCGACCGGTATGGCCGGTTAACGTACCTGAATTTGTTTTAAAAATCATCCTTGGAGAGCTTTCTGCAGTGGTTTTGAGCAGCAATAATACCAGTGTTCAAAAACTACTCAATACCGGATTTAAGTTTAAATATTCGGAATTAGAGCTGGCTTTAGCCGATATTTACCAGACTAAATAGGAAGAAAAAACGAACCACCCCTCATTAAACGTTCAAATGCCCGATATGAAGCCTAAAATTAACATCTGCTGGTTGCGAAGAGACCTGCGACTGGAAGACAATGCAGCCATTTACCATGCTCTAAAAGGCGATTATCCGGTGCTGCTGCTTTTCATTTTCGATACGGATATCCTGAGCAAACTGGCCAATAAACAAGATGCCCGGGTCAATTTCCTCCATCAAACGTTGAGTACGCTCAGCGATCAGCTCCAGAAAAACCAGGGTTCTTCCCTCCTGATTCAACACGGCAAACCAGCAGACATCTGGGCAGCGTTAATTCAAACCCATCAGATCAATGCTGTGTATTGCAATCAGGATTATGAACCTGATGCCATCAAAAGAGATGCAGACATCAAAGAACAGCTACAAACAGCCAACATTCAATTTTACAGCTACAAAGACCAGGTGATTTTCGAAAAAAATGAAATCACCAAAGCAGATGGTCTTCCTTATACTGTATTCACGCCTTATTTTAGACAGTGGCAGCAAAAGCTCAACAACTTTTACCTCCGCGCCTACCCTACCGAAAAATATTTCAACAACTTCTGGCCAGGTGCAGCATTTCCAATCCCTACCTTAAATGACCTGGGATTTGAAAAAAGCAATCAGCCATTTCCAGGAAAAGAGTTTGAAGACAAGCTGGATGGTTATGAACTCAACAGAGATTTTCCGGCAGCGGATGCGACCTCCCATATTGGCATGCACCTGCGTTTCGGTACCATTAGTATCCGGAAAGCCGCAAAAACGGCATTGGAACAAAACGCTTCAAAATGGCTTTCGGAACTGGCCTGGCGAGATTTTTACCAGATGATTTTATTTCATTTCCCACATACTGTAACCAAATCCTTCAAACCTAAATACGACCTGATCAAATGGCGAAACCATCCAGATGAATTTGAGGCCTGGTGCCAGGGAAATACCGGTTATCCTTTAGTAGATGCGGGTATGAGGCAGCTCAACCAAACCGGATACATGCACAATCGTGTACGTATGGTGGTAGCCAGTTTCCTATGTAAACATTTGCTCATCGACTGGCGATGGGGAGAAGCTTATTTTGCAGAAAAACTATTGGATTATGAAATGGCCAGCAATGTAGGTGGATGGCAATGGGCTTGCGGATCAGGAAATGATGCTGCGCCCTATTTCAGGGTATTTAATCCGGAACTTCAGCTGAAGAAATTTGACCCGAAGCTGGAATATGTAGACCGTTGGGTTCCTGCCTATAAACAATTAAAGCACACCCTACCAATGGTAGAACATGCTTTTGCCAGAGAAAGGGTCTTGAAAGTTTTTAAAGCGGCATTAAATGAATAATGCCGCCATTATATTTTAGTTGGTTACTTCTAATACTTCTACGCTGTAATCCAGGTTTGAATTTGGAGGAATAGACTCACCACCATTAGGATCAGTGACTAACGCATTTCCATAAGCCAGTCCGGAAGGAATAAACATCCTTACTTTAGAACCTTTACTGAATTTTGGCAGCATAATTCTAAATGCTGGAATTAACTTTTTAGGCATAGAAGTCATGCTGGCTTCCTGATTCAGGCCACCGTCTAAACTCTTCAATACATAACTGAAGTTCACTAAAGAATTCTGGTTGATGACCTCTGTTCCTGTGCCCACTGTAGTGGTTTGCAGATATATGCCAGAAGGATCTTTAACCGCATTAGTAATTGAATTCGCTGCTAAATAAGCCTGTATCAGTCCATCATTCAGAACCGCTTGACTTTCTTTATAAGTAGTAATTGATACTACGATAATTTCATTTGAAGCAATGCCTACAGATGGCAATCCATTTCTACCAAAAGCCAGGTAAGAAGGCAGGTAAATTTTTACCGTTGCACCAGGATTTAACTTTCTAAGTACCTGAGAGATGGCAGGAATAGATTTACCGAAAAATCCAAATGTGGTACCCACCCGTTGTCCTTCATTACGATAAGTAGGCGTCGTCGCAAATACAGCTCCGTTAGAAAATGCTGATACTGTGATGCGGTAACGCACAGAATCCGTCAGTTTATAGTTGTTGGCATCTGTACTTCCAGCAGGCTGTGCAGGCACATAAAAATAACCGGTTTTAGCAGAATCCGCAATTGCATTGATGTTGTTTTTTGCGAAATAGTCCGCCAGTTTAGTATCATCTATCGTCTGAACTGACTCATACTCCTTTTTACAGGAACTAAAAATAACGATGGTCGCCAGCAAGGCAATGGTATAAAGTGATAACTTTTTAATCATTTTGTATTTTCTATTTTATATTCTTTAGGGTAATGGTATAATCTAATATGGCAAATGGCGGAATTTTGGCGCCGGAAAAATCCTTGTAAGCTAAAGCAGAGGGAATGATCAGCCTGATCTGGCCTCCTTTAGTGATTTTCGGAAGGCCGATCTGCCAGCCTTTCATCGCATCAGCAAGCTTTACCGTCACCGAATCTGTTTCCGGAATCGTCTGAAAAGACGCCGTTGACTTTAACACATGGGCATCAAAATACACTACCAGACTATCTTCTAATCTTGGGAACACTGTTCCTGTCCCTACGGCCGTAATTTGATAATTCAAACCAGAAGGGTCTACCGTAAAAGTTGTTCTGGTACTGTCCTTATATTTTTGTATCGTTATCGCGTCCAATTCCAACTGTTTCTCCGAGTCGTAAGGAGGAGTCTTCTCACATGCAGCAAATAAACCGCATAGCAAAAACGACAACAGCAAAATCTTGTTTTTTAACATAATAGACAAAAATAGTCTTTTATTGGCGATGCCGCAATTTTTAACCAATTTTAACAAATAGAAAAGGGACCACAAAAAAAACGCCCTTAATCAGATTAAGAGCGTTCAGTTTAATTATGAATATATACCTTAATAGCAATATTTATTGGCAGCAATTACTTGCTGTGCAACCTTCTGACGGGTTTCTTTCACATTGAAGGCTTCCATTTTAGTGAAACGGCGTAAACCTACCATCATCATGCGTTGCTCATCTCCATCAGCAAATGCCCATAAAGCTTCTTTACCCGCTTTTTGCAAAGCATCAACCGCCTCCACAAAATAGATACGCATTAAGTTCAGCTGACCTTCACAAGCGGCTTCACCACGAAGGCTCACCAACTTTTCTGTTCTCAACATCGCTGATTCTGCTACATAAACATAGCTGGCCATATCTGCAATGTTCATCAAAATCTCCTGCTCCTTAGAAAGGCTCATCATCAATTTCTGAACCGCAGCACCCGCCACCATTAAAGTCGCCTTTTTCAGATTTTTAATAATTTTCTTTTCTGCCGCGAATAACGCGTCATCTTCTTCTCCGAATTCAGGGATAGACATTAATTCTGCAGCTACAGCAGTAGCAGGCGTCATCAAATCCAACTCACCTTTCATGGCGCGCTTCAACATCATATCTACTGTTAATAACCTGTTGATTTCGTTCGTCCCTTCAAAGATTCTGTTGATCCTAGCATCACGATATGCACGGTCCATTGGCGCTTCCGCGGAGAACCCCATACCACCATAAATCTGCACCCCTTCGTCTACTACGTAATCCAATGCTTCAGAACCCCAAACTTTCAGGATTGCACATTCTACCGCATATTCTTCGGTAGATTTCAGTTTGGCTTTACTCGCATCCATTCCTCCCGCAACCAATCTTTCATACGCATCGTCAATATTCTGACCTGCGCGATAGTTGGCCGATTCTACAGCATACACTTTTGCCGCCATTTCTGCTAATTTATACCTGATGGCACCATATTTAGAAATCGGACGGTCAAATTGAATTCTTTCGTTTGAATAATTAATCGCGGTATCAATCACTGCTTTTGAAGCACCAATCGCTGCTGCCGACAATTTAATACGGCCAATGTTCAAAATGTTCACGGCAATCTTAAAGCCGTTCTGACGTTCAGAAAGCATATTTTCTACTGGAACCGGGCAATCATTGAAGAATACCTGTCTGGTAGAAGAACCTTTGATTCCCATTTTATGCTCCTCCGGATTCATGGTTATGCCCCCAAAATCACGCTCTACAATGAAAGCAGTTAAATTGGCATCGTCATCAATCTTAGCGAACACAATAAATATATCAGCAAAACCACCATTCGTGATCCACATTTTCTGACCAGTGATCAGGTAATGTTTCCCATCCTCAGAAAGCTTTGCTTTAGTTTTTCCAGAATTGGCATCCGAACCAGAATTAGGTTCTGTTAAGCAGTATGCTGCTTTCCATTCGCCGGTTCCCAGTTTAGGAATGTACTTCGCTTTCTGCGCTTCATTTCCATAATATAAGATAGGCAATGTACCGATTCCTGTATGTGCAGAAAGTGCTACAGCAAAGGAATGACCAGCACCAATCACATCAGCAACCAGCATCGAAGTGTTGAAATTCTTGCCAAAGCCACCAAATTCTTCAGGAATGGAAACCCCTAATATACCGAGTGCACCAGCTTTATCCATTAACGAAGGCATCAAGCCCTCTTCCTGGGTGTCGATACGATCCAGGTTTGGATACACTTCTGTTGCTAGAAAATCGCGGCAGGTCTGTGCAATCATTTGCTGCTCTTCATCAAATTCTTCAGGAATAAATACATCCTGGTAATTGGTTTCTGTAATTAAAAACGCTCCACCTTTAATTGTTTTTTTGTCTGTAGTTTCCATAATATTTTATTAAAGCATTTCGAAAATTCCGGCAGCACCTTGTCCGCTACCCACGCACATGGTTACCATACCATATTTCTGATCCCTTCGTTTCAATTCATTAAATAATTGCACTGATAATTTAGCACCGGTACAACCTAGCGGGTGTCCAAGTGCAATGGCACCACCGTTCACGTTTACCTTCTCAGCATCGATACCTAAAGTCCGGATCACGGCCAGAGACTGTGAAGCGAAAGCCTCATTCAGTTCGATCAGGTCCAGTTCTTCCAGTTTCATACCTGCCATTTTTAAAGCTTTCGGAATCGCTTCAATCGGTCCAATACCCATAATTCTTGGTGGAACACCAGCAATGCCATAACTCACTAACCGAGCAATCGGCTCTACGCCTAATTCTTTCATTTTCTTTTCAGAAACGACCAGTACAAAGGCTGCACCATCAGAAGTCTGTGAAGAGTTACCGGCAGTCACACTGCCATCCGCTGCAAAAACAGGTTTCAATTTGGCCAGTTTTTCCAGAGAAGTGTCCGCTCTTGGTCCTTCATCAGTATCCACCACATAACTGCGTGTCTTCTTTTTCATATTGCCGTCCAGGTAATTTTCTACTACCCTGATCGGCGCAACGCCAGCTTTCAGATGACCGTTTTTGATCGCTTCCACCGCTTTCATGTTCGATTGAAAGGCGAAAGCATCCTGATCTTCCCTGCTTACTTTATATTCATTGGCCACTGCTTCTGCGGTTAAGCCCATTCCCCAATACCAATCCGGGTTTTTCATTGCCACATCAGGATTAGGAACAACTTTCCAACCACCAAAAGGCATGCCCGACATTACTTCTACACCACCGGCAATGATACAATCTGCCATACCGCTTTTGATCTTTGCCACTGCTGTTGCAATAGTTTCCAATCCTGAAGCGCAATAACGATTGACTGTTACGCCCGGTACTTTATCGGTATCCAATCCCATCAGCGAGATCATACGACCGATATTCAGGCCTTGTTCTGCTTCAGGAGTTGCATTTCCAACAATCACATCATCAATTTGTGTCGTATCCAGATTAGGCACTGAGGCCACTAGCTGTCTGATCACATCTGCCGCTAAATCATCAGCTCTGGTAAAACGAAATACACCACGGGGAGCCTTGCCCACTGCGGTACGATATCCTGCTATAATATATGCTTCTTGCATGTTTGTGTCTTTTAATAGAAAAAAATTAGTTTCTTAAAGGTTTCCCTTTGGTCACAATACTTTGAATTCGCTCCAGTGTTTTACGTTCTCCGCAAAGCGATAGGAAGGCTTCCCTTTCCAGATCCAGCAAATACTGTTCTGTGACCTCTGTTGGCGAGGAAAGATCTCCACCACACATCACCCAACCCAATTTTTCAGAGATTTTCTTATCGTGTTCAGAAATATAATGACCGGAATACATCGTGTTTGCGCCGGCATAAACAATGCCTAAACCTTGTTTACCCAACACCCTGATGTCTTTACGAGGTACTGGTTTCGTGTATCCTGCATCTGCCAGTTCAATTGCTTTTGCTTTCGCATCGGCGATCAATCGGCTTCTGTTCATCGAAATCGAATATTTATCTTTCTGCAGATAACCCAGTTCAAAGGCTTCAACAGCGGAAGTGGAAACTTTCGCCATACCGATGGTCAGGAACCTGTCTTTTAATACATTTTGTACAATCTGATCTTCTTTATATTCATCGGAAGCACGCAAAGCGAACTCTTTGGTACCGCCGCCGCCAGGAATCACCCCAACGCCAAACTCTACCAAGCCCATATAAGTTTCGGCATTCAGCTGCACATGGTCCGCATGTAAACTAAATTCACAGCCACCGCCAAGTGTTAAATTATGCGGAGCAACTACTACCGGAATCGAAGAATAACGGATGCGCATCGAAGTATTCTGGAACATACGGATGGCCAGATTTAACTCTTCCCACTCTTGCTCTACCGCCATCATGAAAATCATGCCCACATTTGCACCGGCAGAGAAATTGGCGCCATCGTTTCCGATCACTACCCCTCTGTATTCTTTTTCCGCAAGGTCTATTGCTTTATTGATCGCCTGTAATGTATCGCCGCCAATCGTATTCATTTTAGAATGGAATTCAACATTCAGGATACCGTCACCAAGATCAATGATAGAAGCACCGCCATTTTTCCAGATCGTTTTATTTGCCCTTAAATTATCAAGAATGATAAAGGCCTCTGTTCCCGGAACTGCTTTATAGCTTTTCGAAGGGATGTCATAATATTTCTTTACGCCACCTTCAACTTTATAGAAAGCAGTATGTCCGGCAGCCAGCATTTCATGCACCCAAGGCGCAGCCTCATGGCCATATTTTTTCATACCTTCAATTGCATCGGCAATGCCTACGGCATCCCAAACTTCGAAAGGGCCTAAATCCCAGGCAAAGCCGGCACGCATGGCATCATCAATGCGGTATAGCTCATCAGAGATTTCCGGAATGCGATCCGATACATATTCAAACAATCCGAAGAAAGAAGCGCGGAACAATTCTCCGGCCTTATCTTTTCCTGCGGCAAAAACTTTCATCCTGTCTTTTACATTCTCGATAGATTTGGTGGTGTCCAGCGTAGCCGATTTCACTTTCTCCTGAGGACGGTATTCCAGGGTTTTTAAGTCTAGCGCTAAAATTTCTGTTTTGCCATCTGCGGTTTTTGTTTTTTTATAAAAACCTTGTTTTGTTTTATCGCCCAACCAGTTGTTGGCTTCCATTTTCTCTACGTAAGCAGGAAGCTTAAACAGCTCATGTGCCTTATCCTCCGGACAATTGTCATAAAGTCCTTTAGAAACTTTAATCATGGTATCTAATCCCACCACATCAGTGGTACGGAAAGTCGCCGATTTTGGTCTGCCTAAAGCAGGACCGGTAAATTTATCAACTTCTTCTACAGTCAGGTCCATTTTCTCTACCAGATGCAGTAAAGCCATAATGGAGTATACACCTACCCTATTGGCAATAAATGCCGGGGTATCCTTACATAGTACCGTCGTTTTTCCTAAAAATTTATCTCCGTAATGCATTAAGAAATCCACCAGTTCCGGATGGGTATCCGGTGTAGGAATGATTTCCAGCAACCTCAGGTAACGAGGCGGGTTAAAGAAGTGAGTTCCGCAGAAATTGGCTTTAAAATCATCAGATCTTCCTTCAGCCATTAAATGGATCGGGATTCCCGAAGTATTCGAAGTGACCAATGATCCCGGTTTACGGAATTGCTCTACCTGTTCAAATACTTTTCTTTTGATGTCCAGGTTTTCTACCACCACCTCAATGATCCAGTCGTAAGAGCCGATCTTTGACATGTCGTCCGTAAAGTTCCCTGTTGTGATTTTATTCAAGACCTTTTTGCTGTAAACAGGTGAAGGATTAGTTTTCACCGTATTCTGCAATGCTGCATTTACAATTCGATTCTTAACTGCAGGATGGTCCAGACTCAGTCCTTTCGACTGCTCCTCTGCGCTGAGTTCCTTTGGTGCAATGTCCAATAAAAGTACTTCAACTCCAATGTTCGCAAAGTGACAAGCAATACGTGAACCCATAATACCTGAGCCCAATACTGCTACTCTATTTATCTTCTTGTTCATAATTTTCAGTAGGAATTTTATATGCCAGTGTAAGTTTATTCAGTTTCTGTAAGGACGAGATTAGGTTATTTTTTTCCTGATTGCTAAAATGCTTGTTCAGGTATTCATTAAAAGAGATCACCACTTCTCTTGCGAGCAGTCTTTTCTCCCTGCCTAAATCGGTCAGGAAAACTTTTACCGACCGCTTATCACCGATCGAAGTCTCCCGATATATTAACCCCTGTTCTTCCATATTGTTTAGCATTCTTGATAAACTGGTAGCCTTCACCCCGAGCAAACCGGCCAGCTTAGAAACCGCAGTCCCTTCTTTCTCAATATTGATCAGCACATAGCCAATGGCCTGCGTGATTCCGAACCCGGAAGCGATCTGATTATAAGTGTTGGAAACGTTCTGCCAAACCACTTTCAGGAAATAATCTACTGTCTCTTGTTGTTTCATTAATTACTATGCTTGCATAACAAAGCTATCGAATAAATAAATCAAATGCAAGCAAAGAAAAAAAATATTATTTTATTTCAGCAGCAAGAAAGACAGGAGAGATAAACACACAGAAAAGCCTGGAACAGACCTATAAAAAGAATATTTTTCCAGATGATCAGGAAGGTTTTTCCTGCAGCATGAGCAGCTTACTTTTTAAAGCGAAGTATTCTGTTTCCAGACAGCGGAAGGCCTTGCTTTCAGGGATTCCCTCCGCAAAATCCAGTCTTTTTTTATCGTAATTAGCGGCCACCAAATCATAGCGGGTTTTCGTCGCATGGTACTGTGTTTCTACTGCCTTTTGTTCTTTAGTTGCTGGAGCACCATTCAGATTACCTACATAGGTACTATCGGAGATCAACTTGCCATTCGCCGATTTAAAACAGACATAAATTTCCATCTGCTCCTCCATCATCCAATCCTTAGCAAGTGGAAGATAACAAATCCCCTCTACTCTTCTTGCTGCATTTAAATAGCTGCTTGCACGTTTTCTGCCCGGATGGCTGATCATGACCATCAGCAAGTCATCATTTTCGCCATTTTCAGCAACACTCGAATCCCAGCTCAAATGCAGACCATTTTCTCCTTTGCTGATTTTTAATTGGTTTGCCGATTCCAGCTGCCCTTTACTGAGGATGGCTTTGGTATAATCAACCCGAATATTTGGATATTCACCTGTTAAAGCGTTTTTCTTATTATAAGAGGTGGCCAGGTTATGCGGGTTTTTCAAGCTGCCTTCGGCTTCCGATTTAAAACTCACATTGATAAAATCAGTCATCGGTTTCAAAAAATCCATGGTCGCTGACATGGCCTGACGGTTAGCCAATTGTTTTTTGCTGGGCTTTCCTGCCTTTCCGATCCCACGACCCACTATTTGTCCGTTTAATTCATAAAAGACTACGTTTCCTATTTTCCCGGAAGGGCGCCCAAAAGGGCCAACTGCGAATATTGCCATGATACAAGGGGTTAATGGTTAGAATTATAAAACACCAAGATACTAATAAACAATAGCACACCTCTTATAACCTTTAATTAATTACTAACATTATTAGTAATTAATCGTATTTAAAATCGCCCTTGAAACAGGGTTTGAAAGCAAATTTGTGAAGAGGGGCCCTACCAAGCCCCTCTAATTCCCTTAAATGAAATCACAAAAATGGAATGTCTTCAAAAAGTTAAGCACAAAAAAAACCGCCTTGCTCATCGCAAGGCAGTTTTCTTTTCAGTATTTAAATACCGACTAGTAAAGTGTAAATTCTACTCTTCTATTTTGTTGACGACCAGCGGCAGTTTTATTCGTTGCAATTGGTTGGTTTGGACCATAACCTACTGCTTCAATACGTGAAGGATTAGCACCTTGAGATACTAAATAAGCTTTCACAGCTTCCGCTCTTTCTTTCGACAAACGTAAGTTTAAAGCCATAGAACCAGTGTTATCAGTATGACCTGCCAATTTAAGGCTAAAGTTTTTCTCTACTAATAATGCTGCAACACGGTTTAAAGTAGCGTAAGATTTATCACGGATCGTTGCTTTTCCTAAATCAAACTCTAAGTTTTTAATCGCTTCTTCTACTACCTTACGGTCAGCTTCAGTGATGATTACTTTTTCCTGAATTACTGGTACAGGGATTTTCAATGGACAGCCAGAACCGTCAACAACAACGCCTGCTGGAGTACCTGGACATTTATCCAATTTATCCGCAACACCATCGCCATCAGAATCTTTTAACAGGTCGTTCATTTCGCCTCTTAATTTATCATTCTCAGCTTTTAATGCATTTGCGGTTTGTTTTGCCGATAAAGCTTCTTCGTAAGTCAAAGCTACCGGGTTATGCCATGCCAATTGTTTCGATCCTTTTCCTAAGGCAAACTCTAAACCTGCATAACCGTAGTTATATTTATCGCTGCTGTTACCACGTGCATAACCATCAAGATTATCACCATCAACAAAGTTAACAGTCCACCCTAAATCTAAGTTTACACGGTCTGCTAATTTAAATTTAGCACCTAATCCAACTGGAATAATCAATTCCGAAATTGTTTTACCACCAGCATAGTCTACTAATGCACCACCAGAGGTTGCTGAAGTTTTCACTTTGTAACCCGCTAAACCAGCACCACCAGAAGCGTACAATTGTACTGCACTGTTCGCATTGAACATACTGATGTTAAATAAATTTACCACTGCGTTTAAAGTTCCTGAATAGTCCAGGTTAGTTTCAAAAGCATTTACAGGACTGGCATTTGGCGAACCGCTTTTCCAGTTTTCAGAGTTATCACCTTTCAATTTACCTCTCACTCCGTCTAAACGCAGGGAGAAATAAGGGGTAATTTGTTTCTTAATATAAAGTCCGTAACCTAAGCTGGATTTCATATTAGAGAAATCATTATGTCCACCAAGAGGAGATAAAGGAGTTAAAACCCCAGCATTAAGGCCAATCGACCAGGTAGTCAACTGATTTGAGGTTGTACCTGCTTGATCCTGTGCCTGAACAGAACCTCCGATTAGGAGCGCAGCAAAAGCTACAGGCAGGGCTTTAAATAGATTTTGTTTCATAAGATAAGTATTGAATAAATTATTACAATGTTTAATCATTGAAATCAATTCAATACTCAGGCCAATTATTTAAACTGCTTTAAACGACTGTAATTTGAAAATAAGTGTGTGGAATTTCAGACAGCTACCAACCGAGCCATTGATCATCACCACGCGGATCTGCAGCACCCTGATAACCACCTTGTTTTGTTTTCAGGATTGCGTCTACTCTACCCATTGGTCCTCTTGGTGCAATGATATAGCCTTTAGCTTGCAGTTTAACGCGGGTGATCGAATCTATTGCTCCTTTTTCAGTATAGATCAAATCGGGTAACCATTGGTGGTGAAAACGTTTAGCAGACACTGCCTGCTGCATATTATGGTCAAATTCGATCACATTTAGAATGGTCTGAAAAACAGACGTTATAATCGTCGATCCTCCAGGCGTCCCCACGACCATGAATAGTTTTCCATCTTTTTCAAGAATAGTAGGCGTCATAGAGCTCAGCATACGTTTTCCTGGCGCGATTGCATTCGCTTCGCCGCCAATCAGGCCATACATATTGGCTGCCCCTGGTTTCACAGAAAAATCATCCATTTCATTGTTGAGTAGAAATCCTGCGCCTTTCACTACTACTGTTGCACCATAGGAGCCGTTCAGGGTAGTGGTTACAGAAACTGCATTCCCTTCCTGATCTACAATAGAATAATGCGTGGTTTCTTCATGTTCTTTTCCCTGGACTGCACCTGCTTTAACTGAAGCGCTGGGCGTTGCCTTTAGCCAGTCCATGCTTTTCATCCGGTCCTTAATGTACTGATCTTTCATTAATGCATTTGCAGGAACGTCATAGAAATCTGGGTCACCCAAATGCGTGGCACGATCGGCATACACCCTTCTTTCTGCTTCCACCATGAGCTGTACGGTAGAATCCTGCTGGAATCCCCATTTTTTCAATGGAAATGGCTCCACAGATTTCAAGAGCTGAATCAGCGCAATTCCTCCACTGGATGGGGGAGGCATGGTAATGATGCGGTAATCTTTATATGTTCCGGTGATCGGCCTGCGCCAGATCGCCTGATAGTGTTGTAAATCTGCTTTAGTCAGGATACCGCCACCACGATTCATTTCCTTTAATAAAAGATCCGCCACTTTACCTTCGTAAAACCCTGCCCTTCCTTGATCACGGATCAGCTCCAGCGTACTGGCCAGTTCTTCCTGTTTCAGCAGCTCCCCTTCGGTCCATTTGCCATCTTTCAGCAAAGCGGTACCATCCGGATTGAATTGCAGTAATTTTTCGCGAAGCTCATTGAACTCTCCCACCTGCTGCTTGCTCAGGGGGAAACCATTTCTGGCGAGTAAAATTGCCGGCTCTACTAAAGTTGCCCAAGGCAATTTTCCATATTTTTCATGTGCGGTCACCATACCTGCAACTGAACCGGGAACACCAGCTGCCAGCTGCCCATACAGGCTTTTATCGACAATAGGTGCACCAGATTGATCCAGGTACATATCTCTTGATGCTGCAGCACCGGCTTTTTCTCTAAAATCAAGGGTATTGCTGCTGCCATCCGCAGCGCGATAAACCATAAAACCACCGCCCCCGATATTTCCGGCATTGGGGTATACTACGGCTAGTGCAAATTGGACGGCTACTGCGGCATCCACCGCATTTCCACCTTTTTTCAAAATGTCCAGCCCTACTTTCGAGGCAAAAGGACTGGCAGAAACTACCATCCCATTGCGGTAGTCTTTCTCATTTTTCCTAGCCGGCTGAGTACCTGCACATCCTGATAATAGGACGGCCGTAATCAGCAAAAACCCATTGATATTTAAAAATAATCTAGCCCTTATAATCCGCTGCATCTGTATAAATTTTTTCTATGATCAGTCCGTTTTTCTCCAGAATGACCTTTCTTTTTAAGCTCAGTTTAGGGGTCAGCTCACCGCCTTCAATGCTCCACTCTTTGGAGAGCAATGCAATGCGTTTCACCTGTTCCCATTTGCCAAACTCCTTGCCGCTAAAAGCAACAATTTCATCATACTTTTTCAATACCTGCGGATCTTTGATCATCAGTTCATTGGTGGTATAAGCAATTCCCTTTTTAGCACACCAGGTTTTCAGCGCTGCAAAAGTAGGAATAATTAAGGCCGATGGAAACTTTCTGTTTTCACCAAGTACCATTACCTGCTCCACCAAAGGGGATTCTTTCAATTTATTTTCCAGCATCTGTGGAGCTACGTATTTGCCGCCTGCCGTTTTAAAGATTTCTTTTTTACGATCGGTGATTTTCAGGAACCTGCCTTCGATCAGTTCGCCAATATCTCCGGTATGGAACCAGCCGTCTTTGTCTATAGACTCAGCAGTCAGTTCTGGATGGTTATAATAGCCTTTCATAATGTTATGTCCGCGGGCCAATACTTCCCCATCTTCAGCAATCTTCACTTCTACGCCATCAATCGGCGGCCCTACAGTTCCAAATCTGGTGGCCCCGATATAATTTACCGTGATCACCGGCGAAGTTTCTGTTAAGCCGTATCCTTCCATGACCGGCATTCCTGCTGCCCAGAAAATCCTGCATAAACGCGCGTTTAAAGCAGCTCCTCCAGAAACAATCACCACAATTTCGCCGCCCAGCGCTTCCTGCCATTTCTTAAAGACCAGCTTTCTGGCAATGCCGAGTTTGAACTTATAAAAAGGACCGTTATCGAATTCGAATTTTTCCGCAACGGAAAGCGCCCAGAAAAATATGCCTCTTTTGATGCCTGTTAATTCCTTTCCTTTCTCCATAATTTTATCGTATACCTTTTCCAGCAAACGTGGAACAGTAGAGAAAGCATTGGGTTTCACAAATTGTATGTCGCCCACAATAGTTTCCATACTTTCTGCATAATATACTGATGCTCCTTTGTACATGTGGAGGTACACAATCATGCGTTCAAAAATATGCGATAATGGTAAAAAGCTCAATGCCTTGTGGAGTCCAGGAGGCACCAGCACCGAAGACTTTTCAAAATTTTTCACCAGGTTGTCATGGGTCAGCATCACTCCTTTTGGTGTACCTGTAGTACCAGAGGTATAGATTAAGGTTAAAATATCATCAGCTTTCACTTCCGCACGGTAAACTTCCAAGTCCAGTCCGCCCTGAGCCTTCCCTGCCTCCAGCAATTCCTCCCAGGAGGGAATTCCTTTTACCGGATCGAAACTATACACCTTCAGCTCCGATGTCAATTCTGCAGCAGCTATTTTTACTTTTTGATAGATCAGTTCATCCGCTACAAAAACAACATTCACAGCTGCATTTTCCAAAATAAACTTAATGTCATGCTCCGCTAATGTCGGGTATAAAGGTACCTGGTAGGCACCTAACTGTATAATTGCGAAGTCTGTAATGTTCCATTCCGGGCGATTGGCAGACATAACAGCAACCTTTGACCCTTTTTTGACACCGATCCCCAGCAAACCTCTGCTCAGTGTATCCACCGTTTCACAAAAATGCTGGGTACTATATTTTTTCCACTCCCCTTTAACCTTACCACTTATAAACTCCTCTTTGGGAAAATTCTCTAAATTGTATTGAAGTAAATCAAATACGCGTGTGATATTTACAGCCATAAACGGTTATTTTTATAATTATTACCTGGTCTTTCTCAAATCTAACAAATTATTAGTGCTATTAAAACCAATTATTATAATGGTATGTTTTCTTTTTCCAAGAATAATCAGGAGAAGATTTTGTGCACTATCCTACCGTAATCTCCCGAAAATAGCCTCAGTTTTCAGCGATCTGAATTCAATCAAAAATTCAATCACAGCTTTGTGTTTTAAACCGATCGCTTTAAACGCCATTCCAAAGCCATGTTAGATTCATTGAGCCTCAGTTAAATTGATTTTAATTATTCCCCTAATTAATGTAACATATTTTCAATCAAATCATCTATTATATATGCCGAAAATTTACCTTTGCTTATTAAAGCGTGCTATTCCATAAAAAGCATAGACCGCAGCTAGCGAGCGCTATAAAAAACCATTTACCAAATTAATTAGATTAAGAAAAACACCTGTAAGCAAAGAGATCCAGCGACATCCCTAATCGTATTGATCAATACCAAGCTCGACTGATTAAAACAGGAACACACACACATTTGCATCTATGTCTTCAATGTCTATTCCAAGCAAAGCTCCGAACCGCTTAGTTGCATTTATCCTGGATAAAAAAGTAATACTGGGCTTATACCTGATTGCTGCAGTCGTTTCAGCTACCAAACAGTATTTACACGGCACTTACAACAATTACAAAATTTTCAAGCATGTATTTTGGCATAGCATAAACCACCTGAATTTATATACAGAAAATCCGCTGCTGTATCTGGACAGCAATCACTACGGCCCATTCTTTGCCCTGCTGATCGCTCCGTTCGCACTTTTACCGGATGCTTTCGGAGCCGTTCTATGGAACGTGTGTAATGCACTGGTCTTGTATTGGGGGATTTATAACCTGCCGATTAAGCAGAAACAGCAGTCCTGGGTAGCCATCATCTGTTTACATGAGGCACTCACTGCCTTATTGAGTTTCCAGTTCAATGTAGCGCTGACCGGCTTGATCTTACTCGCTTTTTCTTTTATCTATAAACAGCAGGAAGTCAAAGCTGCAGCGATGATCATCATTGGTTTTTTAGTGAAATTATATGGCATCGTTGGACTGGCTTTCTTCTTCTTTGCGAAGAATAAAACAAAGTTTGTTGTCGGTGGACTGATATTATTGCCGATACTGACATTTTTACCTGCAGTGCTTTCAGACCTGAATTTTGTCTGGTCCTCTCATATTGACTGGAAGGAATCCTTAATCTATAAAAACTCACTGAATGCCTCCCTGGTTTCTATGCAGGACATTTCCGTCATGGGAATGGTGAGGCGCATCTCCGGGGATGCTTCCATTCCAAACACCCCGTTTTTGCTGGGAGGATTAGCCTTATTTGCCTTGCCTTACCTTCGTGTGAGCCAATATAAAAGCACTGATTTTCAACTGATGATGCTGAGCTCGGTTTTGATATTTACTGTGATCTTCAGCAGTGGTTCAGAATCGCCAACCTATATTATTGCCATGCTGGGCGTAGCCATCTGGTTCATCATCCAGCCGGATCCAAAAAAATGGTGGGTCATTGCCCTATTTGTTTTTGCCATGTTACTGACCAGTTTCTCCCCTTCAGATTTATTTCCGAGACACATCAGAAGAACCTATATTATGCCTTATTCTTTAAAAGCATTACCTTGTGTATTGGTTTGGCTGACCATCGTATATCAGATGTTGACCGTAGATTTTAGAAAATCCATTCCGGCTCATGACTAATCAAAGGTTAATCTCCGTGGTGATTCCTGCTTACAATGAAGCAGACAATATCCCTGTAATTGCGGCCAGTATCCGGGAAGTCTTCGCTGGCTTGCCGAACTATACATTTGAAATCATTTTTGTGGCAGATGGCTGTACAGACAGCACCATGGCCGTATTGGAAATGATGGCCAAACATAGTGATCATATTTTTCATATTGAATTTTCCCGTAATTTTGGACATCAGCAGGCCGTTAAAGCCGGGATGGACCATGCGCGCGGTGCGGGTGTGATCTGTATGGATGGTGACATGCAGCATCCGCCGGAGCTGATTCCGGAGCTGATTCAAAGATGGGAAGAAGGCCACGAAGTGGTTTATACCATCAGAAATGAAGATAAAAGACTGCCTTTTAAAAAGCGGATCACTTCAAAATTGTTCTATCAGGTCCTGAACCGGATGGCCTCTGTGGAATTGGATCAGGGGGCCTCAGATTTCAGACTGCTGGATCGAAAAGTAGTGGATGTTTTTAAAGAATTTCATGAGAATGAACCATTTTTACGTGGTTTAGTGAAATGGATCGGCTTTAAACAATATGCGGTCAGCTATGACCCCGCAGAAAGATTTTCGGGGAGCTCTAAATATACTTTTAAAAAGATGGTTGGTTTAGCGCTGCAAGGCGTCACCTCCTTCTCAATAAAGCCATTGTACAATGTCGTTTACCTGGGATTTGTCTTTTCCGGAATATCCGTCTTATATTTGCCCTATGTACTCTATGCCTTTACCTTTGGACACGAAGTTTCTGGCTGGGCATCCATCATTATGACCATTGCATTTTTTGGAGGCTTACAGCTGATCATTCTGGGTATTATTGGAATATACCTTGGAAAGATGTTTATGCAGGTCAAATTAAGGCCGAATTACATCGTTCGGTCAACAAATATAAAAAGCTAAAAAACAACACACGTGATACTACTAAGTTTCGATATCGAAGAGTTTGATATGCCCTTCGAATACCATAAAGAGATCTCTTTTAAAGATCAAATGGACATCTCTATTGCAGGTACGGAAGCGATACTGGATATATTGGAAGGCTATCAGGTAAAAGCAACGTTTTTTAGCACCGTTATTTTTGCGCAGAATGCGCCTGCAACGATTCAGCGAATATTGGATCAGGGCCATGAACTGGCATCTCACGGATATTACCATTCTGATTTCAAAGTAGAGCATTTGCTTTCTTCCAGACTGGAACTGGAAAAGATCATTCAGGCGCCCGTTATCGGATACCGCATGGCGAGAATGCAGCCTACCGATGATCTAGACATACAAAATGCAGGTTATGAATACAACAGCTCGATTAATCCAACCTGGCTGCCGGGCCGATACAATAACCTGCACCTGCCAAGAACTCATTTCAAAACAGACAAGGTCTTGCAGATCCCGGCTTCAGTGACACCACTGATCAGGTTCCCATTGTTCTGGCTGTCTTTCCATAACCTTCCATTGTGGCTGTATACGGCTATGGCCCGCTGGACTATAAAAACGGATGGTTACCTGAATGTTTATTTTCATCCATGGGAATTCACCGATCTGGATGATCCGGAGCGCTTTGGCTTTCCAGGATATGTACGCAAGAATACCGGTGTGAAAATGATCAGCAGAATGGATCAGTTTATCCATAAATTAAAACAGAAAAACGCAGAGTTTGTGACGATTGCTTCTTTTGTGAAGCGGGTATCCAAACCAATATAAGCGACATGATAAAGTCAAAAACCCTATTTTCCATTTTTAAAATCCTGATCAAGGTGCTGCTTACCGCTGGCGCTTTATTCTGGGTATTCAGCAATGTAGATCTGGAAAAGACCCGCGCAACTGTCGCACAAGCAGATCCAGTTCCATTAGCCGGCGCTTTTATTGCCTTTATATGTTCTCAATTGTTTGCCTCTTCCAGGGTCAGAAGTTTTTTTGAATGCATCGGCTTGAAGCTTTCGGAATGGCTCAACTATAAATTATACCTGCTGGGCATGTTTTACAATATGTTTCTTCCTGGCGGAATTGGCGGCGACGGCTATAAGATCTTTTTGCTGCGTAAAGAATATGGCATCGAGACGCGTAAATTAGTGACCGCTGTATTTATGGACAAACTGAGTGGTCTGTGGGCACTCACCGTATTGCTGTTGCTGCTGCTTTCCAGAACAACCGGATTGCCTATCCCCGCTTATTGGGCATGGATCCTGATCATTCTGGGAACTGCCGGCTATTACCTGATATTGAAGTTGTGGTTTAAGCAATATGTCCCTTCGTTTTTAATGATCCACCTCAAAGCATTGGGCGGACAAACCTGTCAGCTGCTCTGCGCCCTGTTTATATTGTATACTTTGCGGGTTGATGGGCCATTCCTACCTTATATATTACTGTTTATGGCTTCCTCTTTATTGGCTTTATTTCCACTTACTATTGGTGGTCTGGGCGCAAGAGAACTGGTATTCATGTATGGCGCGAAGTATTTTGTACTTGATCCGCAGGTAGCGATCACAATCAGCTTGTTATTTTACAGCATTTCGGCATTATCCTCGCTACCAGGTGCCTATTTTGTTTTTCATACCAAGAGCCTGACTAAGGAAGACAAAAACGCCATTAAATCAGGTGATTAGCGCCAAATCAGACCTTAAGTCACCACTAAAATGTTACACGATTAGCCCTTTAAGTTGAATACGGCACAATAGTTGTTATGACACGAATCAGCTATAAAAATTAAATAAAACACAATTATGAAGAAATTACTTACTATTATTTGTCTATCAGTGATTGCTACGTTTGCATTCCAATCCACTTCAAACGCGCAAAGTTACAAGAATGCTATCGGTGGTCGCTTTGGTGCTGCGAACGGTGTGACTTTCAAAACAACATTGGGTGGAAATAAAATGATAGATTTAATTGCCAACTTTAGATCTACGGATCATTCGAATTATTTCCGCGTAACTGGTTTATATGAAATCTATAACCCGATCAACAATGCTGCAGGTTTAAACTGGTACTATGGTATTGGTGGTACCGTAGGATCTGTTAAATACAAACCACACAATGGCAGCGACCTTTATTTAGGAGTAGACGGTGTTTTAGGTTTGGATTACAAATTTGCTGATGCACCAATTAACCTTTCTTTAGACTGGAAACCAGCAATCGGATTGGTTCCTGAAACAGATTTCGACGCTTCTGGCGTAGGACTATCTATCCGTTTCACGTTCTAATTTCGTAAAAAAACGAATTAAAAAAAGGGTTAATCTGCATAAGTTTATGCAGATTAACCCTTTTTTTATAGGTTATCCAGCGATTTAAATACCCATCCAGCCTTTACGTACCGCAACTGCCGTGGCACTGGCATTAGGATCCATTTCCGCTAGTAGTTTTAAGTTTGGATTCGCTTTTAGCGTTACCTTGAAATCTCTTTCCAAGCCATCTCTTGCTATTTTCACTGTAATGACCTCACCTACTTTGCTGTTGGCAATCACCGGCATACGGTCTAAAACCACTGCGCGTACCGGAACACCATTGACGCTGATCAGTTCATCATTTACATTCAGGCCGTCTACCCATGCAGCCGAATTTCTCGATACTGCAGAGATGAAAATTCTTCCTTCAGTTTTCTTTGCTGCTACACCAACATAAGGAATTTGTTTTCCTTCGTTTTCATTTTTGACCTTGATCCCTGCATATCCTAAGTATTTATCATACTCCAATGGATGCGTACCTGTCACATATTTAGCCCAGAAATCAGTAAAATCCTGCCCGCTGATTTTTTCTACCATTGCCTTAAATTCAGCATCAGTATATCCTCTGTTTAATTTTTTCCCTTGCAGGTACATCGCTTTCATCACATCATCCAGACTTTTCTTTCCTTTTGTTGCATTCGCAATTTCGATGTCCATCAATAGACCTACTACTTCACCTTTGCTGTAATAAGAAACACCCGTGTTGTTAGAGTTTTCATTTGGTCTGTATCCTTTGATCCAGGCATCGTAACTAGATTCTGCTGCAGACTGTACTTTAGCACCCGGTGTATTGGATACATTGGCTACTGCGGTTACCAATCCATCTACAAATTCCTGCTGATTTATAAAACCTGCACGCAATACCAGTTTGTTCTCATAGTAAGACGTGAAACCTTCCGATACCCATAAGTTGGTGGTATAATTCTCATTGTCGTAATCAAATGGGCCTAAAGCGATCGGGCGCATTCTTTTCACGTTCCATAAATGATAATATTCATGAGCTACCAGATTCATGAAGCCTAAATAACCTTCTGGTGTATTGTAAGCATCGCGGGAAGCGCCAAGTACCGTAGAGTTTAAATGCTCTAAACCGCCGCCGCCTCTTGAAAAGTTATGCACAATAAAGGTGTAATGTTTGTTCGGGTTTTCGCCATAAATAGCGGTTCCCTGCTCCACAACTTTCGCCATATCTACTTTCAAGCGCTCTTTATCGTAGTTACCACCACCAAACATCGCTACTGTATGTTTTACACCGGAAGCTTCAAATTCGAAGATATCCTGATTCCCCACTTCTATAGGGCTATCGAATAAAATATCAAAATCTGCTGCTGTATAGGTGAAAGCCTTTCCTGGTACCGGCTCTAAACCTGTAGATACCTGTGTCCATCCTTTAAAAGGGATCACTTTTACCGTACTTGGCAGGTTCAGCATTCCATCAGGATACATGAAAATACCAGTGCTCGATAGGAAAGCATGGCGGTCGTCTATGAAAGAAGTACGCACCGAAACTTCAAATGCATACACTCTATATTTAATTTTTACGTTTTTCGCTTTTGCTGAATAGACCCTCCAGGCATTTTTTCTTACTTTCTCAAATTTTGCAGGTTTGCCGTTCGCCGTAGCCGTAAAATCTTCTACACTTTTCTCAAACTCACGAATCAGGTAAGAACCTGGTGCCCATACTGGCATCTTTACATCTACATAGTCTTTTGTTAATCCGGAAATGTTCATTTCCATTTCCACATAGTGGGCTTGTGGCTCTATAAAGCTCACCTCGAAATCTACTTTCACCTGCGATTTTGCGGTCATACCTAATGATAGTAATAATACTAATCCTGTTACTGTTTTTTTCATTGAATTGTTTCCTGCTGATTTTAATATTTCCCAGATCTTTTCATCGGCTCAGTTAAGCGCCTCACCGGTCTTTTCCTTTTGTCACACAATTATTATACGAATTGCCTAAATTACGCTAAACCATCTGCCTTTTCAAGGGTCATACTGTTTCGCAAATTTATGACTTATCCTTTTTTGCTTGCCTTTAAATTGACAATTAAGCTGTAACATCCTTAATACAAGCGATTAGAGGCGGTTTAAATAAATATTTTTGCTTGTTACATTACCCCACACACCACACAAATATGAAACTAAGGTACATTATCTATACCCTCATCGCTCTAGGCATCGCCTATTTAGTTTACTATCGGATTTCAGCGAATAAAAAAATTGCCGGCGACGGCCCCGGAATGTCGAAAGGCAAGGGAGCTCCGGCAAAGGGTTTACAAGTGAATGGAATGGTAGTTTCTACGGGTGATTTTGACAGCAATATAGACATCACCGGAACACTGGAGGCCAATGAAACTGTAGACCTGCGTTCGGAGGTATCAGGATTGGTGACCAAAATTAATTTCAAAGAAGGCTCTAATGTAACCAAAGGCAGTTTGCTGGTAAAAATCAACGACCGCGACATACAGGCACAATTACAGGATGCACTGACCAAACAAAGTTTGAGTGCAACCAATGAAAACCGCTCTAAACAGCTATTGGATAAAGGCGCAATTAGTCAGGAAGAATATGATACCTCGTTGGCCAACCTGCAATCTTTAAAAGCCCAGGTACAGCTGGTGCGTGCGCAGCTGGCAAAAACTGCTATTTATGCCCCATTTAATGGAAAAATAGGCTTGCGCTCTATCTCTGAAGGTGTTTATTTAACTCCTACGATGGTGATCGCCAATTTATCCAGCATCAACCCCTTAAAACTGAGCTTCTCTGTTCCGGAAAAATACATCGGACAGATTAAATCAGGTGCTGACATTTCCTTTACCACTGATGGTTATCCGAAAACATTTACGGGAAGGGTATATGCGATTGAGCCGGGCATCAATACCGCAACCAGAACTTTACAAATAAAAGCATTGGTTCCTAATCCAGATCAGGAACTTCGTCCGGGTTCATTTGCAAAAATTAAACTGGCGCTAAGCACAGCAAAAGATGCGATCCTCATTCCAAATGAAGCCATCATTCCGGTCTTAAAAGGAAAAACAGTCTTCATCAGCAAAAATGGAAAAGCACAGCAGATTCCTGTGGAAGCGGGAACGCGTACTGCGGAAAATATTGTAATTACTTCGGGATTAAAAGTGGGTGATACCGTGCTCACTACTGGTGCAATGGCCTTAAAGCAGGATGCTCCTGTGAAAGTAACTGTGGTTAAAAATTAAGTTTTATTTATGAGTATTTCAACCACCAGTATAAAGAGGCCCGTTCTGGCCATCGTAATGAACCTCATGATCCTCCTTTTTGGGGTGATCGGCTATAATTTTCTGGGTGTCCGGGAATACCCGAACATCGATCCTACCGTAGTTTCGGTAAGAACCTCCTATCCTGGAGCGAATTCAGACATTATTGAGTCACAGATAACAGAACCTCTGGAGAAATCTATCAACGGAATTGATGGGATCAGGAACATTTCTTCTTCCAGTAATCAGGGAAGCAGTAATATTACCATAGAATTTAACCTGAACAAAGACATTGATGACGCGGCGAATGACGTGAGGGATAAAGTTTCTCAGGCAGCAAGAAGTTTACCGAAAGATATTGATGGAAATCCGGTAGTGAGTAAAGCGGATGCCAACTCCGATGCCATCATCACCATGACCATTCAAAGTGATAAAAGGAATGTCATGGAGCTGAGTGATTATGCTGAAAATGTGATTGCAGACCGTCTCCAAACCATTACCGGTGTGAGCAGTGTACAAATTCAGGGACAGCGGAAATATGCGATGCGCATCCGGATTTCTCCGGATAAACTGGCGGCTTATGGTTTAACTACACAGGACATCGTGACTGCCCTGAACAATGAAAACGTAGAGCTGCCTTCCGGAAAAATTACCGGAGCCAATACGGAGTTGATTGTAAAAACATTGGGTAAACTGACCAATGAAGATGAATTTAATAACCTGATCCTGAAAAACGACGGAGATCAGGTGGTGCGTCTGAAGGACATCGGTTATGCCGCTTTAGGCTCAGAGAACGAAGAAACCATTTTAAGGGAATCGGGAAAACCAATGGTTGCCGTGGGCTTGATCCCACAGCCGGGGGCCAATTACCTGGAAATTTCCAAGGAATTCGATAAAAGATTTGAGCAGTTAAAAAAGGACATCCCAGAAGATATTAAACTAAATATCTCTTTAGACAATACGAAGTTCATCAAAATGTCGGTGACCGAAGTTGCAGAAACCATTATGCTGTCCCTGGTACTCGTGATCCTAATCATTTACCTGTTCTTTAGGGATTGGGCTATCGCCATCCGTCCATTAATTGACATTCCTGTATCCTTGGTATTCACCTTCTTTATCATGTACATTTTCGGCTTCTCGATCAACGTATTGTCGCTCCTGGCGATTGTACTGGCTACTGGTCTGGTGGTGGATGACGGGATTGTAGTCACAGAAAATATTTTCAAGAAAGTGGAAGAAGGCTATTCTCCTTTTGAAGCTGCCATTAAAGGTTCCAATGAGATTTTCTTTGCGGTGATTTCGATCTCAGTCACTTTGGCCGCTGTATTCTTACCGGTGATCTTTTTAGAAGGATTTGTGGGCCGGCTCTTTCGGGAGTTCGGGATCGTGATCGGTGCCGCGGTCCTCATCTCGGCATTCGTATCTTTAACGCTAACACCGATGCTGAATGCCTACCTGATGAAATCAACGGGGCATAAAAAATCGAAGTTTTACAACATGACTGAGCCATATTTTGTGAGGCTGAATGAAAGTTATGCGGAAAATCTGAATAAATTCCTGGATAAAAAATGGCTGGCCATTCCGATTATTGTAGTATGTGTGGCTGTTATCGGGCTTTTCTGGCAGCTGTTACCGAAAGAAACCGCCCCTTATGACGATAGGAGTGCCATCAATATGAGGGTCACTACCCCTGAGGGATCTTCTTTTGAATACACGGATCGTTTCATGCTGAAAATCCAGCAGATGATCAGTGATTCTATTCCAGAAACGAAGGTAAATATTACCATCACCTCTCCAGGATTTGGAGGTTCGGGATCTACGAATAGTGGTTTCATCCGGATGGGCTTAAGTGATCCGGGCGACCGTGGCAGGACACAGGATGAAATTGCTGCCAAGCTGACTAAAATTACCAGAGGTTATACGGAAGGGAAAGTTGTCGTTACGCAGCAGCCTACCATTTCTGTGGGCCGTCGTGGGGGATTGCCGGTGAACTATATCATTCAGGCACAAAACTTCGAAAAGCTTCGTGAAAAAATGCCTTTGTTTATGGATGAGGTGGCTAAAGATCCGACTTTTACGACCTCCGATGTAGACCTGAAATTTAATAAACCGGAGATTGATTTGACCATTGACCGGGATAAGGCGAGAAATCTGGGGGTATCCGTTTCCGATATCGGCCTTGCGCTGCAATTGGGATTGAGCGGACAGCGTTTCTCTTATTTCTTCATGAATGGCAAACAATACCAGGTGATCGGGCAGTTTGAGATGAACGACCGTAAAGATCCTTTGGATTTAAGTTCAGTATATGTCAGAAATGACAAGGGCGAGCTGATCCAGATTGATAACCTGGTGACGGCAATTGAAAAAAGCAGTCCGCCGCAACTGTATAGAAATAATCGTTTCATCTCTGCTACTGTTTCCGCAGGTTTAGCTCCAGGTAAAAGTATTGGCGAAGGAATTGCGGCCATGGACCGGATTTCTGAGAAAATTCTGGACGAATCTTTCTCTACAGATCTTGGTGGAGAATCCAGAGATTTCAAGGAAAGTTCTTCCAATACCATGTTTGCCTTTGGCCTGGCGCTATTGCTGGTGTACCTGATTTTATCCGCACAATTTGAAAGCTTTATTGATCCGATCATCATCATCTTAACCGTACCAATGGCCGTTGCCGGTGCATTTTTATCGCTCTGGCTTTTCGGGCAAAGCTGGAATATTTTTAGTCAGATTGGGACGATTATGCTCATCGGTCTGGTGACCAAAAACGGGATCCTGATCGTGGAGTTTGCCAACCAGCTGAAAGAAACCGGTAAAAGCGTGCATGATGCCATCCGGGAAGCTTCTGTTTCCAGGTTAAGGCCAATTTTAATGACCAGTCTGGCGATTGCCATCGGGGCATTGCCAATTGCAATGGCTTTAGGCGCTGCTGCAAAAAGCAGGATGGGGATGGGAATTGTGATCGTTGGAGGAACCATGTTCGCCTTGATCCTGACCTTATTTGTGATCCCGGCTATTTATTCCTACTGGTCAAAAGAACACAAAGCAAATACAGAATTAGAACTTTCGCTGAAAGCCGCATTGGCAGAAGAAGCGTCAGAAAAAAACGATAAGAAATCATGATCCAGTTTCCAAGCTATCAGCTTCTAAAAAGCAAAAACCTCTTGTTCAGCATTGCCCTGTTGCTACTGGGCAGTACTGGTTTTGCACAGCAAAAACTGAGTCTGGAAGAGGCCATCAGCACTGCATTAAAGAACAATTACGACATTAAGCTCGTGAACAATGACATCCGCATTGCGAAAAACAATGTGAATCCTGGAAATGCAGGTATGCTGCCACAGCTGACCGCTGATTATAGTAAGGGTGGCAGCAAACAGAATACGGTGCAAACCGCAGCAACAGGTGTAGAAAAAAAATCGGATGGCGTAAGAAGTACCAACCAGAATTATGGTGCTTCGCTGGGCTGGACAGTTTTTGATGGCTTCCAGATGTTTGCAAACTACGACCGTTTGAAGGAATTACAGAAATTGGGAGAGGTAACTGCAAAAGGCACCATCCTCACTACCGTTGCCGATGTGATCAGTGGTTATTATGCCATTGCCAGACAGCAGCAATTGGTGATGGCAGCGGATACATCATTAGACATTTCTAAGATGCGCTTAACCATTGCACAAAACAAACTGGCCATTGGCAGGGGATCAAAACTGGATGTATTGGCCGCAACCGTGGATTATAATGCAGATACTTCCGCTTATCTGCAGCAGAAGAACCTGCTAAAAAACAGCATGGTGACATTAAACCAGGTGATGGCCCGCGATCTTAACCTGGTTTTTGAAGTAGATGAAAACATCAGGATAGCACAAAACCTGAACTATACGGAACTGGCCGGTTTAACCGAGCAGTTGAGTCCGACATTACAGTCTGCTTTCATCAATAAAAAGATTGCCGAGCTGGCTTTAAAACAGGTAAAAGGACAGCGGTACCCTACGGTTGGTCTGAATAGTGGTTATGAGTTTTCGAATAGCACGAGTCCGACGGGATTTAACCAGAAGTTTCGTGCCCAGGGTTTCACTTATGGTGTAACGGCCAGTCTGAATCTTTTTAATGGCTTTTTACAGCGCCAGAATGAGCGCAATGCGAAAATAGAAATCAATTCCTCGGAGCTGAACCTGGAGAAAACCAGACTGGATTTAAATGCACAGCTGCTCACTGCTTTTCAGAATTACCAGACGAATCTGGACTTACTGAAAGTGGAGCAGCACAATCTGGACATCGCTAAACAAAATCTGGACATTACGCTCGAGAAATACCGACTAGGCAGTATCGCTCCATTGGAGCTCAGAGAGGCACAAAAGAATTCTATAACGGCTATTACCCGTTATTTAGATGCCCAATATCAGGCAAAACTAACAGAAATCAGCTTAAAAGAAATCAGTGGAACGTTAAATATTCAATAAGATTGTTATTTTTAGCGAATGATACTAGTAGCAGACAGCGGTTCTTCTAAAACCGATTGGATGGGATACACCCCGGAAGAAACCATTAGCTTTAGCACCCAAGGAATTAACCCTTATTTTTTGAATGCGCAGGACATATTTAAACTTTTTTCTAAGAAGAAGGAAATTGCCGCTTATGCAGATCAGGTGAAGGAAATTTACTTTTTTGGCGCTGGGTGCTCTTCACCGGATAAGGTGGAAGTGATTTCTAACGGAATTTCTTCTTTTTTTACCCAGGCTTATGTTTCTGTGGAGCATGACCTGATTGGTTCTGCGTATGCGACCTGCGGTGATCAGGAAGGATTGACTTGTATTCTAGGCACTGGTTCTAACATTTCTTATTATGATGGCAAGAATGTACACAGCGGCCATCATGGATTGGGTTATGTACTGGGAGATGAGGGTTCGGGCACGTTTTTCGGCCGCAAGATGATCACTGGATATCTTTATGGTACTATGCCTCCGGAACTTTCCGCAGCTTTCGCGAAAGCCTATCAGATCGACAAAGAGACGGTAGTGACACAATTGTATCAGATGCCCTCTCCAAATACCTATCTGGCTTCAGTAAGCCGTTTCATGGCTGATCATACTGATCATCCTTACATTCAGCACATTCTAAGGGCTGGATTTCAGGAATTTGTAGACAGTAACATCAAAGAGTATAACAATTATAAAACGCTGAATTGCCATTTTGTAGGCTCCATTGCCTTTTACTACCAGGACATCCTGAGAGAAATCTGTACTAAGAACCATATCCACGTAGGAAAGATCTACCAGAAACCAATTACCGGAATTTACAATTACATCCTGAGAAAAGAAGGCATTACTGTTTAAGAGATTCCAATTCTTTTGTTCATTTCCAGTCTGACCATCAAGGCAATTTTCTCCAGCTTTTTACGGTCTTCTTCTCCGAATACACGAGGCTTTTTATCTACGATACAAACTGCCCCCACTCTAAACCCTTCGTTGGTAGTGATGGCCGCAGCGGCATAAAAGCGCAGGCCGGATTCTCCTAAATACAGTGGATTAGACACCAATGCTGGATTTTGAATTAAATCTTCATATACGGTAACACTCTCATTTAGAATGGCCAGCGAGCAGAGGCTCGATCCTCGCTCTATTTCTTTGCCGGCTTGTCCATGCTGATCGGCCTTTGTCCAGACTACATCCTTATCTACGAAATTGATCATCGCAATAGGTGTATTCATCATCGTTGCAGTAATCGCAGCCAGCTGATCAAAATAAGGTTCAGTTTTCGTATAAAGTATCTTGTATTTTTTTAAATTTTCCAGTCTTGCCTCTTCATTCGATGAAACTAAGACCCCCCCCAAGTTATTTTCCAATTTTTTAAGATCTAGTTACCTACCGTTTAACAATTACCATACCCCATGATATGGCGTATCTCTATGGTATACAGGAAGAAAATCATATTACAAATTAATCACACCCTATAGCATCTTTTTGCAATAACCAGGCCAGATGCGGGTAAGCTGCCCATTACTCGTATAATGAAAAGCTCAAAAACAGATCATAAGCCCCCAGCAAACTCCGGGAGATTATTACTCAGTTTGATGATTTAATAGCCTATTTAACTACGCTATTGCAATTAAATATTTATTATCCTATTTTAAATAGAGGTGCCCTCACACCAATCCAGCTATCACACTGAATATCAATCAAAAGTAATTAAATTCCGGGGGGTTCTTAAAAAAAATAATTGTAATTATTAGCGTTCCACTTTTTCAGCGTTGCTAAATTCCCAGATGTTTTTAGCAGATTTCAGATATTCCACCTTATAGCTCTCATCCGGAGGTAAAGTAAAGTGAAAGATCAGGGTAGTTTCATTAGGATCATTGGGTACGAAGCCAGGCATGAGTGTGTCTGCGACCATTTGAATATGACTTTCTGAGTGTTTCATTCACAAATCTAAGTATAGAAATCAGGATAGTATTCATTATCAGTAAAATTTATCTTGTAATTGAGGAGCATTTAGCAATGAGTTACCATGAAATCAAAGTAAAACCCCCGATTGATATATCCGCTTTAAAACGGGTTTTACCAATCGGGGGTTAAACCGGGAATCTATGTTTATCTTATTACTCTTTGTTTTTAATGGCTTTAAATTCCGTACGTCTGTTGAGTGCTCTTCCGGCAGGATTATCTTTTCCATTTTTCAGGAAATTCGGCGCAACTGGCATGGTCGACCCATAACCTTTGCTGACCATACGGCTTGCGGGAATTCCTCTGCTGACCAGGTAATCGACACATGATTTAGCCCTTCTATTGCTGAGGTCAAGGTTATAAACCTGGGAGCCTATTGTATCGGTATGGGCACTCAATTCGATTGCTACTAATGGATTATCCATCATCACATTGTATACGATTTCCAGTTCTGCTTTGGAGGCCTCCGTCAGCTCGGCTTTATTAAATTCATACAGCACATTCTTTAAACGAATCGGTACATCATTCGGGATCAGACAAATTTCCTCAGTAATCAATGTGTCTTTTTGGGCAAGCTGATCATAGTTATAATGCAGCTTCTTAGTGAAATATTTTGTTTTTTCTGCGGTAATCTGCAGCTGGCGATTGGTATTCAGTTTAAAATTGTATTTGCCATCCGAACCAGTGGTAAACTTAAATTCCTGCAGGGAATCTGATACCGTTACGATGACATTTTCCAATGGTTTTTTTGTTTCGCAATCGATGATCTGGCCTCTTACATTCAGGAATTCACGTTTCAGGTAAAAGAGCTCCAGGCAGCACAAAGACTCCCTATCGGAACTGATGTAACCTTCCACATCATCACCATCTACAGGCGTAAAGTAAAGATCATCTTTGGAAGAGTTGAAAGGATAGCCGAGGTTACGCGGATCCGACCAGCTGTCGAAATCACCTTCACTTTCATAAAAATCGAAGCCACCCAATCCTACTTTTCCATTACTGCTATAGAGTAATTTCTTCGTTCTCACATTGTAGTAGGGTGCTTCTTCATCACCGGCAGTGTTGATGGTATTCCCCATATTAACGGCCTGACCAAGGGATCCGTCCGGACGAATCGCACAATACCATAAATCATATTTTCCTATTCCACCAGGGCGATCTGAAGAAAAGATCAGGTATTTTCCATTTCTGCTTACGAAGGGCTGCATGGAATTGAAGCCATTGATATTTACATTTCCACCCAGTTCAACCGGCTCAGACCATGCTGAACTTTCTGTAGAGGAATTACGTGTACTCTGGTAAATTTTTCTGTTGTCTTTGGCAGTCCACACAGTCATGAACATTGTTCTCCCATTTGGGAGAAAGGCTGGTGCCGCCACATCTTTTCCTTTCAGGGTACTTGGAATTTTGCTGATCGTGATCTTTTCATTCAATGGGTTGCCAGCAGTTTCATAAATCGCATTGATGTAAGGGCTTTCTTTCCTGGTCACCTTTGCATTGCTTTTATCATCTGAAAGGATGATACTTTTGCTTTTAGTATCTGTAGGTCTGGAGGAAGTAAAATATAAAATACTGCCTCTCATTAAAGGGGCATAATTTGACCCTTTCTGGTTGATCTCGTTGTTCAATCTGCTGAGGCTGTACAGTCTTGGATGGCTAACTTCAAAAAGGGCAAACTGGCAGGAAGCGATCCCTATTTTCGCACGTTCCTGATATTCATCCTGCTTTTTATATTTATTTTGAAAAGTCTGGAAAGCGGTAATGGCCTGATCATAATTCTGGTTGGCTCTTAAGGTAACGCCATACCAGAAGTTCGCAAGATTGAATTTAGGGTTATTGAAGCCTACGGCAATTTCATACCACTTTTCGGCATCTCTAAAGTTCTTGTACTGTCTCAAAGATTCCGCCAATTGATAGACACAGTATTCATAATCTTCTTTTTTCGGGTTGTCTGGCTGAAGCTTGCTGACAAAGCCATAAGGAACGACAAAGCCAGCGGAATCGGAAGAGATCTGCAGTGCTTTTTTATAATATTCGGCAGCAGCATAATATTCTTTATTCTGATAATATACATCTGCAACCCTTTTACTATTGGTTACAAACTGAGCAGAAGCCATACTGGCCAGCAACATAAAAACGAGTAATATTCTAAGTTTCATGATAGGTAGGGTTATAATCTTGGGCAAAAGAAGTTAGGGCCAATAATTCCTTTTCTTCTGGTAAAGGAGACAGACAATTCCAATCCACCCTGGCTTCGGGTGGCCTTGTTTAGGCTTGAAGTATTGAAATCATAACTTAATCCAAATACCATATTTTTAATGTTCAGTCCGAAGAAGGCAATTGCTGCATCATCTACCCTGTAGTTTGTACCAAACATCAGGTCGGCTTCTGTATTTAACATAACCTTGGCATAGGCACCGAAGGAAGTTTCTCTGGCATTCCCTTGTCTCATGTACAAAGCATTGGGTGTAATGTCTAACATATCGGTTACCCTTACCCTTGCTCCGCCATGCGCGGCATAACGGATGGGCATTTTGACATCTGCGCCTAAAAACTTATCGTTAGGTCGGAGGATGTGTGCTGCTGTGGCACCACCAAATACGTTGACCGTCTGGTCTGGATTTCCATCGAAATACATCAACCCTACATTCACATCGGGAACGAGTGAATTGGTGGCCGAGTAGTTTTCATTGATACCAAAGTTGGGATCGTAACCGGTAACGGGGTTAAACTGACTTCCCAGCGTGATTTTGGAGGCATCAAAACTTTTGTTGAGAATCCCTGCCTGCACTCCGAAGTTGATCATATTCAATCCGGTTTGTCCGAAGTGAATCCGATAAGCGGCAGACACCAGGGCGTTCAGGTAGTTGTAGCCGATATCACCGGCACTCTGATTTAAAACCATGGCTCCGAACGCTAGATTTTTAACGGGGGCCATATCAAATGACGCGCCCCCGGTTAAAAACGAATTAGAAATCGTCCCCCACTGTTGCTTTGCGTTGATAGATACTCTATAATCTCCATCAGTTACCCCCGTTAGGGCTGGGTTTAGCCATAAGGGGTTGGCATAATACTGTGAGAAGTGTGGGTCTATCTGTGCGATAACCCTTTCTGTTCCCAAACTTAAAAACGCGCTTACTATAATAATTCTAATTAGGTTCTTCATTACAAATGTGTTTTTAATTATCTCAATAGGGTTATTGTTCCTTTTTTAGTTGTTTTAGTACCGTCATTCAACTCGGCTTCAAACTGGTAGACATATACTCCATTCGGCTGTAACTGGCCTTTGTAAGTACCATCCCATCCATTCTGAATGTTGTTGGACTCGAAAAGGAACTGACCCCATTGGTTGTACACGCGCAGTTTCATTTTAGCAATTGTATTTCCGTAGACAAACAGTATATCATTTTTACCGTCGTTATTTGGTGTGAATGTATTTGGTATAAACACCTGGTTGCCGATTGGATTTTCTGCTTTTCCACTTAGAGCAGCGGCATCACTTAGCTGACAAGCCAGCTGTCCTGTTGCTCTTACTCTGATCGTTACTTGCTGATCTGGTTTCAAGCCTTCGATGGTGTGTGTGGTTCCGGGTGTTCCTGAACTTGGTGACTGCCAGGTATTGCCATTATCAACAGACACTTCATAAGCTCTTGCCCCTGTTACTGCGGCCCATCCGAAGGTCACGCTTGTTGCTGTAGCCGACTGAACTACGACTACCGGAGCGGTCAATTTAGGCAGGATGGTCACCACTATCGCGGTACGGCTGCTGCTGATACATCCGGTAATTGTATTTTTACTGCCTACATAGTAAGTAGTGGTGGCTGCCAGGGCTGGTGTAGTAAAGCTATTGCCTTCTGCCAGAGGAGCACCGCCAACTTCTGCACTAAACCATTGGTAAGTCAGGCTTGGATCAGGATTGTTCACTGTCAGTACACTTGTATTTCCGCTGCAGAATGGATCGGTATTGCCCGAAACTGATACTGGTGCGGCTGGTAATGCAGTTGCCGATACGACTACTGCCGTTCTGCTGGCACTGGTACAAGTAGCTGTTGCGGCTTCTGCATAGAAAGTAGTGGTACTTAAGACTGGTCCGGTGTTAAAGTTAACACCCGTTCCCAGGATTGACCCACCAGCTGCAGTGTTGTACCAATTGTAGGTAACTCCATTTACCGGATTCGCTATCGTTAATACTGTGGAAGTACCTGAACATGCATTTACTGCGGCCGATACTACAGAAGGCACAGTCGGTTTCACATTGACATTTACGGTTACTTTAACTCTTCCGCTTACCAGACCGCAACCGGAAGTATTGGTGGCCAGCAGGTAGAAATCTTTAGTCATTAATAGTGAACCTGTTGAGAAAGTGGAACCGCTGCCTAGTAAAGTACCTCCAGATGCAGCATCATACCATTCGTAAGTCGTGCCTGATCTTGGCGTTTGTACACTTAAGGTAGTTCCATCGCCTGCACACACACCGCCTCCTGCAGCATTTACAATCACCGGTACTTCTGGCAATGCGTTTACGGTTACTGTAACCATCTTAGCGGTACCAGGAAGGTTTTCACATTTATTGGCCCCTTTTACGGTCACATAATAAGTAGTGCTGGCGGTAAACACCTTTTCTAATTCTGGGCCTGTAAAGACCGCGTTTGTTAAATTGATATCGGTATACCAGGTAAATACCGGGCTACTTACCGTGGTACTCGATGCATTTAATTTCACCGATGTCCCTTCACAAACAGCGGTCTCTGCACCTGAAACGATAAGGTCTGCAGCTGTCGCTGGTGGGTTTACAACCAGCGTTACAATTCTGGCATTGCCCATGGTATTCTGACATTTGTTGGTACCTGCTACCGTTACATAATAAGTGGTAGTGGTGTTTACTACAGGTTCGAATACCGGACCTGTTGAAGCTATAATTGTCAGTTCAGGGTTGCTATACCAGGTAAATATCGGACTGTCCACATTGTCGCTGCCCGCTGTTAATAATGCTTTGGTGCCCACACAGAATGGTGCGCTGTTACCTGCAATATTGATGTCGGTTGCTGTGGCTGGCGGATTCACCACTACGGTGATTACCTTCGCAGTTCCTCTAACATTTTCACATCTATTGGCACCGCTTACAGTGACATAATACGTAGTAGTGGCATTCAATACTGGTTCAAACACCGGACCGCTGAAAGCAACATCCGTCAGGTCTACATCGTTGTACCAGGTAAACACCGGAGTGTTCACAGTAGTGCTGCTCGCCTTTAAGGTTGCTTTAGATCCTTTACAGTAATTGTTATTGTTCCCATCCAGCATGATATCTCCTGCTGTTGCAGGTGTATTCATGGTAATGGTGACTACTTTTGCATTTCCAACATTGTTTGGACATTTATTCGTTCCGCTAACCACTACATAATAAGTAGTGTTTGCGGTTACTATTGGCTCGTATAATGAACCTCTGAATACCTCTTGCGTTAAACCTTCATTGGCATACCAAATGTAAGTCGGATTATCAATACCAACGCTGCTCGCTCTTAAGCTTGCTTTTGTACCTGCACAGAAAGCGGCATCTGCACCGGTTACGGTGATGTCGTTTGCAATTGCAGGAGTATTGACAGTGATTGCGACTGCTTTACCTGTTCCAGGAAGGTTTGGACATTTATTGTCGCCGCTCACACTCACATAGAAAGTAGTGCTTACGGTAACTATTGGCTCATATACTGGTCCTCTGAAAACCTCAGTCGTCAAGTTTTCATCACTATACCATACAAATGTAGCGTTGCTGATGGTGCTTGCTGCTTTTAAACTGGCTTTCGCTCCTGCGCAGAATGAAGCTTCATTTCCGGTTACGGTAATGTCATTTGCAGTTGCAGGTATATTCACTACAATGCTAACTACTTTCGCACTTGCCGCGTTACCCAAACACAGGTTATCTCCAAACACCGTTACAAAGAAAGTCGTGCTGGCAGTAATGGTAGGTTCGTAAACTGCATTGCTGGATACCAATTGTGTCAATGCCGCATCAGTATACCAGGCGAATTTAGGATTGATTACCGCTGCACCGGTGCTTGCCGTTAGTGTTGCTTTTGTCGTGCCACAGAAAGGAAGGTCAGCACCTGTTACAGTAATGTCTGCTGGTGTAGCTAAAGGATTCACCGTAATGGTGATTTTTGTTCTCGCCAATGTGCTCACACATGAATTGCCATTGACTGCTTCTACGAAGAAATCATGAGCACCCAAAGTCAGGTTTGCAGCAGTAGTGTAGGTACTGGTATTTGAAGCCAGTACATTTCCACCTGTTAAAGCATCATACCAGTTGTAAGTCACACCTGCTACTCCAGTTACGGCCAGGACAGCTGGTTGATTTGGACAAGTAGTTAATGGATTTCCTGCCACTGCTACCGGTGCATCTGGTGCAGCCAGTATCGTCACCGTTACTTTAGTTTTTGCACTTTCACAATTGTTGCGTGTAGCAGTTACATAATAATCGTAGCTACCTAGGGCAAGGTTATTTGCGGTCGTATAAGTAGGACCTGTTGCAGCGGCTGTTGCTGCTGTTCCGATATACCATTTATAAGTATAACCAGCATTAGGGTTCAGCACGCTCAGCACAGCACCGGTTCCCACACAAGCGGAAGCTGTTGTGCTTGATACTTTTGGTGCAATTTGTACGCGCTGTACATAGTTCAGATCGACAGTACTTAGCACTGATGCCAGTCCTGATCTCAACCTCAATTCTACTGCATCAAATTGTTTTGCAGGTACGAAAGAAAGGATTCCTTCGCTATTATTCGTTAACAGATCAAGTTTAACTAAAGGATTACTTACCGTAATTATGTCGCCATTACTTACTAAGTTGTTATAAGTTGTCAATTCAATAGAAGACAGCAAGCCTACATCCAGTAGTTTACCTGGGACAGTCACACGTACACGAACGGTATCTCCGATATTCGACAGGCTAGTGAATCCAACTGTCTGATAAACTGAGGCACCTAGAACGCCTACTGGCATCACTAGTGAAGAAGCGGTAGTTGCGGAATTGTCAACTGCTTTTTCTGGATTAAACAGACCTGCTAATACACCCACACCGTCTACACCTCCAGCTACTTGAACGGAAGCATATTCGCAAGGTGCATCTACTGGCAGGCCAGCAGGAAGTACGGTAACTGTAGCTGTAGATCTGGTAGGAGAAACACATCCGCCTGGGATTTCTGCAGTCACATAATAGGTAGTCACGAGGTTACCCGGACCAGGATTTACTACTCCTGGAACCTGTAATACTGCACCAGTAAAGAATGGAACTGGTTCCACATTTGAAGTGTACCATTTAAATACTGCACCGGCAGTACTTGACGTTGCTGTCAATATTGCAGGAGCACCAGAGCTTACCGTTACTGATGCTGGCAGCAATACTGGATTACTTAAGTTACCTACAGTAATCGAAGCTGTTGCTTTAGCGGCAGAACTGATTCCGCAAGAGCTGATGAAAGCTTCTACTGAATAGGAGGTATTGGCAGTTACATTCTGAATGGTAAATGTAGTCCCATCTTTGCCTGCCTGAAGTATATTATTGCTGTCGTACCATCTGTAAGTTACGCCAAGCATTGGGTCTTTTACAGTAAGTACCACATCACTTCCTGAACAGGTTTCAACATTGGCATTCACCAAGGTTGGCACATCAGGAATTGGCGTTACCGTTACGGAAACTTTTGTTTTATAGCTGGCGCAGGTTCCCGCATTCGCCGACACGTAGAAAATCGTGTTTGCGGTTACTGTTGGGCTAAACGTTGGTCCTGTCGAAAGTACCGTTGCACCTGTGGCATCATACCAGGTATAGATCAGGCCTGGATTTGGATTCAGTACTGTTAAAGTAACCGCCTGATTGGCACATGCGGTTGGATTGGCAACCGTCAATGTTGGCGCCAGCATCACTCTCTGTGCATAGTTTAAGTTCACACTTGACAATACACCCGCGAGACCAGAATTCAAGCGAACTTCTACCTGATCAAAAGGTACTTTTGGCACAAAAGTCAGCAAGGCCTGTGTATTGTTGCTCAATAGCTGCAGGTTCACCAGTTGATTATTGATTTGAACTCCATCGTTATTACTGTTGGCTCCGTTATAGGTTCCAATCTGAATATTTGACAATAAACCAAGTGATAATAATTTACCTGGTGTATTTAATAGAACCTTAACAGTATCGCCTACAGTGGAGATGCTGCCAAAATTAAGGCGCTGATAAACTGAAGCTCCCAATGCTCCTACTGGCATCAATAATGAGGATCCGGTTTGGGTATCATTATCAAATGCAAGTTCAGGGTTAAACACTCCTGAAAGTAAGGCTACTCCGTCTACACCATGTGTTTCCGAAACTGCAGCCTGACAAGGCACTGGATTTGGGTTACCTCCATTGTTTACAGTGATAGTGACCTGAACACGGCTTGAAGAAAGACAACCGGTCAGGTTTGATTTTGCCTCTACAAAATAAGTGGTATTCACCAATAGTGGCGGCGTTACAAAAGTAGAGCCAGTATACACTGGAGTTGTTGAAGCCGCGTCTGTAAACCAGTTATAGGTCACATCCGCTGCGACTGGACTGATGTTTAAAATCACTGTTTGTCCGGCATTCACCGTAGTTGCAGAAGCAGTCACCTGTGGTAATGCTACTATTGGGTTCACCGTTACCGGTACCGCAGTACGGGTAGACACGCCGCATCCCGGACTGGCAGCTTCTACATAATAAGTAGTATTGGCTAATAAAGCAGGTGTTACAAATGTTGCACCTGTGAATACAGCAGTACCTCCTGCTGCCAAAGTGTACCAGTTGTAATTTAATCCTGGTGTTGCATTATTTACGGTCAGGCTCGCAGTACTACCATAGCATACTGCTGATACGCTGGCCAATACTGGTGCTGAGGGTGCGGGTGTAATGGTTACTGTAACCGGTATACGCTCCGTATTGGCACAATTATTTTTACTTACTTCTACATAATAGGTAGTGGTTGCATTTAAAACCGGAGTAGTAAAGCTAGGCCCTGTTGCCAATACCGTACCGCTGTTTGCGGTAGCATACCATTTTAAGGTAGTCCCTCCATTTGCTGTTGCAGTTAAAGTAGTGGTATTTCCTGCACAGGTCGTCTGACCTGTACTTGCTACTGTTGGGTTTGGATAGATCACGGTGGCACCATACACATTAAGCGTACTTAATGCAGAAACCAATGCGCCGAAACGAATCTCTACCCTATCATAAACACCAGTGGCTGCAAATGTAGCGGTCAGCCTTGATGGGCTTAACAGAGAAAGGTGGATGAGCGTAGAATTTAAAGGATAGCTTTTCACTGATGTAGTGCCGTTGAAAACGGTCACAGTTGCGCCACTCAGCACACTTAAATCAGCTAGTCCTACAGGGAAGCCAAGATCCAGACGGATACTGTCGGTTGCCACTCCAGGATTCGCAAAGATTAAGCGCTGATAACCAGTTGCACCAACACCAACCGTTAAACGAATAGACGTGAATGTGGCTGGGTCTGCATCTGTGGAAGCACCCGCGTCTGTAATACCACACAATAAACAAACCCCATCAATTGCAGTTTGCTGACCTGTTGCCGCGTTACAATTGGTGTTAGTTGGCAGGCCGGTTACGGTAACAGTTACCGGAACTCTGGTGGCGCTTACGCAACCAGCAGTATTTTGAGTTTCAATATAATAAGTGGTGGTGGTATTTAATATTGGTGTAGTAAAGCTATTTCCTGTGGCTAATGCCACACCGCCAGTTGAATTGCTGAACCAGCTGATGGTATTTCCTGCATCTGCAGTGGCTTGTAAGGTAGCTGTTTGTCCGGCACTGATGATTTGGTTTCCAGTCACTACAGCTAAAGTTGCTGCAGGTCTTACTGTTACGGCAACTGGGATGCGGTTACTTACTGCTGTACCAGAAACTGCTTCTACATAATAAGTAGTGTTGGCAGTTAATGCTGGTGTCGTAAAGGAATTGCCGGTAAAGATCGAGGTGCTTCCTGTTGCGGCGTACCAGTTATAGGTTACGCCTGAAAGTACATTCGTGACGCTAAGTGTAGCCGTTGATCCAGCGCAGGTGCTGGCAGCTGCTACTGTAGGATCTCCTACTTTTACTTTAATCACAAAATCTGTAGTGGTGCTATTATTGGCTGCATCTTTTGCAGTGATCTGGAAAGTAAATGTTCCGCCAATTGCTGGTGTTCCCGACAACGTGTTTGTTGCTGGATCGAAACTCAATCCCGTTGGCACATTTGCCGAGGTATAAGTATAAGGTCCTGTTCCGCCAGTTACTGAAGGCAGCACTACTGGTGGATAAGCTGTGCCTACTGTACCATCAGCCAAAGCTGCAGATGGCAGAGATAAAGCACCGATAATTCTTAAAGCATAAGTATTGCTTGCCGTAGCTCCCGTCTGATCTTTTACCGTTACAATGACGCTGTAAGCACCGGATTGTGCAGGTGTTCCTGAGATTACCCTTGTGATGGGATCGAAAGTCAGGTTTAATGGCAGGTTAGCGATAGTATAAGTATAAGGTGATGTTCCACCAATCGCAGAAGGAATAGTTTGAGGTGTATAAGCTATCCCTACATTACCATCAGCCAAAGTAGCTGGGGGAAGTACCAATGCAGGGCCGATAGTTAGCGGATAATTATTACTTACCGTTTTTCCTTCGAGATCGGTCGCTGTAACCTGCACGGTATAAGTACCTGCAGTTGCTGGGATTCCGGAAATTTCACGGGTACTGGTATTAAATGTTAATCCTGGAGGCGTTCCTGTAGCCGCATAAGTATAAGGTGAAGTTCCGCCGATAGCAGCCGGAATGGTTTGCGCTGGATAATTGACACCTACTGTACCATTGGCTAATGTTGCTGGAGGCAATACCAACAGGTCTTTCACGATCAGGGTATAGTTCTGGCTGATGCTATTTCCATTGGCATCCGTGGCCGTCACTTTTACCGTATAAGTACCGGCAAGTGTTGGGGTACCTGAAATGCCAGGGTTGGTATTGTCATTATTGAAAGTTACTCCCGGAGGCGTGCCAGTGACTACATAAGTATATGGACCTGTTCCACCAGTGACTACTGGCAGCGGTTGGTTTGGATAAATTACGCTGACCACTCCATTAGGTAGTGTTGCTGCTGGCAAAGCTAATGCCGGAGTTAGTTTGAAGGTATAAGCTGCAGTTGCCACACATCCTTTGCTATCTTTCGCGATCACAGAGAAAGCAAAATCAGCTGGAGCGGTGGATGCAGATGGTATTCCTGAAATCACACCTGTGCTGGACAAGCTCAATCCAGTAGGCAGCGTACTACCAGAAGCCAGCGTATAAGTAAAGGCTGGTGTTCCACCAGTGGCCGCATTTAGCTGCTTAGTATAAGAAGAACCTATGGTTGCATTGTTTAAGGTCGTCGCTGCAAATACGATTGCCGGATTCACCGTTACAACAACCGCTACACGGTCTGTGTTGACACAGCCGCCTCTGGCTACTTCCACATAATAAGTAGTGGTAGCAGTTAAATTTGTCGGCGAATAAGTATTTCCAGTAGCCAGTGCTGTTCCTCCTGTTGCGTTTGCATACCAGCTCAGTGTAGTACCAGCTACAGCTGTGGCGGTTAAGTTTGTTCCTGTTCCTGAACAAACTGTTGTTCCGGCACTGATCACTGGATTCGGATAGATCACTTCTGCACCGTACACATTCAGTGTAGTAAGTGCTTGTACCACTCCGGAAAGCCTCAGTTCTACTCTATCATAAACTCCTCCTGCAGGTACGGTTACTTTAACGGTCTGACCATCCTGTAATAATTGCAAGTGTACCAATCCAGAGTTAATCTGATAAGGACTGACCACAGTATTGCCATTCATGACATTTATAGTAATTCCCCCAAGTAGGGAAACATCTGCCAGTCCGCCTGGAACTGCCAATGTTAAGCGGATGCTATCCGTAGCAATACCCGCAGCAGGGAAAATCAGTCGCTGATAAGCTGCAGCAAGCAAACTAACCGGCGCATGTATCGAGCTAAAATTGGTTGGGATATTGTCAACTGCAAACGTTGGATCCACGATTGCACATCCAACACAAAGTAATCCTTCCACGCCATTCGTTTGCGCATTTGCTGTTTTACAATTCAATCCTGTGCCTACCGGGGCAATAGTGACCGATATGGCGACACGATTTACACTTGGGCAGCCACCGTCACTGATCGTTCCGGCATAGTAAGTGGTTGGCGTAGTTAGTGCCGGAGTTGTGAAGGTATTTCCTGTTGCGATAGCCGCGCCACCTGATGAGGCAGTGTACCAGCTTATCGTACTACCTGCGGTAGTTGGAATCGCGTTTAAGGTTGCTGTTTGCCCGCTGCTGATGATCACATTGTTGGTGATCACCTGTGCATCTGCAGGAATTGCATTTACCGTAAGGGTAACTGGCGTTCGGCTTGGACTTAAACAGCTGCCGTTTGCTCCTTCCACGTAGAAAGTAGCATTAGCCAACAAAGGACCGGTGGTGTAAGTGCTGCCGGAAAATACCGGAACTCCACCTGTATTACCAGTATACCAGTTGTAAACCACACCAGCTTCAGCATTAGTTACCGTAAAAATTCCAGGTGATCCGGAACATATTGGGTTTGCGGTTACTATTGGTAAAACCGGAATCGCTGTTAGGGTAACCGTTGCACTATCCAAGTCTGACTCTGCCGTACATCCTGTTTTTAGCGCAGACACGTAGTATGTGTAAGTTCCAGGGTTAGTTAGTTGTTCTGTAAAAGTTCCATTTGTGCTCGTTCCACGCGAGACTTTCGAAGATCCGCTTTTACGATACCAGGTATAAGTGGTACCACTTGCTGGGGAAGTAATACCTAGATTCACTGTATTTCCGCAGACCCCCGCTAAGGCGCCATTAGTTACACCAGCTAGAGATGGCTTTGGCACCGTTACTTCTACTTCATGTATATTCAGTCCGCCGCCTACAATGTTTGATCCAAGCGCAACTACGTTGCTCATAATCACCTGGATGCGGTCAAAGGATCCACCAGGAGTAAAATAAACGGGAATAGGTTTTGTGTTTGCAAAAAGTCCTAATAAGTCCAGTCCTCCAAGAAGAGAGCTGGCAGCAACTTGAGATCCAACTGGCGTATTTCCATTATAGGCCTGGAATTGGATCCCATTGAATAAATTTACGGTCAATAAGCTTGGTGGAACAGAGAGCCAGATTTTAGCTACTGCATTTGCATCAGAAGATTGATTAAAGTATATGGATTGGGCTGTTGTTGATCCAACACCAACTAAACCTGCTTTAAGTATAGAAAAAGTATTGATGTTATTATCTGCAGCAAGTGCAGGGTTGGTTATTAATGAAGATAAGGTTACATTTACTCCTGTTGATTCGCCAGTACTTGCCAGCACCGCTGTTGAACAATTTCCTCCAGCAGCGGGTGAAATTGTAAAGGCATCATACACCTTCATACTCAGTGTTGAGGCTACTGAAAGGCTGAGTAATTTTGACTTCAGGCTCAATTTGATGCGTATCGAATTGTATGCTGAAGAGGAAGTTACTGCGAAATAAGTAAAACCATTAGCATCCTGAACTACTCCAGCCTGAAGATTAGCATCCGTTACAAGCGTTCCAATCGAGCCAGCATTGGCATCTTTATAAGCTTCAAATTTCACCAGGTTATTTTTAATCAAACCTGTCAAATTCCCTACAATCTGCAGTAAATCAAGATGAACCCCCTTAGTAATGGTAGGTGCGTCAAAACGGATATAAGTTGTTTTTCCTGCTCCTACCGGCTGCGGGAATTTCAATTGCAACCAGGATTCTCCATTAGAACCCAACACGCCCAAGATAGAGATAAAATTCGCATTCATCGTTGCGGATGTCCCGGTTCCTCCTGTTGCTGCATTTCCAGGGTCATCGACGGAGCCTCCTGTTGCATCAACTACAGCAGGCCCCTCACCTGTTAAAATTACGGGATAGGTAAACGCACCAGTCGAAGGAGTTACCGTTGCATAATTTTTTACCTGTGCATACGTTTTAAAATTATTTAGCGTTAGAAAGATACAACCTATAAGAATAAATTTTATTACCTTTAAGTTTCTAAGCTTTCCCGAATGGGTAGATGTAGATTTCATAGGAGCGGAATTGGGACGATTAAATTTTACTTTAGTGCAATTTTAATCATACGCACGCTCGTTAGATCTGTTCGAATTGTTCATTTAAGTAAAACAAAATGATTTTCTTATTCATTTTGTTCATTTTGCTGTGGACAATTTTTCTCAACCTGTACAAAAACAGGTATAAAAACCTAATCAGCAGATATTTATACGTCAACAAGGATATTTATTCAGTTTTTACTTGATTTACACCTGTTCATTATTGTACTGAAAGCATTATATTCGTTTAGTTTAAGAAATTAATGCTCACTCAGACTACATATGGAGGATATATTTACCCTAAATGAAGTGAAGAGTCTCATCCTATTAAAAACAGGAATTCGAACCATCACTCCCGCTGATTGTAAAAGGATCTCCATTGAAATCAGCAAAACGCTCAATAAAAACGTCAGCGAAACGACGATCAAACGGTTGTTTGGTTTTGCTGTTGTGAAACACAATTTTTCTAAATTCACGCTAACGACACTTTCTGAGTACGTAAACAAGGAGGATCCACAAACTTGGACCCGCGCACTCCCCTCCAACACACAAGCTCCGGTCAACAGTTGGGCTGATATCCGGATGAATGCTAAAAAAGTAACGAATTTCACGTTAAAAGGCATTAAAAACAGGTCTGGTATACCTTATGAGATGACCATCAGTAGAAAGTTTGCCGAACATGATTTCGATGATTTTTTCAAAAGTGATTATAGTTATACCTGTTTCATTTCACAGCCAGGCTATGGCAGAACGATTTTACTGAGTCATTTAGTAGAAAAATTTTTTCATGGAGAAACTGCTCAGCATTTAGATTCTACGGTATTATTTCTCTTTGCCAATAACATTTTCAATCCTGATCAGCACAACATCAGTTTTGAGGATCTGCTAAAAATACAATTGGGCATCCCCCACCACGAAAGTCTCCTGGAACTGATCAGAGAAAATCATAAGGCCACGGGCAGAAAGTTTGTCGTCATTATTGATGGCTTTTCTGAAGTGATGGTTAAAAGGGATTTAAAAAAGCAGATGTTTGAAAACATCATCAGTTTCATTTGCAGTATTGAGCACAATGATTCGATAAAATTGGTGATGAGCATGCGTTCTACTACCTGGACCAGATTCTACGATTGTATCAGACATTCTGCATTTTTAAGGTCTAAGTGGTTTACTGGAAATTACTTCAATCACAATGAAGTTTCCAATGTACCTCCCCTCACAGGTAAAGAGATTGACCGGATTATTGATAAGATCAACCATTCAGATGTTCATGAGTTAAATCCGAAACTCAAATCTCAATTAAAATTCCCTCTCTATATCCAGCTTTATTATCAGCTGAAGGAAGAAGATCCTTACTTTAACTATTCGAGCAGCATTACTTTCCATGAACTGATTTCGAGGTTCATTCAGGAAAAAATATATAAATCCAATTACTATACGGAGAAGATTCTTTTCTTAAAAAAAGTTATTCAGCTCACTGAATATGGCAAGAACGCTAATTCAGTACCGAAAGACTTGCTGATTGCAGAATTATCGGCTTTTAAAAATGCGTACATGGAACTGGTTTCCGAAGGTATTTTGGTGGAGGAAAAGAGTCAGGATGATTACCAGCCAAGAGAATTTGTTCGTTTTATTTACCCGCATCTCTTCGAATATTTTTTATTTATTGAGCTGCTGGAAAAGTTCCACCTGCAAGTCAACTGGACTTTCTTTGAATACATTCAGCGCAATTACGAAAACAGCAATGTGAGGTTTCACCTGATACAATGGACCATTCGTTTTATCATCAGAATTGGTGATTTTGGGGCATTGGCACATGTATTCGACCTGGAAATCAACTATTTTGAGCGCAATTACCTTATTTTATTTATTGCAGAGAACATCAGGTTCCGTGCCCGCTATAGTCCGGATACCTTTAAATTGCTGACTGAGCATAAATTACATGATATCCTGATCAAACAGCTGATCAACTTTGATTTCGTCGACTCCTGCTATAAAGAAGCAGTCAACGTATTGGCAGATGTGGCCGACAATGATGAAAACAGGGCGATTTACCAAAGTATCCTAGCCATTTTTGACGTGATGAGCATGGATCAGGACAGCATTGCCCTGAGGCTGACTAAAATTGCAGCCATGGATTTAAGCAACTGGTTTATCAGTCCGTATGAAGTTTGCTGGCTGATTTACCTGAAGCTCAGCAACCGGGCAGATGCCAGCCACCCTCTGATTAAGGATCTTGAGCACTTTAACTATCCATTTCTGGAAAACCGAACCACATTGGATACCAGGCAGGGCATCTCCTACTTGCTTTTGATCCTGCTCAATACCTTTTACGGAACAGACAAGGGCACCTTGGAAATTGTGCAGGCCATCAGGAAACAGCAGCCCAGGATTTTCTCTAAAAGGACTGCTTTCCCCATATTTATCATGAACATTTTTGCTCTGGCGAAGTCAAAAATTCAGCCTGGAAAAAAAACAGATCAGCTGGAGCGTATTTTATCTGAAATTCACCATAACAGAACTAGGTTTAAGCTGACAGAATATTCGGAATGTATGTTTAGAATGGTACAAGCCAATCAACTCAGACTGCGTGGAGAATTTGTACAAGCTTATGAATATTCCAATGAAAGCCTGCAGATTTTCAAAAGAAATGAGCTCAACCTCAATTGTATTATGGTCTACGATCTTATGATTGCCATATTTCAGGATCTACAGGACACTGTCAAGGTCAATGAGTATAAATATGAAAGGCTGTGTTTTATGGAGGAAAGAAAAATCCCTCATCGTTTACTAGTGACGGTCGGATAAATTACTTTTAGCAAAACAGCCTGTATTTCATTGAAATACAGGCTGTTTTATTTGATTAGATTCAGGTTAGATCAAGCCTTCTCTCACACATAAGCTAATCAGTTCAGAGCTGGTTTTGACGCCAGACTTCCTAATGATATTTTTACGATGTGAATGCACCGTGTGCAGAGAGATGAATAAGCTATCCGCAATCTCTTCACTTTTATAGCCCAATGCAATCAGTTTAATGATTTCCATTTCTCTTTTGCTGAACTGCAAATTCAAGGGCTGGCTTTCCGGATCACGGCTGACATTTACCGGCCAAACTTTCTTGATTCCTTTTGTGTCTACCAGTGAAGGCATATAATTATTGACAGAGGTGATGTGGTTCACATTGGTATGAATGTGCAATACCTGATTGATTCGTCCTGAATCATCTTTTGAAAGGTAAACAGATTCATTGTGAAACAATTCATAACTGCCATCTGCCAATTTAAACCGAAAACAATAAGATGTTTTATAATAGCTCTTAATGCTTTCTTTGTTCATTTGATCCAGCATAAATCGAACGCTTGCTGATTCAGTCTGGGCTACGTAATTGACATCCTCAGGATGTATACGTCCTAAAATATCATCTACAGTGGCGGATGAAGGGTCAAGGCCTAAAACATCTGCAATACCCGGGTCTATATATTTGATTTTTTTATCGCAAAAATCAACTAAATAGTAAAAGTTGCCCGAGCTAAGAAATGAGGGCAAAAACTGATCTAAATTCACTTCAGGCAGGGCTATAGTCGAACGTGTGTAAAAATCACTATACCTGTTCCAGGTATCGTGTATGACGTTGTTATTAGATTCCATAAGGTTAATTAAATAGATTAAAAAAATAAAAAACGGGTTCTTTATCTTCTCTAAAAATGTAAACTGAAAGGCGCTGGGAGGTTAAAAGTAGATAACCCCAAACTGCTACCAGATACAATTATTCATTAACAAATTGACGTCTAAAGATCGCTCATCATAGCGTTGACTGGTTTCGCTCACGACTCGTAAAGCGAAAGAATTAAGATAATAATTTAACATTGTAAATAGGGATTAGATTAATAATTATGGATTGATTAGATTCATATTTAAAAGGGTGTAACTAGTTATTCTCTTAAGGCGCCTCCTCTTTCCTCCAATCAAAAACCATCATTTTCGACTGATTTGAACAAATTTCAACTTGCCTCATCAGAAGGTATCAATAAAGTGACAATTGAAAAACGATACAAATGGAAGATTATTGCTTCGAATGAAGAGCAATGTGGATTTGAACAGACATAAACTAAGGATGAGCATCAGCATAAAAAACTAGTTATTTTAATTTAAAAGAAACTCAAATGATTCACAACCTCCAGGAATGAAAAATTCCTTCGGAATTGAATTTCTAATGACCATTTAACCACAAAAACTAATCCAAGTACCCAAAAAAAGCATCCCTATAACTAGTGATTTTATTGAACAGGGATTCAATAAATGGATTACACTGAGTTAAAAGGATGCTTTTATAGTAATTTATGAAAAATTTGGCCGATCAGATCGGCCTAAATACAACACTTGTCTAAAATGACAGATTATTAAGGCTTAAAATTGTATGATTTACCTACAAAACTGTCCGAAAATACAAGAATCAATACCTAACATAAGATTTCTATATTTTAAAAAAGTCATTAGAGAAAATACGACTAAAAATATTATAAACTATGCTGAAAAAAGAAAACAATAGAGTTAAAAAAATACACGAGAATGCTCTATTTAATCATTTTTAACAGGTAGGCGCCATAACCGCTTTTGACCAATGGAGCAGCAATTTTAGACAGCTGTTCCCGGTCAATAAAGTTCATACGGTAAGCGACCTCTTCAATACATCCGATCTTTAATCCCTGACGTTCTTCGATAACTTGTACAAACTGTCCTGCCTGCATTAAGGAAGCAAAAGTACCGGTATCTAACCAGGCTGTTCCCCTGCTCAACACCCCTACTTTAAGCCTCCCCTGCTCCAGATAGACCTTATTTACGTCTGTAATTTCATACTCCCCTCTTGGAGAAGGTTTAATGTTTCTAGCGATTTCTACTACAGAATTATCGTAGAAATACAGGCCCGGAACGGCATAATCAGATTTAGGAAGAGCTGGCTTCTCTTCGATAGAAACGGCCTTATTGTTGGCATCGAATTCTACAACCCCATAACGTTCAGGATCTGACACGGGATATGCAAAGACCACCCCACCTTCAGGATCAGCGCTGCTTTGCAATAACCTGGCCATTCCATCCCCATAGAATATGTTATCTCCAAGTACCAATGCCACTTTGTCTGTTCCGATAAAATCTGCACCAATCACGAAGGCTTGTGCCAAACCATTCGGTTCCTGCTGTACGGCATAAGAAAACTTACAGCCCAGCTGAGTACCATCACCCAGCAATTTCTCAAAATTAGGAAGGTCATGCGGTGTTGATATAATTAAGATCTCGTTAATGCCTGCCAGCATTAAAGTAGACAATGGGTAGTAAATCATCGGCTTATCATAAACCGGCATCATTTGCTTACTCATTACCAGGGTTAAAGGGTGTAAACGCGTACCGCTTCCCCCGGCAAGTATAATTCCTTTCATGTATGCTTTATTTTATTGCGTGAATACACTTAACCAGACTAGCTCTCCAATAAGGAATTTCAAGGTTAAATGTGGTTTTAATTTTAGTTTTATCCATCACAGAGAAGGACGGACGCCTGGCTTTGGTAGGATAAGCACTTGTTGGAATGGGATAAACCGTCAGTTTAGCACCGCTGATTTCGAAAATTGCTTTTGCAAAATCATACCAGGAACACAGGCCATCATTGCTATAATGGTAGGTCCCATAAGCTTTCTGACCGGAATCAACGAGGTCAAGAATTACCGCAGCGAGGTCTACCCCATAAGTTGGGGTACCTACCTGATCCACTATGACACTCAGTTCTTCGCGTTCCGAACCCAGTTTAAGCATGGTTTTCACAAAATTACCTGCAAATTCTGAATACAGCCAGCTGGTGCGCAAGATGTAATGCGCCTCCAGACATTTCGCAATTTCCATTTCTCCCTGCAATTTGGTCTTCCCATAAACATTGATTGGGGAGGCCGCATCGGTTTCTTTCAATAGGGCAGGCACATTCCCTTCAAAAACGAAATCAGTGGAAATATGGATCAATGTGGCTTTAAATTCTGCGCAGAACCGAGCCAGATTTGCCGCCCCGATACTGTTTATCTTTTCACAAAGCTCAGGTTCATCTTCCGCTTTATCTACTGCCGTATAGGCCGCACAATTGATGACAAATTCCGGGGATTCCTTTTGAAACAAAAGGCTTAATTTATCCAGATCCAGGATATCTCCAACTACTTCATCCAGAAAAACAAAAGAAGCGGTATTACGGTCTTTAGTGACTTTGCTCAAACATTGACCGAGCTGCCCAAGTCCGCCAAAAACAAGTATTTTTTTATTGCTCATGTGCTGCATATTGTTCGTTGTAATAGTCCTGATATACCCCTGAAGTTACGTTTTCTAACCATTCGCCATTTTCCAGGTACCAATCTACTGTTTTCGCCAATCCTTCTTCAAACTGCAAAGAAGGCGTCCAGTTCAGTTCATGCTGTAATTTGCTGGAGTCAATGGCATAGCGAAGATCATGGCCTGCACGGTCTGTTACATAAGTAATCAACGCTGCGGATGCCCCTGCTTCACGGCCGAGTTTTTCGTCCATTATCCGACATAGCAAATGGATCAGGTCTATGTTTTTCCACTCATTATGACCTCCAATATTATAGGTATCGCCAGCTTTAGCCTGGTGAAAGATCCGGTCTATTGCCGCAGCATGGTCTTCTACCCAAAGCCAATCTCTGATATTTTCCCCCTTTCCATATACGGGAACGGGCTTATTATTTTTGATATTATTAATCGCCAATGGGATTAATTTCTCCGGAAAATGATGAGATCCATAATTGTTTGAACAGTTAGAAATGACTACATCCAAGCCATAAGTATCATGGTAAGCGCGAACAAAATGATCTGAACTTGCTTTTGAGGCGGAATATGGGCTGTGTGGATCATAAGCTGTTTTTTCAGTAAACATCCCCATTTCGCCCAAAGAGCCATATACTTCATCCGTACTCACATGGTAGAAACGATGATGGGCATACTCGCCTTTCCAGATTTCTTTTGCTGCATTTAATAGATTAACCGTCCCGATTACATTGGTCATCACAAATTCCATAGGGTTGCTAATGGAGCGATCCACATGCGATTCGGCGGCCAGGTGAATGACTGCATCGGGTTTTTCCTGATAAAAAAATTCCGTTATGAATGTCGAATCGGTGATGTCTCCTTTGATGAAACGGTAATTTGGGGCATCTTCCACATCCCTAAGGTTCAGCAGATTACCTGCATAAGTCAACTTATCCAGGTTAATAATCTCGTAATCAGCGTATTTTTTAATAAACTGTCTGACTACATGAGAGCCAATAAAACCCGCTCCCCCGGTAATTAAAATCTTTTTCCTCATTTTATATACTTTAAAAGCTGTTAATAGGCATTATCTTCTCCTTTGATCATATTGATGACTGTCATAAACACAATCTTTACTTCTAACATAGCGGTCCAGTTCTCCAGATACCAAATATCGTGCTGCACCCGTTTCTGCATAGCGCCTTCTTCCTTTGTTTCTCCTCTAAGGCCGTTTACCTGTGCCCATCCGGTGATGCCTGGTTTCAGGAAATGCCTCACCATAAACTGGTTGATGATGGCGCGGTATTCTTCTGTATGTTTCAGCATGTGCGGCCTTGGTCCCACTACGCTCATATTACCCATTAATACATTAAAGAACTGCGGAAGTTCATCCAGGCTGGATTTACGCAGGAACTTTCCGATACCGGTGATCCGATCGTCATCTTTTGTTGCCTGTTTCTGGTCACTGTCGTTGTTGACCTTCATACTCCGGAACTTATAACAATAGAAAGGCTCGTCGTTGCGCCCGCTTCTAAGCTGTTTAAACAGCACTGGCCCTCTATTTTCCATTTTAATCAGAATAGCGATTAATGGATAAAGCCAGCTCATCAGAAAGACAATCACACCCAGACTAAAAACAATGTCGAAAGCACGTTTTTTGAAGCGATTTCCAATACTTTCCAATGGTTCTTTTCTTAGTGAAATGACAGGAAATTCCCCACCTACGTAACTAATGGTATAAGGTGTGGCGATGGTAGTGGCCATATCGGGAATGAATTTTACACGGAGACAATGTTTATCGGCTTCCTGCAAAAACGGCTGTACCAATGCCATTTTATGCGGTTCCAAAGAGACGTAGATGTCTTTCACTCCGTTTAATGCAGCTTTTCCCATTTTTGAGATGAAGTTTGTGGATAGGCGACCGTTTTCGTCCGCATAAATGCGGCTTCCGTCATCAATATAACCATAAAAATCTATATTATACTGACGATCAAGGTAATGAGCCAACCTTAAACCTGTTGGGTTTACCCCAATCAAAGCCACCTTTTTACTGACATTAAACTTATGGACCAGCAGGGACTGAAAAGCCGTCCCAAGAAAACGATTCAGTACAAATCCGAACACTAATAAGGCATAAAACACCACTAAAAAAGTCCTTGAAAATTCAATATCCCTTGAAAACAGCAGGTATAAAGCAAAAATCACCGCGTGTAAGGCCACACTTCTCCAGGTTCCTCTATAAATTCTTTCCAACTTTCTGGAGCCATAATCTGTATAAAGACCAAAAATTGCTGAGTTAAACAGCCATGCAAGGTTACAAACGACCATATAATGACGCCAAAGCTCATAAGAAACTGTCTTTCCCAGATATTCCGTAAGATAATAAGCTAAGACATAGATTAAATTAAGCATTGCCACATCGATAATTGGCAAAATGTATCTAAGTAAGTACAAATAACGAGTCTGCATCTGGATTTGGATAAATTAGTTTGAATTATTAAAGCATTATCAATAAACACTACTCAAAAAATCAATTATTATTAAAAATAACAACAGGAAATAATCCCGCTAGATTAAAAACGCAATAACATTCACCAAAATTAACTCCATTACGGAATAAAAAGCTCCCCACAAATAGGTATTTTAACAAAAACAACAACATTAACAACATACACAGGACTTCATTTCGCAAAATGATGGGTATTTTTACAATAAAATAAGATTAAAAATTAAATCATTTATGAAAATCGCGGTAATAGGAACAGGGTACGTCGGTTTAGTGACCGGTACTTGTCTCGCTGAGACAGGAAATGAGGTGATCTGTGTAGACATTGATCAGCTGAAGGTTGAAAAGATGCAGCATGGGATTATTCCAATTTATGAACCAGGACTGGACATTTTGTTTCTGAGAAACATCTCTCAAAAGAGGTTGAGTTTCACTACCAACCTGGCCATGGCGATTAAAGATGCACAGATTATCTTTATGGCATTGCCAACGCCGCCGGGTGGAGATGGTAATGCAGATCTTTCTTATATCCTTGGTGCTGCAGCAGATGTCTCAAAACTGATCACTTCTTATAAAGTGATTGTCAACAAATCTACCGTTCCTGTGGGTACGGCAGATCAGGTAAAGGCAGTCTTCAAAGCCAATACGGCTGTAGAAGTAGATGTCGTTTCCAATCCTGAATTTTTAAGAGAAGGAGTTGCAGTTGAAGACTTTATGAAACCAGATCGCGTAGTGATCGGGACAAAAAGTGAAAAGGCAAAGAAACTGATGACCGAGCTGTATGCACCTTATGTCAGGTCCGGAAATCCGATTTTGTTTATGAATGAAAAGTCTTCGGAACTTACTAAATACGCTGCAAACGCATTTCTTGCCACTAAAATCACATTCATGAATGAGATTGCTAATTTATGCGAGCTGGTTTATGCCGATGTGGATTCAGTGCGTATGGGAATTGGTTCTGATGAACGGATTGGCAAGCGTTTTCTATTCCCTGGTCTTGGTTATGGTGGCAGCTGCTTCCCTAAAGACGTACAGGCACTGTCGAAATCAGCAGCAGAAAATCAATATGATTTCCAGATTTTAAAAGCAGTCATGACCGTAAATGAAAAACAAAAAACGGTACTGGTAGATAAGGTTTTGAAATATTATAAAGGGGATCTGAAAGGCAAACATTTTGCATTATGGGGCTTGGCTTTCAAGCCTGAAACAGACGACATCAGGGAGGCACCAGCATTATACATCATCAGCAGACTGCTACTTAATGGTGCAACAATCACTGCTTTTGACCCTGAAGGAATGGATAATATCAAGGCCCTATTAGGTGATCAAATCAGTTATGCCAGCAACCAATATGATGCTTTGAAAGGCGCAGATGCACTGTTAATCGCAACAGAATGGTCAGTTTTCAGAAATCCAGATTTTGAAAAGATGGAGGAGACCATGGACCATAAAGTCATTTTTGATGGCCGAAATCTATATGATCTTCAAAAAATGATCGACTTAGGATATTATTATAATAGCATTGGAAGGTCTTTAATTATTCCTGGTGCAAACGCAGCTGAGGAGGGAGATCAAGCAGACCTCACAGGTAATCTAAATGAACTTGTGTCTTTATAACACCTGAAAAACATGGATAAAAACAATTATGTACTGATTATGGCCGGCGGTGTGGGCAGTCGCTTTTGGCCAAAAAGCCGTAATCATTTTCCGAAGCAGTTTTTAGATATTTTAGGAACAGGAAGGTCATTATTACAAATCACCTATGAGCGTTTCCTGAAATTATGCCCGGCATCACACCTCTATATTGTCACGAATAGTCAGTATAGTGAGCTTGTGCAGGAACAATTGCCTGGAATTTCTCCAGACCAGCTGATTTGCGAACCCAGCAGAAACAATACGGCACCATGCATTGCCTACGCTTCTTTTAAGCTGGCTGCACTGAACCCGGATGCCAATCTGGTTGTCGCTCCTTCCGACCATTTTATACAATATGAGGCTATTTTTATAGAGAAAATCCGCGCGGCCCTGGCATATACCGATACCCATGAGGCCTTGGTTACTTTAGGCATCAGTCCAACACGGCCAGATACCGGATATGGTTATATTCAATACGGGGCTGAAAGTGAAAAAGGCATATATAAAGTGGAGAAGTTCAGGGAAAAACCGAATCTTTCCACTGCGATGGAGTACCTGAAAGAAGGAAATTACCTCTGGAATGCAGGAATCTTTATCTGGAAGGCGAAATCAATCATTCAGGCTTTGAAGCAATATACCAGCAGCATTCATGAGCTGTTTGAAGCTGGAACTCCATATTACAATCTTCCGGAAGAAAGGGCTTTTATTGACACACAGTATCCAAAAGCTCCAAATATTTCTATCGATTATGCCATCATGGAGCAGGCGGATAACATTTACACCATTCCGGCAGATTTCGGCTGGTCTGATCTGGGCACCTGGGCATCCTTACATGAATCTGCAGCTAAAGATGCGGCAGGAAACGTCATTTCTGCCCCTCAGATCAATGTCAAAGACACCAAAAACAGCATCATTCAGATCAATGAAAACAAACTGGCAGTCATCAGAGGTCTCGATAATTTTATTGTCGTGGATGATGGCAATGCCTTACTTATTTACCCAAAAGACCAGGAACAGGAAATTAAAGACGTCGTAAAAACTATGGCAGAAACCTATGGAAATCACTATGTATAAGCTTACTTAAAACCCCTTCCTATATGAATGGCATCCAACAAGTAAAACACGCGCTTCTCCCCACACTATTGCTTTTGACAATTTCCGCTGCAGTTCAGGCACAGCAACCTGAAATTAAATACGCAGTGGAGGCACAAGCCATAGGCACGACGAATAACGTTGTTCCTTTCTGGATGCGATCCAACCAATTTGGCTCGGTCCCGCTCTCCGGCATATCAGGAAGTTTTCTGGGAAAAGCGGAGAAAGATTATAGTACGGACAGCCTCGGCAAGAAACGGCTTTTCGACTGGGGATTTGGATTAGAAGCCAGGGCAAATGCTGGAAAAGGCTCAAGCATTCAATTGATCTCCGCTTATGCTAAAGGACGAATGGGCATCTTTCAGCTCAAAGCGGGAAGGTCAAAAGATGTGATGGGTTTAAATGGCGATACGGTGCTCAGTACGGGTAACTTTTCGGTCTCCGGAAATGCACCAGGCATACCAAAGCTAGAGCTCTCTATCCCAAATTACTACAGTATACCCATCTTCGGCGGATTATTTTCTGTGAAAGGAAACTTTGTGCATGGCTGGCTGGGAAGAACAAAAATCCTGGACAGCATCATTGCTGGCCCCACTATTAAATACTATATCAACGACACTAAACCGGTCAGCTATTTCCATCAGAAGTCCTTATATGTAAGGTTAGGAAAAGCAGACTGGCGCTTAAAAATGTATGGGGGATTCAACCACCAGGTATTTTGGGGGAATGAACAAGCTGCCTATGGCAGCAATTTCAAACTCTCCCCTGCCGAAACCTTTTTATATGTAGTGACCGGCAAATCGTATGGCACAAAAGGGGTTCCGACTTCTAAAATCGGAAACCAGCTGGGCTCCATCGACATTGGTGCGGAATATGATTTCAATGACCTCAAGGTGATGCTTTACCGACAAACTTTTTATGATGTGGGTGCTTTATCGAAACTGGCCAACATCAAAGATGGGTTAACCGGGGTTACGTTGGAAAACAAACGATTTGACCCGAAAAGCTCAGGTTTTGCCTGGAAGAAGCTATTACTGGAATACTTCTATTCAAAAGATCAGGCTGGATACCCATGGTCTACGTTCACCAAGTCGGGGGACGAAGATTATTACAACAACTTTTATTATGTAGAGGGTTGGTCTTACCAGGGTATGGGAATGGGAAATCCATTGATCACTCCCAGACATGACGCACGTGCAGGACAGGCAGTAAAAAAGTCTGATTACTTCATTAACAACCGGGTAGTAGCTCTTCATGCTGGACTTACCGGAAGGCTTTATAACTGGGATTTCATGACTAAAATCACCTATTCCAATAACTATGGAACCTTTGGAACCAGCATTTACGGAAATTCTACAGGGAATATAAAAAGTCCGGTAAATAATGAAATATTTCAAAAGGTGAATCAGTTTTCCTACTATTTAGAGGGTACTAAACCATTGAAAAATGGCTATAGTGCAGGTTTTGCCTCAGCATTGGATCAGGGAAAATTATTGAACAACTCCTTTGGCCTGATGCTGAAATTGAAAAAGGATTTTCAATAGCCTAAAAGGTGGAAACAAACAGGTACTTAAAAGAATTCCCGGCAGTATTGGAACGCGGTAAAATGCGTTGCCATACTGCCTAAGGAATTACATCCCCCCGGATCTCATTCCACTACCTTGTAAATACACCTTTCACCTCCAGAAGGTGTTTTTCATATTGATTCACGATCAATTCCCAATCGTATATTTCTGTAATCTTATCACAATTGTTCCTCCTCATCATTTGATACTTTTCAAGGTCATAACGGACCGTTTTCAAATGATCAGCTACTTCCTCAGCCGTCCTGAAATAGATCGCGTCATCCCCTAGAATATACCTGTTAAAAGGATTGTCATTGGCACACATTAAGCTATTGGATGCCATTGCTTCTAACAGAGAAGGATTGGTTCCACCAACGGTATGCCCATGAAAGTAAATGTTCGAATAGTAACGCAGGTTATTCAAAATATCTATGTTGTAAATGCCTCCGATAAACTTGATTTGCGGATGAGCTTCGAACTTCTCTTTTAAATAATTCCCGTAAGTCGTTTCATGCTTTCCAACCACCAAAAACGGGCGTTTCACATTTGCCTTTGCGACGCCATCCAGGATGATTTCAATGCTATTCTCAGGCTCCAATCTGGCAATCAGCATATCATATTGATAAGGAAGCAAGTCGTAACTTTTAAGAATACCTATCGTAGGCTCCTTAAACAAGGTGGCGCCATAGGCGATAAAGGTAGAGTCCGCATTGTATTTTTCCTTCAGGTAATCCTGTATGCCGATAGAATCCGAGATCAGGTGATCGCTATATTGTACACCTAGTTTTTCTGCCCATTGCAGGAATTTCCTGACTTTATTGGAGTATTTGGTCCGTTTCCATTCCAGTCCATCCATGTTGGTAGTCACCACCACATCCTTTGGCAGCAGCCATCCCCAAACCGAGCCACTGGTATAGCCCAACTGAAGAATCACATCACATTTTCGCTTTCTCACATCAAGAATACAGTTCAAATCATAGATAAATTGCCCGGCCGTCCCCAGTTTGTATTCAGGGTCATAACAATGACGCAAGTCAACACCATTCCATTTATCCTGTTGATAAGGGTGGTTATGCGAATTATAAACCAAAACCTCGTGTCCTTTTTTTACCAAACCCAATGCTAAATATTCCGCGCATTGCTCAAATCCTCCATAATGATTTGGGATACCACGGGTACCAATAATTGCTATTTTCATTATAGATTACTTAAATAAGTGTTGTATTTCATTCCAGATTCTATTTGCTATATGTTCCATTCCAGCATCGGAAGGGTGCATCCCTACGCCTTGATTCTGGTATTGCTGAATGGCAGTATTTTCATTTCTATCTTTATAAATACCTTGTAGATCTACGTAGATCCAACTGTTTTTGCTAGCAGTTGATTTCATGATCTGGTCTATATGCTGGTTTGGCCAAAAGCTGCCTACCAGGCAGACTTTAACTGATTTCCCTTTGGACAACTCAGTGGTTAAACGTCCCAGGCACTTGCCTAGCTGGTATCTTACTGCTAAGGTATCGTTGATGTTCTCCCCTATTTCCAGCACAATTAAATCCGGATGCCAGTCGCCGAATTTCTTGAAATCTGCGTTATTATATTTCCAGAATTTCCTTTCAAAGGAATCTGCAATATTGGCGAATTTAAATTCCGTCTGCGGACTCAGTCCGTTTATCCTGGACTTCAGCAGGTGCACAAAATCTTTATCTGCGGCGCTTGCCGCCATCCCCCAGTTGCCAGACCAGCCTACTGCAGGCTTTGCGCCATGCCAGGTAATGCTGTTGCCCAGAATCAATACTTTTAAAGGGATGGAATCTGACAAACTACGTCCATACACCGGAGCACCAACACCTATAATCAGCGTACATAAAACTGCTAAAACAATATTTTTAAACCTTTTCCTCTTGTTAAACATCTTACCTGTTTTAAATTAAAAGCCCATTTCTATCGTAAGTTCCTTTAATCACGCGAGCAGGAACGCCGGCAATAATAGAATTTGCAGGCATACTTTTATTGACCACCGCTCCTGCAGCTATGATTGAATTATCCCCAATGGAAACGCCTGCGAGAATAGTTACCTTGGCTCCTATCCAGCAGTTCTGCCCAATAGTAATTTTAGCACGGGTAGTTCCTTGATTTTTGATCAATTTACCCGGGTCATTGTAGTTATGATTTTCCGGGTGACAGCTAAAATATTGTCCAATGATCGTATGGTCTCCAATCGAAACACCCCCGGAGCCCCCAATACTTGCAAATTGTCCGATTCCTACCTGTTTACCAATATGTATAAACTCTCCTAAATTGTTAAATGAAGTAGAAATGATCACTTGAGAATAAGCTCCAATTCCAGAAGAATCACCAATTATCAATTTTCCTTTACCCAATCCACTCAGGTATACCCCAGTATCAATTTTAACCCATTTTCCAATGCTGATGTGCTGGTTATTAAAGGTCCTCACTCCCCTGCCCAAAAAGATAGGCTTTGGCTTTTTCAAATGAAAAATCTGGAACAGCATCCCCCTCAGCAGCTCCATACTTTTACTGAATGCCAGATTGAATAAAGTTCGGCTGCTGATGTTTTCATCAAATTTGAAAGCAGGATTTCTCTTTCTGATAATCGATTGAAATATTGTTTTCATTAACGTATTAGTTTTTTAAAGCTTTCTTAACTGCCTCTAGCAGTCCATTTTTATAAATCACAGATGGGGTTAACCATGCGCCTTCACCATATTCATTCCATGCATAAAGCACTGCGATCTGATCATTCGATTTAGCCGGATTATTTTGGAGCGTCCATTCTTTCAACCCTTTCACTGTCTGATAAACCGATTCCGGAGCATATCCTTTAAAATGAGGGGAAGGCTTACTGATCTTATTCATTTCATCCCATGGCCGCGGGTCCCAGTTTAATGTACTCACTGGGATATAAGGCATATCAAATTTCAAAAAGCTAGTCCAAACCGCCTTTTCTCTTTTAGGGATCGCACTGGCCGGACTAACCGACTGTCCATTAACTAAGGTTTGGTCATGGTAATTATAGCCTGTCAGGACATCAAATCCACACTGTTTAGCGAGGGCGATTTCTTTTTCATCCGGTGTAATGCTGATCCCAATACTTAGCCCTTTCATTCCTCGACGCAGGGCATCGGCTCTCAATTGATCTAAAGCCGATTTAATTTTTGGCGCAGAACCAAATGAACTCATCAGCATCTTTAAGCTTAAAAAGGAGATCAGAGGTTTCTCATTAAATTTCAGATATGCCTTGTTTTGAAAAAGATCAAGCCATACACTGGAAACTTTCTGCCAATCGGCAGGGCCGATGATATATCCATAATGATTGGCCACCAGCAGATTGAATTTCAGTCCTTGTTTATCTTTTGAATTGACAAACAACTGAAGTGCATTATTTCTGGGTTCCTCCAGGTTCTTCCTGGAAAGATCAGAGTAATACCAGCAAAAGGTAAAAAAATCAAGGTTTGCGTTGACCGCAGCGGCCACTTGCTTGCGAATGATCTCTGGCTTACTGGTTACCCAGCCCCAAACGGGAGCACGTTCCTTATAATTCTCTGTTAGTGATTTGGTAATGTGGTTGGTTTTTCCTGTCCAGCCATCAAAATAATAAGCACCAACTTTTAAATGGGCTGCCTGATCATTTTGTCCGTAAACCGGATTGATCGGCATCCCCGATAAGGCGATATAAAGTAGAAAAGAGCAGAAGATTATTTTTTTCATTTTGCTATTCTTTGAGTTCTTTTAAACGGGTTCATTTTTAAAAGCTTCATCTAATTTTTTATAAAAACCAACTAAAGAGAACTTTTCCTCAAATACCATTTTCGCATTCCGGCCATGCTTATTCAACAAATCCCGGTCGTCGATATACTGGCGAAGTACCTTTACAAACTCAGCTTTATTATTCGGTTCAAATAAAAACCCACTGTAACCATGCGCAATGATTTCTGGCAATCCACCATGATTGGCTGCAATAACCGGTTTATTTAGGCTCATCGCTTCAATCGCAATTCTACCAAAAGGTTCAGGTTTGGTACTCGGTACGATCACTACATCCGACCAGCTATAAATTTCTGCCGTATCAGCAACAAAGCCCAGAAACTCCACTTTGTCTATTAAGCCAAGCTGAATTACTTTTTTCTTTAAATCCAGCACCATCTGTTCATTTCCAGCGGAGGTACTCCCCACTATTCTCAACAATACATTTGCATTGGCGATTAATGTTAAGGCTTCAATGGTAAAATCCTGTCCTTTCCAACTGTTAATCCTGCCAATCAGCAATACCTTTAATGGTGTTTGACCGGAAGGCGTCAATACCGCAGTTTCGGAAGGAATCGCCGCTCTTGTTTCAGGAATTGCTCCTGTTTCGGGGCTGTCTTTGACTTTAGCAAAGCCTTCAAATGCATTGTGAATCACCAGACTTTGTGCTAAATGATCAAAACTCTTTAAGGTAGACTGGGAATTGAATATGATTTTTGAGTTAGCCCCTTTCAAGAAGAAAGACAATACTTTGCTGATCATCCGATTTGGAATCTCCCGGATATGAATAATTTTCATTTGTTTCAGAAAGGGCGCCAACAGGTAAAAGTCAAGAATCACTGAAGTGTTTACATAGACTACATCGTATTGGTCAAACAGTTTCTTTTTAGCGGAAAATGAAAACAAAGGAAAAATGATCTTCCCCCATTGAAATTTCATCAAATAAGTTTTACTTAATAATGAAAGGTTCATGAAAATGATTTCCACCTTTAATTTTTCCAGTTCCAGCACCAATGGGCCATTTCTTGGAAGAATAACGGTGATCTTTTCAAAGTTGGGCGATAGGCTCAGGTAGTTTACAACTTGTAAAAAACTCCGGTCGGAACCATACATATCAGCACTCTGGTGTACGCAAATGATATTCATTATTCGGCGATTATATTTTAAAAGTTATTCAGTGAGGATCAAAGCCTCGATTTTCTGTCTTCGCATTATTTCGTGTACGTCAGCAGTAAGGCCATTAAAACCAATACTAATCCATCAAGTTTTATTTCAAAAACCGGAGGTCCTGATACTTCAGTGCCAGTTTAAAAGACACCGCCATACTGTAAAAATAAACCAGCACCCTTGCTACAGGCCTATCAGATAAAATCTTAGGCCAGGTGCTTTTCAAATTCCTAAACCGGCCCAACATGACATCGGCAGAAGGATTAGACCACAATACCGTATCATGATCAAATTTGATGGGCAATACATACAGCTGCTTCTCAAATTTTGAAAAGCTGAGCATAAATCCTGTGTCAATTCCATAAAGGCTTAAGCGTTCATCGAATTTCATTTGATGCTCAAAAAACACCTTTGCAGAAATCACCATCCCGCTGGTAATGGCCAATACATTCTTTGCCGGGATGATTCCTGTTTTTATTTTTTTCCAGTGTTTTCCTTTGAAATAAACCCAGGCGCCTGGGCTTACTACTTTTTCTTTATGGAGTACCAAGGGCAGGAACAGCGCAATTTTTGGAAATCTGGAAAGGGCATCTTTCAGCTTATCAAAATAATAAAGTGGAATGTCTGTATCCTGATCCAGCAATAAAGCATAATCGTAGGTACAGGCAGACAACACTTTATTATAAAGCTTCGAAAGCCAGGTATTTTCTGATGTCCATCGGTATTGAAATTTGCTAAACTCCTTTTCAAGTTCATAGATCTGATCGTCTGGACACCTTTCCGGACTATTGTCCCAGATCACCAGTTCCAGCTCAAATAAATCTCTGTGTTGGAGCAAAAGAGATTTAATCGTGGGAGATTCTGAAATCATCTTTTTATACAGCACTACTAAAACAAGTAATTTCGGTTTAGTATTTTGCTCGTTCTCCATCATCGTTGATTTATTTTGCTGAAACATTGGCGATTCCTTTTCAATATTTTTCATTTCCTATCAAATTGTCTGTGTTTTTACTAAGCTATTGCGCTGTGCTTGCCTCTAGTCTGCTGGTTAAGCGATTAATTATATATAGCCAATCTTTTATCCATTAACTTCTGATAAGAATTCTCTTCATTCAACGTATGCAGTGCATTTTTTGACAAACGGGGCCCTAAATCATTGGATTCAATGAGCTTGGCAATAGAAGAGCAGAACTCCTGTGGCGTATTGCCAATTAAGCAGTCCTTTCCATTTTTAAAGCATAGTCCTTCCACCCCTACTTCTGTAGACACAAAAGGAATCCCCATATTTACCGCTTCAATAATTTTCATACGAATCCCACTGCCGATACGAATAGGAACAATAAAGATGCTGTTTGCCAGTACCGCAGATAGGTCTTCTACATAGCCCATGAAGTTTACGGCCGCTACCTCAGTTTCATATTCAGCGATGCTGCTCTGGTGCCATTTTCCGACCACCATCAATTCCAGTTTAGGGTAATTTGCTTTCAAGCCTGTCCAGCAATTTCGTAGAAACCAATCCAGTCCTTCTTTATTTGGGAAATGATCTTCTCCACCCAAAAAGACTAGTTTATGATCAAAAGAATAGTTCGTTCCGGATGCCATCGCTTTAATGGGAACAGGAGAAGAAACCAGTCGCGCTGTTTTCAGGTCTTTTTCCAAAATGACCTTATCTACTTCTGAAAGTGTACAGACCATATCATATTTCTCCAGTGCAGACAGCTCAAATGATTTGTTCTTTTTGTATACCCGGTTTAGAAAACCTGATTGAAAACTGAAAAGTTCCAGTTCTCTTTTTTCTCTTACAAATCGCAGCTCATGGTGGACGAAGATCCGGTAAGAACTGCGGGGAATATATTTAGCAAAGGAAATCAACTGATGAAATTCTACCTGTACAAATTCGAAGTTATTCTCCAGCAGGACATTCCTGAAATGGTCGATAAAACCGCGGGGAAAGCCAAAGCTTTTGGACCTGAAAAGTGTGGTATTTACTTTCAGCAGCCGATCTAAATTTGTTTTACAAAAGGCAGAAAACACACCTTTACCAACTAAACGGTTTGAAAATTCTGAGAAGCGGAATAGTACAGAACTCATCTTACCGGAAAGGGATTGCTCAGTAATCAGATAGGGTTTAAAACTCACATTTGGCCATAAGACTTTCAGCTGCTCTAAATCTTTTTGCTCTTCAGCTTTCATGGTAAATGCAATGGTCATGTCAAAATGATGGCGCAATTCGTTATCGAATTCGAATTGGGCGATCCTGCCTCCTGAATTTAGAGGAAATGGCATATAGGGGGTAACAATTAATATCTTCCTCATTGTTGTCTATATTTAATTGAAAAAAAGGTGATGAAAAGAAATATGGGTAGTATGGCGGTTGAGAATGGAGCCCAGCCACTAAGTCCGTAAATGATGTAGGCGATAAATAAGCCGATCATACTGAGGGAAAGGATTTCATTATGCCCTTTACTAATTTCTTTTTTAGCTTTAAAGATGTTGCCAAATAAAAAGCCGATCCATAAGATCATGCCTGTAATCCCCACTTCTGCGAGGACAATCAGGTGGATATTATGGATGGGATTGATGGCAAAAAAATCGTCTGTCGTCATTTGATTGACAATACCGAGGTGTTGGGATAAGTAAGAAAGGTGACCATTTAAGCCAACACCAATAATTGGTGAAGCATCAAATAAATGAAGGGCCATCAGCCAATGCACCATGCGGTTGTCATATTGATCAGAGGAATCACTTCCCATGAAAAGTTCACTTAAAGGAGAATAAGCGATCAGATAAACGAGGGCCAGTACCGTTGGTACCACGAACTTCAAAATATTACCAACAGAAAAAAGGTTTTTATGTGCGTTTTTATTGAGGTAATAACAGCTGGAAAGCGTGATGATCAAGGCTAAATATGAAGTTCTGGAATACGTTAAAAATATAATCAGTACACAAAGAATCAGCGCCATTTTACTGGCTTTTTTTCTAAAATCATAAAGGTAGGTAGCGAGGAAAAACGCGGCGGTAATCACCATAAATAAAGCCAGTCTGCCGGGATGGTTAAAGAAGCCTACTGCCCCGCTTCGGGTATCCAATCTGGTAGCCCATATTTCAGCTGATTCATGGAACAGCTTGGTGACTGCAGATATCCCCAGTACTGGAAAACAGATGGCCAGAAAAAACTGTGCAACTGTCAATAGCATTAAACCATCAAACAGGCCATTCAGTACATCTTCCATACTCAGAAAACTGCTGAGCATTTTAAATAAAAGGATGTTCGACAAGAAAAAGATGGCCAATACCCAAGTTCCTGTAGGGAAAGAATTATAAGGATTCAGAAAGGACAAAAGGAGCAGCAGGCACACACAATTGACCCAGTTATTGGGTTTAAAGGAATACTCCATCCATCTTCTTTTTGCCGAGGGCAATACCGCAATGATCAATCCTATGGTTAAGGAAATGATATATATTGGCTGTACTGTTCCGGCGATATCATTGAACTTTGGGGTGTTTAATGCTTTTCCAAATTCAAAAGGAATGCAGAAAATAAAAAAACTAACCCACAAAAATTTGGTGTCCTTATTTTTAGATTTAAGAACTACCGATCTAAAGATATAGCAGAAGATGATCAGAAATAATAATATTCCTTTACCCATAGGTATAGTTATTAGTGGTTTCTAATTTTACACTACTGATGTGCTTATGGACACTATTTTGAATTGCTGGGAAGTTTTCCGTAAACAGGCGGATCTTTTCTTTTGAATTGTCCAGCTTATCGTAATCAATCAGGCAAAGGTTCGGATCAATATCAAACAGTTTTACCATTCCTTCGAACTTATTGGCATAAGAAACGCCAAACATCGGCTTCGAATAAGTCAGCCCTGATATCCCCAAATGCATCCTTCCCGTGATGGTAAAATCTACCAGTGAAACGTAGCCTTTAAGCTCCACCCCATTTTTAATCTGATCGGTAAAAAAGCAGTCCAGGTTTTTAGCGCTGAAGTAGCCGTCCAGAATCCGACTGATGGTGCTATCGCTGGCCTCATCACAAATCGGTCTGATGTCATGATAAAGAAATACAAAAGCATAATCTCCCGCATCTAAAAATCCCTCCAGCAGGCTCTTGAAACCAGAAAGATACTTGTCAAACCCAATTTTCTTTGCTTGAATTGCATTTGGACAAACACCAATTACCGTTTTACCGCTGGCTTTTACTTTATGAACCCATGTCTTATAGGCATCAAAAGTTTCAGTTTGATAAACTCCAGGTAAATCAGGACAGATAAAAGCGATGTCATTGGTTAGGATCAATCGGTCTGCAGGAATAAAATCTTTCATTCTTACATAAGATTCTACATCTCTGATTTTCAATTTAACATCTTTTGCAACCGATGAAAACTTCGCTTTCACCACTGGCAATATGTTTTTGCTGACACTAAATCCGGAGATTTGGGCTTTCACGCCAATGCGATGTGCCAGCTCAATCACCCTAAGGCGGTTGATAGAATTATGAATGCGATACGTACCGTCCATGATGTCTGCTCCAATGACATACACTAAAGCACAATCTTTGATCAGCAACAACAGCTTAAGAAAATTAACCTTTTCATTAAAGCCATCCAGAAACACCACATTTTTATTGATCGCTCTATAGTCTTCACGAATAATTTTATGGCCATTTAAAATACAAACCTGCGCATCATTTGCGAAGTTATTGATAAAGGAAGTGATCATAATGTCCTCTCCAAATCCACCATTTAAATTGGCTGCAGGAAGTACCAATACTTTCTTCGCGTCCTTTTTACCCTTTATAAAAAGGGAACAGAAAAGGGCTAAAGACCAGAAAAACTCTACATAAATCCCTTTAAATACTTCTTTTAACTTGTTCATCAATTATATATTAAAAATTACGTTTACTACCTTACTTCCACTATATCTGTCAATGGTCTGCGCTCAGAGATGGCGACACTGTAATTCTCTTTGAGGTTTCCGACGGCTAAAAACATGATCGGAACACAGTCGCTGTCCATTTCCATGGAATTTGTAAATGCTTCATACTGCTTTTTAGCATAACTGGTATTCAGGCAGCAAACCCCTAATCCTTCTGCATGCAAGCCCAACACGATAGACATTGCGAACATTCCTCCATCGATATACACCTGATTTCTTTCATAGGCGAAAAAGGAAGACAGCTTTCCGGTGATGACAATTAAAGAGCTGATGTGCTCTCCAAAGCCTTTATTTCCATTCTGCACATTCAAAAGTTTACGCTTCAGTTCCACATTGGAATGTTCAATCACATAGACTTTCCAGGACTGTCTGTTACAAACCGATGGCGTATATCTGGCTGTATCAATCACTTTTAATATCTTTTCTGTCGGTACTGGTTGCTCTGAAAAATCTCTGACGCTATTTCTGGATTTGAAAAAACGTTCGTAATCAAAATCTAAAGTATTCAGGATCTCCTGTCTGGGAACCATCTTTGTCCCTCCGGTTTTATTGAGCGTAGATTCATCACATCTCATCAACAGGCCTTCCAGCTTACTTTTCAATTCCTCAGATACCTGATGGTGGCCCTCATCGAAATTCAAATATTCACGAAGTGTGTAAGCGGTCATATCTGTAATTGCGTCTATGCCATATTTAGTCACATAATCATCCACAATATCTGCCAATGCTCCGATCCTTGGTCCTCCAAACCCAGGACGTGGCTCACGTAATGCCAATCCTTTTTCCACGGCGTGATATTCCTTAAGAATATAGGCCTGCATCATTTCCTTGCTTCTTAACTTGAAGGAGGCAGACTCTCTGTTAAACTTCCGGTAATCATATAAATAATCTTTAATAATCGACAACTGTGTTTGCTTCGCTCTATAAAGCCGTTTAGCTGATTTTGGAACGATCTTTTTAATTAAATTTTTCATTCGGAGTTTTATAATTTTTAAATGCTGGTCTTACTCAAATGCGCCGAAACTAGGTTTCAGCGCAGGTTAAGTTCATTCAGTTTATATTTGGTTGGTTTTATGTATGTTTCAATTGCCGCTTCTTTGCCTGCAGCTTTTCCAGCAAAGCAGGAATCATCTTTTTTATAAATAGTTTCTCATCCTCACACAATCCGAAAAGGTAAATCCCTGTTCCAAAGACCAGGACTCCAGCGGTGCCGGTAAAGAAAAACCTGAATTCGAAATGCAGGTAAGACACCGATAAATAGCAGGTCAGCACCAGTAGAGAAAGCGGAATAATAATTTTAAAAATTACGTTAGAGAAGTAAAGCGAAATAGACAATCCGGCGATGCTTCTTAAGAAAAACAGCCTCAATGTACAGGCGATCAGCTCCACCACACAATAGCCAATAAATACGTAGTAAGGAGGATAACCTAACTTTAACAGCACGTATGCCAGTGGTAAAGCAAGCAATAATACGGATCCCACTACCATCTGGTAAGCTTTCACTCTTCCCGTAGCCTGTACTGCAGATTGTAAGCCTATGGTGAGCTGATTAATTAAGGTTGCACCCAACATTAAGGAACAAAATACCACAGTATATTCCGGGACTTTGGTGAGCCATAAACGAAGGATGGTATCCATTTCAAAAATGCAGGGAACAGCCACAAAAGCCAGCAAAAAGAATCCAAACTTGCTGCCGATCATAGACAACCTCAACATCTTTTCACGATTGTTCGCACCCTCACTTTTCATGATTTGTGGATTGATGGCGCGCAATAGTGTGAATGAAAAAAAATTAAGCTGTGCTGCAACCTGATTGGCAATACCGAAAGCCGCATTCACCACCGTTCCTAAAAAAATATTCAGTAGGATTGCCAAGCCTTCTGCCCTGCCTAAGGCACATAAGGAACCGAATAAATTCCAGCCGGCAAAAGAAGTCAGCTCTTTCATCAGTTTTGTATCAACTGAAAAGATCCCTTTCAGTGTACAATCTTCATATTTATAGAAGCAATACACTGCATACATTAACAAGCTGATGATACTAATCCCTGCTGTTAATAAACCATAAACGGCCAGTTTATCCTGAGTAACTACATATAATAAATAAGCGATCCCTAGTTTCAAAAGGGTTTCCACTACATTCACTATGGCTACCCATAGCATATTTTCATGTGCCACTAAAGAACCGGTAAAAGGAACGGCAACAATCGTAAAGAAAACCGTGACCGACATAAAATGATAAATCATCTGGGCAACATGAATCCTATCTGCTGGAATATTCAGAAAGCCATTGAACAGAAATAATCCTGCGATTTCCAATCCGGCAACAATCAGAATTCCAATTCCCAGATGCAGAACAAGGCTATTTGAAAAAACTTTTTTCTGCATTGTCAGGTCATTTTTCCCCTGATAAAAGGAAAGGTAACGTTGGGTAGAAGTAGCCATTGCGGTATTCAGAAAGGAAAGCATGGCTATCAATCCGGCGATCAGGTTAAAAACCCCATAATCTGCCGCACCCAAAGCGGTTAATACCAACCGCGTTGCATATAATGAAATCCCCATGGTAATCAACATACGGGCATACAATATCCCCATGTTCATCACTACCTTATTTCCTGATTTCATTTGATCTTTTGGTTATTATGATTTGAATAATTTATTGAAAAAACCTGTTTTCTGCGGACTGGTGCCATAGTCACCATAAGTGTAACCATAACCGTATCCTTTAGTCGCCTTGATGTCGTTGATCACCAGGCTTAGACCTTTCATCTTCTGACTCTTCTGCAAGTCGTCCACAATCGTCAATTGCTGCTTTAATGTGTAATTTTGTCTCACTACATAAATACACACATCCGCATAGGAAGCCAGCAATTGCGCATCCGTTACGATGCCTATCGGCGGTGCATCAATGATGATATAATCAAATTGTTCTTTCAATTCTTCCATCAGCGATTGTGTTCTTTCACTCAATAATAGCTCTGCTGGATTCGGAGGAATCGGACCTGAACTGATCATAAACAAGTTCTCCTGGATTTTCAGCGGCATGATGATATCTGCTGTTTTGAATTCAGAATTGGCCACATAATTGGTAAACCCAACTGTACCTGGCAGGTTTAATTTTGCGGAAAGACCGGGTTTACGTAGATCCAGCTCCATCAGCAGTACTTTCTTATTGGCCAGGGCCAAGATATGTCCGAGGTTCATCGCTACAAAAGATTTTCCTTCGCCAGACATGCTGCTGGTAAACAGGATCACTTTCTCATTTTTGCTCTTAAACAGAAAAGAAAGATTGGTTCGCAATGCCCTGAACTGCTCTGAAATTGCGGAGCGTGAACTGTTTGCAATGGCCATATTTTGATTGTCTTCCTGGTGACTGATTTCTCCGATTACGGGCACTTTAGTCGCCTTGGTAACATCTTCTTTCAACTGTACTTTATCATTCAAGAGGTCTTTCAGGTACATGATTCCAAGAGGAATGGCCAGTCCAGCAATCAATCCGAACAGATAGACATAAGCTTTTTTAGGGCTAAAGGCTTTAATTTCAGATTTAGGTGGATCTATGGTTCTTGAATTGGCAATATTCGCTGTTTTCGAAATCGCTGTTTCCTCACTTTTCTGCATCAGAAAGATATAAAGCTCCTGTTTGATCTGTTGTTGGCGGGCGAGATTCAGGTAACTGCGCTCCATTTGAGGAACATTTCGCACCTGACCTTCTGCCTTTTTCATTTGCTCATTAATGCGGTTTCTGGTGATCACAAAACCATTTAGCGTACTGGCAATATTAGTTTCAATATCTGCTCTGGCATTAGAAATCTCCTTATCCATCAATTGAATGGTCGGATTCGACTCCGTCACACCAATCATTCTTCTCGCCCTTTCCAAGCTCAGTGCATTGTATTTTTCTACCACCGCATTGAATACCATATCTGTAGGGATCAATGAACTTGGCAGTACTTTTTTATTCTTACCTTCATCTTTCAAATAGTCCTGCAGACTACTTAAAACACTGATTTGGGTTTCTATCTTCCCCAGCTCATTCACGTACTGACCGCTGGTTTGCACCAGTAACTTAGATTGCTCCGACATATCTGCCAGGTTATTCTTCTGCTTAAATGATTGAATATTACCTTCTAATCCACCCAGCTCACCACTGATATGCGCCAATCGATTGTGAATAAACTTTACCGTACTATCAGCCACTTCATTCTTATCTTTAAGGTTAGCCTGGACATACTTTTCAATCAGTTTACCTAAGATATCTTCTCCCTTTTTTGGCACAGGATGATTCAGCGCAAGGTCAATCACGGTCACCTGCTTATTTTTAACCTCTACAGTTAATGCAGCCATTAGATCAATTACTCTTGAATCTACAGACAAGATGCTAAAAAGGTAATTTTTATTGGCTGGGGCAACCGCTGCATTTTCTACAATCTGAACTACACCTACCTCTGGAATCGTAAAGGAACGGTTAAAGGCAACCAGTGTATCCAGTCCATCGGCGGTCACAGCTACTTTTCCTTTTTCTGCAAAGCTTACTTTTACTTCAGCCGCTTTAATGGTATCTACCGGGGCCAAAACCTTTACCTGAAAAGGGGATTCATACAATTCTACATTTTTAATCGCCCCCGTCCTGTAATAGGTAACATTCAGGTTCATATCCTTCACTACCTCAGCCATGAGGTTCCTGGTTTTCAGGATTTCAGCTTCATTATCCACGGTACTTTTTGTACCTAGAAGCCCTCCAATGTCACCTAAAAGATCACCACCACCCGACATTCCTGCTCCTTTTTTCTCGTCATTTACCAGAACTCTGGCGGAAATTTTATAGTAGGGAGTTTTATACTTCCCATATAAATAAGAAAGCCCAAGACAAAGGAATACGGATAACGCAATCCAATACCAATTGTCCAATAAGCGTAATAGGAGCTGTTTAACATCCAGGCCATCTGAATTTTCATGCGCGGTTTTATCTTCAGAATTTATGTTCTTCATTTATTATAGTCTAGCGGTTAATAAAGCAATGGCAGTTAAATCCTTGAAAACAATACAATTAAAACGGACAAAACTGTTCCAATCACTGCAAAAGTTTGTGTTCTTGCCTGGTTTAAAGAGGCTGCTTTACCTTTATTAGGCTCTACATAGATCACATCATTCTGTTTCAAATAATAAAATGGGCTGTCAAAAATCCGGGAGGAATTGAGGTCTAACCGTGCAAATTCTTTTTTGCCGTCCTGATCCCTGATCAATAATACATTTTCCCTTCTTCCAAAAATCGTGAGGTCACCAGCCATACCCAGGGCATCCAGTACACTCACCTTTTCATTTGGGAGGATATAAGAAGAAGGCCTTGCCACCTCCCCTAATACAGTTACTTTGAAATTGGCATACCTGACCTGCACATTGGGATCTTTATAAAAGACGGCGGCTTTAGTTTTCAGGAGTTCACGTGCCTCGTAAGTAGTTAATCCGGCAACTTTCACCTGGCCAATGATAGAGAGGTCTACCTCACCATTTTTATCTACCAGAAAACCGCTGGCTGCGGAAGTACTGCTGCCAGATGCTGCAGCTATAGTACTGCCATTTGCCGCCTGACTAGCCAATTGATTTACTGGCATTCCGGTCGTCGGATCAACAGTTACCAATGAAATCGACAAAATATCATCAGGATTTATAGTTAAACCCTTAAAAATCGTAGTATTTTCAATATCAGACTGACCATTAGCAGTAATATCCTGGAAATAAGGAACTTTTTTTGTCGTAGAACAAGAGTTCAGCAAAATAATAGAGAAAATAGCCAAATAATTCAGGTATTTTCTTGATAACAAAACTTTAACCATAGTAATTTCGATCTAAAAAACGGCTTAATCACCAGAATCATGTGAAAGCAAAAATAATCGTTTTAAATTTCAATTACACCTAGCTACAAATGGGTATTTAGCTAGAAAAACAGCTCCATATTCTTGAAATCAACATTTCCGAGCTTAGTAAACAGGCGTCCACTTTGTATTTCAATAGTCAATGCCTGCAAATGTTTATCGTGGTGTAAGTCTGTTCCTGCTAAATCATAGTAATTCTTTTGAAGCAGGTACTCGGCGAGTCTTTTTACGTCTTTTCCATAATAGCCAGATACGGAAAGCAGGTTGAGCTGAAACAATACCCCCATTTCTTTCAAACGGTGGAAACGCTGATGTTTATCCTGATAAAAGCTATAACGCTCGGGATGTGCCAGGACGACTATATATCCTTTAACCTGGAGGTTGAAAATGATCTGCTCTATGTTTGGCATTTCCGATACATAAGACAACTCTATTAGAATGTGCTTTTTGGGGAGGCACATCATATTACTGGTAATTTCGAAATCCTCATTTACCATATACTCTGCTGCGGCTCCAGTTTCTATAGGTAATGAGCTGGCTTTTAAAGCCTGTTTGGTGTCTTCTAAGGTACTTTCTATAATCTCTCTATTATTTGGATATAGTTCGGCAAAAACATGAGGTGTGGCCAGTAATTTTTTAAAGCCCAGATCCTGTAAACTTTTCATAAAATTTAGTGCCATTTCCATATTCTTAGCACCGTCATCAATGCCCGGTAACCAATGTGCATGCATGTCCACACCTAACCACTCAATATGGTCGATGTGCATTTTTTTGTTAAAAAAAGAAAACATCTTAGAATTTTTAATTTTTTTGAAAACAAGCATGGATTTCATAACCCCATATCAAATCTCCCTGTCATTTTAACAAAAATACAATAGCGTTGGATTAACTGCGTTATATTTTACTGCATTCCGCTTGTAATTAAGGAAATATACCCAATAATGGGTACTGATTTAGGGCAAAAAAAAAGCCTGACATCTAGCGATGTCAGGCTTATCTTAAAACTTATGCGATTATTTCTTGTATTCAGCAGCTAGTTTAAGTGCATTATAAGCATTAACTACACCGCCACTGATACAAAGATCAGCAAAAGGAATGTCCTTAACCGCGTCACCTTGCTGTACTTTTACCACCTGATCTACTTTCACTACAGACTTCATAATGATGTCTTTCACTTCCGAAGCAGTTAAGTTAGGGTAGTAAGAACGGATCAAACCAGCCAAACCAGCTACCACTGGAGCAGCCATACTGGTACCATTCAATTTTTGGTATTTAGAACCCGGAGTAGTCGAGTTGATGTTTACGCCAGGTGCAAATACATCTACTTTAGTTTTTCCGTAATTAGAAAAATCAGCTTTAATGGTTTCATCGTTTTTCCATCCTGAAGCACCTACTGTGATCCATGAAGAAGCTACACCACCATCCTGATATTCAGGGTTAGGGAAGTTTTGAGCTTCATCCAGGTCTTTATTATCATTTCCAGCAGCATGTACTAATAAAACATCTTTTGATACGGCATATTTCACGGCATCATCAACGATCTTTTTATCCCATGAATAACCTTTTCCAAAGCTCATGTTGATCACTTTTGCTCCGTTATCAACTGCGTAACGAATACCATTGGCCACATCCTTATCACGTTCGTCACCATTTGGCGTATTACGAACCGGTAAGATCACCACATTATCTGCTACACCATTGATCCCAATTTTATTATTTCTTACTGCGCCAATGATTCCTGACACATGAGAACCGTGCAAAGCATCTGGTCCGGCAACATCATTATTGCCATAGAAACGGTTTTTCACATCATTAGGATCATCCCCAACAATTGATCTTGGATCAAAGTCAAGGTTTAGGTTATACTCCACCTGAGATTTAAAATGATCCACACCATCTACAATCTGCTCTGCATAAAAATCTTTAAAGTTGGTCTCTTGTAATTGCTGCACCATGATTCTCTGGATATTTTTTTCCATGTCATTTGCAGGATGGTAACTTTGAAAATCTGCCGCAGTAGGGTTTTCTTTGCCAATCGTTTTCACTACTCCGTCAATTGCATCTTTCAAGGCAGTATAACGCTCCAGATTCTCTTTAGCTTCTACCAATTGTTTTTCAAATTCAGCCCTGTTCTTCTGATACGTTTCAAATGCAGGAAGATCCTCCGCTTTTACTGAACTCGCCTCTAAATTCGCAAATTTCGCATTGTCTCTGCGAACCAAACGTGTTAATTCTAATGTTTCATAGTTGATAGACCCTTTGCTAGATCCTAAAAAGCTCCAGCCGTTTACATCATCAATGTATCCGTTTTTATCATCGTCTTTTCCGTTTCCAGCGATTTCTTTCTTATTTACCCAAATGACACTTTTCAGGTCTTCATGTTTAATATCGACCCCACCGTCTAATACCGCAACAATTACAGATTTAGACTTTTTCCCTTTTAACAATTCTTTATAAGCCTTTTCAGTACTGATACCAAAGGTAGTATCTGTTTTAAGATCCAGGTTCTGCCAGTTTGGTTTTTGTGCTACAGACACGAATGGAACCACTGCCAATAAGGACAAACTCAATATTCCACGATAGCAAAAGTTCGCTTTCTTCATATTCATATAATAGATAATTTGGACAAAGTTAAATAATAAATGAGAAATGGTGTTCGTATCAAATATGCGACGATCACCAATATCCCAGCATAAACGTAAAAAAGCCGGATTTAATATCCGGCTTTCTGAAAAAATTATAGTGAATAGTTAATCTGACAAAATAAACGCTTATTGCAGTTCCATCAGTTCATAGAAATTCTTGATTCTGGCAAAAGAGGGATGTAAAGAAACCACATCTCCGAATACCAGTAATGCTGGCGCGGAGATCTTATGGTCTTCAATTAATTCTGCAATTGTATCTACTACCCCTATTTTAATATTTTCATTCACAGAAGAACCATTTTCAATGACCGCTACCGGCATTCTATTTTTACCTTCCTGCTGAAAAATAGCAGCAATCTCTCTGATCTTCTCAATTCCCATGAGTACTACGACCGTTGCTTTGGATTTTGCGGCCACTTTCAAGTCCGGAGAAAGCTCCCCAGCTGCGTTAGTGCCACTCAATACCCAAAAGCTATCACTCAGTCTATCATAAGTCATTGGAATTTTATGTAAACCAGGAACTCCTAAAGCACTGGAGATCCCTGGGATGATTTCCGTTTGGATATTATACGATTCCGCATAATCCACTTCTTCAAATCCACGGGCAAAAACAAATGGATCACCACTTTTCAACCTCACCACATGGCCAAAGTTTAAAGCGTAATCAATCATCAGCTTATTGATCGCATCCTGGGAATAGGATACGTCTTCAGATTTATTACCTACAAATATTTTAATGGCTTTCTCAGGTGCGTGGTTGAGTAATGCTTCATTCACCTGGGCATCATACAGCACTACATCCGCTGTGTTGATGGCTTTTACTCCCTTTAAACTGATCAGTTCAGGATCACCTGGACCAGCACCTACTAATGTAATTTTAGGTTCTTTTACACCATTTTCAATCTTATTTAAAATCATAGCCTTAGGTTTAAAGGGATTATATATTTGTCTTGCTGACACAAATATATAAAAAGACTATAGAAGTAGTAGACTTTATTTTAAAATAGTTGATTATTCTATGAAATTACCATCTGTTTCGCGTGCAATCACATCTGCAATAGAGGTTTGCGCCAACACTTTAAGTGTCGCATCACGAACATCAATAAATGTTTTTCTAATTCCACAAGTGATTTCATCATGGCATTCATCGCATTTGCGATAAAATTTAAGACTGGCACAAGGAACCATGGCAATAGGGCCATCGGTGATGCGAAGAATATCAGCCAGGAAAATATCTCCCGGTTCCTTATTTAAACTGTAACCGCCACCGGCACCTTTCTTACTGTATAAATATCCTGCATTACGCATATCCAATAGAATCTGCTCCAGGAATTTGCGGGGGATCATTTCCTGCTCTGCCAATCTTACGATCTGCATAGGAGGATTTCCAGCGTTTTTTCCGAGCGCTACAAGCGCCTTTATTGCATATTTAGTCTTCTTAGATAGCATAAGGCAAAGTTAAGAAAAATCCATTACTTTCTCATCAGGTAATAATTTGTCGAAATAGCCCTCCCCCATGTTTCTTTCGGCCACAAAGTGTGGAATAATGCAACAGTTTCAATTTTGGCGCAAACCAGCTAAACACTGATTACGAGCCTTTTACTGGAGACCCCCTGATTCTGGCACCATTATGTACCTTATCTAATCGTAATTGAAACAAAAAGAATTTAAATTTAAATATAGAGTTATGAAAAAGATCATCTTATCAGCCGCATTTTTAGCATTCGCAGGATTAACACAAGTAAAAGCAACTGACGTTAAAAACCCAGTTATCATCAGTGTAAAACAAGATAGCACTACAAAAACTCCAGTTGAATTGAAAGATCTTCCGGATGCAGTAAAAACAACATTGGCTTCCGACAAATATAAAGACTGGACTCCAGCAGCAGCATTCTTAATCGTGAATGCCGACAAAACTGAATTCTTTCAGGTAGATGTTAAAAAAGGAGACGAAGCTGCATCGTTAAAAATAACTAAAGACGGTGCTGTTATTGAGTAAACCATCAATAAATAACAATTAATATAGTGTACGAAAGCCGGATGTCCCCCGGCTTTCGTATTTTTGCTATAATTACAAGCGAGATTCTTATGGCAAAAATACTGATTATTGAAGACGATCTTACCTTTTCGCAAATCCTGGAAGGCTTCCTGACCAAGCATGGGCATGAACCTGTTGCGGTCAATGATGTGAAGAAAAGTCTGAAATTGACCGCTGAACAAAATTTCGACTTATTTCTGGTAGATTATCGTCTTCCTGATGGCACCGGGCTTGATGTCCTCTCGCATATTCGCGATAGGGGTATGAGCCAGCCAGTGATCATTATGACCAGTTTTAATGATGTCAGAACCGCTGTAAAATCTATACAATTAGGGGCCTTCGATTACATTACGAAGCCTGTAAATCCTGATGAATTGCTGATGATCATCAACAATGCTTTAGGTAAAAAAGAAAAACCCGTTTCCGGCAATTCAATCGAACATGCCGATGCCATCAAAGGAAAAAGCAGCATTGCTGATAAATTATACGAACACATTAACCTGGTTGCACCAACAGACATGTCGGTGATTATTCAAGGCGAAACCGGAACAGGAAAAGAATATGCAGCCAGGGCATTACACGTCCACAGCAAGCGTAAAGACAAACCTTTTATTGCCATAGATTGCGGTGCATTGTCAAAAGAATTGGCTGCGAGTGAATTGTTCGGACATGCTAAAGGCGCTTTTACCGGTGCCCTAAACGATAAAAAAGGACAGTTTGAAGCCGCAAATGGAGGCACCTTGTTTTTAGATGAGGTAGGAAACCTAAGCTATGAAGTGCAGGTCAAAATGCTGCGCGCTTTACAGGAAAGGACCATTCAGCCTTTAGGCAGTACAAAGAATGTAAGAGTAGACGTCAGAATCATTACGGCCACCAATGATGACCTTAAGAACAGTGTCAGCAATGGTGATTTCAGAGAAGATCTTTACCATCGCTTAAACGAGTTTAAAATTCAGCTTCCACCTTTGAGAGAAAGAGGAAAAGACATTGAACTGTTTATCAATCATTTCATAAAACTCTCAAATGAAGAGTTGAATAGAAATGTACAGCACCTTTCTCCAGCTGCAAAAGACCTGCTGCTGCAATACGATTGGCCAGGAAACTTAAGAGAGTTGAAAAATGTGATCAAAAGAATGGTGTTATTGACGCCTACTGAAACTGCAGGGATAGATGCCCTACCAGAAGAAATGATCATTTCCATTAATCAGGTACCTAAACCACAGGGCTCAGATCTTAAAGCCATCAATGAAGTCAATGAAAAGATGCTGATCATGGAAACCCTGGTTAAGGTAAAATACAACAAATCTAAAGCTGCCAAATTACTGAATATCGATCGCAAGACCCTATACAGTAAAATGGAACGCTATGAGATAGAATAAGTCATTACAGCTTGTGGATCTGGTCGATCAGCTGCTTTAATTTTGCGGATAGTTCGACAACAGTTTTTTTGCTCTTTTCATCGGGAATGCTTTGTTGATGAAAAACAAGTTCTAGTTGCCGGAAGTCACTGGCCAGATTTCTAGAACCGATCTGTGCGATGCGACCTGCCAGTCGATGACTCAGCAGACCGAGCTTTTCCGTATCCTCCTTCTGCATCGCCTCCGTCAATTCCTGCAGGTCATTTTCGCAGTCTAATGTGAACCTGTTCAAAATCTTTTTCAATTGCTCCTCATCATCAAAGGTCATTTTTCTCAAAGGACCAAGATCCAGTTCAATAGCATCAAGTACAGGATCAGCAACTGCATCTGTTACTGCCAAATCTATTTTTTTATCCTCGACCACAAGTTTAGCTTCTTTTGAAAAAGACTGCGCTTCCAGTTCTTCAGAAAAAACGGCCAGTAACTCGTTTTCACGGAAAGGCTTCATCACCAAGCCATCAAACCCATTATTCAAAAGAAATTCACGTTCATCGGGAAGCACCTGAGCGGTAATCGCAAAGATCTTAACCGTATTGCCCATCTTTTTCCGCAGCAGCTGACAAAGTTCGATGCCGTTCATTTCCGGCATCCGCATATCCAATAGGATATATTTTAAACCCGCGGCTTCCTCTGTTTCATGCAGCAGCTGTACCGGAGAATTAAAACTGGTATAATCAATATGATTCCGTTCAAAAATAATACTGCAAAGCTCTAAAATTAGTGGATCATCATCTACCACCCATACTTTAAATGGTTTCCAGCTCAACCGATCTTTTGATTGTGATAACTTCTCTTCTATCGGCTCTTCCGCGATTTTAAAAGTAAGATAAACGGTAAATACACTGCCTACCCCCTCTTTACTTTTCACATAAATTCTTCCGCCCTGGGTTTCTATCAGAGATTTGATAATGGTTAACCCTAATCCTGTTCCTGCCTGATGCAGTACTTCCTGATCATTTTCATTGACCTGCTCAAATTCATTAAAGATCACTGCTTTTGAAGCCTCTGAAATGCCGATTCCAGTATCTCTTACCATAAAAGTAAAATGCAGACTTTCACCTTGTCGTTTATAAAAAACAGACAAAACCACTTCTCCTTCGTTGGTAAATTTGATGGCATTACCCAATAAATTATATAGGATTTGCTTTAAGCGGAAAGGATCACCATTGATGTATTTTGTTTCATGCAGGGAGATCTCTGTGAGCAAATTCAGGGATTTACGCTCGGCTTGTGGCCGCATCACGAAAATCACTTCTTCCAATAATTTAGCAATATCAAAAGGCTTTTCTATGAAAGTAAATTTACCAGAAATGATCCGGTTATAGTCCAGCACCTCATTTACAATCTGCAGCAAATGTTCTGAAGAATGATAAATGGCATCAATATCCCGGGGATTCGGTTTCTCCTGCTGCCGAATAAGTTCCGCATAACCAATAATAGATTGGAGCGGCGTCCTGATTTCATGGCTCATATTGGACAGGAAACGCTGCTTGGCCATCCCATGATATTCGGCCAGATCTCTGGCCTGTTCCAGTTCATTTTTATAACGATTACTTCTGGTAATGTCGGTTAGAATGAAATAGAGCATCAGGAGCATAAGCAGGAAAAAGACCAGCATAATGACACTAATGGTATTGATCCCGGTATTTACGACATGCTTGGCCTGAATCCCATTGAGTTCAATCTGCGTCACCACTTCGCTTTCTACCTTACGGAGAATGTCGAGCATCTGATTGATCAAAAGGTTATTGGCATTGGCCAGTTCCGCTTCTTTATTTAAAAAGCGTGCACTGTTTCTTTTCTGCTCTTTTTCAATGTTGCGAAGTGTTTCTTCCAGACTTTTAGAGGTCTTGTCTTCATTTGAAAGTGAAATGGTATCTACTTTCAGATTCTTTTCATTGATGATCTTATAAGACTTATTGTCTTCGCTGTCTTTCTTCTTTCCAAAAAGACGCCCAAAGAAACCCCTGTTTTTATCTTCTGAAGAATAAATGGTGGTGGTAGACGTTTGCAATTGGGAAGCCAGAACAGTACTATCGTTCCCACTTTTATTAACCATTTCACTTAGATTCTGTACCTGGGTGGAGAAGGATTTGTTGTTTACCAATCGCTCCCTCACCTTTAGATAATTCAGAAACTGGTTATCACGCTCTTTCAGCAGCTTTTGAATACTGCCGATCCGCTGCAATTGAACGGAATCTTTAGCATATAAGCTGGATAAAGAATCCAGGGAAGCACGCAGCTCCCCGGATTCCTTTAAAAGTTTACTATAGTTTTTCGGATCATTTGAGGCTTGCGTTTTCTGCAATTGATCCAGTCGGCTGATCTTTAAAGAGATGCGGTTTACCATCCTCAGTCGTTCACTAGGCGTAGATATATTTTCTACGGTATTCAGCATTTCATTAAAAGCGACTTTACTTACTGCCCAAGCCATAATTAAGGCAAAACAGGCGAGTAATAAGGCAATAATTACCTTTCCTTTTATCGCTTTAAACAGACTTTTCTTTGGGGTATCACTCATCTTTTACAAACACAATTTCAAATGTACAGATAGAACAGCAAGGAGCCTGCCATGATCTGTAATTTCAGAAAAGTTAAGCAAAGACCTCCGTGTTGCCAAACAAATAAAATGCGATAATCAATGTAATGATCACGTTAAACAGCTGTGCCAGCAAAAAAGCATACAAAGGTTTCTTGCTTTGATTACCGAATAAATCCTTGAAATTAGTCTCTAAACCAATACTGGTAAATGCCAATGCAAACCAGGCACCCTGTAAATTTTTCAAGCTGTCTTTCACATTGGAAATCATCTCTTGCGGCAAGAAAAAAGAGAACAATAAAGAAGCGCCGATAAAGCCCAGTACGAACTTAGGAAAGCGTTCCCAGATCACCCCTACTGTTGGCCTTACTCTTTCTCCATTTTCATCTTTATGGTTGGTATAAGACCAGTAAATACTGATGGCAAAAGCGGCAATCCCAAGCAATACATTTTGGGAAAACTTCACAATTGTGCTGATTTTCAAAGCCTCTTCCCCTACTAAAGTTCCGGAAGCTACTACTGCACCGGAAGTATCAATACTTCCACCCAGCCAAGCACCTGTTACGGCTTGTGGAAAGGAGAAATAATGTGCGATGTAAGGCATAAAAATCATCATTGGAATGGCAGTGATCAATACCATAGAAATCACATACGAGAGTTTTTTGGAATCTCCTTTGATTGCGCCAGAGGTTGCTATTGCGGCAGAAACCCCGCATATAGAAACTGCACTGGAAATCATCATGGTCAGTTCATCATCTACTTTTAACTTCTTACAAAGCCAGAAAGCAAAATACCATACGGAGATAACGACTACTAAAGCTTGAATCAAGCCTAAAGACCCGGCCTTTAAAATATCTGCAAAGATCACGGTAGTCCCCAATAGTACCAATCCGATTTTCACAAAAAGCTCGGTAGACAGGGCTGATTTGAACCATTGCGGCAGTTTAAAGAAGTTGCTGATGGCCAGGCCAATCATCAAACTAAAAATTACAGCTTCCAGATTCAGTGCGCGCATGCTGGAACTCCCGGCAATCAGCAAGGCAATGATGGTGAGCACATACACTACCGGAAAGCCCATTAAAAAGTTTTTTACGGATTTACCCATAATGAAAGCACCTACCGCGCCAATCACTGTAATAAATACAAACTGGATAAAAATAGCGGTTAAGTTTTCCATATGGAAAATCTTGTCGCTTAAATTGGCTAGGCTATCCCATTTGAAAACCGGGATCGGCAATAAGAAAAAGAAAAGACTACTTAGGATAACAAGGGATCCGAGTATCACTACCGCCCAGTCTTCATGAATTAAGAGTTTGTTGGTGTTGGTTGAAATTTTGGTCATTGATTAGGTTCATTTATTTGTGTGTCGTAAATTAAGAATTAATTTCTTTATGATTCATCCTTTTGAGCTGAAAGCTAGGGGCCCGGACAATGAAAAAGCCAGGTCATCCAACCTGGCTTTTAACCAAACAAAACTTAGATCTAACCAAACATCTAATTTTTAAGCAACAGTCCGGACGAACTGAGAATCACATTCTTAATGCTTATTGAGTTCAAAGATAATAAAGTCTACTAATTTAATAGAATTTATTTGAAATTAGTTTTAAATTCCCCCAATACCCTGCTTAATGACCTATTATGAGGATTATAAGCGATATTGTTGTCAGAATAATTGTGGATTTAGAGAAAAAAACAACTAATTTATGGGGCTCGTTTTAAAAGAAGAAGAGCGAATCCGAATAAATCCGATGAATGACCAGATTTTAAAAAAAGGAATGAATTGCTAATAAATCGCTGCATTGAAATTCAACACAGCGCTCAAAGAAGTGTTTACTTCATCATAATTAATTTCAAAACAGTCGCCAGTGTCCTGTTTACAAAATTATCATTTCACAAGAAAGCTGCGAAAAAATAATTTCCGCAGCTTTTATGGGGTATGTTATTATTTACAAGCTTCAGGAGCAAATGTAAATCTGCCTTTATCAAAAGAGATCGGTTTACCTTTTACAAAATAAGACCGTCCTACAGAAGTTTCAATCTGACCAACGCCTAAGATCAACTTACCATCTTTCTTTAAAAATGCCAATGGGTTCTTATAAACTGTTGGATTTGCATTCCCTATTTTAAAGGTATAATCCACAAATAAGGTATCCCCGCTAAATTTTCCCGCTACTTCACCAATATTATCTCCCTTATCCTTGTAATTGATGAGCAGATGACCGGTAATTTTCCCTTCACTACTTGTATTCAGGTGAAGATTGGCCGTATCTAAAGCATCTATAGCTACATAACATTCGCTACTCACCGTAGTGTCGACTTTTACAGCGGCTTTTTTTTCAGAATTGTTACCGCTACAGCTATACACCAACGGTACTGCCATGCAGGCCAGATAAAGAATTGATTTTTTCATGATAAAATGATTTCGATAAATAAAAGCTTAATGATTAACTCAATATAATGAATATTTCCTTTTAATGAAACTACTCCATTTATAAATTAGCAGCGTCATTACCGAAACAAACAGAAAAACGAAAAGATTGTTCTATTTTTTTAATGCAAACAGCGCCGAGCTGACCACAAAAAATCCCAAACCGGTAATCACTGGTGGCAGCATGAATTTAGGTCCGGATAAACCAACAAAAATTATAGCGATACCTAAAATGATTAATAAAACTGCAGAGATCTGTAAAACGGTTCTTTTTTCCATGAATATTTTATTGAGATAAATGTTATACTGCTGCAAGGTATCAATATTAGCGGTACCACACCATAATTTTCGGCTGCGCTTTAGCTGGAGAACCCATGATAGTTTAGTAATGAAGATTTGTAGAATTGCAGGCAGGCAATAGGCGGAAAGCCTATTAAAGCAAAAAGCCGCTCTACTTTCGTAAAGCGGCTTCGTAGCCCGTAGGGGAATCGAACCCCTATTTCCAGAATGAAAATCTGGCGTCCTAACCGGTAGACGAACGGGCCATTTAAGGTTGCCTTCAACTTACGTTGACGAACCCGTTTTGGTAGCGGGAACCAGACTCGAACTGATGACCTTCGGGTTATGAGCCCGACGAGCTACCAACTGCTCCATCCCGCACTCTATGTTACTGCTTCAACACCTACGTGTTAAAGTTAATGATCTTTCTTTACATAGTAAAGGAAGATTGTAGCCCGTAGGGGAATCGAACCCCTATTTCCAGAATGAAAATCTGGCGTCCTAACCGGTAGACGAACGGGCCATTTAAGGTTGCCTTCAACTTGCGTTGACGAACCTGTTTTGGTAGCGGGAACCAGACTCGAACTGATGACCTTCGGGTTATGAGCCCGACGAGCTACCAACTGCTCCATCCCGCACTCTATGTGATTACTATCCTACCTCTGTAGTCAAGTTTATTAATATCCTCCTTACACGTAAGGAGGATCGTAGCCCGTAGGGGAATCGAACCCCTGTTACCAGAATGAAAATCTGGCGTCCTCACCCCTAGACGAACGGGCCATTTTGACTGCCACTAATTTTACAATTAGCGAATCAATTTTGGTAGCGGGAACCAGACTCGAACTGATGACCTTCGGGTTATGAGCCCGACGAGCTACCAACTGCTCCATCCCGCACTATATACAATTCCGATTGTGTTAATTAATTGGTTAACTCTTCCTCCGAATTGGAATGCAAAGATATAATTCGTTTCTTTGCGGTGCAAATTTATTTCAAAAAATATTTTCATGTCACATAAAGCAGGTTTTGTAAGTATAATTGGTAAGCCCAATGCGGGTAAATCAACGTTAATGAATGCCCTGGTGGGTGAAAAGCTTTCTATCATTACTCCGAAAGCTCAGACTACCCGTCACCGTATTCTGGGAATTGTCAATGAAGAAAATTATCAAATCGTATTTTCGGACACTCCGGGGATCATAAAACCTCGTTATGGTTTACAAGATTCTATGATGAGTTCTGTAAAAGGAGCACTGACTGATGCAGATCTTATTCTGTTCGTTACCGACATTAACGAAACACATGATGAGAATGATGTATTAGATAAAATCATTGACACGACCATCCCGATGATTGTCCTGATCAATAAGATCGACAACGCAACACAAGAAGAAGTAGAAGCGAAAATGACCTACTGGCAGGAAAAGTTAAATCCTAAACATATATATGCCATTTCCGCTTTACACCTATATAACCTGGATGGTATTATGGAAACGGTATTGGATCAACTACCGGAACATGCTCCTTTCTATGATAAAGAAGATTTGACAGACCGTACACAAAGATTCTTTGTGTCGGAAATTATCAGAGAGAAGATCTTCAATAACTACCAGAAAGAGATTCCTTATAGCACAGAGGTAGTGATTACTTCCTTCAAAGAAGAAGAGAAAATTACCAGGATTAGTGCAGAGATCATCGTAGAACGTGATTCTCAGAAAAACATCCTGATTGGTAAAGGTGGCGCAATGCTTAAAAAGGTAGGTACTGAGGCCCGTAAGGATATTGAGAAATTCCTGGACCAAAAAGTCTTTTTAGAAACCTTTGTAAAGGTAGTTCCAGACTGGCGCAGTAAAAAGAACTATTTAAAAAGTTTCGGGTACGAAAATTAAGCTTACCTTTGCAACCCCTTAATAATTAATACAATTCATACATACACATGAGCAACATTATCGCAATCGTCGGAAGACCAAACGTAGGCAAATCTACCCTATTTAACCGCTTAACAGAGAGTCGTAAAGCCATTGTTGATGATTTTAGCGGTGTAACCCGTGATCGTCATTACGGATCGGCAGAATGGACTGATAAGCAGTTTACTGTTATTGATACCGGAGGCTATGTAGCCAATTCCGAAGATTTATTTGAAGCAGCAATCCGCGAACAAGTGGTCATTGCGATCGAAGAAGCAACTGTATTGTTGTTTATGGTGGATGTCGTAACCGGCATTACCGACCTGGATGACGAAATTGCACAGTTACTTAGACGCAGCAATAAACCTGTATTCATCGTTGTAAATAAAGTAGACAATACTCAATTACAAAATGATGCTTCCGTATTTTACGGATTTGGTTTAGGTGAGATCTACCCGATCTCTTCTATGACTGGTTCTGGAACAGGTGATTTATTAGATGATGTAATCAAACACTTCGAAGATGTAGTAGAAGAAGAAAATACATTACCTAAACTTACTATTGTTGGCAGACCTAACGTTGGAAAATCATCACTAATCAATGCATTGATTGGTAAAGAAAGAAATATTGTAACACCTATCGCTGGAACAACAAGAGATTCTATACATATCCATTACAATCAATTCGGACATGAATTCATGTTCATCGATACTGCAGGTCTTCGTAAAAAAACTAAAGTAAAAGAGAACATCGAGTTTTATTCTGTAATGCGTACCATCAAAGCTTTAGAAGAAGCGGATGTCGTGATCTTAATGATCGACGCTATGGAAGGGTTAGAATCGCAGGACGTTAACATTTTCCACCTGGCCGAGAAAAAC